>JBKPMR010000059.1:0-8371 GCA_046732255.1 Actinomycetota bacterium
CGTTCGGCTTGACGATCAGCCAGGGGCCACCGTGCACGTTTGCGTGCTGGCACATGATCTTCCCGGGCTTTTCGTCCTCGTAGTAGGCCCGAGCCACCAAGTCCGGAAACGATTCATCCAAGCCTCCCTTCGACACCGGTATCGATCGGCACGCTGAGATCACCGGACACCTCAACCTTGAGATACAGGCGCGCAGATAGCTTTGGATGCTCGCGCAGGGCGCGGATCAGCCGGCGGTTTAAGGAAGTCGTAATGGTGAGGCGTGCCGCTCGTTCACTAGCGTGGTCCGCGAATCGAGTAAGGAGGTCGCGGATGCGCCTGATACTCGCTGCAGCCCTGGTCGCGGTTGGAGGGCTCCTCGCCTCGGCACCCGCAGCGGCGACGACTTCGAAGGGCCAGTTGTTCCACGACGGCTCCATCGTCGGGACGGTCGTGACGCCGTCGCCGATCCCCGCGGGCACCGGAACCGATCCCTTCTACAAGGTCACGAACGGCGTCGCCGATCAGCTCGGGATCGCCGGGGTCGCTCCCGGCGACGGCCCGTACCACGGCGGAAGCTGGCAGGTGTTCCTGGTCACGTTCAACCAGGGCGTGACGCCCTATCTGCTCACATCCGACGAGGCGGTCGCCGCGGCATTGACAGCAGGCGATGTCACCGTGACCCGGTCGCCTGACGCCGACTTTCGCTGTCCGGTAACTCAACCCTGACCGTCTGCCAACAGCGGACCAGTACGCCGGCGAGGCGCTGTCGCAACACAGCGACGCGCCTCGCCTCGGCGCCCTTCTAGACCGGCGCGCGCAGGCGAGGCGTCACCTGGGCGACAATTCCGTCCGCGTCCAGGCCGTGCGCGCGAAGCACCTCGTTGTTCTCGCCGCTCTTCGGGATCTCCGTGACCCCGATCTGGTGTAACCGGACCGCCGCCTCCGGCGCGTGGGCGGCAAGCGCGGCGAGAACGGCCTCGCCTTGCCCCCCCGCTAGGTAGTGGTTGTCGAGCGTGAAGATCGTCGCGTCGCCGGCGGCCTCCGCGATCCACACGCCGTCGACGTCGCGGAGCCAGGGCAGCGCGACCACGCCCGCCTCGATGCCCTTACCCCCGAGCAGCTCGGCCGCCCGCCAGGCGGCGGCGACCATCACCGGCCCGGCGGCGACGAAGAGCACGTCGCCGGCCTGGCGGAGGACGGTGCCTCGACCGGGGACGAGCTCGACGACGTCCGGCACCTCGAAGCCCATCGCCCAGGGCACGCTGACCAGGCGGAGGTAGACGGACGCCGGCGCATGGCGAACGGCCCAGCGCACCGCCGCGCGTACCTCCGTCTCCGAGAACGGCTCGATCAGCGCCATCCCGGGCATTCCTCCGAGCGCCGAGATGTCGCGGACCGACTGGTGCGAGTGCCCCGGCCCGCCCGGGACGAGGCCCGCGAGCGACCCGACGTAGATCACCTTCGAGCCCTCGGTCGCGTTGTTGTAGATCTGCTCGTTCGGGCGCGTGGAGAGGAAGCACGCGAATGAGTGGCAGACCGGGAGCAGGCCCGCAAGCGCCATCGTCCCGGCCTGCGAGACCATGTCCTGCTCGGCGATCCCGCACTCGAAGAACCGGTCCGGGAACCGCTCGCGGAACCCGACCAGTCCGGTATCGAGACGCAGATCGGCGTCGAGCGCGACGAGGCGCGGCTCACGCTCCGCCTCATCGATCAAGGCCTCGCCGTAGGTCGGTACGAGTCGCTGGCGCTCCCGGGGGGCCGAGCGATGCTCCGGCGGCTCGGCCTCGACCAGCGCTGCCGGGGCCACGCCGAGCCGTTCAAGGCGCTCGTCGAGACGGGCGCGGATCTCCTCGACCGCCCGCTCGTACTCGTCCGCCGTCGGCGCGCCGGAGTGGTACCCGTAGAGTGCCGTGTCGGTGTGCGGCAGTTCGTGCGGCTCCATGAACGACACGCCGGCGCCCTTCAGCGTGTTCGCGATCACCGCCCGCGGCCGCTCCTCGCCCTCGAGCGACGCGAGCGCATCCGCGAACGCGCGCAGGTCGTGCCCGTCGCAGGAGGTGACCGCCCACCCGAACGCCTGCAGCTTCGCCTCCAGGTCGCCGAGGTCGCTCACGTGCGACACCCAGGTGTCCGACTGCACCCGGTTGCGGTCGACGATCACCGTGATCTCGGCCAAGCGGCGGTTCGCGGTCGGCTGGAGGGACTCCCAGAACTGGCCCTCCTGCAGCTCGCCGTCGCCGGTCAGCACGTAGGCCCGGCCCGAACGTCCGAGCGCCCGGTCGGCAAGGACGAAGCCGCGCGCCTTCGAGACGCCCATCCCGAGCGAGCCCGTGCTCGTCACCACCGCCGGCGTCGCGGCGACGTCCGGATGCCCCGGCAGGCCGTCCAGCCGCCGCAGCCGGTGAATCAGGTCGAAGTCGATCCGGCCGAGGCCGGCGAGCACGGCGTACAGCCCGGGCACGTCGTGCCCCTTGGAGGAGAAGTACCGGTCGCCGTCCGCGAGCACCTCGAGGTGGAGCCAGACGACGACGTCCAGCGAGCTGAAGGTCGTGCCCGGGTGGCCCGAGCCGGCGCGCTCGATCATGTAGAGCGCGTTCAGCCGGCAGGCGTCGGCGAAGGCTGCCGCGCGCTCGACCGGATCGGCCTCGAGCGTCGCGATCCGGCGGCATTCGCCGAGAGGGAGGTACCGCAGGCTCATGAGCGTCGCCGGCTGAGCACGCCGACCTTGCGCTTCGCGGCGCGCTTCAGTGCGCGCCACTGCTCCGTACGCTTGGCGTAGCGGCGGGCCGCGTCACGGAGCTCGACACCGGCGTCCAGCAGGTCCGACTCGCGCACCGCGAGCTCGACGCGGGCGTCGACCGGCAGCGCACGGAGCGGAATGCCCGGCTGTCCCTCTCTCCGCAGCCGCGCCAGGCGCAGGACCTCGAGCTCGGTCTGGAGCTCCTCGCCCGCGCGTGCGACCGCCTGTTCGTGGAGCCGTCCGGCCTCGGCATAGAGCTCGCGGTCGAGCTCGTTCGCCTCCTCCGCCAAACGGATCTCCTCCGCCGGGACCTCGCGGCCCCGCGGCCGGGCCGCGTTCACCCGCGCCCGCTCGACCACCACCGTCGGCCAGCCCAGATCGAGGTTGAGCAGCGCGACCAGCTCCTCGAGGCGCTCGGTCGTTCCGACGTGCGCGAAGCGCTCCTGGAGCTCGCGCTTCGCACAGTCGAGCGCGTCCGGGGGCAACGGGTGCTCGACCGCGGGGATGCCGCACAGCATCCGCGTCTGGAGGTTGTCGGGGATGTAGCTCCGCTCGCCGATCGCCTCGGAGAGTCGGAGCTGCGGCGTGGGTGCCGGCAGCCACTCGTGCCGCCAGGCCGCCCTCCGCGCGAGGAGGTGGTAGTACTGCGAGAGCGTCCGCTCGGCGGGGTCGCGGAGGATCGTCACGTAGCGCTCGGCAGGCGGAAGCAGGTCGAGCAACCCCACCGGTGCGTGCCCGGAGACCACCTCGACGCCGTCCCTCAGGTCGAACCGGTCGAGCTGCGCGGCGGTCCCGTCCGCTCCGTGCCGCAGTACCTCGACGCCCGCGCCCGTCGGGCGGACGTGGACGCCGCTCATGTCGACCCGCTGGTAGCGGTCGCCGTAGTGGTGACCGAGGAGCGAGCCGAGCGTCGTGCCGGCGGTCTTCGGAATGTGGACAAGGACGAGTTGGAGGGGGGAACCCACGGCCGTCACCGTACCGGGACGGGCACCGAGGGCAGCGTCGCCTCGGCACGCTCCGCACGCTCGAGGTCCTCCGGGTAGTCGATCGAGAAGCCCTCCCAGCCCTCGGTGAAGAAGGGCGCGACGCGTGCTCCGGAGATCGTCGGCAGCGGCGGCTCGAGCACGTGCGACCACGCGAGCTCGAGGCTCGAGTTCTGGACGAGGACCTCGGGCAGCGCGTGGAACTGCCGCGAGTGCAACGGCGTCTCCCCTTCGGGCTGCGGAAGGATCGGCTCGAGGAGATCACCGTCGAGCCGCCACATCTTGGCCGGGTGCTGACGGACGCGCTCGACCGCACGGATCGAGTCGGCCCGATCGCCGAGCGCGACGAGCCGGTCGAAGGCCCGCCGGATCGCCGCGCCGGTCCGGAACGGGCTCGTCGGACGGACGATTGCGAACACGTCCTCGTCGCGGCCGGCCATCGAGTGGAGCACCCACTCGATGTCGCTCGACGTCGCGGTGGCCAGCTCCGGCGGGCGCAGCCCGGGAACGTCGGCGCCGTAGCTCTCGGCCACTCCGGCGATCTCCTCGGCATCGGTGGAGACGATCACCGCGTCGAAGATCGCCGCCTCCCGTGCTGCGCCGATCGCGTAGGCAATCAGCGGATGGCCGTGGAGCGCGGCGAGATTCTTCCGCGGGACCCGCTGGGATCCGGCCCGCGCAGGGATGAGAGCGACCGCCGTGGGCACCGGCAGATCGTATCCCCGGCGCCAGTACACTCGGCCCCGTGGCGGTCAGGGTCTGGAAGCGCCGAAGCGAGCGGTCCTCGCCGCCGGCCTGGGCACTCGGAGAGGCGGAGTACGAGGTCCTCTGCACTGCACGCCTGGCGCATATCGTCCCCGTTCGCGAGCCGCTCGTCCTCGTCTCCCAGCTCCATCGGTCCGGAGGGACGCTCCTCAGCCAGCTTCTGGACGGCCACCCGGAGTGTCACGCTCATCCGCACGAGCTCCGGATCGGCAAGGTCCCGAACAGCCGGCACTGGCCACGGCTCGTCCTCGACTGTCCCGAGACCTGGTTCGAGACGCTCTACGAGAAGTACGCGGGCAAGCACTTTCGCAGCGGTTACTCGAAGGTGGGCGGTAAGACGGCACCTGCCGCCAATCGGGACGTCTTTCCGTTCCTCTTCCTTCCCGGACTGCAGAAGCGGATCTTCGATCAGTGTGTGGCGCAGACGCGGGTCGAGCACGAGCGGCACGTTCTGGACTGCTACTTCACGTCGTACTTCAACGCCTGGCTGGACAACCACAACCTGTACTCGACGCCGAAGCGGGTCATCACCGCGTTCGCGCCGGAGATGAACCTCCGCCGCAAGAGCAGAGAGGCCCTCTTTGCCGCCTACCCGGACGGCATGCTCGTCTCGATCGTCCGCGAGCCACGCGCGTGGTACGCCTCGGCCCGCTCCCAGGGCGGCCGCGATAGGAAGGTCGAGATCGGGATGGAGCGCTGGCGACGCTCCGCCGAGCTCACGCTTGAGGCGATCGAGCTGTACGGCGATCGGGTGGTCACGCTCACCTACGAGGAGCTCGTCCTGGACACCGGGACGACGATGGCGCGGCTGGCCGCACGGATCGGGATCTCGATGTCGCCGTGCCTGCTCGAGCCGACCTTCAACGGCAGGCCGATCCGGGCGAATTCGAGCTACGCGGTCGAGCGCCACGGCGTACTCACCGACCGTGTCGGCGCCTATCGCGAACAGTTGGACGACGCGACGCTGGCGCAGGTGGACGAGCTGGCCGGCGACCTGTACAAGCGCGTCCAGGAAGTCTCGCCGGCCGCCGCCTAGGCCGGAGTCGCGGCCTGGCCGGCTAGCCGCTCCCAGAGCTCGACCGTTTCCATCGAGTACACCTGATCCCGCCACCGCGGATCCGCGCGCTCGGTGACGTGTTCCGGCTCGAAGAAGCCACCCTGGCCATGCGGCTCGATGCCGTAATGACCGAGCGCAGCACGGACCTGCGCATCGAGCTCGTCGCTACGGTCGAAGTCGATGACGGGAAAGCGGGCGCGCTCGAGCTCGGCAAGCAGAAATCGGTTGTAGTGGCGCCAGAGCGCTTCCCACTGCTCTCCTTCGAACGTGGCTGGAGGGCCTTTACCGTGCTCCGTCTCGCGCTTCTCGAGTGACTTGCGGACAGACACTGGGTTGCGGATCACGCCGATCCACAGCGGCTCTAGATCGCGCCACAACTCCAGGAATAACAGCATTCGCGGATCCTTGAGAGCGAATGGGCTCCCCGGAAACCTTGCGAGAATTGAATCGCGCTCCTCTCGGTCCTCTGGTGAGATCGAGATGTCCTCTGGCGGGTGCCACCACGAACCGCAGCTCCGATCGAGGATCCGGTCGTGGAACTTGACGACGGGCTTCAACTCACGATTCCCACGCGGGTTGTAACGGTTCCGTTCGGAAACAGGGCCGACCTCGATTCCGTAGCGCTGGATCGTCCCCATGGTCGCGGACGTCCCGCTTCGGTGCATGCCCAGGACGGCGATGAGGCTGCGGGGCATGCCGCGGTTAATAACGAAGCCCGCGGCCGCGCAGGACGGTGCGCAGCGACTGCCCGATCACCCGCAGGTCGTGGGCGACCAGCTGCGGGCCGCTCAGCGTACGACACAGTTCGACGTACTCGAGGTCGAGCTCGGTCGCGCGGGACTTCGCCTTCGAGTCCTTTCGCACCTGCGCAGGCCCGGTCCAGCCGGCCATCACGTGCAAGCGGTAGATCAGGCCCTTGGCGACCTGCGCCTCGACCATCGTCACCGGCCACGGCCGCGGGCCGACGAGGCTGATGTCGCCGCGCAGGATGTTGAAGAGCTGCGGCAGCTCGTCGGCGTAGATCCGCTTGATGATCCGCCCGGCACCGGTCAGGTTCGCGTGGTCGGCCTCGTAGAGCCGCGCGTACGCGTCATCCTTGGTCGCGATCTCCGCGAGCACGTCCTCGCGCAGCACGCGGAACTTGAGCACCTCGAACTCGCGACCTCTGGAGATTCGCCGCTCGCGGTACAGCCAGCGCCCACGGTCGTGCGAGACGAGCAGCATGTCCACCGCGAGCACCGCGAACGCGAGCAACAGGAGCGGCGAGAGCAGGAGCACGAGGAACGCGGCCACGGTCCGGTCGAAGACCCGCTTCGCGAGCGGGTAGGGGACCTCCTCGGCCGGCGCGGCGGGCGCGACGGCCTCAGACGGATGCTGGATCGTGTGTGACATAGACGGTCTTCCAGTCGGAGTAGACGTCGAGCGCCTCGGTCCCGGGCTCCCGCCAGCCGGTCCCGGAGTCGCGCTGGCCGCCGAATGGGACGTGCGGCTCGAAGCCGTACGTCGGCCCGTTCACCTGGACGCCGCCGGCGACGATCCGGCGGACGAACTCCTGGCCGCGGTGGATGCTCGACGTCCAGATCGCGGCGGTGAGGCCGTACGGACTCGCGTTCGCGACCGAGATCGCCTCCTCCAGGTCTCCGACCCGGTGGAGCGTCGTGATCGGCCCGAAGAGCTCGGTGCACGAGATGTCCGAGTCGGCCGCGACGCCTTCCACGATCGTCGGGGCCATGTAGAAGCCAGGCCGGTCGAGGCGCTCGCCGCCCGTGAGCACGGTCGCTCCCGCCGCCTTCGCCTGCTCGACCGCGCCGAGCATGTGGTCGAGCTGCTGCTCGTTGATCACTGGACCGAAGTCATGCTCGTCGTCCGGACCGACCTTCTGCGCCTGGGCTCGCTCGACCAGGATGCCGCGGAAGCGGTCGTAGACCGTGTCGAAGACGATCAGCCGCGAACCGGCCGCGCAGCGCTGACCGGCGTTCGAGAACGCCGAGAGCGCAGCCGCCTCGGCCGCCCTGTCCAGATTCGCGTCGTCGCAGACGACCAGCGGGTTCTTGCCTCCGAGCTCGAGGCAGATCTTTGCGAGGCGCTCGCCGGCGACGCGGGCGATCAGTCGGCCGACGGACGTCGAGCCCGTGAAGGAGACGACTGCGACGCGCGGATCCTCGACCAGCGGCTGCCCGGCCTCCTCCCCGAAGCCGTGGACGATGTTCAGCACGCCGTCCGGCACGCCGGCCTCGGCCGCGACCCCGGCGAAGACGTTCGCCGTCTCCGGTGCGTCCTCCGACGCCTTCAGCACGGCGGCGTTACCGCAGAGGAGCGCCGGAAAGACCTTCCAGGCGACGTTCGCGATCGGGGTGTTCGCGGCGATGATCAGGCCGGCGACGCCGAGCGGCTGGCGGATCGTCATCGCCGAGCGGTTCGGCACCGCGCTCGGCATCGTCCGCCCGTAGAACCGCCGGCCCTCCCCGGCGATGAAGTAGCCGAGCTCGATCGCGCCTTCGGTCTCGCCATTGGCGTCCTTCGGCGACTTGCCCGTCTCGGCTGAGACGACCGCCGCCACCCGCTCGCGGTCGCGCTCGAGCAGCTGAGCGATTCGGCGGAGGGTGCGGCCCCGCTCCTCGACGGTCCGCGCCGCCCACGCGGGCTGGGCGGCCTCGGCGGCCGCGACCGCCGCCGCGACGTCCTCCGCAGCCGAGCGCGCGACCAGGCTCAGCACCTCCCCGGTCGCCGGCGCGAGCTTCTCGAAGGTGGCGCCGCTCCCCGCCGGACGCTCCGCGCCGGCGAGCACGTTGCCGACGGTCCTGACGTCGATCGCGACGCTCATCGCACCGGCAATCCTAGCCC
>JBKPMR010000060.1:0-8215 GCA_046732255.1 Actinomycetota bacterium
GAAGACGCCCGAATCCCAGGCGTCGAGGAAGGCGTGCGCGATGTCGGGATCGAACTGGGTGCCGGCGCAGCGGTCCACTTCCTGGGCGGCCTGATCGGACCGGAGTGCCTTCCGGTAGGGACGGTTCGACGTCATGGCGTCGTAGCTGTCCACCACTCCGAGGATCCGGGCCTCGAGCGGGATCTCCGGCCCGGCCTGTCCGGTCGGGTAGCCGCCGCCGTCCCACCGCTCGTGGTGATGGAGCACTGCCGGCATCGCCGTCCGCAGCACACGGTCGAGGGCGACGATCCGGGCGCCGATCTCCGGGTGGGCGCGGACCTCCTGGAGCTCCGCAGCCGTGAGCGGGCCCGGCTTCTTCAGCACCTCGCAACGGACGGCGAGCTTGCCGATGTCGTGAAGCGTCCCGCCGAGCCGAAGTCGGGCGAGCTGCGTCTCGTCGCAGTTCAGCCGGATGCCGACCTCGTACGCCATCCGGGCAACGCGCGTCGAGTGGCCGCGTGTATACGGGTCGGATTCCTCGACCGCCTCGAGCAGCGCCAGTAGGGCCCCCACGGGCGGAGATGTTCAACGTCGACCCGCAGTTCCCTCCTACTCCTGGACCGCGCGCTTGCGCCACACGTGCGCGCCGACGAGGGCGAGCACGATCAGGCCGGCAATCGCCCCGGCGCCGATCAGACCGTAGGTGTCGAACGCCTCCGCGGCCGCCTTGCCGCCGTAGTAGGCGAGCAACCCGACGGCGGTCGCCCAGCAGATCCCGCCGGCTGCGTTCCAGAAGAAGAACCTCCACCAGGGCATCCTCGTCGCCCCCGCGAGCAGCGCGGCGGTGAAGCGGAGGATCGCCACGAATCGGGCGATGAAGACGGTCTTGCCGCCGTGTGCCTTGAAGAAGCGCTCGGCCGGAGGCAACGCCCGGTCGCTGTACTTCTTCAGCCTCGGCCAGCGGTCGACCAGCCGCAGCCCGTAATGGCGGGCGGCCCAGTAGCCGAGGTTGTCGCCGATGATCGCGGCCGCCGCCGCGATCACGATCACCTCCCAGATCTCGTAGTGGCCCTTCGCCGCGAGCAGGCCGGCGGCGATCAGCGCCGTCTCGCCCGGCAACGGAATCCCCGCCGACTCGAGCATGATCAGGACGAAGAGCAGGCCGAGGCCGACGCTTGTCAGCAAGCTTTCCACAGGCGGGGGTCCGACCAGTCTACGGTTGTGACCTTCACTAGAGTTCTGCCCGCATGGCTTCGCCACGCGATCCAGGGCACCGGCCGGGCGAACAGCAAACCCATCCCGGCCGGCTTTCCTCCGGCATGCGGATCGGAGTCCCGACGGAGACCGCCGAGGGCGAGCGCCGGGTGGCACTGGTGCCGGAGGTGGTCGCCAAGCTTGTCGAGGGTGGACATACGGTCTCGGTCGAACGCGGCGCCGGAAGCGCCGCGTCGTTCGAGGACAGGGCATATGCGGACGCCGGCGCATCGTTCGTCGACGGCGCCTGGGACGCCGACGTCGTCGTCAAGGTCCAGAAGCCGACGGCGGAGGAGGCCGGGCGGCTGCACGACGGCGCCGTCCTGATCGGCTTCCTCCAGCCGCTGACCGACCAGGAGGGGATCGACCGGCTCGCGGCGCAGGGCGTCGTCGCCTTCGCGATGGAGTCGATCCCGCGGATTACACGCGCGCAGTCGATGGACGCGCTGTCGTCCCAGGCAACCGTCGGCGGCTACAAGGCGGCCCTGATCGCTGCCGACAGGCTGCCGCGGTTCCTGCCGATGCTCACCACCGCCGCCGGCACGGTGCAGCCGGCGAAGGTGCTCGTGATCGGCGCCGGCGTCGCCGGGCTGCAGGCGATCGCGACCGCACGCCGGCTCGGCGCGGTCGTCTTCGGATTCGACGTCCGCTCGGCGGTGAAGGAGCAGATCGAGTCGTTGGGGGCAAAGTTTCTCGACCTCGGAGTCAAGGGCGAGGAGACCGCGGGCGGCTATGCGGCCGAGTTGACGCCCGAGCAGCAAGCGCAGCAGCAGACGGAGCTCGAGAAGCGGCTTCCGGAGTTCGACGCCGTGATCACGACCGCCGCAGTCCCCGGCCGCTCTGCGCCGAAGCTGATCCCGGCCTCGGCGGTCAAGGCGATGCGCCCCGGCTCCGTGATCGTCGACCTCGCCGCCGAGACGGGCGGCAACTGCGAGCTCACCGTCCCAGGTGAGGAGGTCGTGCGCGACGGCGTGACGATCGTCGGCCGGCTCAACCTGCCGAGCGAGATGCCGTACCACGCCAGCCAGCTGTACGCCCGCAACGTCCAGGCGCTGCTCGCCTTGCTCGCGCCCGAGGGCGAGCTCGTACTGGACTTCGACGACGAGATCATCGCCGGCGCCTGCGTCACGCGGAAGGAGGCCAATCCGGAATGAACACGAGCTTTCTGCTCGAGGTGACCGTCCTGATCCTCGCCGCCTTCCTCGGCGTGCAGGTGATCTCGAAGGTGCCGACGCTCCTCCACACGCCGCTGATGTCGGGCACCAACGCGATCCATGGGATCGTGATCGTCGGCGCGATCATCGTCGCCGGCGCGCACGGACAGCCCACTTGGCTGCGGATCATGACGCTGGTCGCGGTCGCGCTCGCGACGGGCAACGTCGTCGGCGGCTTCGTCGTCACCGACCGGATGCTGGAGATGTTCAAGCCGAAGAAGCGGCCGCCGGCGGAGTCGGAGGACGAGACGAAGAAGGAGGCTCAGGGACAGGCTTAAGCCTGTCCCTGAGGCAGTTGTGTCCAGGACCGACTGGATCTACCTCGCGTACCTGGTCACGATCGTCTGTTTCATCGTCGCGCTCCAGTTCCTGTCGCATCCGGCGCGGGCCCGGTACGGCAACTGGATCGGCGCGGTCGGGATGTCGTTCGCGATCGTCGCCACCTTCTTCACGCCCGGGCTGACGAACTACGCGTCGATCCTGGTCGTGATGGCGATCTCGGCGCCGGTCGGGGCGTACGCGGCCCGCGCCGTGAAGATGACTGCGATGCCGGAGATGGTGGCGCTGTTCAACGGCGTCGGCGGCGGGGCGGCGGCCCTGGTCGCGCTCGCGGACTTCCACGACTCCATCCCCGAGCCCGGCAGGCTCGACTACGACGCCTCCGTCTCGATCGTACTCTCGGCGCTGATCGGGAGCGTATCGTTCGCGGGCAGCCTGATCGCGTTCGCGAAGCTGCGCGAGCTGATCGGCGGCCGGCCGATTGTCTATCCGGGCCAGCAGCTCGGGAACCTGGGTCTGCTCGGCGCGCTCGTCGTGCTCGGCTTCGTGATCGTCTTCGGCCCGCAGAAGATGTACCTGCTGGCGCTGATCGTGCTCGGCGCGCTCGCGTTCGGGGTGCTGTTCGTGCTGCCGATCGGCGGCGCCGACATGCCCGTGGTCATCTCCCTGCTGAACGCGTTCACCGGCGTGGCCGCGGCAGCGACCGGCTTCGTCCTGCACCAGAACGTCCTGATCGTCAGCGGCATGCTCGTCGGCGCCTCGGGCTCGCTGCTCACGCTGATGATGGCCCGCGCCATGGGCCGCTCCGTCTCGAACGTCTTCTTCGGCGCGTTCGGTCAGCTGCAGACATCCGCCGAGGGTGCCGTTGCTGCCGACGGCGGCACGGTCCGGTCGACCACGCCCGAGGACGTGGCGGTGATGCTCGCCTACGCCGACCGGGTGATCATCGTCCCCGGCTACGGGCTGGCGGTGGCGCAGGCGCAGCACGCAGTTAGGGAACTGGCGGACGAATTGGAAAAGCGGGGCGTCGATGTGAAGTACGCGATCCATCCCGTGGCCGGCCGGATGCCCGGGCACATGAACGTCCTCCTCGCCGAGGCGAACGTGCCGTACGACCAGCTGGTCGAGATGGACGAGATCAACCCCGAGTTCGAGCGCACCGATGTCGCGCTCGTGATCGGCGCCAACGACGTTACCAACCCGGACGCGCGGTCGAACCCGGGCAGCCCGATCTACGGGATGCCGATTCTCGCCGTTGACAGCGCGCAGAACGTGGTCGTGCTCAAGCGTTCGATGCGCCCGGGTTTCGCCGGCGTCGACAACCCGCTCTACACGCTGCCGAACACGCAGATGCTCTTCGGCGACGCCCGCGAGTCGGTCGTGAAGCTCGCCGCCGCCGTCAAGGCGTTGTGATCCCGCTCTTCCGCGCCCGCGACGTCGAGGCCGCAGTCTCGCCGTCGCGCGCCGTCGACGCTGTCCGGGACGCGTTCGTCGCCTACGCCCGCGGCGAGTGGTCGATGCCGCCGAAGGTGTACGTCCCCGCCTATCCGGCCGGCGATTTCCGGGCGATGCCGGCTCTGGGCGCCGGTCACGCGCTGTTGAAGTGGGTGACGTCCTATCCGGGCAATCCCGCGCGAGGGCTGCCGACGGTGACGGGGTTGGTGCTGCTGTCGGACGCCTCCGACGGGCGGCTCGTCGCCGTCCTGGACGCGGGAGCGGTGACGGCGCTGCGAACGGGCGCGGCGGCCGTCCTGGCGGCGGAGACGTTGGGTCGACACGGAAGTGCAGCGGTGATCGGCGCCGGCGTGAACGGGAAGGCGACAGCGCGGACGTTCCTCGCCCGCGGGCGGGACGTGCTGCTCTGGGACGTCTCGGAGGAACACGCCCTTGCGGCAGCGGAGGAGCTAGGCGCGCGTGTCGCCTCCTCGCGCGAGGAAGCCTTCGCCGCCGACGTGCTCGTGACGGTGACGCCGGGCCACGAAGTGTTGCTCCCGGAAGGCTCGCTCCGGCCGGGACAGCACGTGTCGCTGATGGGCGCGGACGGCCCGGGCAAGGCCGAGATCGCGGTCGAGGAACTCGGCCGCGCGCGGATCTTCTGCGACGACTGGGAGCAGGGTGTACCAAAAGGAACCTCGGAGCCGCGCGTCCGCCTGTTCGTGGACGACTGGGAACAAGCATCACATGGCGGGGAGACGGCCGCCGCCGCCGAGGCGGGGGCCCTCGGACGCGAGGACGTGACCGAGCTGGGCGCCGTGCTTGCGGGTGAGTCGCCCGGCCGTCAGGACGACTCCGACGTAACGCTGTTCGACAGTACGGGACTGGCGATCCAGGACCTGGCGATCGCGCTCGCAGCAATGGAGCGCGTCGACGAGCTGAACCTGCGTCAGATCGACCTTTGAGGAGCCTCCCAGAGTCGACTAGCAGGGTCGCGGCGGTCATCCTCGCAGCTCAACCCAAGCAGGAGGTTGTGGAGGATCTCCTCCGCCATCCTCCACTCCTTTCGCGGCAGACGGAAGCACACGCTCGACGGCGGCCGCCGGAGGTAAGAGTTCAGTAAATCCTCTGAGCGCCGGCGGCGGATCAGCCGCCGCGAGTAACCGCATACACCCGCCACTCGCCCGGTATGCCCTTGAGCTGGTGGGTGCCACGATCATCGAAGCTGATCCCGGACCCGGCGACCAGGTCCTTGACCGTGCTCGAGACCAGCACCTCGCCGGGTTGCGCGAGGGAGGAGACGCGGGCACCCGTATGCACTGCGATCCCGGCCACCTTGCCGTCCATCAGCTCGCACTCGCCCGCGTGCAGGCCGGCGCGCACCTCCAGACCGAGCTCCGTCACGGACTCGACGATCGCGTTCGCACAGCGGATTGCCCGCGCCGGCCCGTCGAAGGACGCGAAGAAGCCGTCGCCGGCTGTGTCCACCTCCGATCCGCGGAAAAGGACGAGCTGGCGACGGACGAGGTCGTGGTGGCGCTCGAGGAGGTCGCGCCAAGCGCGGTCGCCGAGCGAGGCCGCCTTTTCGCTGGAGCCGACGATGTCGGTGAAGAGCACCGTGGCGAGCACGCGGTCAGGCTCGGCCTCCTCCCATCCGGCCTCCCAGGTCTCGGTCAAGAACTGCTCGATCTCGTGAAGGTACGACTCCGAGTCGCCGGCGAACGGCGCGTGGTCAGGGCCGGGCAGCTCGACATGCCTCGCGCCCTGGATGAGACGCGCCGCTAACCGGGATCCCTCGCGTAGAAACTCGGGCTCTTCGGTTCGGTTGACGACGAGTGTCGGTAGCCGGATCGTCGGCAGGACAGCACGCACGTCGATGTCCTTGTTCATTCGGTTGAGCGCGTCGAAAGCGCCCGGACTCGCCCCTTGCCGGAACAGCGTGATCAGCCCCCGAAGGTTCTCCTCATCGAGGCTTGGCATGAGTGGCTGAAGGGATTGCCGCACGAACTCGGGCTCGCCCCAGTGGCGCCGCTCTTCCTCGCAGGCTCGCTCCCACTCCTCATCGGTGTAGCCCCAGGGGAAGTCGGGTGCCCATAGTGACCGTACGAGCGCACCGCAAAGCACGAGCGCCCAGAGTCTCTCCGGGTATGTAGCGGCGAAGACCGCGCTCATCGGCCCCCCTTCAGAGAGACCGAGAACCGCGGCGCGCTCCGAGCCGACGGCGTCCATCACGGCGCGCACGTCGTCCATCCGCGTCTCGATCGTCGGAGCACCGGCGACCCGGTCCGACATGCCGGTTCCTCGCTTGTCGAAGACGATCAGACGCGAGAACGAGGCCAGCCGCCGATAGAAGGCCACCAAGGCCGGGATTTCCCAACCGAGCTCAACGTGTGAGACCGAGCCCGGTACGAAGACGAGGTCGAACGGCCCCTCACCCATGACCTGGTAGGCAATCGAGACGTCGCCGCTCCGCGCGTAGTGTGTTTCCGCCTGCACGGGCACAGTCTTGCGCGTCACCTGATCCCGTGCGATTGAGACAGCCCGGGCACCTGTCTCATCCAGCCGAGCTCTCATCTAGCGGACCGCGCCCGCGGGTGCGTCACTTGCGGAATCTGCAACGTCTGGGAGCAGGCGAGCCACGGGGACGAGCTGGCGGCCGCGGTCGAGCGAGGTCTTCTCGACCGGGACCGCGTCACCGAGTTAGGCGCCGTGCTGGCGGGTGACGCGCGAGGCCGTCAGGACGACTCGGACGTCACCTTGTTCGACTCCACCGGCTTGGCGATCCAGGACCTGGCGATCGCGCTGGCGGCGATGGAGTCGGGGGACCGCCTCGATCTGCCCACGGTCGACCTCTGACGGATCAGCTGATTGTTGATGCTCGATGCCCGCCCCCCGGAACCGCGTTGCATTCCGCCGCCCGCGGGGGATGGCTTCCCGCACTCGTCGGCGAGATAGGATCGCGGCGATGGGTATCTTCACGGTGATGGTCCGTGGGCGCCAAACGCGCCCGCACGCCGCGCGACGATCGTCGTCGCGCTCCCGGTCAGAACTTCCTTGCTGATAGGGCGGTCGCCGCACGGCTCGTGCGGGAGGCCGGTGTCCGCTCCTCCGACCTGACCACGCAGGTGTTGCGGCGATTGCTCGATCGGCCCGCGAGTGGACTCGTGCGCGCCGACCTGATCGTCCAGTGGGAGGTGGCTCGGAAGCGGGCGGGTCGCCCGTGCACGGCACTGAGCGCGGCCTGGAGTCCGTGGTGGCGCTTCTCACTCGGCGGGAGGATCGCGAGAGACGCGTTCCGTCCGCGCCCCCGCGTGGACGCTGGGATCCTCGTCGTCGAGCGACGGGCTCAGCCGCTTCTTCCGCCCGAGGCTGCCGAGCCCTTCGCGGCATTCGTGCACGGGCTCTTCAGGGGGACGCTCGCGCGCCAATTCGATACCGAGCACTGGACGGCGCTCTTCGGCGCCTATGTGGGTGGCGACTGATCGGACGGGCTCCTCGGCCGCAGCGTCTCGGCGAGCATCGTGATCGCCCGCACCTCGTGGTACGCGTCCTTCCACGTCTCGCGCTTGGCAGTGCTCAGCCGCGCTCCGTCCGTCCCGACCGTGTGGAGCCAGATCCCGTCCTCCGGATCGACGACTCGGTCGAGGAGGAACCCGACGTGCTCTTCGAGCGCCTCCTCGCGACCCGCGTCGGGCCACTCGGCCAGCCCCGTAGTAAGCGCGGCCAGCAGCTCCGCCTCCTCCCACCAGAGCCGCGCAGGCCGCTGAGCCGCGAGCACGGCGGCGACGTAGGCGTCGTAGCGCCTCCGGGAAGGCTCCCGGCACAGCACGCGCTCCGCGCGGACGAGCAGCCAGGCGAACTCGATGTTGTGCCCCTGGGAGACACCTGCCCGGCCGCCGGGACGCCAGTCTCGCCGACGGTGCTGGGCGGACGCGGCCGGATCGTCGGGGAAGAAGTGCTCCGTGCTCAGATCCACCGTCTCGGCGAGCACGGCCTCGACCGCCGCGCTGCCGGTCTCGGCGTCGAGCTCGGTGAGCGCCTCGATCGCGTGAAGG
>JBKPMR010000061.1:0-82036 GCA_046732255.1 Actinomycetota bacterium
GCAGCGAGCCCTCGGGCATGACGACGTGCAGCAGGGGATAGAAGCCGTCGTTGAAGAGGATCTGGGGATCGTTGACCATGATCAGGTAGATCCCGATGAACATCTTGAACATGCCCTCTGAGAGGTAGAAGTTGATCGGGCCGAGGGCCTGCGGGTCGGTGCCGGACCAGTCGAAGAAGGCGTGGTCGCCCTCGCGCCAGATGGTCAGCTTCATCTTGTAGGGGCCGTTGCCGAGCCCGTCGTCGTCGATCCAGTCCTCGAACGACTGCGGCTCCTCGGGGATCGCGACCTGGATCAGCTTCCGCATCGCCTCGTAGGTGCGGTCGAGCAGCGCCTGGAGCGCAGCCAGGTAGGTCTCCTTGCCGAAGCGCTCGCAGAGCTCCATCACGCGCTTCTCCCCCGCGCGGCAGCCGGCGACGATCGCGAACAGGTCGGCGCGGTTCATCTCGGGGAGGCGGACGTTGTTGAAGATCAACCGGAGCACGTCCTCCTGCGGGACGCCCCGCTCGATGATCTTGATCGGCGGGATGATGATCCCCTCTTCGAAGATCGTCTTCGCGCCCGTCGGCAGCGAGCCCGGGAGCGGGCCGCCGGCGTCCATCTGGTGACCGAACTGGGACGACCAGCCGACGAGCTCGTCCTCGTAGAAGATCGGGACGAGCACCAGCCAGTCGTTCGTATGGGAGATCGAGGCCGAGCACTTGAACGGATCCGACGTCAGGATCACGTCACCCGGATAGACGCCCCGGTCCCACGTCTCCATCATCTCGTTGATGTACGCGCCGAACTGGCCGACCACCATCCGGCCGCGGGGGTCGGTGATCATCGGGAACTCGTCGTGCTGCTCCCGGATCACGGGGCTCATCGCCGAGCGGAAGAGGACGGCGTCCATCTCGTAGCGGGCGCTTTTCAGCGCACCCTCGATGATGTCGAGCGTGACCGGATCGACCTCGAGGTCGGGGATCTCCGCAATCAGCAGAGGGGAAACTGCGCTTCCCCCCTGAGTCTCCTTTTTCTCAGCCTGCATGGCGGTCCTCCGGATTGATCAAGATGTTGAAGTTAACGTCGACCGCCGCCACGAAGCCGGGGAGGACGACCGTGGTCGAGTCGAACTCGGTGACGATCGCCGGGCCTTCGAGCGTGGCGCCGGGCTCGAGCTTCGCGCGGTCGTAGATCTTCGTCGGCAGCCGCTCGCCGTCGAACACGACGTCGTGCTCGTCGACGACGGCACCTGATGCGACGGCGGAGCCCGCCTCGCCGACCGGCAGCTCAGGCTTCGGCACCGCCCCGTAGCCGACTGCGCGGAGGTTGACGATCTCGCACGCGGTGCCGGGCATCCGGAACCCATACAGCTGCTCGTGCAGGCCGTTGAACCGCTCCTCGAGGTCGGACAGCCCGTCCGAGCGGATCTCGTCGGGCTCGAGCGCCACCGGGATCTCGTAACCCTGGCGGTGGTAGCGCATGTCGGCGCTGTAGGCGACACGCCGGGCGTCGGCGGAGATCCCCTCGCCGTCGAGCCAGTCGGTCGCCCGCGCGCCGAGCCCGTCGAGGATTTCGGCGACCTCGGCGCCGCTCGCGTCCGCGAGCAGTCGGATGTAGGTCTGGGCGAACTCGTCGCGGAAGTCGGCGACGAGGTCGCCGATCGCGCAGAGCAGTCCCGGCGCCGGCGGGACGATCACCGGGAACGAGCCCATCAGCTTGGCGAGCGCATTCGCGTGCAGCGGCCCCGCGCCGCCGTAGGCGACGAGCGCGAAGTCGCGCGGGTCGTGCCCGCGCTGCACCGAGACCAGCCGCAGCGCACCGGCCATGTTCTCGTTGACGATCGCGAGGATCCCCTCGGCCGCCTGCTCCACGGAGTCGAGCCCCATCGCGTCGGCGACGGTCTGAACGGCCGAGCGGGCGGCCTCGGTGTCGAGCTGCATCTCGCCGCCGAGCAGCGACGGCGGCAGATGCCCGAGGACGACGTTGGCGTCCGTGACGGTCGGCTCGGTGCCACCCTTCCCATACGCGGCCGGGCCCGGCTCGGCGCCTGCCGACTGCGGCCCGACCCGGAGCGCCTTCGTCAGCTCCGGAACGTGGGCGATCGAGCCGCCGCCCGCGCCGACCGTGTGCACGTTGACCGACGGCACCTTGATGCGGAAGTGTCCGATCGCCGTCTCGCGGCCGATCGTGGGCTGGCCGTTCTGGCACAGGGCGACGTCGGTGGACGTCCCGCCCATGTCGAAGGCGAGGATGTCGTCGAAGCCGGCCTTGCGGGCGACGTAGAGCGCTCCCGCGACGCCGCCGGACGGGCCCGAGAGCACGCCGTAGATGGGATTCCGGGCAGCCTCCCGGATGGTCATCAGCCCGGCGTCCGAGCGCAGGATGTTGACGTCGGCCTTGGCGCCGATCCCGCCGAGCTGTTCCTGGAGGCGGTTCACGTAGTCGGCAACCTTCGGCCGGACGTAGGAGTTCATGCACGCGGTCAGCGCGCGTTCGTACTCCCGGAACTCGGGCAGCACCTCGGAGGAGAGGGTGACCGGGAAGCCCGGGTAGAGGCGCTCGACGATCTCGCCGATCTGCCGCTCGTGCGCGCCGTTCACGTACGAGTTGATCAGCGCGACGGTCAGCGTCTCGACCCCCGACTCGACCAGGTCGCGGACGATGCCTTCCACCTGCTCCACGTCGACCTCGACGATCGACTCGCCGCGGGCGTCCATCCGCTCGACCGCCTCGCGGGTGTCGGCGAGGGAGGCGGGCGGGTCGGGCTTCATCATGATGATCCAGCCGGCGAGCGGGCCGGGAGTCTGGGACCGGGCCAGGTGCAGGATCTGCTGGAAGCCGACCGTCGTGATCAGGCCCACGCGTGCCCCCTTCGACTCGAGCACTGCGTTGGTGGCTACGGTCGTGCCGTGGAGGATGTTCCGGATCTGGGAGACCTCGATCCCCGCCTCCTCGCAGATCCGCCGGACGCCGGTGAGGACGCCTTCCGACGGGTCGGCCGGCGTCGAGGGCGTCTTCACCCGGAAGCGGCCGCCGCCGCCGCCGTTGCCGTCGCCGACCAGGAAGAGGTCGGTGAAGGTGCCACCGACGTCTACGCCGAGCCTGTACGCCATCGTTCCCCTTTCTCAGCCGGCGACCGGCGCGAAGGTGCCGGCGCGATAGACCTGTCCCGGTAGCTGTCGCCCGAGCTCGCCCTCGAGCCACTCGGCGACGGTGATCAGCGCAGCGAGGTCGATGCCCGTCTCGACGCCCTCGCCGTGGAGCAGGTAGACCAGATCCTCGGTGCAGATGTTGCCCGTTGCCCGCGGGGCGAACGGGCAGCCGCCGAGGCCTCCGACCGACGCGTCGAGCACGGTCGCGCCGGCCTCCAACGCCGCGTAGGCGTTCGCGAAGCCGATGTTGCGCGTGTTGTGCAGGTGAACGCCCAGTTCGCAGGGCAGCTCTTCGGCCCTGCGAACCAGCTCCTTTACCTGCCTCGGAACCGCGACCCCGACCGTGTCCGCGAACACGACCTCGTCGGCGCCGGCACCGGCGACGAGCTCCGCGTAGCGAAGCACGTCGCGAGGATCCACGGCGCCCTCGAATGGGCACCCGAAGGCGACGCCGACCGTGACGGTCGCGCGGATCCCGTCCGCGTGGGCGCGGCGGACGATCGCCGTCGCGGCAGCGAGCGACTCCTCGGGCGAGGCGTTCTGATTACGCCGATTGAACGTTTCCGTGGCCGCGAAGGCGACGTGCACCTCGTCCAGGCCCGTCTCGGCGAGGCGCTCATAGCCGCGTTCGTTGAGGACGAGACCTGCGTAGACGACCCCGGGCCGGCGGTCGATGGCCGCGACGACCTCCTCTGCGCCGGCCATCTGGGGCACGCGGGCCGGGTTCACGAAGCTGACCGCCTCGATCCGCGGCACGCCGGCGGCGGCCAACCGGTTGACCAGCTCGGCGCGGGTCTCGGGGTCGAGGTGCTTGTCCTCGTTCTGGAGCCCGTCGCGCGGCCCGACGTCGCAGATCGTGACCGTCAAAGAACTCCGTCCTCCTTGAGCTGGGCCAGCTCCTCGTCGGAGAGTCCGAGCAGGCTCCCGTAGACGTCTCGGTTGTGGCTGCCCTCCTCCCACGTCGCCGACCAGCGCACCTCCCCCGGAGTTTCCGAGAACTTCGGCACGATCCCGGGCCCGATGTAGGTGCCGAACTCGGGGTCGTGGTGCTCGACCAGCATCTCGCGGGCGCGGTACTGCTCGTCCTCGAAGATGTCGGCGATCGTGTAGATCGGGCCGCAGATCACGCCGGCCTCGTTCAGGAGGGCGTCGATCTCGGCGGCGGTGTGGCGACCGGCCCACTCGGCGACGATCGCCTCGAGCGCCTCCTGGTTCTCGCCACGAGCAGTGTGGGTCGCGTAGTTCGGGTCCTCCGCCAGCTCGGGCTGTCCCATCGCCTCGCACAGCCGGCCGAAGACCTTGTCGGCGTTGGCGGCGATCACTATCCAGATCCCGTCGCTCGACTTGAAGATGTTCGACGGAGCAACCCCCTTCAACCCGGTTCCGCCGGGGCCCCGGACGATGCCGAGCCGGTCGTACTCGGGCACCATGCTCTCCAGGAGCGCGAAGCAAGCCTCCATCAGGGAGACGTCGACGACCTGCCCACGCACCCCACCGAGGGCGTCGCGGCGGTAGAGGGCGGCGAGAATCCCCTGGACCGCGAACATCCCGGCGAGCGAGTCACCGAGCGAGATGTGGATGCGCGGCGGCGGCTCGCCGGGGAAGCCGTTGATGTAGCGGATACCGCCCATTGCCTCGGAGACCGAGGCAAACCCCGCCCGCGGCGCATAGGGACCGGTCTGGCCGTACCCCGAGACGCGCGCGATCACGAGGCCTGGATTCGTCTCCCATAGCCGTTCCGGCGCGAGGTTCCAGCGCTCGAGCGTCCCGGGCCGGAAGTTCTCGACGAGGACGTCGCTGTGCTCGACGAGTCCGAGCAGGAGCTCCTGCCCGCGCTCCTCTCGCAGGTTCAAGGTCACGCACTTCTTGTTCCGCGACTGAACCGGCCACCAGAGCGAACGGCCTTCGTAGCGCGCGTGACCCCAGTCGCGCAGTGGGTCGGGCTGCCCGGGCGGCTCGACCTTGATGATCTCGGCGCCCATGTCACCGAGCAGCCTCCCCGTGAAGGGCCCCGCGAGGAGCATTCCGAGCTCGACGACCCGGACCCCCGCGAGCGGTCCCGGGCCGTCGGTCGACGGGCGCAGATCGCTCTTGGACGCGGCCAGCGCGTCCGTCACGTACGCGCCTCGGCCTGAGCCTGGCGCTCGTCGTCTCTGAGCCGCGCGACCAGGACGTCCCGGGCCTCGTAGACGTGCTCTTTCATCACCAGCTCGGCGCGCTCCGCATCCCCGGTGGCGAGCGCCTTGACGATCTGTCGGTGGTAGTGGGACGAGATCCGCTTCTGATCGGGCGAGTACCAGATGTACGACTTGTAGACGAGCGGCAGCTCGATCACCCCGCGCACCATGCCCGCCAGTCGGCTACTGGCGGCGATGTCGAGGATGGTGCTGTGGAAGAAGAGGTTTTCGCGGACGAGCTCGCGCAGGTCGTCGTCGGGGCTGAGCGCCTCGAACCGATCGCAGCTCTCGCGCAGCAGGGAGATCTCCTCCTCGGCGATCCGGGCGCCGGCCCGCCGGGCGGCGTGGCCTTCGAGCAGAGCGCGGAGCGCGTAGAGGTCTTCGAGGTCCTCGGGCGTGTGCACCCGCACCGTGGCGCCGCGGTTCGGCGTGGCCACGATCAGCCCCTCCACTTGAAGCATCAGCAGGGCTTCGCGGACCGGCGTGCGGCTGATGCCGAGCTGCCTGGCGAGGTCCTCCTCCTTCAGCCGCTGCCCCGGCTTCAGGCGGCCGTCGATGATCGCTTCCCTGATCAGCTCGGTGGCGGCGACGCTCGCGTTGCGCACGAGGCCCTCGCCCTTCTCCAGCATCCCAGGCACCGCGGCAAAAATACAGTATGCAATCCGAGCAGCCAACCCGACCGCCGCTGATGCTGCCGAGATCGCGACGGCTCGCGCCGAAAGCCGGCCGCGACGGGTTCGTCCTCGCGCGGCCGGTGCCCTGCCCAACGCGGCGGAGCCGCGTCGGCAGAACTATGGTCTCCCTTCATGGACCGCCTCGCGATCGCCCGTGCCGAACGCCGACGGCAGGCGGTCGACGAGCTCGAGGTCGAGCGCGACCGGGAGCAGGCGCTTCGCGACGAGATCGCCCGCCTCGTGGTCGAGCTCGAAGGGCCCCGCCTCGACGAGGAGGCTTTCGCCCGGCTCGCACCCGGGGACGTCGAGCTGGTCCGCCCCGCGATCCAGGGCGGGCCTGCGATCGAGGGGGGCGAGCCCGAATGGCTCGACGAGGACCAGGCGTGGCGGGACGAGGAGGCAGAGCGCGCCGAGCTCGAGGCCGAGATCATCCGGCTCGAGCAGGAGATCGCTGCGAGCAAGCACCGCCAGGAGGCGTTCGAGCGCTACCTGGCGGCGCTGGACGAGTCGTGACCGGTGTGCGCCGTCCGTAGGATTGGAGAACTGATGTCGACGGCAGTGGACTTCGAGGCGCGTTGGGCGGCCGTCGAGGCGGCCCCGCTCGAGACCGGCACGGTGCGTGGGATCTGCGTCCGCGTCGAGGAGGGCGTCCACGCCACGCCCCAGCGTGTCGAGATCACAGTCGAGGACGGGGTCGTCGGCGACCGCTGGGCGTCCGGGCGCCGCGACCGAGACGCGCAGGTGACGCTGATGAACGTGCGCGTTGCAGAGCTGATCGGCGGGCCGCTCGACCTCGCCGGCGACAACTTCCAGGTCGACCTCGACTTGTCCGAGGACGCGCTTCCGGTCGGCACGCAGCTGCGAATCGGTTCGGCACTGCTGGAGGTCTCGCCGGCTCCGCACACGGGGTGCAAGAAGTTCCGCGAGCGCTTCGGCCTCGACGCGCTCGCGTGGGTGAACGACAACCGCGACCGGCGGCTCCGAGGGATGAACTGCCGGGTCCTCGAAGCCGGCACGGTCGCGGTCGGCGACACGGTCGCGGTCGTCTGACCCGGCCGTTTCGGCCATCTCAGGGGTCTGACCCCCGCCATGGCGCGAAGGGAGCTGGCCGTTCGGCCGCGGCCTGCATGGTTGCGCGACGAATCGGCGAATCCGGACATGTCAGGGGTCTGACCCCTGACATGTCCGTTCGCGACGAGGTCAGGCCGCGGTCTCCTGGTACATGAGCGAGCCGGGCGTCGTCAGGTTCTCGCCCGTCTCGAGCAGCGTCTTCAGGCCGGAGAGGATCATCGGCCAGCCGCCGTAGAGCTCGTCGTTCGCGCCCTCGCGTAGCTGGTCGTGCGTGACGACGAGCCGGCACGAGTCGCCGACGGGCTCGATCTCCCACGTCACCCGTGAAGTTCCCTCCGCCCTGACGTCGTCGCTCCAGAGCGCGTTGAAGCTCTGAACGAGCCGGCGCGGCGGATCGACCTCGAGGTTCTCACCGGCGGCGACCTCCGCGCTTCCGCCGCGGGCGGTTGCGCGGTACTCCGAACCGGGCGTGTAGTCGGACTCTGTGCGGACGCCGAACGAGTACCGACTGCGCAGCTCGGGATCGGTGATCGCCTCCCAAAGCTTCTCCGGCGTGGTCTTGATGTAGATCTCGAACACCTTCTCCATCTGTTCTCCCCCCTCCAGGGTTCGCTTCAGAGCCGTGAGCGTGGACGTCCAGGGCTCCGCGTACTTGCTCACCCACCGGTCGTGGACGAGCTGGATCGGGACCGGGTTCAGGAAGTGGAGCTTCTCGCGGCCGCGGCGCCTGGTCGTGACCAGGTGCGCGTGCTCGAGCACCTTGAGGTGCTTCATAACGCCGAAGCGGGTCATCGGCAGCCGCTCCTCGAGCTCGGTCAGCGTCTGCCCGTCATGGGAGAAGAGCTCGTCGAGCAGCTGCCGCCGCGTCGGGTCGGCGAGTGCCTTGAACACCGGATCCATGCCGCCGGGACTATATGTGACCGATTGGTCACATGTCAACCCGTCGAAGGCCCCTACCGACCCGACGATCGAGCTCGTTCAGCACGACGATGCCGTAGCTCTCTCGCCGGAGATGCTGAGCATTCCGGCGATCCCTCAGCGCGTCTGCGGGAACCCGAGGTCGACTTTCGAGGTCGCCGGATCAGGCCAGCGCGACGTGACCACCTTGCCGCGCGTGTAGAAGTCGATCCCCTCCGGCCCGTAGACATGCCGGTCGCCGAAGAGGCTCGCCTTCCAGCCCCCGAAGGAGTAGTACGCCACCGGCACGGGGATCGGCACGTTCACGCCGACCATGCCCGCCTGGGCGTCGAACTGGAACTGGCGGGCGACGCCGCCGTCGCGGGTGAAGATCGCAGTCCCGTTCCCCCACGGGTTCTCGTTTACGAGCCGGACCGCTTCGTCGTACGTCCCCGTCCGGACAACCGACAGCACCGGTCCGAAGATTTCGTCCCGGTAGGCGTCCATCTCAGGCGTCACCTCGTCGATCAGCGACACGCCGAGGAAGAAGCCGTCGCCGTCGATGTCGAGCTCGCGGCCGTCGGCGACCAGGCTCGCGCCCTGCTCGGCGGCGGTGTCGAGGTAGGAGGCGACCTTGTCACGGTGCTCGCGGGTGATCAGCGGGCCCATCTCGTTGCCGGGCTCGAGGCCTGGGCCGACCTTCACCTTCGGCAGCCGCTCCTTGATCGCGCCGATCAGCGGGTCGGCGACGTCGCCGACAGCGACGACCACCGAGACCGCCATGCAGCGCTCGCCGGCCGAGCCGTAGGCGGCCGAGACGGCCGCGTCGGCGGCCATGTCGATGTCGGCATCCGGGAGGACGATCATGTGGTTCTTCGCCCCGCCCAGCGCCTGCACGCGCTTCCCGTTCTTCGTACCCGTCTCGTAGACGTACCGGGCGATCGGGGTCGAGCCGACGAACGAGACGGAGGCGATGTCGGGGTGCCCGAGGATCGCGTCGACCGCGACCTTGTCGCCGTGGACGACGTTGAAGACGCCGTCCGGCAGACCGGCCTCCTTGAGCAGCTCGGCGGTGAAGACCGACGCCGAAGGATCCTTCTCGGAGGGCTTGAGGATGAACGTGTTTCCGCAGGCGATCGCGGGAGCCCACATCCACATGGGCACCATCGCCGGGAAGTTGAACGGCGTGATCCCCGCGACGACGCCGAGCGGCTGCCGGATCGAGTAGACGTCGATTCCGGTCGACGCCTGCTCCGAGTACTCACCCTTGAGCAGGGTCGGGATGCCGCAGGCGTACTCGATCACCTCGAGCCCGCGCGCGACCTCGCCCATCGCGTCGGAGAGCACCTTGCCGTGCTCGGCGGTCAGGATCCGAGCGATGTCCTCACGGTGCTGGTGGAGGAGCTCGCGGATCCCGAAGAACAGCTCGGCACGGCGCGCCAGCGAGACCGTCCGCCAGTCGATAAATGCCGTTCGAGCAGCTTGCACGGCGGCGTCGATCTCCTGAACGGTCGCGAAGTCGACCGCCCCCGTCTGCTGACCCGTGGCCGGGTTCCAGACGACGCCGCTGCGCCCCGAGGTCCCAGGGACGCTCAGGCCTCCGATCCAGTGGTTGATGGGCTTCACCGTGGGTGGTGCGATGGTTTCCGTCATTTGGAAGCCTCCAGAAACGGATTCGGGGACAGGCCAATAGGTCCGGTCCCTCTCAGCAATTCTTTTCCGCAGCGTAGCGCGTAGGATTGGCCCGATGGCCGTCACGGAGTCGAGGGAGGCCGAGGGCCGCCGCGTCGTCGCCGAGGACCGGGAATACCTGATCCACTCGTGGTCGGTGCAGTCGGCGCTCGCGCCGATCCCGGTCGCGGGCGGCGAGGGTCGCTACTTCTGGGATTACTCCGGAAAGCGCTACCTCGACTTCGCCGCGCAGCTCGTCAACCTCGCGCTCGGCCACCAGCATCCGAAGCTGGTCGCGGCGATCAAGGAGCAGGCCGACCGCCTCTGCACGATCGCGCCCGGGGTCGCGAACGACAAGCGCTCGGAGCTCGCCCGTCTGGTCGCCGAGTGCATGCCCGGCGACCTCAACCACACCTTCTTCGCGAACGGCGGTGCCGAGGCGAACGAGAACGCGATCAAGCTCGCGCGCTGGGTCACCGGCCGAAACAAGATCGTGGTGCGGTACCGCAGCTACCACGGCGCCACCGCGGGTGCGATCACTGCCACCGGCGATCCCCGGCGCTGGTTCGCCGAGCCGGGGTTGCCGGGCTTCGTGCGCATGTTCGACCCGTACACCTATCGCTGCCCCGCGGGCCATCCCGATCCCTGCCCGGTCTGCACCGGCGGGCCGCACCTCGAGGAGATCCTCATGTACGAGGGGCCGCAGAACGTCGCCGCGGTGATGCTCGAGACGGTGACCGGCACGAACGGGATCATCGTCCCGCCGGACGGCTACCTGCAGTCGATCCGGGAGACCTGCGACCGGCACGGGATCCTGCTGATCCTCGACGAGGTGATGGCGGGCTGGGGCCGCACGGGCCGCTGGTTCGGCTGCGACAACTGGGACGTCGTCCCCGACATCATCACCACCGCGAAGGGCATCAACTCCGGATACGTCCCGCTGGGCGCCATGACCGTCCGCGACCACGTCTACGACGCGATCAAGGACCGCTTCTTCGCCGGCGGGCTGACCTACTCCGGGCACCCGCTGGCCTGCGCGGTCGGCGTCGCCTCGGTCGAGACGTTCCGCGAGGAGGACATCGTCGAGAACTCGGCCGCCCAGGGCGACTACCTGCGCGAGATGCTCCCGCAGCTCGCGCAAAGACACCCGAGCATCGGCGAAGTCCGCGGACTCGGGCTCTTCTGGGGCCTCGAGCTCGTCCGCAACCGCGAGACCCGCGAGCCGCTCGTCCCGTTCAACGCCGGCGGCGAGGCGGCCGAGCCGATGACGCGGATCACGAAGGCGTGCCTCGAACGGGGCCTCTACCCGTTCGTGCACTGGAACGTCTTCGCGATCACGCCGCCCTTGAACATCACCCGCGAGGAGCTCGACGAGGGCCTCGAGATCCTCGACGACGTCCTCGCGATCGCGGACGAGTACTCGAGCGAGTAGCGGCACGGCCGCTCGGTTAGCCTCCCGGAGGTGAGTCCCCCGCGGCCACGCCTGGAGGCGCTCGCGCCCCCGTGGCTTGGGGTGACCGCGATCGTCGTCGGCGCGTCCGCTTTGCTCGCGATCGGCACCACCAAGGTGCACGAATGGGTCGTGCAAACGGACGAGATGCTGTACGCGAAGCTCGCGCGGCACATCGGGCAGACCGGCTCGCCCGTCCCGACGCTCCACGGCCAGCGGGTCGGCTTCGTCGGCGTCGTCTACCCGATGCTGCTGTCGCCGTTCTACGCCGCGCTCGACGCCGTCGCCGCGTTCGACGCCGCCCATGCCGTCAACGCGGTCCTGTTCGCGAGCGCGGCGATCCCCGTTTATCTGCTGGGACGCCGCGTTGTCGCTCCCGGCTGCGCCCTCGTCGTCGCGTTGCTGGCGGTGACCGTCCCGTGGACGCTCAACGCGGCGTTCGTGATGTCGGAGCCGGCTGCGTACCCGGTCTTCGTCTGGACCGTCCTCGCCTGCCACGTCGCCGTCGCGGAGCCCTCGGATCGCACCGACGTGCTCGCGGTCGTTGCACTCGCACTCGCCTACTTCACGAGACCGCAGTTCCTCTTCCTCGTCGCCGTGCTCCCGCTCGCTGTGCTCTTGACGAGAGGACCGCGGCGGGCGCTCCGCGAGCACAGGGTGCTGGCGGCCGTCTACGTGGCCGGGGTCTGGATCGTCGTGATCCTGGCGATCTTCGGACAGGCGGACCGCCTGCTGGGCGACTACGGCGTGACGGCCACGCAGGGATCGCTCCTCCCTGCGATCGCGTGGAAGTCGGCCGCGCTCCACATCGACGTCCTGGCGGTCGGCCTCGGAGTCGTGCCGCTGCTCCTCGGCGGCGGCTGGGCCTACTCGGCGCTTGGAAGCGGATCGGTCCGGCTCCGGGCGTTCGCCGCCCTGACCGCCCTGTCACTGCCGATCCTCGCGCTCGAGACCGCCTCGTACGACGTCCGCTTCGGCGGGCCGGACATCATCCGCGACCGGTACCTCTTCTACCTCGCGCCGCTGCTACTGCTCGCCTCCGCCGTCTGCCTGTTCCAGGCGCGGCTGCCGCTCATCGGCATCGCGGCGGTGACCGTGTTCTTCGCCGGCACGGCCGTCTTCGCCGACTTCACCCCGATTCCCGGCATTTGGGTGGACTCCCCGCAGGCGGTGCTGAACGGGCTGATCCATGACAACTCGGGGGCCCTCCCGGCAGGCGTGTTCGTCGCCCTGTGCGGCGCTGCGCTGGGCGCGATCTGCCTGGCCCTCGCCCTGGTGCCGCGCCCGTTCGCATTGCTCGGGGTGACCGTCGCCTGCTTCTGCTTCGGAGGCGCGGTCGCGGGCTACGCCTTCCACCGACTGCTGATCAGCAACACGCCTCTCGGGGTGCCAGTCACCGGAAAGCCGCGGGTCCGCGACTGGATCGACCGGAGCGTGCCTGCGGGGAGGCGTGTTGCCGTCCTCGCGTACCCGATCTCCCGGGACTGGGGACAGAGCGCGATCCAGTGGTGGGACGCCGAGTTCTGGAACAACCGCGCCCAGACCGCGCTGGTGACCCCGGACGGTCGCTGGACGTACACGCCGTTTCCGAGCACGACACTCCATCTGGACTTCGCCGATGGACGGTTCCCGGGAACGGACGCCGCGCCGCCGTACGTCCTCGCCGCGCCCAACGACTCACGCTTCGGCCTTGTCGGTTCGCAGACGGCCGCGAATGTCGGCTTTCTGGTCGAGACGGTCGACCGCCCCTACCGCGCGCGGTGGGCAACGCGTGGCCTCTTCGCCGACGGCTGGACGCTCGAGGGCCTACCGGCGACGATCCGCGTCTACGCGTCCTCCGGAAAACCGTCCCGAGCCCAGGTGACGGCCGTGCTCGACGCGCCTCCGGAGGCAACTGCGCCAGTTCCGTTCCGCTTCGGAGCCACGCGGGGGGCGGTCGCCCCCGGCCAACGGGTGCAGACGACCGCGGCGCTCTGCCTCCCGGCGGCGGGGCACGCCGATCTGATGCTCGAGGCGGCGAAGTCCGCGACGATCGCCGGCCCGCCGATCGGGCCGGAGCCGGGGCCGGCGCGCAACGTCGGCGTCGCGCTCTCGGGCGTGCAGGTGGCAGAGACCGACGAGCCGTGCTAGAGACTCCGGAAATGCCGCGCTACCACGACGCCAGCCGGTCGCTCCAGGACCGCTTCGACACGAGGAGGCTGGCCGACCGGATCGACGAGCGGATCGTCCGTAGGACGATCGACGGCGACGACCGCGCGTTCATCGAGGGCGTCGACATGTTCTTCATCGCGACCGCCGATGCCGAAGGGCGGCCGCAGTGCTCGTACAAGGGAGGCGATCCGGGCTTCGTGCGCGTCCTCGACGAGCGGACGATCGCCTTCCCGCTCTACGACGGGAACGGCATGTACCTCACCGCCGGAAACGCACTCGTCAACCCCAACGTCGGGCTGCTCTTCGTCGACTTCGAACAACGGCGTCGTTTGCGGCTCAACGGCGTCGCGTCCGTGAGCGGCGACGATCCGTTGCTCGCGGACTATCCGGAGGCGCAGCTGGTCGTCCGCGTCGAGGCGACCGAGGTGTTTCCGAACTGCCCGCGCTACATTCACGAGTACCGGCTCGTACGACGGTCGCGCTTCGTTCCGCGCGACGAGTGCAAGACGCCGGTGCCGGCGTGGAAGACGCGCGACTGGTCGCACGACGTGCTGCCGGCCGGCGATCCCGCGAACGATCCGGGCGCCGACGTGCTCGAGCGTTGAGCTCTCGGCCGCGCGTCTTCGCGTCGCGCCGTTTTCCCGACCGCGTGCGGGATGAGCTCGAGCGGTCATTCGACCTCGACGTCCACGACTCGCTGTGGCCGCCTTCGCGTGACGAGCTGCTCGCGCGGGCGGCGGGGCAGGACGGCCTGATGCTGATGCTCACCGACCGCGTCGACGACGAGCTCCTCGACGCCGCCGGCCCGCAGCTCCAGATCGTCGCCGACTACGCGGTCGGGATCGACAACATCGACCTCGACGCGTGCCGACGGCGCGGGATCGTCGTCTCGAATACGCCCGACGTCCTCACGGAGACGACCGCCGAGCTGACGATCGCGATCATGCTCGCGCTGCTCCGCCGCGTCGCGGAGGGCGATCGGTTGATCCGGCGTGGCGAACGGTGGATCTGGGCGCCGAACCTCATGCTCGGGCGCGGGCTGCCCGGCCTCGTCCTCGGCCTGGTCGGTCACGGCCGGATCGGGCAAGCGGTCGGGCGGTTGGCCCGCGCCCACGGGATGGACGTCGTCCACCACAGCCGAACCAGCGGCGTTCCCCTCGACGAGCTGCTCGCGGGAGCCGACGTCGTCTCGGTCCACCTGCCGCTCACGGAGGAGAGCCGCCACTTGATCGACTCGGCTGCGCTCGCCCGGATGAAGCCGACGGCCGTGCTGGTGAACGTCAGCCGCGGGCCGATCGTCGACGAGGACGCCCTCGTGACCGCGCTCGTCGAGGAGCGAATCGCCGGCGCAGCCCTCGATGTCTTCGAGCGGGAGCCGGACGTGCATCCCGGCCTGCTCGAGCTCGAGAACGTCGTCCTCGTCCCCCACCTCGGCTCGGCAACCCACGAGACGCGGGAAGCGATGGGCATGCTTTGCGTCGAGGCACTGCGGGCGGTGCTGCTCGAAGGGCATGTGCCGGGGAACGCCGTCGGCTGACGCGCCGCCACCTGCTCAGCAGAGCGAGGCCGGCGAGCATTCGCCGGGGGCGTCGTTTCCGAGCGCAACGTTCTTCCCGACCGGCAGCGTCGTGTAGTTGATCGCCACGATGCCGAGGCCGAAGAGATCCGAGGCGCCGCCGGCGAAGCCGTTTCCGGTCGAGCGATTGCGCGACAGCTTCGGCGCGTCGCCGCTGACCGCGATCCCGCGGGCGGCGTTCCCGGAGGCGGTCGACGAGGTTACCTGCACGTTGGTGCCGGAGACCTCGATGCCGTCATCTCCGTTGCCGAAAGCGCTCGACGACTTGATGCGTGCGGCATCCCCCGTCACGAGAATGCCGTCGATGCCATTCGCGGCGGCCGTCGACGAGTTGATCGAAGCCGCGGCCCCGTTCACGCCGATCCCGTAGACGACGTTCGCGGATGCGACCACGCCGTCGACTCGCACGTGGTCAGCGATGGCGATGACGCCGACCTTGAAGTTGCGGATGACTCCGTTTCTGACCGTTACGCCGTCGAAGGTTTCGACGTCCACGCCCCAGTCATCCACGCCAAGACCGCAACCGGCACACCCGTCTCCCCTGATCGTGAATCCCTTCAGGTCGATGGTGATCTCCGCCGCACCGACCACGATCCCGTCGCCCGTGCAGACGAGATCCTGGGTCAGGAACGCGCTCGTCGTCACCGTCTGCCCACAGGACGAGATCGGCGTCCCACCGCCCGCCCGACCCGCGGAGGCTCCGCAGACGAGAACAAGCGCGGCGCCCGCGGTCGCGAGCGCGCAAACGTACCGCCGGCGGATGCGCGTGATCGGGTTCATCTGCCCCTCCTTCGCAGCCGGCGCGTGCCGGCCGGCTCGACGTCATGGCAATGCACGCCCCATCGTGGACGCCCACCTTCAGGTCACATTCAGGCTCCCTTCAGGCCACCGGCGGGCGGCGGTCGCGCCAGGTGCGCGCCTGCTCGAGCTGCGCGGAGATGCGGATCAGCGTCGCCTCGTCGGCGGGCCGGCCGACGAGCTGCACTCCGATCGGCAGCCCCTCGTCGCTCCAGGAAAGCGGCAGCGAGACCGCCGGCAGGCCGGTGATGTTGGCCACCTGCGTGAACGGCGTGAAGCGGCCGGCGTTCGCGAACTGTACCCACGGGTCGTCGTCCTCCAGCGCGCCCGATCGGACGTCCACCCGGGTCTGCTCGCGCTCGACAACGTCGTCCTCGTCCCCCACCTCGGTTCCGCGACGCTGGAGACCTGCGAGGCGATGGGGATGCTCTGCATCGAGGCGCTGCGGGCGGCCCTGCTCGTGGGAACCGTCCCCGCCAACGCGGTCGTCGACGAGTAGGGAGGGAGCCGGTCAGCGGCTCCCTCCCTTGTTCTCGCTAGGAGCTCAGAAGCAGTTGAAGGGGTTGATCGGGCACGGGAGGCTGTCGATGAAGTCCTCGACCGCGTCCGCCGCGAACCCGATCCCCTCGAGGATGCCTTCGAGTGCATCCGAGCCGAGGTCGAACACGTCCTGCAGAGCGTTGCCGACGGCGTCCAGGGCATAGCCGATGTCCTTCAGGATCTGCCCGACCGCCTCAGCCGCCAGGCCGAAGACGGTGTTCAGCGCCTGCGCGACTTGTGTGGCCGCGTACCCGATGTCCTTCAGGATCTGGGCCGTTGCCTCGGCGGCCAGGTTGAACACGGTGTTGAGTGCTTGGGCAACTTCGGTCGCTGCGTAACCGATCGCCTTCAGGACCTGCGCTGAGGCGTCAGCCAGCAGGTTGTAGTACGACTGCAGCGCCTGCGCCACCTCGGTGACCAGGTAACCGACGTCCTTCAGGATCTGTGCGGCCGCCTGCGCCGCGAGGTTGAAGACGACGTTCAAAGCCTGCGCCACCTGCGTCGCCAGATAGCCGATGTCCTTGAGGATCTGCGCCGTCGCCTGCGCCGCCAGGTTGAAGACGACGTTCAGCGCCTCCGCGACCTGGGTGGCCAGGTAGCCCACGTCCTTCAGGATCTGCGCGGTCGCCTGCGCCGCCAGGTTGAAGACGACGTTCAGCGCCTCGGCCACCTGGGTCGCCAGATAGCCGACGTTCCTCAGGATCTGCGCCGCCGGACCAGGCAGGAGGCTGAAGACGGTGTTGAGCGCCTCGGCGACCTGTGTGACCAGGTAGCCGACGTTCTTCAGGATCTGCGCGGTCGCCTGCGCCGCCAGGTTGAAGACGACGTTCAACGCCTGGGCCACCTGCGTCGCCGCATACCCGATGTTCTTGAGAACTTGCGCTGAGGCGTCAGCGACCAGGTTGAAGTACGACTGCAGAGCCTGCGCGACCTGGGTGACCAGGTAGCCGACGTTCTTCAGGATCTGCGCGGTCGCTTCGGCCGCCAGGCTGAAGACGACGTTCAGCGCCTGCGCCACCTGCGTCGCCAGATAGCCGATGTCTCTCAGGATCTGTGCCGTCGCCTGGGCCGCTAGGCTGAAGACGACGTTCAGCGCCTGGGCCACCTCGGTGACCAGGTAGCCCACGTCCTTCAGGATCTGCGCGGTCGCCTGCGCCGCCAGGCTGAAGACGACGTTCATTGCCTGCGCCACCTGCGTCGCCAGATAGCCCGCGTCCTTCAGCACCTGGGCGGTTCCGAGAGCGGCGAGGGCGTAGATGTCCTTCAACGCCTGGGCAGCCTCGGTCGCGGTGAACCCGAGCGCTTTCAGCACCTGGGCGGACTGGAGCGCCGTCTGTCCAAACGCCTGCGCGAGCGCGTTCACGATCTCGGTCGCGCTGAAGCCGACCGCCTTCAACACCTGTGCCGCCTGAACAGCGGACAGGTTGAAGGCCGTCCCCAGAAACGACCCGATCGCCACGACTCCGATGCTGTTGTCCTTCAGCACCTGCGCGGCTGTCTGCTGCGGCGAGATCCCCGCAGCGCAAAGGTTGAGGATTTCCTGGTTGATCGAGCTCTCGGTGTGTCCCGAGATCGCCGAGAGCTGGCTCGGGTTGTAGCCATGCTCCGCGAGCGCACTGTCGGCGATGCTCTTGCAGGTCGGCTTCGGCGCCGGGAGCGCGGCTCCGGAGAACCCCAGAGCAGCGGCGCATACCGCGACGAGCACGCCGACGAGGATCCTGCCTCTCCTCATCTCTAACCTCCCCCGTTCGACTGCCGGGTATTGATGCAAAGGGCACATACAGCTGTCAAACAAACCCCCCGAAAGGGGTAGTGCCCGCCTGCGAGTGCCGTCAGTCTCCTACAGCGGGAGGTCAGGCGACCGGTGGCCGGCGGTCGCGCCACGGCCGCGCCTGCTCGAGCTGTGCGGAGACTCGGAGCAGCGTCGCCTCGTCGGCCGGGCGGCCGACGAGCTGGACGCCGACCGGCAGCCCGTCGGCACTCCACGCGAGCGGGACCGAGACCGCCGGCAGGCCCGTGATGTTCGCCACCTGCGTGAACGGCGTGAAGCGGCCGGCGTTGGCGAACTGCACCCACGGGTCGTCGTCCTCGAGCGCGCCGATCGCGACGGGAAGCTGCGCGAGGGTCGGCGTCAGGAGCAGGTCGTAGTCGTCGAGGAACCCGACGATCCGTCGGGACAGGTTGCGCAGCCCCGCCGTAGAGCGCACGTAGTCGACCGCATTCAGTTGCGAAGCGGCTTCGATCAGGGCGCGGGTCTCGGGCTCGAACAGCTCGGTCGGCCGGTCGTACAGCGCCGGCATGACTTGCCAGACCTTCATGAACCACCCGATCAGCTCATAGTCGCCCCAGGGTGGGGTCGCCTCCTCGACCGAATGGCCCAGCTCCTCGAGCACAGACGCCGCCTCGGCTGCCGCCGAGACGCACTCCGGCGCGACCGGTGCGTCGATTGGGGGCGTTGTCGTCAGCGCCACTCTGAGCCGGCCGGGGTCGGCGCCGACCTCGTCCCCGAACGGGCGGTCGGGCGGCGGAGCCCAGTACGGGTCGCCGGTCTCGTACCCGGCGATCACGTCGAGCAGAGCGGCGGCGTCGAGCACGGTCCGCGCCAGCGGCCCGCTGGTCGAGAAGCCCTCCAACCCGCCGTACGGCGCCGGCGAGACGCGCCCGCGCGCAGGCTTGATCCCGAACAGCCCGCAGCAGGACGCGGGAATGCGGATCGAACCGCCGCCGTCGCTCCCGTGCGCGGCGGGGGCCAGGCCGGCCGCGACCGCCGACGCGGCGCCGCCGCTCGAGCCACCGGGCGTCCGGGCCGTGTCCCAAGGGTTGCGACACGGGCCGTTCAGCTCCGACTCGGTGACGGCCGTAAGGCCGAGCTCCGGCGTGTTCGTCTTCCCGAGCACGACGAAACCGGCGGTCTTCAGTCGACGCACCACCGCGGCATCGAAGTCCGGCACGTAGTCGGCGAACGCACGCGACGAGAACGTCGTCCGGATGCCGGCCGTCTCGTTCAGGTCTTTGATCGGCAGCGGCACGCCGCGGAACGGGCCGTCCGCAAGCGCCCCTGCAGCGGCCGCGCGCGCCTCGTCCGCACACACGGTGACGTAGGCGTTCAGCTCGGGGTCGAGACGCTCGATCCGCTCCAGGTAGGTCTCGACCAGCTCGACGGACGTGACCTCGCGGCGGCGGACGAGGTCGGCCTGCTCGGTCGCGGTCAGGAAGGCGAGGCCGTCCACTCGGTCCGCTCCTCGATCGTCACCGCGATCACCGGCCCTGCGGGTGGGCGCTCCCGGTACTGCGGATACTTGGCGACGAGCAGCGCCACCGCGTGTCGATCCTCCGCGATCCGCGCGGTCCCGCGTAGCCGCACCCACCACAGGCGCGACCAGTCATCCTCGTAGTGGTCGATCACCACCTCGACGGCCGGATTCGCCTCGATGTTCGCCAGCCGCTGCAGCCGCCGTGTCCGCTTCGGCTTGTCGTCGACCGCCGTGTACAGCCTGTCGCCCTCGAGGGCGAAGCAGATGGGAACGACGTGCGGGCGGCCGTCGGTGCCGACGGTGGCCAGTCGCGCGACCTGCTCAGCCTCAGCCGACGGCAAGCGCTTTCCTCTAGGCAGCTTGCGCGCCGGGCCGCACGAGCACCTTCGGACGGCGCAGCTGCGACGTGTCGACCGGCGGATTGACCGGATCGGCGAGCGGCGCGGCACCGAATGACGCCGCCGTGCGCTCGGCCGCCGGCGTTCCGTAGAGCGTCGTCCGCTGCCGCGGTACACGGCCGGCCGCCCGGATCGCCTCCTCCATCAGCTCGGGCGGCATCTCCTGGCCGTGGCTCGCGCCCGCCGCCCGGGAGATCGACTCGTTCATCAGCGTCCCGCCGAGATCGTTCACACCCGCGCTCAGACATGCCTGCGCACCGTCGAGCCCGAGTTTCACCCAGGAGGCCTGGATGTTCGTGATGTGCGGGTGGAGGGCCAGTCGCCCGACGGCGTGCATCAGGAGCGCTTCGCGGTAGGTCGGCCCGCGGCGCGCCTTTCCCTTCAGGTAGATGGGCGCCTCCATGTGGACGAACGGCAGCGGTACGAGCTCGGTGAAGCCGCCGGTGCGCTGCTGCAGCTCCCGGATGCGAAGCAGGTGCCGCGCCCAGCTTCGCGGCGTGTCGACGTGCCCGAACATGATCGTGGCGGTCGAGCGCAGCCCGAGCCCGTGCGCTGTCTCGTGTACCTGCAGCCACTGGGCAGTGTTCACCTTGTCGGGGCAGAGGACCGCACGGACCTCGTCGTCGAGGATCTCGGCCGCCGTCCCAGGCAGCGAGGCGAGGCCCAGGTCGCGCAGCCGCGTGAGGTAGGCATCGAGCGGCTCGCCCAGGGTCGCCGCTCCCTGCCAGATCTCGAGCGCCGAGAACGCGTGCAGGTGGAGGTCGGGCAGCTCCCGCTTGATCGCCTCGCAGATCCCGGCGTAGTAGTCGCCGTCGAAGCCCGGGTGGATCCCGCCCTGGAGGCAGATCTCGACCGCGCCGCGCTCCCAGGCCTCGTGCGCGCGACGCACGATCTCCTCGATCGGGACCACGTACGCCGGCCCGCGCAGGTCCTCGGCGAGCTTCCCCTTCGAGAACGCGCAGAAGCCGCACCGGAAGTAGCAGACGTTCGTGTAGTTGACGTTCCGCGTGACGACGTAGCTGACCTCGTCGCCGTTCGTCTCGCGCCGGAGCCGGTCGGCGGTGGCCAGCACGCGGTCGAGCTCCTCGCCGCGCGCGGCGAACAGCCGCACGATCTCGTCCTCGCCGAGCTCGTCGGCGGTGAGCGGCAGGACGTCGCGCGGGGTGAACGGCGCCGCCGTCTGGGCGCCGGCGTACCACCGGTCACCGCGCCCGAGCCCTTCCGCGTCGGACGAGCGGAGCGCCTGCGTCAGCACCCGGGGCTCGAGCCACAGGCCGCTCAGGTACTCCGGATAGACGGGCAGGCGCGGCGCGAGCGCCAGGCCCCGCTCCTCGGTCGCGCTCCGGAGCCGCTCGATCTCCGGCCAGGGAGCCTCGGGGTTGACGTGGTCGATCGTGACCGGGGAGACCCCGCCCCAGTCGTCGATCCCGGCGTCGAGCAGGCGCGGGAAGTCGTCGTAGCTCAGGTTCGGCGGGCACTGCACGTGAACGTCCTCGGGGAGCACGATCCGAGCGACGGCGGCCGTCCAGAGCAGGTCGTCGAGCGAAGGCTCCGGATGCTCCGCCATCTTGGTGCCCGGCTTCGCGCGGAAGTTCTGGACGATCACCTCCTGGATGTGGCCGTACTCGCGGTGGAGGGCGGCGATCGCCTCCAGCGCCTCGATGCGCTCGGCGCGGGTCTCGCCGATCCCGATCAGGATCCCGGTGGTGAACGGCACGCGCAGCGCGCCGGCGAGACGGAGCGTCTCCAGCCGGGCCGCCGGCAGCTTGTCGGGCGAGCCGAAGTGAGGCCCACCCCGCTCCGAGAGCCGATCGGCGGCGGTCTCGAGCATCAGCCCCTGCGAAGCGGTCACCTCGCGCAGCGCGGCCAGCTCGTCGCGCGTCACCACTCCCGGATTGGCATGCGGCAAGAGGCCGGTTTCCTCGAATACGAGCCGACAGGCTCGTACCAGGTACTCGATGGTCGTCTCGCAGCCGAGCGCGGCGAGCTGGTCGCGGGCGACCCGGTAGCGGCGCTCGGGCTTGTCGCCGAGCGTGAACAGGGCCTCGGTGCATCCCGCGGCGGCGCCTGCGCGAGCGACGTCCAGGACCTCGTCCTGGGTCATGTACGCGCGCTCGCCGCGGCGCGGCGGACGGGCGAAGGTGCAGTAGTGACAAACGTCCCGGCAGAGCTTCGTCAGCGGGATGAAGACCTTCGGCGAGTACGTGACGACCGGCCTCGAACGCAGGCTCCGCGCCTCGGAGAGGAGCTCCTCGAGGGGCCGGTCGAGCACGCGATGAGCATACGTGGCGGAGGTAAGGTCACGGCGTGGACGCCCATGTGCTCGTCCCGCTGAAGCGGATCGACCCGAAGAGCCGCTTGGCACACGCCCTTCCGCTCGACGAGCGGGTGCGGCTGATGCGCGGCCTGCTTGCGGGTGTCGTCTCGGCAGTACGAGAAGCCGGCGTCGAGCGCGTCACGGTCGTGACCGGCCTGGCGCTGAAGGGGTACGAGGTCTGGGACGATCGCGGGCTCGCCTGGAACGACGCCCTTGCTGCTGCGATGAAGGAGGTGGTCAGCGCGCCACTCGCCGCAGTCATCTCGGCCGATCTGCCGCTCATCCGCGCCGACGACGTCGAGGAGCTCCTCGCGGCGACACCCGAGCAGGGAATTGCAATCGCCCGCGCACTCGACGGAGGTACGAACGCCGTGGCGATGCGGCCCCCGGGCATCGTCCGGACGCACTTCGGCGAGCCGCAGAGCTCCGCCGTTCACGCCCGGCTCGGCGTCCCTCACGTCATCGTCGACCTGCCCGGTCTCGCGTTCGACGTGGACACGCCCGCGGACCTTGCACGCATGCAGGCCGCATGCCTCTAAGGCTGGGCTACAAGGCTTCGGCAGAGCAGTTCCCGCCGCGCCGTCTCCTCGACCTCGCCGTCGAGGCGGAGCGGCTCGGGCTCGACCTGATCGGCGTCTCCGACCACTTCCAACCGTTCCGTCACAGCGGCGGCCACGCGCCCGCGTGCCTGCCCTGGCTCGGCGCTCTCGGCGAGCGCACGGAGCGGGCGCTGCTCGGGACGAGCGTGTTGACGCCGACGATGCGCTACCACCCATCGGTCGTCGCCCAGGCGTTCGCGACCCTCGCGTGCCTGAACCCAGGGCGCATCTGGATGGGCGTCGGCACGGGCGAGTCCCTGAACGAGACGCCGGCCATGGGCGCCGAGTGGCCCGGTGCGAAAGAGCGCCGGCTCCGCCTCGCCGAGGCGATCCACCTGATGCGGCGCCTCTGGACGCAGGAGCGGGTGACCTTCGAGGGCGACTACTACCGCACGGCGAACGCGACGATCTACGACCGGCCCGACGAGCCGGTGCCGATCTACGTCGCCGCCTCCGGCCCGCTGGCGGCAAAGCTGGCAGGCCGCACGGGCGACGGCCTCGTCGTCACCAGCGGCAAAGGTCCCGAGCTGTACGAGGAGCTGGACGCGGCGATGGCCGAGGGTGCCGCGTCGGCCGGACGGGATCCCGCCGCGATCGTCAAGCTGATCGAGATCAAGGTCTCGTACGACCACGACCTCGAATACGCGCGCGAGGCTTGCGACTACTGGGCCCCGCTCGCGCTCACGCCCGACCAGAAGCGCGACGTGGAGGACCCGATCGAGCTGGAGCGGCTCGCCTACGAGCACCCGGGGATCGCGCAGCGTCGCTTCATCGTCTCCGACGACCCCGACGAGGTGGTCGAGAAGATCGAGCCCTACGTCGCCCTCGGCTTCGACCACCTCCTCTTCCACGCGCCCGGCGACGACCAGCTTCGGTTCCTCGACCAGTTCTGCCGGGACGTCGTCCCGAGGCTCAGAGCGCGTTTCTGAACGCCGACTCGGCCTCCGCGCCGTAGACGGCGAAGACGACGCGACCGAGCGTCCGGGGCTCGTGCGCGCGGACCGCCTCGACCATCAGCCGCGCGCACTCGTCCAGCGGAAAGCCGCCGACGCCGGTCCCGAACGCAGGCAGCGCGAGCGACTCGGCTCCGAGCTCGTCCGCGACCGCAAGCGTCCTCCGAGTGGCATTCGAGATCGCTTCCGCATTGGTCTGGAGATCCTGGCCCATCACCGCGGCGTGGATCACCCAGCGCGCCGCGAGCCGGCCGCCGCCGGTGGCGACCGCATCGCCGACGGCAATCGGCCCCTTCGCCACCGCTTCGCGCTCGATCTCCTCGCCGCCGGCCCGCTTGATCGCCCCGGCGACTCCGGCGCCCATCCACAGGCGGTCGTTCGCCGCGTTGGCGATCGCGTCGACCTCGAGCGCGGCGATGTCGCCGTCCACAACTTCCACATCCATGTGCCCCAACTCTTCCAGTTTCGTTTCACCTCCGGTCTCAGAGACCGGGGCGCAAACGCTGGAACCATGCGGACGGCCCCGGTCCATGTGGATGAGTTGTCCCACAAGCGTTTCACCCCTGGTCTCAGAGACTGGGTGTGAAACGCCACAAACCCGCCAGCCGTCAACGAGGTCAGGCCGAACCACAACCTCGGTCCCTTCTGGCCTTGGCTGTTCCCGCGGGGAGCGCTGCGGTGACAGAAGCGGAGCGCGAGCGAGCGGCCGGGCTTTGCCCGGCCTGCGACGCGACCTATTGCTACGTCGAGATATGGAGCGCCAGGCTCGCCTGGTTGGCGATCCCGGCCAGGAGGCGCAGCTTGCGCTCGGGAAATCCGCCCGGGACGGCGGCGGCGACGCAGCCGATCCGGCCCGACGGGAGCACCACCGGCGCGACCGCGAGCGGATCCTCCCCCGCCGGGACCATGTCCATCGTGCCCGGCTGGAGCACGAACGGCTCGCCCGCTTCGAGCGCTCGGCGCGCGCCGGCGAAGTCGACCACGCTGCCGACCGGCACGATCGGCAGGGCGCCGTCCTCTCGCCACGCGGCCTCGATCGCAAACGAACCCGGCCGCCCGCGCTCGAGCCAGAGCCACGTCCGCGGCGACCCGAGCATCTCGCCCGTCAGCTCGACGATCCGGCGGCGGAGATCGTCCGCGGTCGTCCCGGCGAGACGGCGCGAGAACTCGAGCAGCGCGCCCGTCACCTCGGCGCTCTCCTGCTCGGACTGGAGCAGCACCGTCTTCTGGAGCGCAACGGACGCCCGGTACGCGAGACCCTCGAGCAGGCGCAGACGCTCGCCCGTGAAGTGCCCGAGGTCGCCCTCCGGCGCCCGCACTGTGACCCAACCGCGGATGCCGTAGCCGGCGCTCAGCGGCGCAATCGCCGCCGACGTGATCGCCGCGTCGCCCGCGTCCTCGCCGAGCAGTGCGCGAAACTCCTCGCCGCCGAGCGTGAACGGCGTCTTCCTGCCGTCGAGCAGGCGCGAGCCGGTCGCGCGGCTGGTGCGGAGGTCCGGAACGAGGGCTGCGCGCGGATCCTGCTCGTAGCCGTGCGAGGCCAGGCAGCGAAAGTTGGCCGCGTGCGCGTCCTCGATCCAGAGGGACGCCTGCTCGACCTCCATCACACGACAGATGGTGCCGACAGTCTCGTCGCCGACGGCCTCCACGGAGCGCGCCTCGGAGAGAGCGTCGGCGAACTCGAGCCAGACGGTGGCGTTCTCCGCCTCCCGCCGTGCCGACGCGTACAGCCGCGCATTCTCGAGCGCGACCGACGCATGGCCGGCGACGACCTCGAGCAGGCGCAGGTCGTCCTCGTCGAACTGCTCGACGCCGAGCTTCGCCATCGTGATCGCGCCGATCACGCGCTGGCCGTGGCGCAGCGGCACCGACGCGAGCGACTCGTCGCCTTCCTCGTCGTTCAGCCGCTTGCAGATGTCCGACTCGAGGACGTTGGCGACGAGCATCGGCCTGCCGGTCTCGGCGACCAGGCCGGTGAGCCCCTCGCCGACCTTGAACTCGAGCCGCTCCGACCGCTCGGTCTCGAACTGCCCACGGACCGCGACGGGACGAAGGCGCTCGCCCTCGAGCAGGTAGACGACGCAGTTGTTGTAGTCGACGAGCACGCGCAGCTCGTCGACGATCGCCTCGCCGATCTCGGTCACGTCGTTCGACCGGTTCAGCTTCCGGGCGAGGCTCTGGAGCAGCTTCAGGTGAGCGATCGACCGGACGTCCCGTTCGCCGTCGGCGTCCTGCGGCCGCTCGGCGCCGAACTCGTCGAAGACGACGACCTGATCCTTTCCCTGCGTCTTCGCGGTCATCATCGCCGCTTCGGCGCAGGCGAGCAGCTCGCGTGCGTTCATCGCGTGCTCCGGGCCGAGCGCCACGCCGATCGAGAGCGTCACCTGGCCGGCCGCGTCGGTCGCGACCTCGGCGAGGCTGGACTTCAGGCGCGCCGCCATCGCGACCGCGTCGGCTGCGCCGCACGCGGGCAGGATCGCCGCGAACTCCTCGCCTCCCACCCGGCAGACCACGTCCGACCCCCGGACGGTCGCCCGCAGCACCGCCGCGATCGTCTGGAGCACCTCGTCGCCTTCGCCGTGGCCGCAGACGTCGTTGACGCGCTTGAAGTCGTCGATGTCGAGCATCATCAGCGCGAGCGAGTCGTGCGCCCGGCCGGCACGGCTGAGCTCGGCGCGCAGCCGCTCGTGGAAGTAGCGGTGGTTGTAGAGGCCGGTGAGCGAGTCCGTGTGGGCGAGATGCTCGAGCCGCGCGCGGATCTGGGCGTTGTCGAGCGCGAGCGCGGCGGCGTCCGCGAACCAGCGGGCGAGCTCGAACTCGTCGTCGTCGAACGACGCGTCCTCGCCGATGCGGTAGATGTTCAGCGCGCCCTTCAGCGAACCGCGCGCGATCAGCGGCACGGTGATCAGCGCCTCGGGATCGGGAGGCGTCCCCGGGACGAACTCCACCCGCGGGTCGAGGTGCGCCTCGTTTGCGAGCACCGGGCTGCGATGAGACACGGCCCAGCCGGTGATCCCCTGGCCGTAGGGGACCGTGCTCGCCAGGACCTCTTCCTCCCACGGCCCCTTCGCGAAGACCGGCACCAGCTGTCGACGCTTCTCGTCCACCTCGTAGATGTGCAGGTCATGGTGGGGGACCAACTCGCCGAGGGTGTCGGCGATCCGGTCGAGGAGCGCCTCCGGCCGCTGCTCGGACAGCACCTCGTGGAACACCGCCGCGAGCCGCCGGTACGACTCGACGAGCGCCGCGTCGCGCGCAGCATCCGACCTCCCGGGCTCGGGATCGGGAACGAGCGCAGCGTTCACTGCCACAGTGCTTTTGGTATCGGCATTTGGAACGTCCGCACGGCTCCCCGTTTGGGGGGATACCGCGGCGGCAGACCGCTTGGATTCAGCGAAAGAGATCGTGGTCGGGCGGCATGACCAGCTCGGCGGCCGTCCCCGATCCGGCGACCTCGAGGCCGCGCACGACCGCGGCCGGGATCCGCGAGGTCTTGCCCATCACGAGCTCGGCCGCCGCCGCGATCTCGTCGGCGAGCGCGATCACGGTCGAGTGCAGCTCGTAGCCGGTCGGGTCGTAGACGCCGCGTAGGTCGCGGAGCACCTCGGTTCCGGCCGCGCCGATCGCGACGTTCGTGATCCCGAGCCGCCAGGAGCGGCCGAACGTGTCGGTGACGATCACCCCGAGCGTGCGGCCGGTGAGCTCCTCCAGGGCAGCACGGAGCCGGGCGGCGGAGACGTCCGGATCCTCCGGCAGCAGGACGACGGTGTCGGGTGCCGGCGCGTTCGAGGCGTCGACCCCGGCCGAGGCGCAGACGAGGCCGTGCCTGGTCTCGGCGATCACGAGCGGGGGGCGGCTCCGGACGATCCGCACCGACTCGCGCAGGACGACCTCCAGGCGGCGCGGGTCGCCGTCCTGCCCGGCGAGCCGCCGCGCCTCCTCCGAAGGCTCGACCTCGTCGAGGCGGACGACGCGCCCCTCCGCCTTCGAGACGACCTTCTGAGCGACGCAGACCACGTCACCGTCGCGCAGCTCCACCGCCGCCGCGATCAGCGACGCCAGGTCGTCGCCTTCGGCGATCTCCGGCAGCCCCTCGACCGGCAGCACCTGGATCACCGGCCCACCTCCAGCACGGCCTCGGCCAGGCGCCGCGCAGCACGCCGGTCCCGCATCAGCGTCCGGGTCACGTGCGGCCGGACACCGGCTGCCTCGACGGCTGCGGCGCCCGCCCGGTCGGCCTCGTCGACGACCAGCGCATCGAGCAGACCGGGGTAACAGCCGGCGACGTGCGCGGGCGAGGTCCCGCCCGCGAGCCGACGCAGCATCCGGTCGGCGGGCCCCTTCACCGCCTTGCCGCCGATCAGCGGGCTCACACCGACGACCGGCCGCGCCGTGGCCCGAACCGCCTCGCTGATTCCGCGGACGGCCAAGATCGGCCAGATGCTGATGTACGGATTGCTCGGCGCGATCACGACCAGCGAGGTCCGCTCGATCGCCTCCACCACACCCGGCGCCGGAGTCGCGAACGCCGCCCCTTCGAAGCGGACGCCGTCGACCGCGTCGCGGCCGCGGCGCTGCACGAACCACTCCTGAAGCGACCGGGCGCCGCCCGGCGTCTCCAGGATCGTCCGCAGCCGATGGTCGGTCGCGGGAAGGACGCGGACGTCCACGCCGAACGCCTTCGCAATCCGCGCCGTCACCGCCGACAGCGGCTCGCCTGCTCGCAGCGCCTTCGTCCGAACCAGGTGGAGACCGAGGTCGCGGTCGCCGAGCTGGAACCAGGTCTCCTCGTCGCCCAGCGCCTTCGCCGTCTCGAGCGCGTTCCAGGTCTCGCGGCGCCGTCCCCAGCCTCGTCGCGTGTCGTGAAGGTCGGCGAGCGCATAGACGATGCTGTCCAGATCGGGCGAGACGTGCAGGCCGAAGAACTCGTCGTCGTCGCCGACGTTGCCGATCACGGTCACGTTCCCAGGCCCGACGACGTCTACGAGCCCGCGTACGAAGCGCGCGCCGCCGACGCCGCCCGAGAGAACGCACACGTTGTCCATCCCGCAGTGACACTACCGCCGTGCCGGAGCAGGAGCATCTGGACAACAAGGCGATTGCGGCGCGGCTCGACTCCTTCGCCACGCTGCTCGAGCTCGCCGGGGCGAACCCCTATTCGGCGCGCGCCTACCGCCGCGCTGCGGAGCTGATCCGCTCGACCGAGGCGCCTGTCGCCGAGCTGATCCGCGTCGGTCGCGTCCGCGAGCTGCGCGGAATCGGCTCGGGGATCGGGCGTCGTCTGGAAGAGCTGGTCGAGACGGGAGAGATCGCCGAGCTCGAAGAGCTCGAGCGGCAGGTCTCGCCGGACCTCGTCGGGCTCGGCCTCTACCTGGGGATCGGCGCCCGCCGCGCGGTCCAGATCGCCGAGACGCTCGGCATCCGCACGGCCGCCGAGCTGCGCGAGGCTGCCGCGGCCGGGCGCCTGCGCGAGGTGCCTGGGATCGGGCCCTCGACCGAGGCGAAGCTGCTCGCCGCCCTCGCCCGCGAGGAAGAACCACGCGCAGCGCGCGGGATGCTGCTCCACCGCGCGCGGCGACTGCTCGCCGAGATCGCCGAGCCGCTGGGCGGCATGCCGGCCGGCGACCCGCGCCGGTACCGAGACTCGAGCGAACGGCTCGCCGTCGTCGCCGCCGCAGACGACCCGGAGCCGGTGCTGGCCGCCTTCGAGGCGTTGCCGCAGATCGTGTCGGTGCTGGAACGGTCGGAGCGCCGCGCGTACGGCGTCACCGTCGAGGGAGCGCCCGTGGAGCTGGTCGTGGCAGCGCCGGCGAGCTTCGGCACCGAGCTCCTCCGGGCGACCGGCGCGCCGGAGTACGTCGCGGCGCTCGAGCCGCTCCCCGACGCGCCGGACGAGGACGGCGTCTACGGAGCGCTCGGGATCCCGTTCTGTCCGCCCGAGCTCCGGGAGGCGGCGTTCCGCGACGAGCCGCCGCCGCTCGTCGAGCTCGCGCAGATCCGCGGCGACCTGCACGCGCACACGACCTGGTCGGACGGCACGGCGACGGTCGAGGAGATGGCGCTTGCCGCAATGGCGCGCGGCTACGACTACATCGCGATCTGCGACCACACACCCGCGGTCGGCGCCGTGCGAGGGCTGACCGCCGACGACCTGCGCCGGCAGGCACTCGAGATCGCAGACGTGAACGAGGCGGTCGCCCCCTTCCGGGTGCTCCGTGGCACCGAGTGCGACATCCACCCGGACGGTCGGCTCGACTTGCAGGACTCGATCCTGGCCGAGCTCGACTGGGTGCAGGCGAGCGTGCACGGCGGTCAGCGCCTCCCGAAGCGCGAGCAGGTCAAGCGCGTCGAGGAGGCGCTCCGCAACCCCCACGTTCGCTGTCTCTCTCATCCGAAGGGCCGGTACATCAACCGACGCCCGGAAAACGAGCTCGACGTCGACCGCCTGATCGAGGTCGCGCTCGAGGAGGGAGTGGCGCTGGAGGTGAACGGCCTCCCCGACCGGCTCGACCTTCGTGACGTCTACGTACGGCAGGCGGTCGAGGCCGGCGTGACGATCGTCTGCTCGACGGACGCGCACTCCGTGCGCGGCCTCGGGAACATGGAGCTGGCGGTAGCGACCGCCAGGCGCGGCTGGGCGCCGCCTGCGGCCGTGCTCAACACCCGGCCGCTAGATTCCGTCCTTCGTGGACGCGGATCGCTTCGCCGCTGAGCTGCCCGGGCTGTTCGACGATTTCCCCCGCTCCGAGATCCCGCGTGGCCGCAGGTTCGACGACGTGATCGGCGGGATCCCCAACCTTGCGACCGAGAACGTCCTGGCGCTGCTCAACCTCGCGGCATCGCTGCTCGGGCCCGACGAGAGCTACGTCGAGGTCGGGTCGTTCTACGGCGCCAGTTTGATCGGTGCCATGCGGGGCCACACGGGCGACTTCGTCGCGATCGACCGGTTCTCGTTCGACGTGCCGGAAGTGCGCGGCCGGCCGCTCCCCAAAGCGAACCGGGCCGGGCTAGAGGAGAGCCTCGCGCGGTTCAGCGCCGACAGCGCGACGATCCTCGAGGGCGACGCCTTCGAGCTGATCGAGGGCGGCGCGCTCGGCGACCGGCAGGTCGGCGTGTACTACTGGGACGGCCCGCACGACTACGACGGCCAGCTGCGCGGGATGAGGGCGATCGAGCCGTGGCTGGCACCCGAGGCGCTGATCGTGGTCGACGACTACGACTGGGGCACGGTCGCACAGGCCACTCACGACTACGTCTCGACCGACCCGAGGGCCGAGCTGCTGGTGGAGATCGGCGGCGAGGCGGCCGACCAGGTCTGGTGGTGGGACGGCGTCGCCGTCGTGGCCAAGCGCAGCTAGATGCGTCAGGGGGGAACCGGCCGTTCCCCCCGCGCGAGCGAGCAATGCGGCCGGAGGCCGCGGCGAGCGTCAACGGCGACCTGGGCCTGACATCGTCCACTCCGTGAGGTCGAACCAGTGCGAGCCCTTCAGCGCGTCGACCACACGTGGATCGGTATGACGCTTGTAGAAGACGTGTCGCTCGACGTCGGCGCAGATCTCGACCTCGTCGAGATTGATGTCCGGGATCTTCATCAGCGCCTCGGCCGGGAGCTGCGCCTCCCGTACGGTCAGGTGCTTGAACTGGAGGTCGGGCGCGAGCTCCATCAGCTCGGGCCAGTCGGGGCAGCTCTGGTAGCTCATCGCCCTGTTACTTCGGCAGTGGCGCCGATCTCCTGCAACGACCACGTGCCGTCGAGCAGCACCGGGCCGCGTGCACCCTCCCCCGGGTAGACGACGAACCGGACTCCGTCGTCGAGCCAGTGGTAGAGCCGGCGGCCGCTCTGGTCGCCGAGCTCGAAGCGCAGGCGGAATCGGCCGTCGGCGAGGGGCGGCCGCTCGACGTCGAACCGGAGCAGGCGTTCGCCCGGCACCTCCTCCCAGCCGAGCTCGGCTGTATCGAGCGCTGCGGCGGCGAGCAACAGCCCCGCCTCGTCTCTGAGCTCGATCGAGACCCGGGGCGGCGCCAGAGCTTCGCGCGCGGCGATCCGGAGCTCGACCGTGAGGGGCTCGCCGGCGGCGAGCTGCTGCCGCTCCTCGCCGTCGGGCCCGAGCAGGCGGGCGGCGGCGATCCGGGCTTCGCCGCTCCCGTACTCGCGCAGGCCGGCCGCGCCCTCGGCCGGGTCGCGCTCGTCGGCGAGCAGCTTGTGGTAGCGGGCGATCGCCTCCTGCGCCGAGCCGTCGAGCTCGACGCGTCCGTTCCGCAGGAGCAGCGCGCGCTGGCACAGGCGCTCCACCGAGGCGGCGTCGTGCGAGACGAAGACGATCGTCCCGCCGCGCTGCTTGTACTCGAAGATCTTCGCGAAGCACTTGCGCTGGAACTCCTCGTCCCCGACCGCGAAGACCTCGTCCAGCAACAGGATGTCCGCGTCGATGTGGGCCGCGACCGCGAAACCGAGGCGCATGTACATGCCCGACGAGTAGGTGCGCACCGGGTTGTCGATGAACCGTTCCAGCTCGGCGAAGGAGACGATCTCGTCGAACCGCTCGTCGATTGTCCTTCGCTTGAGGCCGTACAGCGAGCCGTTCAGGTAGACGTTCTCGCGCCCGGAGAAGTCGGGATGGAACCCGGCGCCGAGCTCGAGCAGCGACGCGACCCGCCCACCCGCAGCGACGCGGCCCGACGTGGGCGTGATGATCCCCGCGATCAGGCTGAGCAGGGTCGTCTTCCCCGAGCCGTTGCGGCCGACGAGGCCGACCGCGTCGCCCGGCTCGACTGCCAGCGAGACGTCTCGGAGCGCCCAGACCTCCGCCGCAGAAGGCCTGCCGCGGCGCAGCACGAGCTCCTTCAGCGTCCGCACCGGCTCCGGGTTGACCAGGAAGCGCCGGCTCGCTCGCTCGGCGCTGATCTCACCGGGTTTCATGGGCCAGATCCTGGCCCATGAAACGGGGGAGGGGTCCGAGGGGAACCGGGAGGTTCCCCTGTTAACGTCGGCCTCTGGAAGAAGGGGGCTCGTGGGGGAAACATGGTTTCTCCCACGGGAGCGAGCTGGAGGCGAGCGACTTTCATGCCGTCGAGGGTACCGCCAGCGCCCGCCGCACTATGGTCGCGAGCGTGTCGACGAACGCGGGGTCCGCGTTCGGCATCTCGATCCGGGCAAGTCGCAGCCCCAGCTCGGCCGCCTTCTCCTGCGCCTCCGTGTCGATGTCCCAGCGGATCTCGAGATGGTCGGCGACGAACCCGACCGGGCAGACGAGCACGTCGTCGACGCCCCTGCTGCGCAGCTCGGCGAGGTGGTCGATGATGTCCGGCTGGAGCCACGGCTCACCCGTCCGGGACTCGGATTGGTAGCTGAAGGTCCAGTCGCGAAGTCCTGCGGACTTCGCGACTAACTGACTCGTCTCGAGCAGCTGTTCCTGATACGGATCATCCTCCTCGAGAATTCGAGCAGGAAGCGAATGCGCCGTGAAGACGACATGCGCGGTCGTCCCTCGCACTCGGTCGGCGAGGAGCTCCACGAAGCCGGGCTCCAGATGCCAGCTCTCGACGAACGTGATGTCCGCCCGCCCGGCGACCGCCTCCTCGAGCTGCTCGCGGTAGCCGCCGATCGAGAGTCGCGAGTAGTGCGGTGCGAGGACGAGACCGACGATCGCGTCCGCCCCCGCGTCTAGCGCCGACTCGGCCGCGTCGGCGATCCGCGGCCGCCAGTGCTTCATCCCGGTGAGGACCGGCAGGCCGAGCTCGGCCTCGAGCGCGGCCCGAACCTGCGCGGTGATCTCGTTCAGCGGGTTCGAGTCCTCGATCCCGAGCCGCCGGTAGCGCTCGGTCAGGTCGGCGAGCAGCTCGGGCCGCACCGGCCGGCCGCCGCGGATGTCGGCGTAGTAGGCGGGGACGTCGTCGATCCGGTCCGGCGAGCCGTAGGCCATGAGCACCACCGCAGCGTTGACGCCTTCAGCGTCACGACATCGCCTCGTACCAAACTCGACAGCCGCGTTGTCGGCTTTGTACTCGGCTTCATCTCTCACGTGACCGCCCGCGCAGTCCGCTCGTGGACGAGCTCCACGAGTCGCGACAAGTCCGAGGGACTCGTCTCGGGCAAGACGCCGTGACCGAGGTTGAAGACGTGACCAGGGCGCCCACCGGCACGCGTTAGCACGTCGCCTGCGGCCGCTTCGATCCGCGGCCACGGCGCGAGCAGCGCGGCCGGGTCGAGGTTCCCCTGCACGGCACGTTCGGGGCCGACCGCGAGCCAACCCTGGTCGAGCGGCACGCGCCAGTCGAGGCCGATCGAGTCGCCGCCCGTCGTGGCCATCGACGCAAGCAGATGTGTAGTGCCGGTGCCGAAGTGGATCGTCGGCACGTCGACCGCAGCCAGGATCCGCGCCGAGTAGGGCGCCACGAACTCCTCGTAATCGAGAACTGAGAGCACGCCGACCCACGAGTCGAAGAGCTGGATCACGTCGGCACCGGCCCCCGCCTGAGCCACGACATACGCGGCGAATCCTTCGGTCAGCCGGTCCATCAGCGCATGCCAGACGGACGGCTCGCGGTACATCAGCTCCTTCACCCGGACGAAGTCGCGGCTCGGCCTGCCCTCGACCAGGTAGCCGGCGACCGTGAACGGGCCTCCGCAGAAGCCGACGAGGGCCTGCTCGGCGCCGAGCTCGCGGCGCACGATTCGGATCGCCTCGAGCACTGGGCCGTAGGCATCCCCGGGATCGGGCAGGCTCAGCCGGTCGACGTCGGCTGCGCCCGCGATCGGCGCGGCGACGACCGGTCCGACGCCTTCGACCAGCTCGACCTCGAGCCCCATCCCGAGGACCGGCGTGACGATGTCCGCGAACAGCACCGCGGCGTCGACGCCGTGCCGGCGCACCGGCTGAAGCGTTACCTCGGCACAGAGCTCGGGCGTGCCCGCGATCTCGAAGAAGGAGTGCCGTTCACGCAGCGCCCGGTACTCCGGCAGCGACCGGCCGGCCTGGCGCATGAACCACACGGGGGTACGCTCGACCGGCTCACGCCGCAACGCGCGGACGAGGAGCGGATCGGACACGGCCCTACACTAGCCCCGAAAATGCAGACGGTTCCCGACCACCGCGTCCCTGCCGGCCCGCTTGGGGTGCGCTGGCTCGCATACGAGCTCGAGCAGCCGCAGGCCGGAGCCGTTGGCTCCGCCACGGTCGAGCTGGAGAACGCCGGCACCGAGCCGTGGCGCGGGCTCGCGCTCGCGTACCACTGGCTGGACGAGCTGGACAACGCGATCGACTGGGACGGCCTCCGAACGCCGATCGCGCGCCTCGAGCCGGCGGAGCGCGTCACGGTCGCAGCGCAGGTCCGGGCGCCGATGCCACCGGGCCGCTACCGGCTCGCGTTCGACCTCGTGCTCGAGGGCCGCTACTGGCTGTCGGAGATCGGCAACGAGATGCTCGCCGCGGAGGTCGACGTCGGCCCGCGCGACGCGGGCCCGGCGGTCGCGCACCTCCCGCCGGAGGTGGAGCCGGCGGACGACTGGCACGAGCTCGTCCGCATAGCCCACGCGGAGGGCTACGCCGCCGTCGGCGGAGCGATCGAGAGCCGCGAGCGGACGCTCCGCCCCTACCGGCCCGGCGGCGGCCGCAACCCGTCGTTCTCGGAGCCGCTCGTCTGCCCCTCGCTGCTCCCACCGCTCATCCCGAACTGTGTGGTCGCCGCACTCCCAGCCTGGCGCCCGGAAGGCTGGGAACCGTGGATCTTCGACGGCCGGATCAGAGCCCGACTCCGCAGGTAGGGGAACCGGCTGTTCCCCGGCGCTGTCAGCCCTGTCCCGGCAGCGCGACGGTCGCCAGCTTCTTCTCTCTGGCGACGGCGAGAACATCAGGGTCTGACGTCGCGATGCGGTCGCCGCTCTTGGCCGAGGCGATGAGGGCGGCATCGGCGAGCGAGATCGGGCGCGTGGAACGGTGATAGTGCTCGGCGCGGATCTCAGCCGCGCGGCGAGCAACGTCGCGGTCGAGGTCGATCGCGACCAACGGCCCTTCGAACAGCGGCTCGAGGATCTCGGTCGCGCGCGGAACCGGGAGCCGGTACAGGCGCTGCGAGACGTCGAGGGCTTCGGCGATGTTCGCAGTCGCCACGCCCACGCCGCCTTCCCGCAGGATGCGGCGTACCTGGGCCGTCGCCGGTCCCCCCACCAGGAACGCGATCAGTGCATACGCGTCGAGCAGGATCACCGTGCGCGGCGCCCGCGCCGGCCGGTGTCATCGGAGGCGCGCGCCTCACGGCGCAGGCGCGCCACGTCGATCCGCTCGAACTGGGCGGCGAGCGCACCCTCGGCGGCCGCGATCGGATCGTCGGGGGCGGGCTCCAGGACGATGCGATCGCCCTGGTCGTCGAGTGCAACGGTCGAGGTGCCCCAACGGTGCCGAATCGACGCCGGGATCGAGATTTGACCCCCCTTCGAGATCTTCATGCGCTTCTTCATGAATCATGAAGACTATCATGGGCTAGCCCGATCGCTCGGCACGAGCCGGCATGCTCGAACGCATTACTTGCATCAGCGGCGCGCGGAGGCGAGACCCGCGCTCTCGCCGGAGCGCACGGGAGGCCCGTCACGCGTGCCGGGGAGGGGCTCACGGGGGGAACCGACTGTTCCCGCGCGCTAGAGCTCGACTGCGATCCGGTCGTCGACGCGTCTGAAGACCCACGCGCCGACCGCGAGTGCGATCGCCGTCGCGACGAGGAGGTAGACGACGTCCCAGACGTCCGGGAGCGTCCCGTAGAAGAGCGGATCGCGGAGCGCGTACAGCGGCGGCGTCAGCGGGTTGCCCCAGCGCAGGATCGTCACCACCCAGTCGTACTTCTGCACCCCGCCGGGCAGGTCTTCGAGGCGGTAGAGGATCGGCGTCAGGAAGAACCACGGGAGCAGCACGGCCTGGACCAGGTGCTCGACGTCGCGGAAGACCACGTTCGCGCACGACACGAGCAGCGCGACGCCGGCGACGAACCCCACGAGCACGGCCGCGATCGGGATCGACAGGAGAAACGTGTCCCGGGTCTCCGGGATCACGATCACGTCGACGACGATCAGCACGAGCAGCATCGCGGCGAAGGTGACGAGTTGCGTCGCAACGACCGACAGCGGCACCAGCTGCCGCGGGAACCGCACCTTCTTGACCAGCGCCGCGCTGTCGACCATCGAGCGCGACGCGGTCGTGAGCGAGGTGGAGAAGAACAGCCACAGCGCGAGCCCGACGAGCAGGTACAGCGGGTAGTGGTCGATGTCCGTCGCCTTCCAGAGCACCGAGAAGACGAGGACGTAGATCGCCATCAGGATCAGCGGGTTCAGCAGCGACCACGCGACCCCGAGCGCCGAGCCCTTGTACCGGGTCTGCAGATCGCGCCGGAAGAGGTTCCCGAACAGCTCCCGGTAGCGGTACAGGTCGGCGTAGATCGACACGGTCGTCACCGATTGAACAGGAAGCTCCGGTGCTCGACCGGTGTCTCCGGCGCACCCGCGGCCGAGAACAGGGCGTCGAGCAGGAACTCCCGCGCCGGTGTGACGCCGGCCCCCGCCGCGTACGCCAGGAACTCGTGCCGGTTCAAGACCCAGCCGAGGTACTCGGTCTCGTAGCCGTAGGCGTAGGCGCGCTGGAGGACGACGAACGACGGCGCGCTCAACGCCACCGGGACACGCGCGACGTACAGATGCGAGGCGGAGGCCGCGGCGAGCCGATCGAACAGCCTGCGCCAGTCCTCGGCGTACTGGAGCGATGAGCTGGCGACGACGAGGTCGTAGGTCCGCTCGAGGCACGACTCGTCCTCGTGGAAGACCACTTCCCGCGCCGCCTCGCGTCCCTCGGCGCACACCGCCCGGGTTTCCTTCACGTGGTAGTCGAGCTCGAGCCCGGGCACCACCGAGCGGGCCAGCGCCCAGTAGTGGCCCAGGCCGCCTCCCCAGTCGAGGACGGAGAGTCGCTCGCGACCACGCGCGGCCAGGGCGACCACGTACGCGAACGCGACGAGCATGTTGTGGGCCGAGACATCGCCGGTCGTCACCTGCGCCGTCTCGTGGTGGACGCCGAGCGGGTTCGGAGCGTCGATCGCGGCCAGGTAGGCAGGCCACTTCTCGCGGTACGCGCGCGCGACCGCCTCGACGTCCCAGCCCTTTGTAGGCCGCGCCCAGCCCTCGCGGACGTACTCCCATTCCGGCGGTTCCTGGGCGGTCAGACCCGCCTTGGGGGTCAGACCCTGGGGTTCCGGTCGCTTCCCCGCGCCGAGTCGCCTCTTCGTCACGAGGATCGTTCGTCTCAGTCGGCGGCGCAGACGGCTCACGCTGCGCGGACCGCCTCGACGACCTGCTCGGCCTCGGCGTCGGTCAGCTCGGCGTAGAGCGGCAAGCTGACCACCCGCGCGCACACGCGCTCCGAGACGTCGAGCGGCAGGTCGCCGGCGAGCGACGTGTACGCCGGCTGCCGGTGGATCGGCTCCGGGTAGTGCACCAGCGTCTCGACGCCGCGCCCGCGCAGTCCAGCGCGGAACGACTCGCGGTCCTCGGCGAGCACGACGAAGAGGTGCCACACGTGGCTGCCCTTGTCCGGCTCGGCAGGGAGGGTGACCGGAGCGCCGGCGAGCTCCTGCCGGTAGTAGGCGGCCAGCTCGCGGCGGCGGGCGTTCCACGCGTCGAGGTGGCCGAGCTTGCGGGTCAGGAGCTCGGCCTGGATCTCGTCCAGCCGGCTGTTCACGCCCGGCACGATCGCGATCCCCCGCGCTTCAGCCCGCTCGCCGTGGGAGCGGAGCCGGCGGAGCTCGTCGGCGATCGCCGCGTCGTTCGTCACCACCGCGCCGGCGTCCCCGAGTGCCCCGAGGTTCTTGGTCGGATAGAAGCTGTAGGTCGCGGTCGAGACCGAGCCGGGTCTCGACCCCTGGTACTCGGCACCGTGGGCCTGCGCGGCGTCCTCGACCAGAACGAGGCCGCCCTCGGCGGCCAGCGCCCTGAGTGGCTCGAGCTCCGCGCACCGGCCATAGAGGTGCACCGGCACGAGTGCCTTCGTTCTCGGCGTGAGCGCGGCCTCGGCCGACGCCGGATCGAGCGTCCAGGTCTGCGGATCGACGTCCGCGAGCACGGGAGTCGCTCCGGTGGCGACGATCGCGGTGATCGTCGCGACGCAGGTGTTGGCCGCGGTGACGACCTCGTCGCCAGGGCCGATGCCGTGTGCCCGGAGCGACAGCGCGATCGCGTCCGTCCCCGAGTTGAGACCGACCGCATGGGCGGCGCCGCAGTAGGAGGCCCAGGCCTCCTCGAACCGCTCGAGCGCCGGCCCGCCGACGAAACGGGCGCCCCGGAGCACGTCCGCGAACCCTTCCTGGAGCTCGTCCGCGATCGCCGCCGCCTGGCGGCTCAGGTCGACGAACGGGACGCTCACCAGTATGCCTCGGCATGCTCGCGGTAATACTCGAGCGACCGTTCGAGCCCCTCGCGCAGGCCGACCCTCGGCGCCCAGTCCAGCCGCTCGCGGATCTTCCCGTCGTTCGCGACGTAGTCGCCGATGTCGATCGAGAGCCGCTCGTCCGGGAAGGGCACGAGCCGGAACGACGCCTCCGGCGCCAGCTCGACCAGCAGCTCGGCAAGCTCGAGCAGGCTGACCGACTCGTCGCCGCCGAGGTTGAAGACCTCGCCGTCGGCCTCCTCCCGCGCCGCGGCGAGCAGGAACGCCTCCACCGCGTCGTCGACGTAGGTGAAGTCGCGCCGCTGGCTGCCGTCGCCGAAGATCGCCAGCTCCTCGCCGAGCACCGCGAGCCGAAGCCAGGTGCCGAGGAACGTCTGGCGGTCGTCCTTCACACGCATCGCCGGCCCGTACGTGTTCGTCAGCCTCAGCACCGCGCAGTGGAGGCCGTACAGGCGCCCGTACACCAGGTGGTACGCCTCGCCGGCCGCCTTGTTCACGCCGTTCGGGTCGACGGGCGCGACCGGATGGGCCTCGTCCACCGGGAGGTACTGCGGCCGTCCGTAGAGCTGCCGGGTGCTCGCGAAGACGACCTTGGCGTCAGGCGCCTCCCGGCGGCACGTCTCGAGGATCGAGAGCTGGGCGCGGCAGTTGATGTCGAGGTCGGTGTACGGGTCGTGGAGCGAGTCGACATGGCTCGTCTGGCCGGCGAGGTTGAAGATCACCGCGCACCCCCGGATCAGGGAACGCAGGCTGTGCCGGTCGCGTACGTCCGAGACGTTGACCGTAACTGCGTCCTCGATCCCCGCGATGTTCGCGCGGTTGCCGCCGTACTCGGGAATCAGCGAGTCGACGAGCACGACATCGGCCTCGAGGCCGACGAGCCTGCGCGCGAGGTTCGATCCGATGAACCCGAGGCCGCCGGTGATCAGGACACGCTTCCCGCGGTACTCGACCATGCGCGCGGACGCTACCGCAGGCGGCGCCGCACGATCGACGCTGGCGTCAGCTCGACGCCTGACGAGGACTGCACCGGGATCCCGAGCGCCCTCGCCTCGCGCAGCCGCGCGAGCAGCGGCCGCCGGCGGCCCTGCCGGACGACCACGTCGGGTACGACCAGGCGCGTCGCCCCGCCCGGATCAGCTGCGACTCGGCCGCCGAACCGGCGCGCGAGCTCGTCGGGACGGTCGGTGACGACGAGCGGCTCGTCGTGCGCGTCGAGGCTTCGCAGCACCGCGAAGAGCGCATCGTCCTCGCCGGGGTCGAGCACGGCGACGAGTCGCGACGGCGCGACGTCCACCTCGACCCGGAGCTCGGTTCCGAACCAGCGCACCTGCTCGTGGACGAGGTCGAGCGTGAGCGTCCAGCGGCCCGCGGCCGGCGGGATGGTCAGGGGAACGGGGACGATCGCGCGCCCTCCCCCCGCGAGGGCGGCGGGGAGCGGCCGGTGGGCGCCGTCCACGACCTGGTCGCCCCGGTGCCAGCGGGTTCCCACCGCGAACACCGCGCCCCACGGAAGCGGCTCGCCGCCGAGATTGTCGACCAACACGTCCACCGTCTCGGTCCCTCCCGCCTGCACCGGAGGCACGGCCTCGAGCAGGGTCAGGCGGGCCTGGTACGCGGACTCGGGCAGCCTGCGCCCGGCCCAGAAGCGGTCGATCTCCTCCCGCTCGACCCTGCTGATCTCCGCACGTGACCCGGCCGCCGGCGGCGCGGCGAGCACTTCCTCGACGAGCGCCAGGTCGTCGGCCGGCACGTTCGCCGTCGGCGGATCCACCAGCTCCGGGAGGTAGAAGGCCTCGTTGAGCGGCCGGCCGGCGACGCGCTTCCCCGGGTGGAGCCGCTCGTACCGCTCAGCCTTCGCCGCTCTTGCTTCCCGCGAGTTGAGCAACGTGTCGGCGTGGTAGAAGCCGTCCGCGAGATAGCGCGACGGCCCGAGGACGGCAACCGGCACGTGCGTCTCGTCCGGGAAGCCGAGCACGCGGGGGTCGTTGAGCACGAGCCTGGGCTGGTAGTCGGGCCGCCACGGCCGGGCGTCGAGGTACCGGTCGGCGGTGGGGTACAGCCACCGGCGCGGGACCCAGTAGTGCGTCACGTCGGCCGCCGCCACCAGCGACGGCAGCGCGTCGAGCAATCCACTGCTCGGAATCTCGTCGTCGTCGACGGTCAGCACCCAGTCGCCTCGGCACTCCGAATGGATCCACGCGAGCGGCCGGTCGACCGGATCGGCATATGGGTAACGGACCACCCGGTCTGCGACCGCAGCCAGCGCCTGCGCCGTCGCCTCGTCGGCCCGGTCGTCGAGCGCGACGAGGATCTCGTCGGCGACCCCGCGGAAGAGCGCGAGCATCGCGGCGACCCGGTCTCCGGGCCCGCGGGTCATCACGTTGACCGAGAGGCTCAGAAGAGCTTCCTCGCGAAGACGCTCACGCCGCTGTAGCCGTAACACGTCTGCGCGAACCACGTGGCCGCGGAGCGACCGACGAGCGGCAGCCGGCGCAGCCTCCCCCCGATCCGCCGGCCGCGCAGGTCGTCGTCGCCCTCCGCGTGCTCGACCCGGCGGACGGCGAGCCCCGCCCGCGCGAACGCCCACACGTAGGCGTAGAGCGTGTGCACGTGCTCGTTGATCCCGAAGCTCTTCTCGTGCTCCTGGTCCTCGACCTCGCCGCTCGCCCGCACCGCGCGCGTCCCCTCATTCAGCGCCGCGACGGTGCCGCCGCGGCGCGTGACCCGAGCCATCTCGGCGACCATCCGCCTCAGGTCGAGCGCGTGGTGCAGTGCGGCGACGCAGTAGACGAGGTCGAAGGAGCCCGAGGCGAACGGGAGGTGCTCGCCGTCCGCCTGGATCCGCGCGAACGGCCCGACGCGGCCCTCGTAGAACGCGCCTCGCCCGAGACCGATGATCGGGTCGGCGAGGATGTCGGTGGCGACGTAGTCGACGCCGAGTGGGACGAGGTGCTGGGCCGCCCACGCCTTCGCCGCCCCGACCTCGAGGACGCGCATCCCCGGCCGCACATACCGCTCGAGGAGCAGTGAGAACGAGTGCTCGTTCGCACGCCAGGTCCGATCCTCCCACTCGAGGTCGCGGGTCAGGTACGGCAGGTGCGCGTCGACCTCGTCGTCGGGCTCGTACCAACCTTCGGCGCGCGCCATCGCCGGCCAGCCCTCGATCTCGGCCCGCTTGTCCGCGATTCCGGGGATGCGGTCGTCGAGCATCCGCGGGATGCCGTCCTCAATCGGGAAGACGGCGCCGCAACGCGTGCAGCGAAGCCCTTCGGGTTCGTCCCCCAACTGCCCGCGGCACACGGGACAGCGCATGACGTCGAGCGGGAAGGTCAACCTGTATCCATCTCCGCACCAATGCTTAACACGGCTCGGTTACGGTGTCGGCCGTGAGTGCCGCCGCAGCAGCGGTCGCATTGCCCGTGGCCGCGTTCGTGATCTGGTCGCTCCTGCACTCGCCGGTCGCGCGGCGTCTTGTCGCCCACCCGACAGGTCAGCGCTGGAGCGAGCTTCCGACCCCGACCTTCGGCGGCGTCGGCATCTTCCTCGGCTTCGCCGCGGGTATCGCCGCGGCGATCGCGGCAGGGGGTGTCCACGCGCACGAGGAGCTGCTCGGAGTCCTCGGCGCCGCCGCGCTGCTCTTCGTCGCGGGTCTGGTCGACGACGTCTACACCCTGCCGGCATGGGTCAAGCTCGCCGTCCAGTTCGGCGCCGCCGGGATCGCCTTGGCCGCCGGCCTCTCGGTGCAGATCGTCTCGAACGACGTGCTGGGGACGATCCTCGGCCTGCTCTGGCTCGTGGGCATGACGAACGCCTTCAACCTGCTGGACAACATGGACGGGCTGGCGGGGACGCTGGCGCTGATCGCGGCTGCGTTCTTCGCGATCGACGCCGTCACCGTCCACCAGGAGCGGCTGCTGCTGGTGCTCTCGCTCTCCCTCGGCCTCGCCTGCCTCGGCTTCCTGATCTTCAACTTCCGCCTGGGGAAGCCGGCGCTCGTCTTCATGGGCGACTCCGGGAGCCAGGTGCTCGGCTTCACGCTCGGCGCGCTCGGGCTGGCGACGAGCTGGAAGGTCGCCGAGACGACCGTCGCGACGTTGCTGCTTCCGGTCCTCGTCCTCGCGATCCCGATCCTGGACACGGCCCTCGTCACCGCGGTCCGGGTGCGCGAGCGCCGCCCGATCCACCAGGGCGGCAAGGACCACACCTCGCACCGGCTCGTCCGCGGCGGGCTGTCGGAGCAGAAGACGGTGATCCTCCTCGACGCGATCGCCGCCGGACTCGGTGCTACCGCCCTTGCCTACAGCGTGCTCGGCGACTACCGGATCACGCTCGTCGGTGTCCTGATCACCTTCGCGCTGCTCGTCCAGTTCGCCGGCTTCCTCGTCGACCTCGAGCGCGGCGCGGCGATGGAGGACGAGACGGTGCCGGGCGGCTGGCGCATGCGGACGGTCGTCCTCCATCGCCGCCGACTGTTCGAGGTACTGCTCGACTTCGTCCTCATCTCCGCCTGCTTCACCGCCGCCTACTTCCTGATCGTCCAGGGCACCGGTACGACGTACGAGCGCCACGTGTTCACGGTCGCGCTGCCGGCCGTGCTGGTGACGCGATACATCGCGTTCATCCTGCTCGGGCTCTACCACGGCATCTGGCGCTTCGCCGGATCCCGGGAGGCCGCCTCGATCGTCGTCGGGACCGCCGTCTCCGAGCTCGCGGCAGTCGGCATCGTCGTCCTCACCACGCCCCTCGGCGGCTTCCCGGTGAGCGTGTTCGTCCTGGACGCCCTCCTCTGCATGGCCGTCATCGGTGGGTCGCGGTTCGGCGAACGAATGCTCTTCCGGGCGCGCTCGACCCTGCGTGAGCGGGACGCGCGGCGGACGCTGATCGTCGGCGCCGGACGGTCGGGCCGTAGCCTGCTCCGCGAGCTTCGCGAGACAGCGGGCGAGCGCGTCGTCGGCTTCGTCGACGACGATCCGCGCCTGCACCGCCGACGGCTGCTCGGCGTGCCGGTGCGGGGCGGCACCCTCGACATCGAGCGGATCCTGGCGACCGCCCATCCCGACACCGTCCTCGTCACCATCCCGCACGCACCGCCGGACCGGCTGGACGCCGTCGTCCGCGCCTGTGCCGCCGCCGCCGTCCCCTGCCGCTTCGTGCGGCGCGAGACCGACCTCGATCCCGTCGTCGTGCTCGGCGCGTGACCGTCGCTCGCGTTCGGGTCGCTCCCGCGGGGGAAACGGCCACGCGCACGCGAAGCGTGCAACGCCAGCAGAGCCCCCCTGGGGCGCCTGGGGCGCCCCGCGAGCCCCCTTTCGTCGGTCGCGGCGACGGTCGCCCGGCGAACTACGGTGCGGGTGACCCGTGAGCGCCGCCGTGCCTGCCGCAACCACCGTCCCCGCCGTCACCGAGCGGACGTGGGCGGACCGGATCACGAACGCGGTCCCGGTCGTCGTCGCCTACCTGTGGCTCTGCGTGCTCTACGGCTGGCAGACCCGGGGCCACGTGACCCCGTGGCTCTTCACGGACGAGCTGAAGTACACCCAGATCGCACGCAGCATCGCCGAGACCGGGCAGGCGGCCGAGCGGCATCACTCGGTCGCTTTCGACACGCTCTACACGTACTTCATCGCCCCGTTCTGGCGGATCGACGACGTCCACACCGCCTACTCGGCGGTCAAGTACTTCAACGTGATCGTGATGACGTCGGCGATCTTCCCGACGTACCTCCTCGCCCGCATGGTCGTCTCGCGACCGTGGGCGCTCTTCGCCGCCGTGGGTGCGGTCGCGGCCCCGGCGCTGGCGTACTCGTCGTTCATCATCGAGGAACCGGCCGCCTACCCCGCCTGCGCGCTCGCCTTCCTGCTGATCGCGAAGGGGCTGGTGACACGCTCGTGGCGCTGGAACATCGCAGCCTCGGGGTCGGTCCTCTTCGGCTTGTTCGTCCGCGGCCAGCTCGCGATCCTGATCGTCGCCTACGTCGTCGCGGTGCTCTTTCTCGTCTGGTCGAGCGAGCCGGTGCGTCGCTGGCGGGCCGGGTGGTCGACATGGGACTGGGTCGGCTTCGTCGTCCTCACGATCGGCGCGATCATCGTGTTCAGCGCCAGCGTCGGTGCCTTCTCCCAGAGCTGGCTCGTGGCCACCGGCTACTACCGGCACCGGATGATCGTCTACGGCCTCTCGGCCGGCGGTGCGTTCGCGACCGGCGTCGGGCTCTTGCCGGTGATCGCCCTGGCGGCGCTGGTCCGCCCGAAGGGCGTCCCCTCGTCGCGCGAGCTCCGCGCCTTCGTCGCGCTGACGGCGGCGTGCGTGCTCGTCTTCGGGGTCTACACGGCGGTGAAGGCTGCGTTCCTCTCGACCGTGTTCTCGACGCTCGTCGAGGAGCGGAACCTGATCTACCTCGGGCCGCTCCTGTTCATCGCCACCGCGCTCGCCTTCCAGCGCCGGCGGCTCAACCTCTGGGCCGTCGCCGCCAGCGCGGGCTTCGTCCTGTACGTGATCCTGACCACGCACTACCAGCTCGACTGGCCGTACTTCGAGGCGCTCGGCTTCGGGGTCGTGCAGATGGCGAACCGCGACCTCGCGTTCGACGTGGGCGACATCAAGGTCCTGCTCTCCGTCGTGCTCGTCGTCTCGCTCGCGCTCCTGCTCCTGCCCGGGCTGCGCTCGGTCGCGAGGCGCCGCTGGGCGAGCACGGGAATCGTGGCGACCGCAGTCGTGCTCCTGCTCGCGTGGAACGTTGCCGGCGAGGTTTCCGCGTCGAACGGCGTCAACGTCTTCTCCCGGAACCTCCTGCAGAACTTCCCGACGCCGCCGACGTGGATCGACGACGCGACCGGCGGCAAGCCGACGATCTACCTCGGCCAGAAGATCACCGACCCGCAGGGGATCTGGCTGATGGAGTTCTGGAACCGCGGCTTGACCTACGTCTGGAGCCTGGACGGAACCGCGCCGCCTCCCGGCCGCCAGGCGCCGGGCTTCGTCACGCCCGACGCCGGCCCGGACGGCCGGCTCACCGGCCAGTCGATCCCGACCGGAGCGCCGGCCGGAGTCGACTACATGGTCGCCGACGTGGACATCCAGGTCCAGGGCAAGGAGATTCTCCGCCCGACCACGCAGTCGGTGATCACCGAGGACGCGTTCGGCTTCCCAATCCACAAAGTGGTCACCGCGCCGGCACCGTGGCGGCTGCTCAAGATCGACCGGCCGCTGCGGCTGTCGAGCACGCCGACCGGAATCGACCCGGACGGCTGGGTGACACCGCCACTCGGATCCCCGGAGGGCGCTCCGGCCTTCAGCGCCTACAACCAGTTCTCCACGCCAGGCGGCAAGCCGGGCTGGATCAGAATCGTCGTCTCGCGAGCAGGCTGGCAGGGCACGGACAAGCCGGGCAAGGTGACGATCACGGTGGGGCCGCTCGTCCGCGGAGCCGACAAGCAGCCGGCGTTGGGGAAGGTCTCCCAGGTACTCCACTGGACGGTGCACAGCGGCAAGACGCGCGTGTTCTACGTGCGGGCCGTGCCCCCGACGCGCGTGGAGCTGACCGTGTCGCCGACGTTCTCGCCGCACGACTTCGGCGGCGGCGACCGCCGCCAGCTGGGTGCGCAGGCCTCCTACTCGTTCTCTCCGACCCGGCCCTAAGGGCCAGCCTCTACGTCGGTTCACTTACTGCGACCTGACACCTGACCGGTATCGTGCCGCGCGTCATGCAGACACCTATCTGGATCCGCCGTCTCGCCGTTGCCGCCGCCGTGACTGCGCTCGCGGTGGCCGGAACGGCTGCCGGCGCCGCCGGCCGGACCGTCTCGCTCACGCTCACCGGAACGCATACCAAGTTCGCCGCTAAGTGCACGAATGCCCGAACGGACCCCTACTCGACCGTCAGCCGCGGGGCCGCCTTCACCCTCGTCGGCGCGGTACGACCGGTGCCGGCGAAACCCGGCTGGCGAGTGCGCGTCGTCGTCAAGCGCTGCGTCGGCGGTCACTACAGCAAGGTCTGGACGGGAACGACGCCGGGCCGGACGGGAGGGACGTTCCGGATCGCCTACACGCCGAAGAGCGCCGGGCTCTTCATCGCCGTCGCCGACTACGGCAAGGATCCGAACGTCTCCAGCCGCAAGGTCCGACTTCACGTCCGCTGACGCCACGCGGCGACCAGGTAGGTAAACCGGTGCCGAAGGGCGATCCGCGCCAGCGGCCCACTCCGCTCGGCGGCGACGAGCACGGTGCCGACCGGACGCGGTAGCGCCCGCGTCTGCGGAACGAAGAACGGCCGCATCGAGACGGCGTCGAGGCCCGCAGCGCGGAGGTCGGCCTCGACGGCGGCCGGCGCGTACTGGCGGGGGTTGAGGTCGAAGACGAGCTTGCGTTCGGTGAAGCCGGCGACGTGCCGGAAGAACGCACGCCGGTCGGGCGCGTAGTAGAGCGCGCGAAAGAGCGTGGTCGCCGCGACCGGCCGATCCGGCCGGAACGTGTTCAGATCGGCGTGCACGATCACGCGCCCCTTCGACGCGCCCTCCTCGACCATCTTCGGGTCGGCGTCGACGCCGAGGTACTCGACCCCCGGCAGGAAATCGCCGAGACCGCCGTCGCCGCAGGCGAGGTCGAGGAGCCGGTCGCCGGGCTCGAGCTGCGGCCCGAGCGACAGGATCACCTCCGCCCGGTGCCGCAGGTAGGGCACCGGGTCGGCATAGGCGCGGTCGGTCCACGTGGTCATCTAATGCGCGTACCTGCGATTCGCATACCTGCGAATGACGACTGTGCGTATCATCGCGCACGCCTGGTAGCGTACAAGGATGGCAGCCGCACGAAATCCGTTCCGCTTCGGCGATCTCGCCCTCGACGAGGCGTTCACCGATCGTGAGAGCGAGCTCCGCGCCCTCGAGGCAGACATCCTGAACGGGCAGAACGTGGTCATCCTCGCTCCCCGACGCTACGGGAAATCGTCGCTCGTGTGGCGCGCCGCCCAGCGTCTGACCGCGAAGAAGGTGCTCGTCGCCCAGGTCGACCTGATGACGGCGGCGACCAAGGAGCAGTTCGCCGCCAAGCTCGCCCAGGCGATCTACGAGGAGATCGCCTCTCCGCTCTACCGCGCCCGCGAGCGGGCGGCGAACGTCTTCCGCAGCCTGCGAATCACGCCGACGATGACACTCGATCCCGTCGACGGCTCGGTCCGCTTCAGCTTCACCGCCGGCTACGCGCCCGAGGACGTGGACGCCACGCTCGAGCGGCTGCTCCAGCTGCCGGCGGAGCTGTCCGCCGAGCGCAAGCGACGGGTGTGTCTCGTCTTCGACGAGTTCCAGGAAGTGCTCGAGCTGGACCCGAGCCTGCCCGCGCTGATGCGCGCCGTCTTCCAGGCGCAGCCGGAGGTCGCCCACGTATACCTCGGCAGCAAACGGGCGATGATGGCGAGGCTCTTCAACGACGAGAACGAGCCCTTCTGGCGGAGCGCCAAGCTCATGGAGCTCGGGGTGATCGCCCCAGACGAGTTCGCCCCGTTCATCCGCAACCGGTTCGAGGGCACCGGACGCCGGATCGGCGACGACGCGCTTGCCGGCGTGCTCACGACCACCCGCGGCCACCCGTACGCGACACAGGAGCTCTGCTACCACCTCTGGGAGGAGACGCCGGCCAGGCGCACGGCGGGCGAAGCCGAGCTCGACGCCGCGGTCGCCCGCGTCCTGCGGTCCGAGAACGCCCATTTCACCCTGATCTGGGACCGCGCCTCGCGCGTCCAGCGCGCGACGCTCCAGGCGCTCGCCGCGGAGCCGCTCGTCTCCGCCACCGCCCGCGAGTTCCGCCGCCGGCACGGTCTGCCCGGCGGCTCGAGTGTCCAGCGTGCGCTCGACGCCCTGGTCGCCGAGGAGCTCGTCGTCCGCGAGGCGGCCGGCTCGTACCGGATCGCCGAGCCGTTCCTCGCCGAGTGGATCCTGCGCCTACCTGCCTAGGAGGCGTTCCGGGTGCTTGCGGACGAACCGCATGATCGACCGCCAGTGCCAGAGCGTGCGTCGCGTCCAGAAGGTTCGGTCGGTGAGCGCGTCCCAGCGGTGGCGCACGACCGCGTCCGGCACGTACCACCGCTCCCAGCCTGCTTTCGCCGCCCGGTAGCAGAGGTCGATCTCCTCCCCGTACATCCGGAACCCGGCGTCGTAACCGCCGAGCTCGTCGAGCATCGACCGGCGGAGGAGCAGGGAGCCGCCGAGCATCCAGTCCGCCTCGACCGGCTCGGTCGGCCGCTCGTCGAGGTTGTAGTGCGCGCGCTGGTGCTCGAGCGGTGGGAAGAGGCGGCGGAGCGGCGTGCGCCGGACGAGCGTGCCGGTCACCGTCGGGAAGCGGCGGCGTGACGGCTGCCACGAGCCGTCGGGATTCTCCAGGCGCGGGCCCGCGATCCCGCAGCGGGGACGGGACTCGAGGAAGTCGGCCAGTGTCGCCACCGCGCGGGGTTGAGGGACGGCGTCCGGATTGTTGACCAGCACAAGCTCGCCGCGCGTCTCGGCGATCCCGCGGTTCATGTTCGCGGCGTAGCTCAGCGGCCGGCCGTTCTCGACCACGCGCGCGCCGTGGACGTCGTCGGGGAGGCTGTCCGGGACGTTCGCGATCACCACGATCTCGTCGACCTCGGGCGCGAGCGCCGGCAGCGACTCGGCGAGCTCCTCGCGGTGGCCGTGCGAGACGACGATCGCCGAGATCACTCTGCGAGCGCTCCGCGGTAGACATCGAGCGTTCGGCGGGCCGTCTCCTCCCAGCTGAACGCCTTCGCGCGCTCGAGACCGGCAGCGACCAGACGGTCGCGCTCGGTCAGGGCGGTACGGACAGCTTCGGTCAGATCGCCGTCCGAGTAGACGGCGGCGTCCCCGGCCACCTCGCGGAGCGCAGCGTCTTCGGAGACGACGACCGGGGTACCGCAGGCCATCGCCTCGAGTACGGGCAGCCCGAACCCCTCGTAGCGCGAAGGAAGGAGGAGGGCGGCGGCGCCGCGGTACAGGTTCGCGAGCTCCGCCTTGTCGACGTAGCCGCGGAGATCCGCGCCGAGCGCCGAAAGCTCGCGTGCAAGCGCGGGCTCGCGCTCCGGGCCTGCGACGACGAGCGGGAGCCCGACCTGCTGCGCGGCGCGGGCGGCGGCGAGCGGGTCCTTCCGCGCCTGGACCGCGCCGACGTAGAGGAGGTATCCGCCGCCGGCGACCTCACCCGGCCCGAAGGCGGGATCGACGCCGTGCGGCGTGACCGTGACCTTCTCCGGCGGGATCCCGTACAGGTCGACGAGGTCTCGCTTCGTCCGCTCGCTCACCGCGATCACGTGTTTCGCGCGGCGGGCGGCGCGCGGGACGACGCGCTTGAAGACGAGGCGGTCGCGGCGGCTCATCGCCGCTGCGTCGCGCTCGAACGAGAGGTCGTGGATCGTCACCACCGCCGGGCACGGGTAGCGAAGCGGCAGCGCATGCTCGAAGTGGGCGAGCGCCGGCCGGAGCCGGCGAAGCAGTCGCGGCAGCGACCACGCCATCCGCAGCTCCTGCGAGCCGGTGCCCAGGCGAACGGCGTCGACGCCGGAGGGCACGAGCTCCGGGTGGCGTGTCACAGCCGCGAACCGGAAGTCTCCGCCGCCGAGCTCCGGCAGGAGGCGGACGAGATTCTCGACGTAGGTCTCGTCCCCGGTCCGTTGCCGGCCGAGGACGTCGGCGTCGATCAGCACGAGCTCGGCGCTGCTCATCCAGTCCCCTCCGGACATGGCCGGGGTCTGACCCCGGCAGCGGCTGCAAACGGCACGGCCGACCGGTCACGCTCCGCGTGGTTATGCGGCGTGGTATCCCACTTGGCCATGTCAGGGGTCTGACCCCGGCCACGGCTCATCCCGCCACCTCCTCGTAGACGCTCCGGGTCGCCTCGGCGACTCGCGCCCACGTGAACGCTTGCGCCCGGTCGAGCCCCATCCGGACCAGCTCGTCCCGGCGGGAAACCGCCTCCTCGATCCCGGCCGCGATCGCCGTCGGATCGCGCGGGTCGACGAGCACCGCCGCGCCGCCCGCGACTTCCTCCGTCGCTCCGCCGACGCTCGTCACTACCGGCGTCCCGCAGGCCATCGCCTCCACCACGGGGATGCCGAAGCCTTCGTAGAGCGACGGGTAGACGAGACAGCGGGCGCCGCGGTAGAGCGCGGCGAGTTCCTCGTCGGAGACGCGGCCCAGCCAGCCGTCGACCTGCACTTCACCCCAGCCGGGCGCGCCGACGACTCTCAACTCCACACCGAGCGTTCGTACGGCTTGCTGCACGAGCGCGAGATTCTTGCGCGGCTCCAGCGTCCCGACGGCGAGGACGTAGTCGCCCACGGCTGCGGAGCCCTGGGCGACGAACGGCTCTCCGACACCGTTCGGGATCACGCGGATCCGCTCGGCTGGGACGCTGAGCAGCTCGACGATCTCGCCGCGGGTGAACTCGGACACGGCGATCAGGCGCCTCGCCGCCCGCACCACCGTGGGAACGGCAATGCGGCTGTAGCGCCGCGTCCACTGGTTGAACGTCCCTGGGTGGCGCAGGACGGCGAGGTCGTGGACCGTTACCACCACGGGCACGGAGCTCCGTACAGGGCCCCGGAAGGTCGGGCAGTGCAGGACGTCGAGTCCACGCGCCGCGTGCGGCAGGCCGTGGGGGTACCACCAGAGGTCGCGAACGAGCGTCGCGAGCCGCCGCGAGCCGCCCCAGGACAGCCGCTCGTACTGGTTGTGCGTGAGCAGCCCGCGGACGTAGCGGGCGGTGCCCGCCTGCGTCTGGACGAGCGGCGACGTGTCGAGGCCTACGCGCATCGGAGAAACGCGTCAAGCATGACGCGCCCGGTCTCATTCCAACGGAACCGGGCGGCATGGGTGAGGCCGCGAGGAACGAGCTCGTCGGGTCGCCGAAGCGCCTCCTCGAGAGCCGTGCCGATCGCCGACGGGTCATCCGGGTCGGCACGGACGGCCACGTCGCCGGATGCCTCATCCATCGACGGATGGGCGGAGGCAACGACCGGCACGCCGGCCGCCATCGCCTCGACGATCGGGATCCCGAACCCCTCGAACCGGGACGGGTAGACGAACGCAGCCGCGCCGCGGTACAGCCGTCCGAGCTCGTCGTCGTCCACGTAGCCGAGCCGGATCACGTCGGGACGGTCGAGCGACGGCTGCGGCCCCCATCCAGCCGCACCGACGACCGCAAGCGCATGTCCGTCCGGAAGCGGCGCCGCGAGCAGCGTCTCCAGGTTCTTGCGCGGCTCGAGCGTCGCGACCGTGAGGACGTACGGCCGCCCGAGGTCCGCGCGCTCCCCGGCCGCCGCGACATCAACGCCCGGATACGCGACGACGACGTTCTGCGGCGACACCCCCAGCAGCTCCACGACCTCGCCCTTCGTGAACTCGGAGTTGACGAAGACCACGTCGCACGTGCGAGCCGCGTTCCGGTACTTGGCGCCGTGCATCCGCTTCGTTCGCGCCTGCACCCACTCCGGGAAGCGAAGCGGCACGAGGTCGTGGACCATCGTCGAGCGGATGCCGCCTCGCTGCGGCGGGTACATCCAGTCGGAGAAGTGGAGGACGTCGACCGGGCCCAGGAAGCGCTCCAGGGGCGGCCAGGCCGCGCGGCTCCAACCCTGGCGCCAGTGGTGCGCGAACGGGAGGAAGACCAGCCGCGGCTCGACCGGGATCCCGGCGAGCGCCTCCGGGATCCGCCGCTTGCCCTGCGGGCTCGTCGGCGCGAACGGCACGACCTCGTGTCCGGCGCCCGCCGCCTCGACCAGCCCGGCGAGCGAGCCGCGGATGTAGTTCCCCACCCCGGTCCGCGGGTGCGAGAGCGGCGAGACGTCGAAGGCGATCCGCACTACGGTCGGTAGGTGAACCGCGTGAAGTGGACGCCGAGCTCGCGCGGATCGGGGTTCTGTCCCTTGGTCACCACCTTCGGCACCGCCGTCGGCGAGACGGTGAAGCGAACGATGCAGGATTGGCCGAGCGCCTCGAGCGGAACCTCGAGGAGCTTCGTCGCGGTCGGCGCCACCTGCGCGCGCGCCACCTCGCGGCCGGCGACGGACGCAACGACGCTCGTCGGCTTCGTGAACAGCGACGGGTCGCTCTGGAGGGTGACGACGACCGAGCCGCCGCGGCAGTCGTGCCGCGTGTAGGTCACCTCACGGCCGGACCACGTGTCCTGCGGGTACAGGCCGTCGACCCGCGAGACCTGGCGCAGCGGCCCGACGATCCGGCGCAGGACGATTCCCTTCCGGGCATCCTGCGCCACGACACGGCCGCCGACGTCGACGGTCCCGTCCGTGAGCACGTACTCGGCATGGACGACCTTGCTGTCGGGCCCGCGCATCAAGCCGGTCTCGGCGTCGGTGGTGAGCGGCTTCTCCGGGAGGTCGCCCTCGAGCGGCGAGCTCGTGTAGTAGAAGTGCCGCACGCTCCGGTTGAAGAACTCGTTCTCCCAGACGGAGTACTTGTCGGTGTTGCCGGACCAGATCAAGGCGACCTGCGCGTCACGGCCGACCGAGCGATCGACCCAGTCCGGGTGAGCGGCGGTGATCCCCTGGAAGAGGTCGAGGATCGACGTCTGCCGGTACTTGCCCTCGATCGGCTTCTGCGAGACCCCGAAGTAGACGAATACGAGCAGCGGCAGCACGAGTGCGTATCGCGCCGGCACGAAGAGGAACAGCAGGCACGCACCCAGCGATGCGACGAGGGCGAGCCACTGCAGGTTCGGAATCCCGCCGAACGACGGCGCGACCGACCAGAGGACGACCAACGCGGTCGTATCGGAGACGGCCGGCAGCCCGATCAGCTTCGTGTACGGCAGGACCGTGACGGCCACGACCGCGACCGCGACGGCGGGAACGGCCACCGCCCAGGGACGCGGACAGCCGCGCTCGACCCAGAGCATCAGGGCGGTCAGGAACAGCGGAGCGACGTAGAACATGTTCCGCTCCTCCACCCGCAGCGACTGCTCGGATGCGAACGTCGCCACCTCGAGCACGAGCCAGAAGGAAAGCGTCACCGCCGCCGCCAGGAACGCGCGCTCGGACCGCGGCCGCCCGCGCATCGTCAGCGCCAGAACGACCAGCGCTACGAACGGAATCACGCCGAGCGACAGGATCAGCTCCTCCCAGTGGTAGAGCCACCAGTGGAAGACGCCGTCCGCCGTGTAGCCGGCGTGTCCCGCGATCTCGTACGCGCCGAAGATCCCGAATACCGACGCACCGCGCCCGACCTGGACGACGACGACCACCAGCACCGCCGCGGCCCCGGCAGCGAAGAACCAGCGGAACTCGCGCAGCGCCCGCCGCCCCGAGACCAGGAAGGGCGCGGTCGCGACCGCAGGCAGGATCGCAACCGCCTGCGCCCGGGTGAGGTAGGCCAGCACGAACGCGCCGAACAGCAGGAGCGTCCGGGTCAGGTCCGGCCGCTCGAGCCACACAACCATCGCCAGGGCCGCGAGCAGGAACGCCGGGTAAAACGCGTTCTCGGTCATCAGCATCCCGGCGAAGAGCAGCGTCGGGACCGACATCGACAGGACCGCGGCGGCGAACGCGTACGGCCGCGAGCAGACCCGCCGGGCGAGCAGGTATGCGGGCACGGCCGCCAGCGAGACGACGACGGCGTTGATCCCCTTCGCCGCCGCGTAGGCCTGCGGGACACGATCGAAGAGCGCCCAGGCCGGGCTGAGCAGGGCCGGGTAGACGAGCCCGTAGGCGGCGGTGTGCTCGCCGCGGAGCAGGAAGCGGCCGGTGTCCGCGAAGCTCTTCGCCAGCTCGGAGTAGACGAGCTCGTCGACCATGATCCACGGCGCGACGATCCGGCGGGCGAGCGCATAGCGAATGCCGGCTGAGACGACCACGAGGCCGCCGACCCACACCCACATCGGGACGGCGCGGACGAGCTCGGCCGCGCGCGTGCGCGACTGGGCGACCGCGTCAGTCGCCAAGGCCGACCTCGCGCAGCCTCGCCGCGAGGAGGGTCGCGTCCTCTCCGTCCATGCCGACGTCGGCAGCGGCGGAGGCGACCTCGTGCAGCACGCGCTCATGGACGATCGGACCGCCGGCGAGCGCCTCCAGCGCGGCCGCGTAAGCCTCGGCCACCCGTTCGACCAGGTGCTCGCGCTCGATCAGTTCCCGCGCACGGTCCCCCATCGCTGCGCGGACATCCGGGTCGGCGAGCGCCTCCAGTGCAGCCACCAGCGTGTCCTCCTCACGCTCGTCGACTGGCACCTTCAGCACCGCGTCGGCGGGGAGCTCGCCGAACCAGCCGACGTCGCTGACCACCAGCGGCTTGCCGAGCGAGAGCGCGCGGATTGCGCTGCCCGAGGTCTCGCCCATCGTCGGCGAGCGGAGCGAGACGATCGCGTCGCAGGCGGCCATCAGAGACCAGAGTTCGTCCTCCGGCACGTAGTCGTGCCTGATCACGCCCTCCGGCAGCTCCAGACGCGACAGCCGGGATGCCAGCGAACCGACGAGCAGCAGCCGCGCCTCCGGCCGGCGCCCGCGCACGCGCGCGAACGCCGACAGGAGCTCTTCGATCCGTTTGCTCTCGTTCAGGTGGCCGAAGCAGCCGTACAGCGGATCGCCGACGACGTCGGCGGGCTCGAGCTGCGGAACGGGCCAGGCCGGGTGCGGGATGCGGACGATCGGGCCGCGGTAACCCGCCTCGCGCGCCCGCCGCTCGACGTAGTGCGAGTGGACGATCAGTGCGGTCGCGTGGTCGAGCACCTCGCGGGCGAGCGGGAAGTCCTCGGGTCGCGTCTCCCAGAGCGGCGGCAGCTTGTTGTCGAGCACCGCGTAGGCGAGCAGCCGGCCGACGAGGCCGCGCTCGCGCTCCATCGCCGCGAGGTAGCCGGCAGCGTCGCCGCGGGCGAAGGTGAGGCCGACAACGAGGTGGTGTAGGACGAAGTCGTGGAGGACGACGACGCCGGGCTTGCGGCGCAGCGCTTCGACGATCCAGCCGTGGGCCTCGGCGTCGTTGCCAACGTGGTAGAGGCGGAGGTCGGCAGGCGGCTCGCGCCGGAACCGGCCGGGGCGGGCGACGACGACCTCGATCCGCCGCTCGAGCTCCAGCAGCAGCAGCGCCGAGTAGTCCGCGATCCCGGAGCGTGACGGCGGAAGCGGGGAATAGTAGGCGACCTTCACGCCGCCACCGCCGGGATCATCGCCTGGAGCGCCTCGGCGTAGAGGTCGGCGGTCCGGTCGAGGCGATGCTCGGTCGTGGCGACACGTCTGGCCGCCTCGCTCATCTGCTCGTTGCCAGCCGCGTGGCGCATCGCCTCTTCGAGCGCGTCGATCTCACCGTCGCCGACCGGCACCTTGATCGAGACCTCGTCGGGCAGCTCACGGAACGCGCCGACGTCGCTGACGATCAGCGGCTTGCCCACCGAAAGCGCGCGAATCGCAGCCGCCGAGGTCTCGCCCATCGTCGGCCAGCGCAGCGACACGACCGCGTCGCAGGCGGCCAGCAGCCGCCAGAGCTCGTCCTCGGCGACGTAGTCGCGACGAATGACGTTCGGCGGCGGCTCGATCCGGGGCAGCCGCGGCGACCAGGAGCCGACGAGCAGCAGCCGCGCCTCCGGCCCGAGTCGCGTGAACGCCCCGAGGATCTGCGGGACGCGCTTGCTCTCGTTGACGTGACCGAAGCAGCCGAGGACCGGACTGCCGTCGATCGGCTCCGGGACGATCGGCGGGACGGGCCACGCGGGCATCGGCACCCGACGGATCGGGCGGTCGTACCCGGCGTCGCGGGCAAGGCCCTCGACGTACCGGGAGTGGACGATCAGTCCGGTGGCCGCGTCCAGCACCCTGTGCACGAGCGGGAACTCCTGAGCCCGCGTCTCCCAGAGCGGCTCGATACGGCCCTGCTGGACCGCCAGCCCGAGCTCGCGCCCCTCCGGACCCGCGTCGCGCTCGAGCGCGGCGCAGTAGCCCTCGACGTCTCCGCGGGCGAGGGTGATCCCGGAGACGAGATGGTGCAGGACGAACTCGTGCAGCACGACGACGCCCGGGCGCCTCTGGAGCGCTTCGACGATCCAGCCGTGCTCGTCGGGGTCGTTGCCGACGTGGTACAGGGCGACGTCAGCTTTGGGCGCGCGGCGGAAGCGTCCGGGCCTGGCGACGACGACGTCCATCCGCTCCTGGAGCGCAGGCAGGAGGAGCGCCGAGTAGTCCGCGATCCCGGACCGCGACGGCGGAAGCGGCGAGTAGTAGGCGACCCTGACGGCTTCGTCTCTCACGCCAGCAGTCTGTCGATGGTCGTGTCCCAGGTGACGCGCTCGGCGAGCTGGTGACCGGCCCGGCCCCAGGCCTGCGCGTCGTCGGGATTCAGCCTGCCGAACGCCGCCGCCAGCTCCTCGGCCCGCGGCTCGCAGACCAGGCCCGTCACGCCGTCTCTGACGATCTCCAGCGGGCCGCCGGCGTCGGTCGTCGTCACGACGGGCTTGTCGGCGAGGAACGCCTCGTAGGGCACCATCCCGAAATCCTCGTCGACCGGCGCGTAGAACACGGCGAGACAGCCTGCGTACAGGTCGGTCAGCTCCTGCTCCGAGACCCGGCCCGCGAAGCGCACCTCCCCTCCGTCGGCCACCGACTCCAGCCGTTCGCGATCGGGCCCGTCGCCCGCGATCACGACGGGCGTCCCGGACTTCGCGGCCGCCTCGATCAGCAGGTCGATCCGCTTCGCGCGGTCGAGCCGGCCGACGGAGAGCACGAAGTCGCCGTACGCATCGCAGCGGTACGGAAGCTCCTGGGGCGGGTGCGGCATCACCTCGGCGGAGATCCCGGTGGAGCGCTCGAGGCGGTCGGCGACGTTCCGGGAGGTGGCGAAGACCTTCCGCGCCTCGCCGAGCGCGAGCCGGTCGAGCTGCTGGACCTTCCGCCGGATCGCCCGGTCCTCGGGCGACTCGCCGAACTGGCCGAGTGCCGTGCGGTCGAGCTCGTAGGCCTGCCGGAACTGGTGGACGAGCCAGACGACCTTGTTCGGGTGGCGGACGACGTAGGAGGGAAACTTCGTCGCGATCACGAGGTCGATCCGGCGGCCGTCGGCCTCCTCGAGGTCGACCAGCCGCCAGAGGAAGGTCTGGGTCAGCACCCGCTCCCCCGGATACCACTTGAACGGGACGCTGACGAGGTCGGCGTCGTGGCCGCGGCGTCGCAGCTCGGCGACGAGGTCGTCGGTGAAGATCTCGACGCCGCCGCGGGCGAACGCGACCTGCGGCCTGCAGACGGCGATTCTCAAGTTCTGGCGACGATCGCGTAGTCGAGCGGCGCGAAGAGGATCTCGCGAATTCGCTCGTCGACGTCGTCGGCGTGGCGCGGCGCGTTCAGGAAGCGGGTCTCGATTGCCCGGAACCCCGCTTGGGACGCCAAGAGCTTGAGCGTCTCGGGGACGAGCGGCTGGGCGTGGGTGAGGTCGGCGAAGTACGAGCGGAGGGCGAGCGGCGAGAGCGGGTTGATCGTCTCGGCGATCAGCGGGCCGCCGGGGCGCAACTTCTGCGCGGCAAGCTCGAGGAAGCGGAACAGCACGGCCGGCGGCAGATGCTCGACGACCTGCCCGGCAAAGATCCCGCCCAGGTTCCCGTCCGGCAGCGCCTCGAGGTAGGCGAGTGCGTCGGCCTGTTCGACGTCGAGCCCTTCTCCTCGTGCGAACGCGACCATGTCGGCGTCGGCGTCGATGCCACGGGCCTCGACGCCGGCGTCGCGCCGAAGCCCGAGGAGCTCGCCGCGGCCGCAGCCCACGTCGAGCACCGGGGAGGCGTCGCGAAGGTCGTCCACGTAGGGGCGCTGGCGCTCGCGGACGTCGGTCGTCGAGCCGCGCATCCTCGCCTCGAAGGCGAAGTAGTCGGGGACGGCGGCAGCGGCAGGCTGTGACGCGACCGTCTGCGGAACCGCGCCGGCACCACGGCGCTCCGCGCGGATCAGCCGCTCCTCGAGCTCGCCGAGGGTGCGCTCGGCCTCTGCGCGGGACGTCTCGCCGCGGTCGACCTCCTCCAGAATCCCGTCGACCATCTTCAGGACGACGTCGTTGAAGGACCGCTGCTCCGCCGCCAGGGGCTCCACGTACCAGCGCAGGAACGGCCTGAGGATGCGCTTCAGCGGATACGCGACCCAGCCCTTCAGCCCCGGGCGCCGCTCCAGCGGGCGGTCGGCCGAGACGGACCAGAGCCGCTCAGCGCGGTGCCGGGCGGCGAGCAGGCGCCCGCGTCCCTCGGCGGTGCCGTTCCGGCCGCCGGCGAGCTCCTCGCGGAGCCGCTCGACCAGCGCGTTCACGTCCACCTCCGAAGCGGTGGAAATCCCCGAAGCATGGCTCGACGACTCGGCGCTACCGGGCACCGATCCATTGTAAGAGCGCCTCGTTACGACCCTGTTAGCTCACTGGATCCACACCCTGTGAACGTTCTGCACCACAAACGTTCCAACCCCCGTCTCAGAGACCGGGGTGAAAGCGGCTTGCCGACGCGGACGGCCCTGGCACGGGGGACAAGCTGTTCCACAAACGTTTCACCTCCGGTCTCAGAGACTGGGTGTGAAACGTCACGAGCTCCGCCACGGCTCTTGCAGACGCAAGGATCGGCCCGCGATCCTGATTAACTCGCCGCGTGGTCGGACTCTCGATGCTGACCCTCGTTCCCGGGATCGTCGGCGGGTCGGAGACCTACGCGCGCGAGCTCTGCAAGGCGCTCGGTCGGGTCGGACGCCTCGAGTACCACGCGTTCGTCCCGACGATCGCCCCGGACGCAGGCGGCGGACTGCCGACCACCGTCGTCCGCGAGTATCGGGCCTCCCGCTCCATGCCGGGTCGCATCGTGGCGATGTCCCGCGCCGCGGCCGCCCCGGGCCGCCTGCGGCGCGCGCTCCGCACGTCAGAGCTCGACGCGATCCACTTCCCGCTGAGCGTGATGCTTCCGCCGCTCGATGCGCCCCCGGCCGCGACGACCGTCCTCGACGTCCAGCACGAGGTCTTCCCGGAGTTCTTCTCGCGCGCCGAGCTCACCTACCGGCGACGTGTCTACGGCTGGACAGTGAGGAGGAGCCGCATCGTGATCACGATCTCCGAGCACGCGCGCGCCGCGCTGATCGACCGCCTCCACCTCGATCCGGGACGCGTACGCGCGATTCACCTGGCGGTCGACCACGAGCGCTTCTCCCCGGATGGGCGGACCCGCGGGCCGTTCCTGCTCTATCCCGCGAACGCGTGGCAGCACAAGAATCACGCGCGCCTCTTCGAGGCCTTCACGGAGATACGCAGCGAGCGGCCGGAGCTTCGCCTCGTTCTCACCGGCGCGGGCCACGACCGCCTGACCCTCCCGGGCGGAGCGGAGTCGCGCGGCCACGTCAGCCTCGACGACCTCGTCGACCTGTACCGCAGCGCCGGCGCGCTCGTCTACCCGAGCCTGTACGAGGGCTTCGGGATCCCCTGCGTGGAGGCGATGGCCTGCGGCTGTCCGGTGGCCGCCTCGAACGTCGCGTCGCTCCCGGAGGTCTGCGGCGACGCGGCCGTCTACTTCGACCCCCTCGACGCCGAGTCGATCGCGGATGGGATCCGCGCCGTTCTCGACCGACCGCCTCCCGGAGGGCCGGAACGCGCGTCCCGTTTCACCTGGGAGCGCTGCGCCCGTGAGCACGACGCGGTCTACGAGGAGCTGGCGGCGACCGCCTGACCGCGGAGCCGGTCCAGGTCGGCGTCGACGAGCAGCCGCACGAGCCCGTCGAACTCGATCGTCGGCGCCCAGCCGAGCCTCGCGTGCGCCTTCGAGGAGTCGCCGACGAGATCGTGGAGCTCGGCCGCGCCGCGGCGCAGCGACTCGTCGATCTGGACGTACTCGCGCCAGTCGAGGCCGACGTGGGCAAACGCGAGCTCGACCAGCTCGCGGACGCTGTGCGGCACGCCGGTCGCGATCACGAAGTCCTCGGGCTCGTCCTGACGGAGCATGAGCGCCATCGCGCGCACGTAGTCGCCGGCGTAGCCCCAGTCGCGCCGGGCGTCGAGGTCGCCGAGCCAGAGCTCGCCTGCGAGCCCGAGCGAGATCGACGCTGCCCCGTTCGCGATCTTCCGCGTGACGAAGTCGAGCGGCCGGCGCGGGGACTCGTGGTTGTAGAGGATCCCCGAGCAGGCGTAGAGGCCGTAGCGCCGCCGGTACGAGCGCACGATCAGGTGCCCGTACGCCTTGGCGACGCCGTACGGCGTCACCGGCAGGAGCGCCGTCTCCTCGGTCTGCGGCACCTCGCGCGGCTCGCCGAAGATCTCCGACGAGGAGGCCTGGTAGAAGCGGATCTCCGGGTCGACGTGCCGGATCGACTCGAGCAGTGCGGTGACGCCGACGGCGGCGAACTCGGCGGTCAAGACGGGCTGTTTCCACGACATCGGGACGAACGACGGCGAGGCGAGGTTGAAGACCTCCTGCGGACGCCGCTCGCGCAGCGCGTCGACGAGCGAGAGCTGGTCTAGGAGGTCGGCCTGGACGAGCTCGATCCGGTCGCGAATCGCGGCCAGGTTGTCGAACTGCTCGGAGGTCGCCCGCCTGACGACCCCGACGACCTCGTAGCCCTCGTCGAGCAGGCGCTCCGCGAGCAACGATCCGTCCTGGCCGGCGATCCCGGTGATCAGCGCGCGGCGCGCAGCCATCGGGCCTAGACGATAGCTTCCGCGCATGTCGCTGACCGAGGAGCTCCGCTCGGCTCCGCCGGGGCTGCACGGCCAGTCGGAGTTCTGGGGGCTCGCCTGGGAGGCGCTGGCGTTCATCGAGCGGACGGTGCAGCCGGGGATGGCGACGCTCGAGACGGGCGCCGGTGCGAGCACGATCGTCTTCGCCGCCCGAGGCGCCGAGCACGAGACGGTGACGCCGTCGCAGGAGGAAGCAGACCGCATCCTCGGCGAGTGCGAGCGTCGTGGGATCTCGACCGCGAACCTCACGTTCCGGATCGGATCTTCGCCGGACGTCCTCCGCGGCTGGCGGGCGCGGCCCCTCGACCTGGTGCTGGTCGACGGCGCCCACGCCTTCCCCTATCCCACGCTCGACTGGTGGTACCTGGCACCGCACCTCAAGGTCGGCGGGTTGATGCTGTTGGACGACGCCTATATGCCGCCCGTCACTGCGGTCGTCGACCACCTGCGGAACTCACCCGCCTGGCGGCTCGAAGAGCCGATCAGCTTCCGCACCGCGGTCGCGCGCAAGCTCGCCGACGAGGTCCCGGACGGCGAGTGGAAGGGCGAGCGCGTCGCCGGACGGATGAACTTCCGCTACCTGCCGCCGCGCAGACGCGCCGTCGCCGCCGTCCGCCAACGGGTGTTCTCGACGCGACTGGGGCTGCGTGCGGTCGAGGTCGTACGCCCGTACATCAGCCGTTCCGGCGGCGGAGCGGGCTAACCTAGGCGATCGGAATGGCGCCCATCGACGCCGACGTCGCCTGGACAGAGCAGGCGCTCACAAACCTGACCGCGGAGTTCGGAGACATCTACTCCGGACGGACGGTGCTCGTCACCGGTGCGGACGGCTTCATGGGCTCCCACCTGACCGACGCGCTCTGCCACCTGGACGCCGACGTCCATGCCTTCGTCCGCGCGACCTCGAGCGGCGCGCTCAACAACATCGGCCACCTGCGCTCCAAGCTCACCGTCCACTTCGCCGATCTCACCGACAAGACCTCCGTCGACTACCTGATCCGCGACCTGGACGGTACGAAGCCCTACGTCTTCCACCTCGGCGCGCAGGCCCACGTGGGCGAGTCGTGGCACCGGCCGTACGAGACGGTGACGGCGAACACGCTCGGCACGCTGAACCTGCTCCAGTCGATCGTCGACCACGGGCTCGAGATCGAGGTGTTCGACACCGCGGGCACCTCCGAGGAGTACGGGAACGTGCGCGAGGCGGTCGCGCACCACCACGACTTCGACGAGGCCGGCGGGCTGATCCTGCACGAGCGCTCGCCGATCAACCCGAAGTCCGTGTACGCGACCTCGAAGGTCGCCGCCGACTTCCTGACCATGAACTACCACGACGCGTTCGGGCTCCCGGCCGTCGTCACCCGCATGTTCAACAACTACGGGCCGCGCCAGAACCCGCGGTACGTGACCGGGACGATCATCACCCAGGCGCTCGAGCGGCCCGAGATCGAGCTTGGCCAGCTCGAGCCGCTCCGCGACTTCTGCTTCTGCACCGACGGCGTCCGCGGGCACCTGACCGTTGCCGCAAAAGGCATTCCCGGCGACGTCTACGTCTACGGCCAGGGCGAGAACGTCTCGATGGCGGACTGGAGCGACCTGATCATCCGCACCGGCGAGGCACACGGCTTCTGGCCGGCGGGGCGGCGCGTGGTCAGCACGGAGGCCCGCTACCGACCGGGCGCGAGCGAGGTGATGGCGCTACGCGTCGGCTACGAGAAGCTCAACCGCGAGACCGGCTGGCACCCGAAGGTGAGCTGGGAGGAAGGGATCCTGCACACGATTCGCTGGTATGCCGAGAACAGGGAGCGCTGGATCGGCCGCGTCGACTGGAAGGTCCAGGTCGCGGAAAGTGCTTCGCACTTTCCGCGAGGAACAGCATGAGAACCCTTGTCACCGGTGGGGGAGGCTTCCTCGGCAGCCATCTCGTCGAGCGGCTGCGGGAGCAGGGCGTCGATCCGTTCGTCGCGCGGCGCGCCGACTACGACCTCACGCGCTGGGAGAACGCCGAGCGGCTTTTCGCCGACGCGCGGCCCGAGCTCGTGTTCCACCTCGCAGCGGAGGTCGGAGGGATCGGCGCCAACCGTGCCAACCCGGGGCGCTACTGGTACGCGAACCTGCAGATGGGCGTCAACATGCTCGAGCTGTCCCGGATCCACGGCGTCGACAAGCTCGTGATCGCAGGCACCGTGTGCGGCTACCCCAAGCTCGCGCCCGTTCCGTTCCGGGAGGACGACTTCTGGGACGGCTACCCGGAGGAGACGAACGCGCCCTACGGCGTCGCGAAGAAGTCGCTCCTGGTCGGTGCGCAGAGCTACCGGGAGCAGTATGGCCTGAACGCGATCTTCCTGCTCCCCACCAACCTCTACGGCCCGCGCGACAACTTCGACCTCGAGACCTCGCACGTGATTCCGGCGCTGATCCGGAAGATGATCGAGTCGCCGGACCAGATCGTGCTCTGGGGCGACGGGTCGCCGAGCCGCGAGTACCTGTACGTCGAGGACTGCGCCGAGGGATTTCTCCTCGGCGCCGAGCGCTACGACGGGCCGGAACCGGTCAACCTCGGCACCGGCGTCGAGACGACCATCCGCGAGACCGCGGAGCTCGTCGCCGAGCTCACCGGCTTCGCCGGAGAGATCCGGTGGGACGAGTCGATGCCCAACGGCCAGCCGCGCCGCAGCCTCGACGCCTCCCGCGCGAAGGAGCTGTTCGGCTTCGAGGCGAAGACGCCGCTGCACGAGGGGCTGGAACGGACGATCGCTTGGTACCGGGCACAGGCGCCCGTCCATGCGGCCCCGTGAACGCGCGCGGCCACTCTGGTCGCTGATCGTCCGACGTCAACCCTGGAGCGTTCTCGGCCCGCTGCTCGTCCTCCAGTGGCTCTGCCTGGTCGTGTTCGCGCTCCGGGCCGAGCACAACGGCTGGCTCTACTACCAGGGCGGCGACCAGTCCTACTACTGGACCGGCGCGCACCAGCTCTCCGAGTGGACGCTCCCGGTCGCACTCGTCGGCTACGCGTGGTCGTACCTGCTGATCCCGATCGCCTTCTTCGCCGGCGCGAACGTCCTCTCGGGCCTACCGGTCGTGATCGTGCTCAACGCGCTGATCCTCCTGCCCGCGGCGCTGCTCTGCCTATACGGGATCGCGACGCGGATCGCGGGAAGGGTCTTCGGCTACTGGGCCGCGTTCCTGTGGGTGATCGTCCCCTACGCGACGATCCCGATGTTCGACCAGCGCTACCACGAGAAGTACGTCGACATCACGCTCCCGCAGTCCCTCGGGCTGACCGTGCTCGGGGACTTCCCGTCGATGGTCTTCCTCCTGGTCACGGCGTACCTGATCGTCCGCGCGCTCGACACGCGGGACTGGACGGACGCGGTCCTCGCCGGTCTGACCGGCGGCTTCGCAATCGGTCTGAAGCCGTCGAACTCGATCTTCTTCGGTGCCGCCGTGCTCTGCCTGGTGGTCGCGCGGCGGTGGACGCAAACGGCGGCGTTCGCGGCTGCGCTCGTTCCGGGCCTGTTCCTGCTCGCGCTCTGGAAGCAGCGCGGGCTGGGCGAGCTGCCGGCGTTCTCGTCGACCGGGACGGGCGGCAGCAGCGGGTCGCTGGCGGCGATCGGGGCGGACGCGCCGATCGGATCGCTCGTCTCGCCGGTTCGCCGGTACGTCGACCTCAACTGGCACCAGCTGCACCGGAACATCGACGGCGTCCGCGAGTTCTTCTGGGCGGTGCGGCCGCTCGAGTTCGTGCCCTTCGCGGGGTTGCTCGCGATCGGCCGCCGCTCCTGGCCGAAGGCGATCCTCGTCTTCGCCTGGTTCATGACGTTCCTGCTGATCAAGGGAACCGACGACAAGGCGAACATCGAGGACGCGAGCTTCTTCCGCCTGCTGATGCCGAGCTTCCCTGCCTTCCTCCTGCTCCTCGCCTCGATCCCGCTGCTCGTGCCCGCCTTCTCCTGGACGCGCCGCGTGCTCCCGGTGCCGCTCCCGGCGCTGCCGTCGCGACGTCACGGTCGCCGGCTGCTCGCGGCGGCGGCCGCCGTCCTCGTGGCGCTCCCGCTGATCGTGGTCGCGGGCGCGATCCCGCAGAGCAATGCAGAGGCCGTCACCTACCGGCTCCAGGACGTCTACGTCCCGGTGCAGTCGTTCCACCTTAAGGCCGAAGTATCCGGCGGAAGAGTGCGCCTGACGTGGGACGCGCCGTACTCCGGCCGCACGAAGGTCTTCTACACCGTGCTCCGCTCGCGACCGGTCACGACCGATCCGGTGAACGACGACCGCAGGACGGTCGACGGGCTGTCGTGCAAGGAACGCCGGCACGGCGCACCGCTGAGCTGCGACCTGGAGATGACGCACCTCTCGACCACGACCGACCGGCGCTACGACGATCGCCCGCCGCCCGGCCGCTGGACGTACCGCGTCGGCATGACCGCGAACTGGGTCAACGACACCTCGCTCGGCGACGTGATGATCGTCAGCGACCCGGTGACGGTCAGCGCTCGCTCGTCCTGAGGGCGCCGGCAAGCCGCCCTGCGCGGGCCAGTGCCGCCGGCAGGCCCACGGCGACGAGCGTGATCCCACCCGCGAGCCCGAGCGTCGCCCACGGGCCGTGGTCGTCCAGGACGTCCGGCGCGCGCCGCACGAGCAGGATCCAACCGACGATCGCGAGCGCCGCCCTGGCCGCGTCGACCGGTCCGAGCGACGGCCTCGCGGTGGCGACGATGCCGAATCCAACCGCGGCCGCCAGCGCCACGAAGAAGAGCGCGACGCCGTGGCCGATGTGCAGCAGGTCGGCGACGGTCTCGGCGAACTGGCCGGCGGCGAAGCGGTGGAACCACGCCCGGTCGTCGGTGAGGAGCGGAGTCGTCAGCGTGAGCACGACCATCTCGACCCCCGAGCCGACCGCGAGCGCAAGCGTGGTCAGGGGAAAGGACCGGTACGCCGCCGCGAACCCGAGAGCGAGGAACGGGAGGGTGGCGACGAGGAAGCGGGGCCCGGGTGAGTTGCCGCCGAACGGAGTCTCGTAACCGGCGTTGAGGACGAGGTAGAACGCGGCGACCGCCGCCGCAACACCCGCCTCGAGCCGGTGGCCGCCTCGGTAGAGAACCACCAGCCCGGCCGCGCCTGCGAGCACGACCGGCGTGAGGATGAGCAATCCGATCGGCGAGAACAGGAGTTCCACCAGGGTGCGGAAGTCCGGACCGGTGATCCCGAACAGCCCCCGCTTGTTCGCGTCCTGGTCGCCGACGACGTTCGCGTACGAGAACGTGAACGGGTTCCCGAACGCCCAGAGGTTGAAGAGCAGCGCGGGCAGCCCGCCGACGATCGCACCGCCGGCGTAGACGCCGAGCCGCGTGAGCACGGGCCGGCGCGCGATCGCGTACAGGCCGAGGATCGCGCCGACGAGCGCGACAGGGAACTCGACGGTCGCGGCGAGACCCGCCAGCAGCCCGGCGAGTCCGACCGAGAGCAGGCGAGGCGACCCGAGACGCTCCTGCCGGAGGACGGCAAACGCCGCGAAGGCGAGCGTCGCGCTGAGGACGTGCGAGAACAGCATCGTCGCGAACGGCAGGACCATCGTCGCCAGGCCGAGGGTGACCGCCGCCGCGGTGCCGAACCCACGCTCGAGACCGTTCGCCGTTCGGGCAACGAGCACCAGCAGCAGGACTGCAGGGAGGAGCGCGCCGAAGAGCTGGAGAAACCAGACCTCCGGCCGCGACTCCCTGATCGGCTCGGCTCCCCCGGTCGCCTTCAGCAGGAGATACGGCGGCAGCACGGCGAAAGCAAGCCCAGGGGCCTTCGCGGCGTAGTAGTGGCCGTCGATGAACGAGAGGTCGCCGGTGCCGTCGTCCGCCATGCCGCCCTTCCCGACCTCGAACCGCGTCCGGTCGACGTAGGGCTTGCCGTCGGCGAGTGCGCGGACGAGGGCGTAGTGCGCGCCCTGGTTCCAGCCGAGGTACTGCACCGGGATCAGGTAGACGACGCCGACGGCCGCGATCGCCAGGATCGCCGCGTTGGCCCGGACCCAGGCCGCCGTCCGGGCGATGCGCTCGTCGCCGCCGTGCACCGCGGGGAGCCTACTCGGAGGGCTTGGCGAAACGTGGTCTGTGTCGTCAGGCCGCGCTGGGCGGCGCGCTGCGGCGTCCTCAGTCGCCCCGATAGTTGGTTCACTATCGGGGCTCCCTGCGTCCTTGCATCGTGCTCGCCCATCGCACCCTGGCGACGAGCAACGTTCCGCCAAGCCCTCCAGTGATTCGGGTCCGGGCTCGTTTGCGTAGATTCCGCGGGTGTCTCAGGCCGACCTGTCGATCGCCTCGGAGCCGCGGGAGTCAGCCGTCCACCGGCTCCTTCGGGCACCGCTGACACCGTGGTACCGGTTGGCGACCACGGGCACGTGGCTCGCGGCCGTGTGGGCGACCACCCACTGGTACTCGTGGCAGCGGACCATCGATCTGCTGTTCGGCTCGGACGTGGTCGAGTACGAGCGCGTCGCCCGGGCGGCACCCGGCTTCACGAATGAGCCGCTGCCGTCGCAGCACGCCGACCGGTTCGTCCCGCATTACCTGATCGGCCTGATCTCGGACGCGCTCCGTGTCGACGACCGGATCGTCTACTACGTGGTCGCGTTCGTCCTCCTGGGCTTGATCGTGCTCCTGGTCGACCGGCTGATCGCGCCGCTGGGCCTCCGCCGGCTCGAGTACGCGGTCGCGATCGGCGCGTTGATCGGGAACCCGTACATCTTTCGCTTTCTCGCCATCTGCCCCGGCCGCCTGGCCGACTCGGTGTTCATCCTCGGCGGGCTGGTCGCGCTGCTCGGCCTACTACGCGGCAACGGCTGGCTGCTGGTCGGCGGGCTGGCGGCGGCCACGTGCGGACGCAGCGAGGCGGTGTTCCCGCTCGCGGCGCTGGCGCCGTTCGGCGTGCTCTTGTCGCAGGAATGGCGGGGGAAGACACCGCGGGTGCGGATCACATCCGCCGTGCTCGCCCTCGGCGTCCCGCTCGCGGTCTACGGGCTCCTGCGCCTGGCCGACCACACGTTCTCGGTGCGCGACCACCCCAAGTTCTTCGGGCTGACGATCTTCGGAACGTTCCGCGACCTGCCGGAGAGCGGCGGGCGCTTCGGGCTCCATATCGCCCGGATCATCGTCGGCATCGCCGGCGCCCTCGCCGTCCTGGTCGGAGCGCTGGCGGCAAGGCGGATCGGCCGTTTCTCGGCCCTGCCGTTGGCGTTCTGGGCAGGCCTCGCCGGTGGAATCGCCGTCTCCGGCGAGGCGCTCGTGCTCAACCCCAAGTGGATCAACGGCAGCGAGCCGCTGCTCTCGGCACTCGGCGCCGCCTTCTTCGCCGTCGCCGCCGCGGCCGCGCTCGCCTCGCTGGACATCGGGCGCTGGCGGCTCCAGGTCACCGGCGGCCTGGTCGCGCTCGGGGCGCTCGCCGTGCTCTCGCTGAACCATCGGTATGCGGCGATCACGCCGGTCTCGACGCCCGGCCAGTTCGCGGCGCTCACGGCGGTGTTCGCAGTCGTGGCCGCGGCGGCAATCGCCTTCGGTGGCTCGCGCGAGCGGTCGGCAGAGTCCTGAGCCGTTACCGCACAGTCACGAACGTGTGCCGATACGCGGACCGCTCCCGATCGAGCGCGATTGCACCGTACTGTGGACGACGGCGTCGGAGGGTGAAATCCCGAGGCGGGATGAGCAGTTGAGAGCTGACTCGACCGACGCGAGTCGGTTCCGGTTCGAGTCCGGCGCCCTCCGCGCCAACACAGCTACGATAGTTGGAAGCTCTCAGCTGCTCGCGGGCAGTCAGCCCGTTTCACCTTGGAGCCCGTCTCACGGCGGGCTCCGAACTTTCCCGGTCGTGCCCACCGACCTCTGATGTCAGCCATATGTGACAGCCCGGACGGGTGAACCGGCCGGCTCGGCTAGGCAGGCCTAGTCGTGTTCGCGCAGACGCTGCTCGAGCAGAGCCAGCCGCTGGGCGAGCATCGTGTTCTGGTCGTGCAGCTTCGAGATCACCGTCGAGTAGTGCAGCAGCACGAGCAGGACGAAGAGCGCGCCGACCGCGAACAGGACCGCGGGCGGATACGTCTCGATCCCGACCCAGCCGGCGATCGTGTTCAGACCGGAGCGCCACAGCGACAGCGCGAGCAGGACGACGCCCGTGAGCAGCCAGAGCAGCGCGTAGCGCTCGCGCAGCCGCCGGCTGCGGATCAGCTCGAGCACGACGAGGATCAGGATCACCGAGGCGATCGCGGCGACGATGGAGACGACGAGCGGGGTCACTTCACCTCCTCCAGCGGAGTGACGTTCTTGCGGAACAGCCCGACGAACAGGGCGAGGAGCACCTTCACCATGTAGTAGACCGAGGCAAGCGCGCCGATCGACGAACGGCCCGCGGAGCGCTCGCGCATCTGCACGGGCACCTCGGTCATCCGCAACTGGTGCTTGTGCACCATCAGCGCCGCCTCGACCTCGGGGTAGTCGTGCGGGTAGTCGGCTGCGAAGAGCGCGATCGCGCGGCGGTTGAGCGCCTGGAAACCGGAGGTCGGATCGGTGACACGGCGGCGGACGATCAGCGACAGGGTCCCCGCCAGGATGGAGATACCGAGCCGGCGCGAGCGCGACGAGCGGTACCCGCCGCCCGAGCTGGATACGCCGGCGGCCGAGCCGCCGGCGCCCTGCCCAGGGTCGGGGGCGTCTGCGGCGCCCCCGGGGGCGAACCGGGTGCCGACCACGATGTCGGCCTCGTCGGCCAGCACGGGCGCGAGCAGCGCACCGAGCTGGGCAGGGTCGTGCTGCCCGTCGCCGTCGACGCGGACCGCGACGGCGAACCCGTTCTCGAAGGCGTAGCGGAAGCCGGTCTGGACCGCCCCGCCGATCCCGAGGTTGAACGGCAGCCGGACGACGTGTGCACCGAGCCGCTCGGCGGCGGCCGCGGTTGCGTCGGTCGAGCCGTCGTCGACGACGACGATCGCGAAATCGGGATCGAAGGCGCGGATCTCCTCGATCACGTCGGCGACGCAGTCCTGCTCGTTGAACGCGGGCACGATCGCGATCCGCCGGACCGCAGCGGGAACCGCGGATCCGCCCGCCGGACGGCTCTGGGTCACGACCTCAGCCACGTACCGCCTCCTGCCCAGCCGGAATGCCGGCCCCGCCGTGCGGGGCTGTTCCGTCAAAGCCCTGACCCGAAGGGGCAGGGCTCTGTGGTTGCACGCCGAGCCCGAGCAGGCCGAGGAGACGCCGCGCCCGGTGCAGGAACGTGTGCTCGTCGAGGGCACGCTCCCGCGCCGCCCGGCCCATCTCCTCCGCCTGGGCCGGATCGTCGAGGAGCTGTACGTACGCGTCGGTCGCCTGGTCGGCGTTCTCGACCACGAGCAGCTCGCGACCGGGCTCGAACCAGCGGTCGATTCCCTCGTGCGGGTTCGAGACGATCGTCGCGCCGGACATCGCCAGCTCGAACGGCCGAGAGGTGGACGAGGCGTACACGGAGGCGTGCGCGCGGCGGGTGACGTTGAGGTTGATCCGGGCCGTGGAGATCGCCCGCGAGAACACGTTGAAGGGGACGTCGCCGGCGAGCCGGGCGCGGCCGACGTCGCCGCGGAAGTCGCGCCCGCCGAGGGAGAAGTCGGCGTCGAGGCGCCGGCTCGGCTCGCCGATCATCGCCGCCGTCCACTCCTGGCGGAACTTGTCGCCGTAGCCGTAGAAGAAGACGTCGGTCTCCTTGTCGACGTCGTGCGGCCGGAACAGCTCGGGGTCGGCGCCCCAGAAGACCGCCTCGGCCCGACGCGCCCCGAGCTCCCGCAGCCGATCGAGGCCGCCCTCCGAGTTGGAGACGACCAGGTCGTACTCCGACGGATCGGCGCCGAAGTAGTAGTTGAAGCCGGTGTCGTGGCCCCCGAACTCGGGCAGGCTCATCGGCACGTCGCCGTCGTAGAAGACGACGGGGACGCCGAAGCGCTCGCGGAGCAGGGTCGGGATCCCGCGGAGGTGGCTCATCGGGACGGTGAAGACGACGACCGCGTCCACGTCGCGCTCGCGCTCGAGCAGCTCGACGAGGTGCGTCCGCCAGCGCGGGGTCACCCAGCGCCAGATCGCCTGACGGACGAAGCGGTCGGTGTCGCCGGGATCGCGCTCGGCGCGTCGGAGGTAGCGGTCGCCCTTCAGGCGTGCGGCGAGGTCGCGCACGCGCGCGAACGCCTCTCCCTCGTAGTAGCAGGGGTTCGCTGCCGTCCGCCACCAGGGCGACTCGACCGGGCGGCCTCGGTACGGCGTCACGATCAGGTCGCAGCCGGCCTCGTGCAGGCCCTTCCAGAGCTGCCACCACGCCGGCGTGCAGCCGTAGCGGAAGTCGAGGTCGACCGCGGACGCGACCGCAAGGATCTTCGGGGCGGCCTTCACCGCACCTCAGTATGGAGATCAGGCGGGAAGGAGCGCCACGTGGTAGGCGGCGAGCGCTCGATCGCTGGTGACGAGCGTGAGTCCCTCGACCTGCGCCTGGGCAATCAGCAGCCTGTCGAAGGGATCTCGATGGTGTCGCGGGAGCGCACCGGCGGCAAGGCCGTGCTCCCACGTCACTGTCAGCTGGGTGAATCCGGCGACGTCCAGCTCAGCGCGAAGATCCGCGGGATTCACCTCGAGTTTCCCCAGCGCGCGTTTGATCGCGGCTTCCCATACGGACACCGCGCTCACAAGAACCTGACTTTCGGCGTCGTGGACAGCTGCCCGGGTCTCCGGTCGAAGCCGGTTCGGCCGGCCCAGCGCCCAGAGCATCGCCTGCGTGTCGAGGAGGAGCCTCAGAGCTCTTCGTCCTCGGCGCCTTCGAAGAGCGCGATGAGCTCCTCGTCCGTCTCGTCGAAGTCGTCTGCAATCCAGATCTTCCCCTCGAGGCCGCCGAGCTTCCGCGGCTCCTTCGCCTCGTACTTGACGAGCTTGGCGACGGGCTTGCCCGCCCTGGCGATCACGACCTCCTCGCCGTCGTTGACCTTCTCGACGAGCTTGGAGAGCGTGGACTTCGCCTCGTGCATGTTGACGATCGTGGCCATGCGCTAGTTAGCTAAATCTAGCTAACTAGCGTAGCAGACTCGCGCCTCGGTCCGGTACCGGAACGGGAACGGCGACTCGGGCTGCTCCGCGCCGAGCCCGCGGACCTGCTCGAGAACACGGGCGCGCTCGTCGTCCGGCAGCCGCGCGATGTACGAGATCGTCCCGATCCGCTCGGCGAGGCCTTCGGCGTCGAACCACTGCTCGAACGTCGTCGCGAACTCCTCCGCCGACCTGAACAGCGGGCTCGCGTCGACGACCGGGATCCAGCTCAGGATCTGCTCCGCCGTCGGCAGATACCGGCCGATGATCGCCTGCAGCTCCCGCTGCAGGGGATCGGCGAGGTCGCGGCCGTTACCGACGGTCGCGAGGGCACCGCCGGGGACGAGGACCCGGTGGATCTCCTCGAGCGCACGTTCCGTCTCGAACCAGTGGAACGCCGAGGCGGCGACGACCGCGTCGACGGAGTCGTCCTCGAGGGGCAGGCCCTCCGCCGAGCCCGCGAGCACCTCGGCGTCGGGGACTACCGTTGCCAGCTGCGCGCGCATCTCGGCGAGCGGCTCGACCGCGATCACGTGCGCGCCTGTCGGCACGAGATCCCGGGTCAGCTTCCCGGTCCCGGCGCCGAGGTCGACCACCGTCGTGCCGGGCCGGAGCCCGAGCCGGTCGCCGAGCCACTCCACGAGCGCGGCCGGGTAGGTCGGCCGCCGGCGCTCGTAGGTCTCGGCGACGGAGCCGAAGGCGGCCGACGACGACCGGTCGAACCCTGCGCTCAGTATGCGCCCCGGCCGGCGAGGACCGCGGGCACCGTCTTCGCCAGGATCGAGATGTCGAGCCAGATCGACCAGTTCTCGAGGTAGTAGAAGTCGAGCCGTACGAGATCGTCGAACGAGAGGTCGGAGCGTCCCGAGATCTGCCAGAGGCCGGTCATGCCCGGGAGCACGTTCGAGCGGCGGCGGTGCCAGTCCTCGAGGAGGGCGTGGTCGCGGAGCGGCAGCGGACGCGGCCCGACGAGGCTCATCTGGCCGTGGAGGACGTTGAGCAGGTTCGGGAGCTCGTCGATCGAGAACCGGCGGAGGAGCCGGCCGACGGACGTGACGCGCGGGTCGTCCTTGATCTTGAAGAGCGCGCCGCCGGCCTCGTTCTCCCGCTCCAGGTCGGTCTGCTGGTCGGCGGCGCCGGCGACCATCGTCCGGAACTTGATCATCCCGAAGGTCTGCTCGCCGAGGCCGATGCGCGGATCGCGGTAGAAGACCGGCCCCCGCGAGCTGAGCTTGATCGCCCCGGCGATCGCGAGCCAGAGCGGGAGGCCGACGACGATCACGAGGCAGCTGACCAGCAGGTCGAACGTCCGCTTGACCGCCCAGTCGGTGCCGGCGAACACGGGTGGGCGGAGCTCGAACAGCGGCAGGCCCTGACCCGGCACGTACTCGGCACGCTGCACGAGCAGCTCGGTCGTCTTCGGTGCGATCCGCACCTTCACCCCCGAGCGGTGGGCGTAGTCGACGATCTGGAGCAGCTGCCGGTCGGTGTAGTCCGAGTCGGTGACGATCAGCTCGTCGGCCGGATGCTGCTCGAGCACCGTGCGGAGCTCGTCGACCCGGCCCAGCCGCGGCAGATTGCGTGCGTCGTCGGCGTCCTCGCTGACGACGCCGACGAAGTCGTACTCGATCCCGCCGCGAACCGAGCCGAGCGTGCGCAGGAGGTGGTCCAGATGGTCGCCTTCGCCGACGACGATCGCCCGCCGGCGCACGCCGATGACGTGCAGCGCCTCGCGGCTGATCGTGTCGTAGCTGGCGCGCAGCAGACCGTCGACGACGATCGCGATCACGAGCGCGGTCGGGATCAGGCCGAACGTATAGAAGTCGTGGCCGGTGCCGAGCCCGAAGGCGAAGACGAGCAGGACGACGACGATCAGGGACGAGACGACCCGCCCGAAGCCCGCGCGGCGCTCGCGCTCGGCGTAGAGCCCCGCCTGCCAGTAGACGAGGATCGTCACGAGCGCGACGAACGGGAACCAGTCTGCGAAGCGCCCCGTCCAGATGATCCCCCAGTAGATCGGCGTGTTGCCGTAGTAGAGCTCGCGCAGCACGAGGGCGCCGTACAGGGCAAACCCGACCGAGACCACGTCGATCGCGATGAGCGCGACCACGCTCGCGACCCGGAAGGCGAGGTGCCGGAGTGGGCTGGAGGCGAGAAAGTAGGGGCGGCTGCGCCTGATGTCGGCTGCGATCGGCGCGTCGTTCGGCTCCGTCGCGCCGGCAGCGGTCGCGACATCCGCAGGCGGAGCTTCCTTTGTTGCCACGAGAGATCGAGTTTACCGGCGCGCCGTTCAGGCAATCTGGAGGCGTGCCCCGGCCCGAGCAGCTCGAAACGGTCTACCGCGCCCATCACGAGGCGCGGCGGCCGAAAGACTTCGTCTTCTGCGGGCCGGAGAGAAGCGCGCTCTTCCGCGAATGGGTCGGGACCGGCGGACGCGTGCTCGACGTCGGCTGCCGCTTCGGCGCTCTCACCCGGTCGTACCTGGACGGCAACCAGGTGGTCGGCGTCGACATCGACCGCCGCGCGCTCGAGGCGGCGGCGGTGCTCGGGATCGAGCCGGTCTGGGCCGACGCGGCGGAGTCGCTCCCGTTCGAGGACGGGAGCTTCGACGTCGTGGTGGTCGGCGAGCTGCTGGAGCATCTTCCGCTGCCACAGCTCACGGCCGGCGAGGCGAGACGCGTGCTGCGGCCGGGAGGACGCCTGGTCGGCTCGGTGCCGAACGCCTACCGCCTGAAGGGGAGGTTGTCATTCCTCTTCGGCCGGCCGCCGGAGCCGGACCCGACCCATCTGCACCTGTTCTCGCCCGACGACCTGCGCCGGCTGCTTCAGGACTTCGACCAGGTACAGCTCCGCTTCGTCGCCGGACGGCTGACGGCGCTCCATCCACGCCTGTTCGCGAACGACATCTGCTTCAGGGCACGGAAGCCGCTGCGCTGAAGTCGAGCTCGGCCTCTGCGAGAACGCCGTCGAGGCGCTCGCGGCGGCGGCGGCGTCCGATCAGTCGCAGCGCCCACGCAAGCGCCCGCCGTCGGCCGCCGTCGAGCAGGTCGGTGTCGTGGAAGCACACGTGGACGTAGCCCGGTAGCCGACCGAGCGCGGCACGAGCGGCCATGCCGAGTGAGTGCGTGGCGGGCAGCTCACGGAGCGACGCCGTGCCGACCCTGAGGGTCGCCGGCTCGGCCAGCGCGAGCCGCGGGGCGCCGGGGGCGAGGTAGGGCGGTCGAAACGCGGTCGCCGTGCAGTCGGTGACGTCGAGCTCCGCGAGCACGGCGGCGACGCCCTGGTCGATGTACCAGCCTCCACCGGCGAACAGCGCCGGCCGCAGGCCGCGCTCGTCGAGCCACGTGACCTGCTCGCGCACGACGGCGGCCGGCTCGCCTCCGGTCGGCCGTGCCTGCGTCGGCCCGCCCCAGTGCGTGTGGAGCCCGAACGGCCCGCGAGCGGCGAGGATCCGGGCGCGTGCGAGCCAGAGCGACTCGCTCTCGCCGGACACGGGATCGGGCGGACGCATCAGCGCCGCGATCTCGAACCCGCCCGGGCGGCGAGCCTGGAAATCCGAGAACGCGCTCCACGCACGGTCGTCGAGCGGCTGCTCGACGTGGCAGGAAACGACGGCACAGGCGTCGGCCATCTCGCCGCCATCGTAGGCTCATTGCCCGATGTGTGGCATCTGCGGGTTGCTCGCGCCGTCCGGCGACCGGCCGGACCCGGCGCTCGTCGAGCGGATGAACGGCGCCCTCGTCCACCGCGGCCCCGATGAGGGGTCGGTGGACGCGTTCGGGCGCTGCGTCCTCGGCCACCGCCGACTGCGCGTGATCGACCTCGCAACCGGTAGCCAACCGGTCGAGAACGAGGCCGGCGACGTCGTCGCCGTCTTCAACGGAGAGCTGTACAACTTCCTCGACCTCCGGGCCGAGCTCGCGGGCCACGCAGTGCGCGGCTCGGGTGACACTCCGGTGATCCCGCACCTGTACGAGGAGTCGGGCCCGGAGTTCGCGTTGCGGCTCGAGGGGATGTTCGCGATCGCCCTTTGGGACGCAGCCCGCGAGCGGCTCGTGCTCGCCCGCGACCGCGTCGGCAAGAAACCACTGCTGTGGACGCAGCTTCCGGACGGAACGCTGGCGTTCGCCTCCGAGCTGAAGGCGCTGCTGCGACTGCCGGACGTGCGCCGTGACGTCGACCCGGAGGCCCTCGACGCATACCTGGCGCTCCAGTACGTCCCGGCCGGGACCGCGCTCCGCGGTGTCGAGAAGCTGCCGCCCGGCCACCTGCTCGTCGCCGAGAACGGCGCGGTCCGGGTGCAGCCGTACTGGTCGCTTGCTCCGCGCGAGGAGCACCTCGAGGAACCAGAGTGGCTGGAGCGGGTGCGCGAGACCGTCGGCGCGGCAGTGCGGCGGCGGCTCGTCGCAGACGTCCCGCTCGGCGCGCTCCTCTCGGGCGGGATCGACTCGAGCATCGTCGTCGCCGAGATGGCCGGGGCGGGCGGTCGCGTACGCACGTTCACGGTCGGTTTCGGCGACGAGCGCTACGACGAGCGGCAGTACGCACGGGCGGTCGCCGAGCGGTACGGCACGGAGCACGAGGAGATCGTGGTCGAGCCCGACGTGACCGAGCTCCTCCCCCGGCTCGCCTGCTCGTTCGACGAGCCGCTCGGGGACGAGGCCGCGCTGCCCGAGCTCGTGGTCAGCGAGCTCGCCCGGCAGCGGGTGACGGTCGCGCTCACCGGGGACGGCGGAGACGAGGCCTTCGCCGGCTACGAGCGGTACGCGGCGGTCGGTCTCGCCGAACGGGTGGCCGTGCCCGGCGTCGGAACGGCCGCGCGGGCGCTGCGCTGGGCCGGACGTCGCGAGCCGAGGTCGCGCGCGAACCGCGCCGGCAGGTTGCTCGAGCTGGGAGCGCTCCCGGCCGCGGAGCGGTACGGGCGGCTGATCGAGGTCTTCCCCGCTGAGCTGCGGGCGGAGCTGTGGGAGCCGTCGTTCATCGCCCGACCCCGACCGGCCTGGGAGCTGCTCGTGCCGCCCGAGGACGGCATCTCCGGGATCCAGCGGCTCGACGTGCGCACCTATCTCCCCGGCGATCTCCTCCTGAAGGCGGACATCGCCTCGATGGCGCACTCGCTCGAGCTGCGCTCGCCGCTGCTCGACCATGCCGTGCTCGAGCTCGGCGTGTCGTTGCCGGACTCGCTGAAGGTCGAGGGGCGACGCGGGAAGGTCGCCTTGCGGCGCGCGTTCGAGGACGCACTCCCGCCAACGGTCGCGCGACGCGGCAAGACCGGGTTCGGCGTGCCGATCGCGCGCTGGTTCCGCGGCGAGCTGCAGCCGCTCGCCCGGGACGTCCTCCTCGGCGAAACCGCACGGGCACGCGGTCAGTTGCGGCCGACGGCCGTCGCGCGGCTGCTGGACGACCACGTCTCCGGTCGCGCCGACCATGCGCACCGGCTCTGGTGCCTCCTGATGCTCGAGCTCTGGCAACAGACATACGTCGACGCCGCCGGCCCGGTCGGGACCGCAGGATTTTCGCCGCCGCGACCGGCATGACGGGCGCGGCACCGGACGGCAGGCTGTGAATCCAGTCGCGAACGCCGGCGGCGAAGCCGCCGGCGGACCTCGGAAGGGGGCTCACGGGGGAAACCGGCTGTTTCCCCCGTGGTCGATCGTCGCCGTCGTCGCGGCGCTGCCGCGGCTGGTCGTGCTCCTGGTCGAGCGCCGGGACATCCTGACCGCCTTCACCGAGAAGAGCGACGACATTGCGCGGACCTTCGTCGACTCCGGCACCTTCGGATTCATCCCCGGTCACCCGACCGCGTGGACGCAGCCGCTCTACGCCTGGTTCCTGATCCCGATCTACTGGATCTTCGGCCGGTCGTGGTGGGCGGTCGGACTGATCCAGATCGCCGTCGCGGTCGGCACCGCGCTCCTCGTGTACGAGCTCGGCCGGCGCTTCGTCTCGAAGCGGGTGGGTCTGGTCGCGGCGGTCGTCGCGACGCTGAACCCGTACCTCGTCTGGCACGACGTGCACGAGAACCGCGAGATCCTCGACCAGTTCCTCGCCGTCGCGATCGTGCTGCTCGTGATGATCCTCGCCGGGCGGCGGTCTCTGTGGCTCGCGGCCGCGCTGGGAGTGACCCTCGGGCTGGCGATCCTCGGGAACACCCGCCTCCTCTTCCTGCCCGTTCTGTGCTGTGGATTCCTCGTCGGTCGCGAGCGCCGGACGTGGGCGGTCGTCGGCGTCGTCCTCGCCGGTTGTGTGCTCGCCCTGCTCCCCTGGATTGTGCGAAACCGTGTTCAGGTGGGTTGCTTCACGCTCACGACGGACACGCGGGCGCTGTGGAAGGCGAACAACCTGAACACGTACGACACCCTCGCGCAGGGGAAGTGGATCGACGACGTGCCCCCGCTGCCGAACGAGCCGCCGACACCGGAGTTCGCGGGCGCCTACTACGAGGTCTACGGCAAGGTGCTGCCTGTGAACGAGTGCGCGCGCATGCGGGTCTACCGGCACCTCGTCTTCGATTTCTGGCGTGAGCATTCGGGAGAGAAGGCGAAGCTGGCCGGGCAGGCCTCGGCGATGCTCTGGAACCCGCAGGCGATCCGTACCGAGGGGCGCGCGGAGTCGGGCGGTGCGGTCGACGCCTTGCGCCGGTGGGCGCAGCCGGCCTACTCGATCCCGCTGTTCGTACTCGGCCTGCTCGGCGTCTGGCTGCTGCCGGGCAGGCTCGCGCTGCTCGGGGTGGCGCTGCTCGCCTACCAGACGCTGCTGGCTGTCGGCTTCGCCGGGGCGACCCGGTACCGAGTGCCGTGGGACTTTCTCATAGCGCTGGCGGCGGCCGCTGCCCTGTGGTGGGCGGTCGACCGGCGGAGGCGGGCGGCGAGGTGACTCGAGTCGTCCACGTCCACCGGATCCGCGGGATCGGCGGGTCGGAGCGGCACCTGCTGACGCTGCTGCCGGCGCTGGCGGCCGAGGGGATCGAGCCCTTGTTCCTGGGCCTCGACGATCCGGGCTGGGCGGTCGAGCCGTTCTACCGCGAGCTCGGCGTGGAGGCGGTGCGGCTGCCGTGCCCGCGGGACGTCGATCCACGCCTGCTGCGGCGCGTGCGCAGGGAGCTCGCGCGGCTCCGCCCCGACCTCGTCCACACCCACCTCGTGCACGCAGACGTCTACGGGACGCTCGGGGCGGCGGGCGCGCCGGTCGTCTCCACGAAGCACAACGACGACCCATTCCGGCGGGGCCCGTTCCGGTTCGCGGAGCGGCTGCTCACGCGGCGGGCGGCGCGCGTGATCGCGATCACACAGGCGCTGCGGCGGTTCTGCGTCGACGAGGTCGGGCTGCCGCCGGCGAAGGTGGAGGTCGTCCACTACGGGCTCGACGAGTTGCCCCGGCCGTGGGGCGTCGACCCGCCGATCGAGCTGCCGGACGGCGCACGGGTGCTGCTCTGCGTCGCCCGGCTCGAGCCGCAGAAGGGCGTCGACCTCGCGGTGCAGGCGCTCGCCCGCGTGCGGAGGGTCGAGCCGCGGGCGGTGCTGGTGGTGCTCGGCGAGGGCCCGGAGCGGCCGCGTCTGGGCGGCGAAGGGGTCTTCCTTCCAGGTCGGGTCGGTGACGTGGCCGCGTGGTACCGGCGGGCGGAACTGCTCGTCCATCCCGCGCGCTGGGAGGGGTTCGGGCTGGCGTTGCTCGAGGCGATGCTGGCCGGCAAGCCGGTGGTCGCGACGCGGGTCAGCTCCGCTCCGGAGATCGTCGCCGACGGCGAGACCGGGCTGCTCGTACCGGCGGACGACGCGGGCGCGCTGGCCGAGGCGTTGTTGGCGGTCCTCAGCGATCCGGCGCGGGCGGCGGCGATGGGGAAGGCCGGTCTCGCGCGGGCGAGGAGCGAGTTCTCGGTTGCGAGGATGGCCGGGCGGACGGCGGCCGTCTACGCGTCCGTGAGCGCCGACCGGTAGAGGATCTCCGTCCGGTCTACGCAGCGCGCCTCGAGGAAGTCCCGGAGAGCACGGTCGCGGCCGGCGCGGCCCATCTCGGCTGCCCGCCCCAGGTCGCCCGCGAGCCGGACGATCGCCTCGCGGAGCGGCTCGGCCTCCCCCGGAGCGACGAGCAGCCCGGTCTCGCCGTCGCGGACGAGCTCGCCGAGACCGCCGATCTCGGCGGCGATCACCGGTCGTGCGCGCTCCATCGCCTCGAGCGCGACCATCCCGAACCCCTCCCCCATCGAGGGCACGACGACGATCGCCGAGCGCTCGATCGCGCTCTGGATCGGCGCGACGTACCCGAGGAAGTGCACGGCGTCGGAGATCCCGAGCTCGCGGGCGAGCGCGCGCAGAGCCGGCTCGAGCGGGCCGCGGCCCGCGATGTCGAGCTCGAGGCCGGGGATCTCCCGCCTCGCGGCCGCGAAGGCACGCAGGAGGACGATATGCCCCTTGATCGGGATCAGGCGGCCGACGCAGAGGAGCCGCGGGGCCGCGCCGCGGTAGGGGCTGGGCTCGCCGTTCGGCGTGATCCCGTAGTGGACGATCTCGAAGCTGCGCTCCTGGAAGCCCTCGGTGTTGGCGAGGTAGCGTGCGAGCCCGCGCGAGATCGCGATGTGGACGTGGGCGAGGCTGGCGACGGTGCGATCGCCGAGTGCGAACAGCGCCCCCTCGCGGAACTCGTTGAAGCCGTGCTTCGTCGAGAACCTGATCGGGACGCGCGCCAGCGTCCCGGCGAGCTGGCCGTAGGCGTCGGCGTGGACGAGGTGAGTGTGGAGGATGTCGGGCCGGCGGCGGGCGAGGTAGCCGCCGAGTTGGAGAAAGGCGATCGGGTCGACGTCCGCCCGCAGCGGCATCGCGTCGAGCGGCACGCCTCGTGCCTCGAGAGCGCTGGCGAAGTCCCACGCACCAGGCTCGTTCTCGTGAAGCATCAGCATCCGCACGTCCCACCCGCGCTCGCGCAGCCGCGGGAGCAGCGAGAGCAGGTGGGCCTCGGATCCGGAGATGCCGGCGACCTTCTGGAGGTGGAGTACGCGTGTCCCGTTCACGCCTGTCCCTTCGGGTGCTGTCCGAGGGACAGTCCCTCGTCCCCTCGTTCGGACACGGCCGATCGGAACCGAGCCCGCACCGTTGCGCCGTCCGTCGTCCGTGCAGGACACGGCCGGAGGACTGTCCCTTTGACAACGCCGCGCTGGACTGGTCCCAGGGACAGTCCCTTCTGCCCGCATCGGGACACGGCTGCTTCGGCTCGAGGGCCGA
>JBKPMR010000062.1:0-115126 GCA_046732255.1 Actinomycetota bacterium
CTCCTCACCTCGACGCTCCGGGACGAGTGGGGCTTCGACGGCTGCGTCGTCTCCGACTACTTCTCGGTCCGCCAGCTGGCCGAGTACCACCGGCTGGCACCGACCGCCGAGGACGCGGCCGCCCTCGCGCTCAACGCGGGACTCGATCTCGAGCTCCCGGCCACCGACTGCTTCGGAGCGCCGCTGCTCGACGCGCTCGACGCCGGTCTCGTGGCCGAACCGACACTCGACGGCGCGGTTCGCCGTGTGCTCGGCGCGAAGTTCGCCCTCGGCCTGTTCGACGACCCGTACGTCGACGCAGGCCGTGGTGCCCGTGCGGCCGCGACGGAGGCCCACCGGCGCATCGCGCGCCGGATCGCGCAGAAGAGCATCGTGCTCCTGAAGAACGACGGCATCCTCCCCCTCGCGCCGGAAGCCGCGTCCGTCGCAGTGATCGGCCCGAATGCGGACGCGGCCCGGCACCTCTTCGGCGATTACTGCTATCCGGCCCACGTCGAGTCGCTCCGCGAGGTGCTGCGCAGCGGTCGGAGCGAGCTCACGCCGGCACTCGACGACCTGACCACGATTGAGCCTGTCGAGCTCGGCACGCCGTCCGTGCTCGACGCGCTGCGCGCCCGGCTCGGCGACCGGGTCGGGTTCGCGCCCGGCTGTGGCGTGCTGGACGCGGACCGCACCGGGTTCGAGGATGCGGTCGCTCTGGCGGCGACCTCCGACGTCGCCGTCCTCGTAATGGGTGACAAGGCAGGACTGACCGACGACTGCACGACCGGCGAGTTCCGCGACCGCACCTCGTTCGATCTCCCGGGCGTGCAGGAGGAGCTGGTGCAGGCGGTGCTCGAGACCGGCACCCCGGTCGTGCTCGTTCTGGTCGCGGGCAGGCCGGCGGCGAGCGCAGCCCTGCACGAGGCTTGTGCGGCGGTCGTGCTCACCTGGTTACCGGGCGAAGAGGGAGCCGAGGCGATCGCCGACGTCCTCCTCGGCGACGTGAACCCCGGGGGAAAGCTGCCGATCTCCTACCCGCGGTCGACCGGCCAGATCCCGGTCTTCTACGGGCACAAGGTGTCCGGCGGTCGCTCACATCCGAAGGGCGACTACGTCGACTCGCCGGCGGGGCCGCTCTACCCGTTCGGCCACGGCCTGTCCTACACGACGTTCGGGCTCTCCGAGACGACCGTCCGGCAGGAGGTCGTCGCGTGGGACGAGTCGTTGACGGCCGAGGTGACGGTGACGAACAACGGCGACCGCCCTGGGGACGAGGTCGTCCAGCTCTATGTCCGCGACCCCCAGGCGAGCGTGACGAGGCCGGTGCTCGAGCTGAAGAGCTTTCTTCGGGTCGAGCTCGAGCCGGGCGAGTCGAAGCGCGTCACGTTCGAGGTTCCGGCCGCGCAGCTCGGGTTCTACGATCGGAGCGTGTCGTTTGTCGTCGAGCCCGGGCAGATCGACGTCTTCGTCGGCGCCTCGTCCGCCGAGCTCGTCCCGGCCGGTTCGGTGACGATCGTCGAGGCGGCGTCGGGACAACCGCCCGAGAAGGCTTTCGACGGGGCCGCGAGCGTGCGGTGACCGAAGTGGCGGTCGGGGAGCTCAGGGAAGCCGAAGGCCGGGTGGAGAAGGTCCGCAGCGGCACGTCCGGCGTGATCCTCGACCACGTGACGAAGGTCTACGCCGGCGGCGTCACCGCTGTCGACGACGTCAGCCTCGACATCGCGGACGGCGAGTTCATGGTCCTGGTCGGCCCATCGGGCTGCGGCAAGTCGACGCTGCTGCGCACGATTGCCGGCCTCGAGGAGGTCTCCGCCGGCCGGGTGCTGATCGGCGGGAAGGACGTGACCCACATCGCTCCCCGACAGCGCGACATCGCGATGGTCTTCCAGAACTACGCCCTCTATCCACACATGACCGTGGGGGAGAACCTCGGCTTCGCGCTGAAGCTGCGGAAGGTGCCGAAGCAGGAGCGCGCCGAGCGGGTTCTGCAGTACGCCACGAAGCTGGGGCTCGAGGAGCTGCTCGACCGGAAGCCGGCCGAGCTCTCCGGCGGACAGCGGCAGCGCGTCGCGATGGGCCGGGCGATGGTGCGGGAGCCGAAGGCCTTCCTGATGGACGAGCCACTCTCCAACCTCGACGCGAAGCTGCGGGTGTCGATGCGCGGCGAGCTGGCGCGCCTGCACGAGCGGCTCGGGGTGACGACGATCTACGTCACGCACGACCAGATCGAGGCGATGACACTCGGACAGCGCGTCGCGGTGCTGCGCGACGGCGTGCTCCAGCAGGTCGACACGCCGCAGGTGCTCTTCCGCCGGCCGGCAAACCTCTTCGTCGCCGCGTTCATCGGCTCTCCGTCGATGAACCTGGTCGAGGCGGACGTTTCCGAGGGGACGGTCAGCTTTCCCGGCTTCGACCTGCCCCTGCCCGGGGCCGCGACGCCGCGAAACGGGCAGGTGATCCTGGGGATCAGGCCGACGGACTTCTCGGACGGCACGAGCGCCGATCCCGCACTCCCGCGCATGCGGGTACGGGCCGAGATCGTCGAGGACCTCGGAGCCGAGATGCACGTGCTCTTTCCGATCGACGCGCCGCGGGTCGTCGCCGAGGCCGTCCGCGCGGCAGCGCAGGACATCGCCGAGGAGGAAGGCGCTCTGTTCGCCGACGACCAGCGGTCCATGTTCACTGCCCGGATCGACGCGACCGATCGGATCGGGCCGGGCAGCACGCTGGAGCTGGCCGTGGACACGCGCCGGTTGCACTTCTTCGACCCCGCGACCGGCGCGGCACTGTAGAAAGCGGCGTTGCCGCTCTACGACCTTCCGCTCGAGCAGCTCCGGACCTACCGCTCCGCCGTCGCCGCGCCGGGCGACCTGGACGAGTTCTGGACACGGGCCCTCGACGCCGCCCGCTCGTCGGCGGCCGAGCCGGCGCTCGAGCCGTACGAGCCCGACACGTACCGCGCGCTCGAGGTCTCCGACGTCACCTTCAGCGGCGCCGACGGGCACCCGGTCCGAGCCTGGTACCTCCGCCCCCGTGGAACGAGCGATCCCCTGCCTTGCCGGGTCGCGTTCGTCGGCTACGGCGGGGGCCGTGACCTCCCCGCCGCACATGCGCTCTATCCGTCGTGCGGCTTCGCCGCCTTCGTCATGGACACGCGCGCACAGGGCGGCACCTGGTCGGCCGGCCACACCGCCGATCCGGGCGGAGGCACGTCAGGGGCCGAGCATCCGGGCGTCATGACCCGAGGGCTTCTCGATCCCGAGACCTACTACTACCGGCGCCTCTACGTCGACGCGGTGCGCGCGGCCGAAACGGCCGCGGGGCTCCCGGGGGTGGACCCGGAACGGATCGCAGTCGCGGGACGGAGCCAGGGCGGGGCGCTCGCGCTCGCCGCCGCTGCACTCGCGCCGGATCTCGTCCGGCTGTGCCATGCCGACGTGCCGTTCCTCTGCGACATCCCCCGCGGCATGGACGTCGCGCTCGAGCCGCCCTACACGGAGCTCGTCGAGTACCTGGCCGTGCACCCGGCCCGCGAAGCCGACGCCCGGCGGACGCTCGCCTACGTGGACAACGCCGTGCTCGCCGCGCAAGTCACGGCTCGAACGCTCGTGTCGGTCGGCCTGCGCGACCGAATCACCCCGCCCTCGACGATCTTCGCCGCCTACAACGCGCTCTCCGCGCCGAAGGAGCTCGTCGTCCTGCCGTACTCCGGGCACGAGCAGTCCACGACCCACGTCGAGTACCAGCTGGCCCAATTCGCGAGTGAATTGGGCTAGAAACGGCGAAGGGCCGGCAAAGCCGGCCCTTCGAGCAAAACGGCGGAGCCGTTCGGCTACATCATCCCTTCCATGCCGCCGGGCATCCCGCCGGCCATGGCCGGCTGCTTCTCCGGAGCCTCGGCGACGATCGCCTCGGTGGTCAGGATGTTCTTCGCGATCGACGCGGCGTTCTGCAGCGCCGAGCGCGTGACCATCGTCGGGTCGATGATCCCCGACTTGACCAGGTCTTCGACCTCTCCGGAGTCGACGTTCAGACCCTGGCCGGCCGGAGCCGAGCGGACCTGCTGGACGACGACCGAGCCTTCGAGGCCGGCGTTGAACGCCAGCTGGCGAACCGGCTCCTCCAGCGCCTTGAGGATGATCGCAGCGCCGGTCTTCTCGTCGCCCTCGAGCTTCTCGAGGCTCGCCCTGACTGCGTCCGCCGCGTTCAGGAGCGCGACGCCGCCGCCCGGGACGATGCCCTCCTCGAGGGCCGCCCGCGTGGCCTGCAGCGCGTCCTCGACGCGGTGCTTCTTCTCCTTCATCTCGGTCTCGGTGGCGGCGCCGACCTTGACCACCGCGACGCCCCCGGCCAGCTTCGCCAGCCGCTCCTGCAGCTTCTCGCGGTCGAAGTCGGAGTCGGTGTTCTCGATCTCGGCCTTCAGCTGCTTGATCCGGGCCTTGATCCCATCCGATTCGCCGGCACCGTCGATGATCGTGGTCGAGTCCTTGTCGACGACGACCTTCCGGGCCTTGCCGAGCTGCGAGATCTTCGTGTTCTCGAGCTTGAGGCCCATCTCCTCGGTGATCACCTCAGCGCCCGTGAGGATCGCGATGTCCTCGAGCATCCGCTTGCGGCGATCGCCGAAGCCCGGCGCCTTCACGGCGACGGCGGTGAACGTGCCGCGCAGCTTGTTGACGACGACCGTCGCGAGCGACTCGCCCTCGACGTCCTCCGCCACGATCAGCAGCGGGCGGCCGGCCTGGATCACCGACTCGAGCACCGGCAGCAGGTCCTTGACGGCCCCGATCTTCTGGTTCGCGACCAGGATGTACGGGTCGTCGAGGACGGCCTCCATCCGCTCGGCGTCCGTGATCATGTACGGCGACAGGTAGCCCTTGTCGAACTGCATGCCCTCGGTGAACTCGAGCTCGAGACCGAAGGTCTGGCCCTCCTCGACGTTCACCACGCCGTCCTTGCCGACCTTCTCGATCGCGTCCGCGATCACGTCGCCGATCTCCCGCTCCCGCGACGAGATGCTGGCGACCCGGGCGATGTCCTCCTTGCCCGAGATCTCCTTGGACTGCGTCTTCAGGTTGTCGACCACCGAGTCGACGCCCTGCTCGATGCCGCGCTTGAGCGCCATCGGGTTCGCGCCGGCGGCGACGTTCTTCAGGCCCTCGCGGACGATCGCCTGGGCGAGCACGGTCGCCGTCGTGGTGCCGTCGCCGGCGACGTCGTTCGTCGCCGTGGCGACCTCGCGGACGAGCTGGGCGCCCTGGTTCTCGAAGGCGTCCTCGACCTCGATCTCGCGTGCGATCGTCACGCCGTCGTTCGTGATCGTCGGAGCGCCGAACTTCTTGTCGAGGACGACGTAGCGGCCCTTCGGGCCGAGCGTCACCTTGACGGCGTCCGCGAGGATGTTGACGCCCCGCTCGAGCGAGCGGCGCGCATCCTCGTTGAACTTCAGCTCCTTGTGAGCCATTTCAGTCTTCCTCCGTTACCTAGTTAGGCCTTGGCGCCGGCGAGGGCCTTCTTGCCCTTCGCCTTGGCACCCGTGGACACGACCTTCGCGAGTACGTCGGACTCGCGGAGGATGAGAAGCTCGTCGACACCGACCTTGACCTCGGTGCCGCCGTACTTCGAGAAGATCACCTCGTCGCCCTCGGCGACGTCGAGCGGGATCAGCTCGCCGGACTGCTCCGAGCGGTTGCCCGGGCCGACCGCGAGCACGCGACCACGCTGCGGCTTCTCCTTGGCCGTGTCCGGCAGGACGATCCCGCTGAACGTCGTCTCCTCCTCTTCGAGGACCTCGACGATGAGCCGATCGCCAAGCGGCTGCAAATCCATTCCACGACCTCCGTTGAGAGTGTTTCGTTGGTAGCACTCTCTCCCCGAGAGTGCCAGCGGCAGTCTAACGATGACGCCGCGGCTGCGCAAGCAATCTTAGCGGCCGAGACTGAGATCTTGGGAAACGGAATCGGAGCCAGGCACCTCAACCCCGGAACGGCGGGAGCCTGGCACCGATGCTACGTTCGGAGCCAGGCACCTCAACCCCGGAACGGCGGGAGCCTGGCACCGATGCTACGTTCGCTGCCGTGCGACGGGAGTTCTCGGCCGGCGGGGTGCTCGTGCGGCGTCTGCGAGGCGACTGGGCGATGGCGGCGATCCGGCCAGGCGGCAAGCCCGCCGGCGTCTGGGCACTGCCGAAGGGCCTGATCGGCGCCGGGGAGGATCCGGCCGCGACCGCCTTGCGCGAGGTCGAGGAGGAGACCGGCGTCCGTGGCCGCCTCGACCGCAAGCTGGGCGACGTCCGCTACGTCTACACATGGCAGGGCGAGCGCGTCTTCAAGGTGGTCAGCTTCTACCTCGTCCGCTACTCGAGCGGCCGGCTCGGCGCGATCCCGTCCGAATTCGAGCACGAAGTCGCGGAGGCTCGCTGGCTGCCGCTCGCCGACGCGCCGCGCCTGCTCGCCTACGGCGGCGAGCGCGAGATGGCCGCGAAGGCGATCCAGGTCGTGCGCGATCTATGATCCGCGCCGGTGGAAGCGCTGAACTTCTACTCGCCGATCGTCGAGAACCAGCTGCGCAGCGGTCGCAAGTCCGCGACGATCCGGCTCGGCGACAAGTCCGCCAAGTACCGCAAGGGCATGATCGTCTCGGTGCTCGCCGGCCCGCGCTTCTCGCCGCGGAAGAAGATCTTCGACGCGGTGATCGACAAGGTCGAGGTGAAGCGGCTCGGCGACCTGTCCCCGAACGAGATCGAGCACGACAACCCCGAGATCCGCCGGGTCGAGGATATGTGCGGGTTTCTCGGGTCGCTGTACAACCGTGACGTCTCCGAGGACGACGTCGTCACGCTGATCCGCTTCTCCGAGATCCGGGGCTGACATGCTCCACTACCTCTCGCGCGCCGGCCGCACCAAGCGCCGCCGCGGGAAACAGGACGAGCGCCTCGGCGGCTACACGTACGGGACGATCATCGTGCTCGCCACGATCGTCGGCGCTGCGCAGGCGTTCAAGCACGGGGCGGGCCACATCGCGATCATCGTCCTGGTGACTGCAATCGTGTTCTGGCTGGCACACGTGTACTCGGACGCAATCGCCGAAAGCCTGGCCCGGGAGCAGCGCATCAGCTGGACCGAGCTCAGGGAGATCGCCGCCCGCGAGAGCTCGATCATCGAGGCCGCCGTCGTTCCGGTGCTACTCCTCGCCGGCGGAACGCTCGACCTCTACTCCGTCCGCGTCGCCGTCTGGCTGGCCTTCGTCGCCGGGCTCGTCGTGCTCGTCGCCGAGGGGTTGGCCGTGGCGCGCGCGGAACGGCTCCGCCTCGTCGCGACGCTCGCGATCGTCGGAGCGAACCTCGGACTCGGCCTCATGCTGGTCGCCCTCAAGCTCTGGGTGAGCCACTAGGACGGGTCCGGCTTCCCCCTACTGACCGCGGCTCTTCGGGTCGACTCCCGCAAAGGTGAGGAAATCGACCATGCGGAAGTCGCCCCGCTGGCGCGAGGGCAGCGTCGGCCGCCAGTCGCGGTCGTAGGCGAGGTACGACGCCGGGTCGCTCTCGAGCAGACCGACGATCACCTCGCCGACGAGGCGGCCGCCGACCGGCCCGAGCCGGAGACCGTCCTCGACCAGCTCGGCTTCCTTGAGGACGTAGTACCAGAGCGGGGTCGAGCGCTCGAGATCGAGCCCGTAGCCGTGCAGCTCGCCCAAGTCGGCCGGCGACAGCGCCGACACGCCCATCCGCTTTGCGATCGCCTGCCCCGAGGGGAGCTCCCAGGTGAGGTGCCGGAGCATTGTCCGCACGGGAAGAACGACCGGCGGGGCGTGGTTCGCGATCGCGCCGAGCGGCAGGTCGAAGAGCGGCGTCGAGATGCGGGTGTCGATCCGCTTGTTCGGCTTGACCTGACCGTCGCCGAAGTCGAAGAACGTCTGCCAGCCGACGAACCGGCGAGGCGCGCGGGAGCCGCCGCGCAGGTCGTCCGGGTCGGGCCCGCTCGCCTTCGGGTCGAAGATCATCGCGAAGAACGGCTTCCCGTTGTCGCCCGCGAGGTTGGCGCGGTACGAGGGGCGCACCATCGAGTGGCCGAAGCGGTACGCGGCACCCTGGAACTCCACGGGGATGAACGCCTCGCCCTTGCGCGGCCGGTAGAAGCGCCGCCCCCGCCGGACGATCGAGTTCACCATCGACTGGCCGACGAAGAGCGGCAGGAACTCGTGCAGGATCAGCCACTGGTAGTGCCAGGTGGTCAAGCGGCGGGCCTGCGAGTACGCCTCGGCCTCGTCGGTCGTCCCGCCGGCGCGAAGCCGGTCGACGGCGTTGTTGTGGAACTTCAAGAACGCCGCCTGCATCCCGGCGATGACGACGTGCTCGTCGTTCCGCGGGTCGCCGATGATCGCGGTCCCGTCCGCCATGCGCGGGACGTCCTCGAACAGCCCGCCCGACTCGACCTTGAGCTTCGCCCGGTCGGACGGGTCGTACAGCTGCGGCGAGCCGACCGGCCCCGCGCCGTACACCGAGTCGAGGTCGAACGACGGCGTGCGGCCGTTCAGCGACCGCTCCGGCGAGGTCGGCTTCCCCAGCGGAGACCCGGTGTCGAAGGTCATGTCGTGGTCCATGAACTGGCCGATGAACGTCACCCCCGCCGTGTGGTTCGGGTTGTTCGGGTTGTGGGCCGACAGCGAGAGATCGGTGATCAGATCCGCCGGGCCGCGCTCGAGCGCGTCGCGCGCGTCGAGGATGCCGCCCGGCGAGCCGATGTCGACCAGCGCCGCCTCGAGCCCGCGCCGGCCCGACGCTGCGAACGGCGCCATCCGCTCGAAGATCCGCCCGAAGTGCTGGGCCGTGCCAGCGCGCTGGCGTGCGGCCGCCTTGGGCATCGCCGCCGCGGCACCGGCACCGAAGCCGCCCGACGTTCCGACCGCGACTGCCCCCACCCCCACCCGGCCGAGGAACCCACCCCGGCTGAAGCGGCGTTCCGGTTCCTTCCCAACGGTGCTCATCGCAACCTCCTCTCCCTTTTCGGATCTAGACGGACGACGAAAAGCCGCTCTTCCATCGAGCTAACACAGGTGTGCGGGATTGCACTCGCCAGGGTCATCGTTGCCGCGGGCGACGTTCGCGCCGACCGGCGGGACGAAGATCGCCGTCACGTACCGGACCGGAACGCCGTCCCCGGTCAGTTCTTCGGCGGCCGCGCACGCCTGCTCCTCGCTGCTCGCCGCAGCGCGATCCTCCCCGGAGACATACAGCTCGACGAAGTATTCGGCCATGCGGCGAGGGTACGCCCGTCCGCTCGGCTGCGAAATAAGGGAAACCCCTGGACTTTTGATGAGCACAGAGAGGGACAGGTCGTACAGACCTGTTCCCGGTTCTGTCCTTGACAGCTATCGAGTCGACGAAAGCCGGAGGTCGGGCTGCGCTCGCGATCGAACGCCGAGCTTCGCGTACACGCGCGGGAGGTGGCCCTCAACCGTCTTCACGGAGACGAAAAGGCTCTGGGCGATCTGCTTGTTGGCGACCCCATCCGCTGCCAGCTCTGCAACCCGCCGCTCAGCGGGGTGAGCTCACCGCTCGGCTGCGGACGGCGTGCCCCGACGCGGGCAAGCTCGGCGCGAGTCTCGTCGACCCAAACGGGGACCCCCAGTCGGCGAAGAGGGCATCGGCCCGTTCGAGCGTCCGCCGTGCCGCCCCCCACCTGCGGTGCCGGCGCTGCGGGCGACCGAGCGCAAGCGGCGACCATGCGGCGTCGAACCGGAGCCCAAGTACCCGCCGAGCAAGACCAGCGCGCGCGCACCGTCGTCGCGTTCCATGAACGCGTGCAGCAGCGCAAGCTCCGGCTCTCGCTCGACCGGTTGCACGCGGACGCCTCTGACGGCTGCCAACGGTGGGCCCTTCGCGGGCTTGATCGCACAGCCCTCCACCAGGGACAAACGGGCGCGGCTAGGGCGAGCGGCGGATGGGTGTCCCGAACAGATCCGGCGGCCTCAGCTCGCCCCCGCATGCCTCGCACTCGACCGCGAACACGGATGAGAACGGCGCGCTGCACGCAGGACAGCGGGAGCGCATCTCACCGCCGCACTGCGGACAGGCGTCGGGAAGCGCGTCCTCCCACTGCTCGAAGTACCGCTGCGCGAACCCGCAGCCGAGGCAGACGGCAACCCAGTCGCCGAGCACCTTGCGCCGCTCCTCGCGAAGCCAGTCGGCGCCCTTGCCCATGACGCCAGCGTAGTTCAGCGGCACCGTTCGAGCACGGTCGCAGGATCTGCAGCGCTCGCTAGAGTTTCGACTTCATGGCGATCGCGCGCGAAGCGGAGCCTGCCGGATCGCTCCCCGAGGTGCGGGGCTCGGGCCTCGACCGCGAGGATCTCCTCGCCGTCTACCGCACCATGCTGATCACCCGCGGGATCGAGGAGCGCGGCCACATCCTCTACAAGCAGGGGAAGATCCCGGGCTCGTTCTACACCGGCCGGGGCAACGAGGGTGCGGCGGTGGGCGTCGCGACCGCGATGGGCCCGGACGACGTCGGCACGCCGCTCCATCGCGACATGGGCGTCCATATCGCCCGCGGGGTCGAGCCGTGGCGGATCTTCGCGAACTACATGGGCCGGATCGACGGACCGGCCCGAGGCCGGGACGGGAACGTCCACATGGCCGACTCGCGGCTCGGGCTGATCGCGATGGTCAGCCATCTGCCGGCGATGCTGCCGGTCGCGGTCGGAGCCGCTCTCGCCTTCCGCATTCGCGAGGAGCGGCGGGTGGCGGTCGGCTGGTTCGGCGAGGGCTCGGCGGCACGCGGCGACGCGCACGAGGCGATGAACCTCGCCGGCGTTCGCCGGCTACCGATCGTCTTCATCTGCGACAACAACCAGTGGGCCTATTCGACTCCGACGCACCTCGGCTTCGCAAGCGAACACATCGCCGACCGTGCGGGCGCGTACGGCTTCGAGGGCGTGGTCGTCGACGGCACCGACGTCCTCGCCGTCTACCGCGAGGCGAAGCGCGCGATCGAGAAGGCACGCGCGGATGAAGGGCCGACGCTGATCGAGTGCATGACCCTGCGCATGGAGGGTCACGCCGTGCACGACGATGCTTTCTACGTCCCGAAGGACATGTTCGAGGAGTGGGCCAAGCACGACCCGATCGAGCGGTTCCGGCGCTGGCTGTACGAGAACGCCGACCTGCGGGACGAGGAGGAAGACGAGATCTCGGCGGACGTGAAGAAGATCCTGAACGATGCGATCAAGCGGGCCGAGGAATCGCCGCTCCCCGACGCCGCCGACCTGAGCGAGGGCGTGTACGCAGCTCCCGAGGACGTCGACACGCCCCACCACAAGTAGGCGAACCCATGGCCGAGCGCACCTACCTCCAGGCGATCTCCGACGGGCTGCGTCAGGAGATGCGGCGCGACAAGCGCGTCTTCGTGATCGGAGAGGACGTCGGCGTCTACGGCGGGGCCTTCAAGGTCACCCTCGGCTTCCAGGAGGAGTTCGGAGCCTGGCGCGTGATCGACGCGCCGCTGTCCGAGACCGCGATCGTCGGCGGCTGCACCGGCGCCGCGCTGATGGGCATGCGGCCCGTCGCCGAGATGCAGTTCGCGGACTTCGTCTCCTGCGCGTGGGACCACCTGGTCACCGTCGCCGCCAAGCAGTTCTACCGCGCCGGCACGCCGGTGCCGATCGTCGTCCGGCTGCCCTCGGGCGGCGGGTTCTCCGGTGGGCCGTTCCACTCGCAGAATCCGGAGAGCTCCTTCGCGCACATCCCCGGCCTGAAGTGCGTCTGCCCGGCAACACCCGAGGATGCGAAGGGCCTGCTCGCGACCGCGATCGAGGATCCGAACCCGGTGCTCTACTTCGAGCACAAGCACCTCTACCGCCGGCTGAAGGCAGACGTGCCCGAGGAGCGCTACACGATCCCGTTCGGCGAGGCGCGCACCCATCGCGAGGGCGAGGACATCAGCGTGATCACGTGGGGAGCAATGGTCCACACCGCCTACGAGGCGGCCGAGGAGCTGGCCACGGAAGACGTGTCCGTGGAGGTGGTCGACCTGCGCACGGTGATGCCCTGGGACAAGCAGGCGGTGCTGGAGAGTGTGACGAAGACGTCGAAGGTGCTCGTCCTCCACGAGGACACGCGCACCGGCGGCTTCGGTGCCGAGATCGCGGCCACGATCGCCGAGGAGGCATTCGAGTCCCTCGACGCGCCGGTGAGGCGGATCGCGGCACCCGACACGCCGGTGCCGTTCTCGCCGCCGCTCGAGAAGGCGTTCATCCCACAGGTCGAGACGGTCGCGGCCGGTCTCCGCGAGCTCGCCGCGTACTGATGGCCACCGGGACGCTCATCGAGGTCGTCATGCCGCAGATGGGCGTGTCCGTCTCCGAGGGGACGATCGTCAAGTGGCTGCGGAACGAGGGCGAGACGATCGAGGCCGACGAGGCGCTGCTCGAGATCTCGACGGACAAGGTGGACACGGAGGTGCCGAGCCCCGGCACGGGCGTCGTCACGAAGATCTATGTTCACGAGGGCGAGACGGTCGACGTCGGGACGAAGCTGGCCGAGATCGCGCCGGAGGGGGCCGCGCCCGCCGCCGAGCCGCAGCCCGAGCCCGAAGCCGCGGGCGAGCCCGAGACGTTCGAGGAGCCGGCCACCGCCCCTGCCGCCGCCCAGGCGTCGGCTCCGTCGAGCGCCGAGACCCCCGCGCCGGTGCCACCGCCTGCCGCCCCTCCCGCAGCACCGACCGAAGTGCTCGACGGAATCGAGAACGGCAAGACCTTCGTCTCTCCGGTCGTCGCCCGGATCGCGGCCGAGCACGGGGTGGACGTCGGGGCTGTGCACGGCACAGGCCAGGGCGGCCGCGTCACCAAGAAGGACATCCTCGCGTATATCGCCGCAGGTGCTCCCGCACCTGCGGCGACGGAGGCAGCCGTGGAGGCGCCCGCTCCGCCGCCCCCACCGGCGCCCGCCGAACCCGCTGCACCACCCGCCGTCGCACCCCCGCCACCCCCTGCTCCCCAACCGCAGGTTGGGGAGCACCTGGAGCCGATGACCGCAATGCGCAAGGGGATCGCGGAGCACATGCGGCGCTCCCTCGATACCTCCGCGCACGTCACCAGCGCGATCGAGGTCGACATGTCGAAGGTCGTGCAGATCCGGGAGAAGCTGAAGGCCGAATACCAGAAGGCGTACGGCGTCAACCCCACGTACCTCGCGTTCGTCGGGCGGGCCGCGGTCGACACCCTGCGGGACTACCCCTGGATCAACGGCAGCCTGCGCGGCGACCAGATCGTCACTCACTCGTACGTCAACCTCGGCATCGCCGTCGAGCTGGCGGACGGGAAGGGGTTGATCGTCCCAGTGATCAAGAACGCCGAGGGTCTCAACCTGCTCGGCCTGGCGCGCTCCATCGCCGACATCGCCGGCCGCGCGCGCGACAAGAAGCTGCTGCCGGACGACGTCCAGGGTGGGACGTTCACGATCACCAACCCGGGCGGCTACGGCACGTTCCACGGAACGCCGGTGATCAGCCAGCCGCAGGCCGGGATCCTCGGCACGTATGCCCTCGTCAAGCGCCCATGGGTCGTTCAGGACGATCTCGGCAAGGACGTGATCGCGATCCGGCCGATGATGAACGTCACCCTTACGTACGACCACCGACTGGTCGACGGCGCGCTGGCCGGTCGCTTTCTGCACGACCTGCGCGAGAAGCTCCAGACCTGGGGCGAGGATCAGTACTAGGGGAACCCATGGTTCCCCTAGTGGACCCCTCCTTCGCTCGCTATCGCATCGGTTTCTGACGGCAAGCGGTCGTGCGCCGCGCCCGCGCAGGTCGGTCGCGGCGACTGAGCGGCTCAGACGGCGGGACGGCTACGCTCAGTCGATGGCCCGAACCCTCTGGGTGGTGCGGAGACGGCGCGGTGGGCCCTGGGACTTCTCGCGCGACCTGCGCGAGCAGGACGACTTCGACGAGCACGCGCGGATCATGGACGGGTGGGTCGACGACGGCTTCACCCTCCTCGGCGGCCCACTCGAAGACGAGCGCGACGTGCTTCACATCGTCGACGCACCGTCCGAGGAGGCGATCCGCGAGCGCCTCGCGGAGGACAACTGGACCCAGAACGGCATGCTCGAGACGGTGTCGGTCGAGCGCTGGACGATCCTCCTCGACGGTTCGAGGGTCTGACCCCGGAGCAGAGACTTCAGTCTGGCCCCTGCCTTTCGCAGGCGCCACGGGAAGGCCTGGGGACAGGCTAAAGCCTGTCCCTTCTAGATCTTCTCCCGTGGCAGCCGCAGGCCGTGGCTAGAGTCAGAGCGGTGCACGGTCATCTTCTGAACCTCGGCGAGACGCCGTACCTCGAGGCCTGGGAGCTCCAGCGTGTGATCGCCGCGGAGGTGAAGGAGGGGACGCGGCCGGACACGGTGATCTTCCTCGAGCATCCGCCGGTCGTCACGGTCGGACGCCGCACCGGCGACGGCGAGATCCACGTCCCCGCGACCGCAGCCGTCGAGATCGTCGAGACCGACCGGGGCGGGAAGTCGACCTTCCACGGCCCTGGTCAGCTCGTCTGCTATCCGATCCTCGACCTGAACCGCCACGGCCGGGACGTCCGCAAGTACTGCCGCGACCTGGAGCAGTCCATCGTGCAAACGCTTGCAGCGTTTGCACTAGGGGGAACCCGAATCGACGGCCTTACCGGCGTCTGGCTGACTTCGCCGCCGCGGAAGATCGCCTCGATCGGTGTCCACATCTCGCGCTGGGTGACGACGCACGGGTACGCCCTCAACGTCGATCTCGATCCGGCACCGTTCACCGACTGGATCACCGCCTGCGGGCTCGAGGACGCCGCCTTCACGACGATCGCGCGCGAGCTCGGCCGCCGTATCGACGTCGACGACGTCCGACCTGCGGCCGCCGCCGCCGCCGCGGATGTCTTCGACCTCGAGCTGGAGGAGGTCTCGGCCCATCCGCCGACGACGGTCGCGGCGCGATGAGGCGAACGGCGCTCTTCGTGCTGCTCGGCGCTCTGGTCTGCGCCTCGGCACCTGCCGCCACGCCTCCACCACCTCGGAAAGTCGATCTGCTGAAGGCGTTCGGCAGTCGATTGACCACGGTGAAGCGCGAGACGACTGTGCCGGTTCTCCTGCCTCGAATCCTCCCGCTCGGCGGGACCTATCGTCTGTACGCCTCCACGGCCGCCTCCCGCGGCTCGTACCTGCTGTCGCTCGAGGGGGCCCCGAACTGCCGCGGCGCGAACGCCTGCTTCGTGGCGACGTTCGAGGGCAGGCGCGGCGGCCGCCTCCCGGGCAAGCCGAACGTCCGGCTCGCGCAGGGCGACCCGGCGATCTTTCATCTGTTCAGCTGCGGCGGCTCGTGCTCGCCGACCTCGTTCTGGTTCACGCACAACGGGGTGCTCTACAGCTGGCAGATGAAGGACCTGCCGAAGGGCGAACGGGCGATCCTGATCCGGATGGCGAACGAGGCGATCGCCGCCGGGCCGCGCTGACGTGAGCCCTGCACGGCTGGAGACGTTTGCCGACGGCGTCTTCGCGATCGCCGCGACGCTGCTGATCCTGAACGTCGACGGCGCGGTGGGCGGCGAGGGTATCGACCTGGGCGAGTCGCTCCGGCACGCCTGGCCCTCGTACCTCGCCTACGCGGTCAGCTTCGTGACGATCGGGATCATGTGGATGAACCACCACACGATCATGTCCCTGGTTGCGCGCGTCGACCGGCGGTTCCTGCTGGCGAACATCGGCCTGCTTATGTGCATCGCCTTCGTCCCCTTCCCGACGCGCCTGTTGGCCGAGCACATCCGCGGCGATGGAGCCGAGAGCGCTGCCCTCGCGTACGGCCTCACCATGACCGCCACCGCGCTCTTCTTCAACGCGGTCTGGTTCTACGCGGCGGGGGGCAGGCGTCTGCTCCGCGCGGACGCCGACCAGCGGGCGGTTGCCGGAATCACACGCACGTACCTGCCGGGGCCGTGGATCTACCTCGGGGCCGCACTCGTCGCGTTGGCGAGCCCCACTGCGAGCGCGATCCTCTACCTCGCGATCGCCGCGCTCTACGTCTTCGAGAGCTCGCTGTTCGGGGGTCGCGAGACCCTCGGGGACTAGAAACGGAATCGGAGCCAGGCACCTCAACACCGGAACGGCGGGAGCCTGGCACCGATACTGTCTTGGTTATGGAGCAGTCGCTCCCAGTCGCGGATCGGCCGCGCCGCCCGGAGTGGATGAAGGTTCGCGCGCCCCGCTCGGACTCGCGCTACCACGACGTCCGGAAGCTGATCCACGGCGCGAGCCTGCACACGATCTGCGAGGAGGCGCGCTGCCCGAACATCGGCGAGTGCTGGGGCCGCGGTACGGCGACGTTCCAGATCCTCGGCGACACCTGCACGCGGGCGTGCCGCTACTGCTACGTCCACTCGGGCCGGCCGGATTCGCCGCCCGACCCGCTGGAGCCGCTCCGCCTCGCACAGACCGCTGCGCGCATGGAGCTGAAGCACGTCGTCGTCACCTCGGTCGACCGGGACGACGTCCCGGACCGCGGCGCCGGCCACTACGCCGCGACGATCCGCGCCCTGAAGCGGAAGGTGCCCGGCACGTCGATCGAGGTGCTGACACCCGATTTCCTCGGCGTCGAGGAGGAGGCGCTCCGCACGGTGCTCGCCGAGCGTCCCGACGTGTTCAACCACAACATCGAGACCGTCCGCCGGCTCCACGCGCGGATGCGCGGCGCCAAGGCGTCGTACGACAACGCGCTCTGGCTGCTCGAGCGGGCGAAAGAGCTCGCCGACTATCCCGTGCTGACGAAGAGCGGGATCATCGTCGGGCTGGGGGAGACGAACGACGAGGTGGTCGAGACGATGCGGGACCTCCGCTCGCGCGGCGTCGACGTGGTCACGATCGGCCAGTATCTCCAGCCGTCACCGCGCCACGCTCCGATCGACCGCTGGGTGCACCCGGACGAGTTCCGCTGGTTCCGCGAGCAGGGCGAGGCTCTCGGCTTCGGCTCCGTGTTCTCAGGCCCTCTCGTCCGCTCGAGCTATCGCGCGGACGAGCAGCGTCACGCAGCGGAGATGGGCCGAGGCGCGGTAGCGTACTGAGCCGTGGGTCTCTGGCAGAAGATCAGCTCCTGGTGGAGCAAGGACGCGGACGAGCGGCTCGAGCAGGCCGCGACCGGCAGCGAGGCAGACCGGGACGCCGCCGCCCAGGATTACGAGAGCTTCAAGGACGACCAGTCGATCGGTGGGTCGTACGTCGGCGGCGCGGGCCTCGGCGCCGACTTCGAGCGCGATTCAGAGGCGCCCCGCTCTTCCTAGACCTCGGCGTAACGGAAGCAGCTCATCACGTGGTCGTTGACCAGGCCGCAGGCCTGCATCAGCGAGTAGCAGATCGTCGGGCCGACGAAGCGGAAGCCTCGCATCTTCAGCTCCTTCGACATCGCTCGTGACTCGGGCATCTCACTCGGAAGCTCGGCGAGCGTCCGCCACCGGTTGACGATCGGCACCCCGCCGACGAACGACCAGAGCAGGTCGTCGAGACCGCCGGCAGTGACGGTCGCACGGGCGTTGGTGACCGCCGACTCGACCTTCAGCCGATTGCGGACGATTCCAGGATCTCCGAGCAGCCGCTCGACGTCCCGAGCTGTGAACCGCGCCACCGTGTCGACGTTGAAACGTGCAAACGCACGCCGGTAGTTCTCCCGCTTACGGAGGATCGTCGACCAGGAGAGCCCGGCCTGTGCACCCTCGAGGACGAGCATCTCGAACAGGTGCCGCTCGTCGTGCGAGGGCACTCCCCATTCCTCGTCGTGGTACGCCAGGTACAGCGGATCGTCCGCCCGGGCCCAGGAGCAGCGTACCTGCGCGCTCAGAACGGGTTGCAGTCGACGAACGGTCGGGGGCGAAGCGTGGCAACGCTCCCTCTGCTGCCGGAAGCAGTGATCGCGAAGGGTGAGCAGCGCTCGAGCACGACCGCCGTGAACGTGGTCGTGAACGTCCCCGCCGCAGTCGCCCGCACGACGTGCATCCGGATCGCCGAGCCGACCGCGACACGCACGGTCACCCGTTCCGCCGGCCGGAAATGAACGCCCTGCACCGCCAGCGGCCGGGCCGACGTCGTCCTCAGGACGGGCGTCGGCCGTCCCAGTGCAAGGACGCCTGCCGGGGCGAGGAGCGCGGCACACGCGAAGAGCAACACGAGCCTCCGCACGCCGGAAGGGTAGCGCGGGAGGGTGGGCCCGCGCGACCGGCCCACCCTCCCACTGTTCGATGGTTACGACAGGTTCAGCATCCAGGCGCTGCGGCCGTGCGTCGCCGCATACAGCACCCGGCCGGCCCGGTCGATCGTCAGGCCGTACACCGCGACGGTCGGGAGCCCGGTCGAGGCCGGAACCCACGTCGTCGTTCCGTTCGGCAACGTCCACACACCGAAGTCGGTCGAGATGTAGAGGTCGCCGTTCGTGTCGACCACGATGTCTGTGATCGGCTCGTCGCCGACATTGTGGTCGATGTTCGTCCAGGTCGCGTCGCACGTCGTCCCGGAACAAGTGGTCGGATCGACCTGTACCTTGAACACATGCCCGGTCGCCGTGCCGGCGGCGGTCGCGTACGCGTTATAGCCCGAGAACGAGACGTACGCAGTGTTCGGATCAGCCGGGTCGACCGCGATCCCGCTTACGAACCGCTCCGGAGTCGTCGAATCGTCGATCCGGAAGAAGTCCACGTTGGCCGACGTCGCGTCATCCGCGTTGGACGAGAAGAAGACGCGGCCGCGGCGCAGGCCGGCCCACAGGGTGCCGTTGTCGCTCGGCGCCCGCTCGACCGCGACCACGTAGCCCCCCGAGCCGGGGTTCTTGTCCGACCCGTAGAAGGTGCCGGACAGGTCGCCGGCCGCGTTGAGCGCCGTTCCGCCGAGCGGCTCCCAGTCACCGCAGTTCGACGACGGGCCGAAGAACGGGCCGGTCCCCGTCATCTCGTTGCACTGGGCGTCGAGGACGGCCTGCGGACCGCCGTTGTCCTGCGTGCGCCAGACGTGCTGGAGACCCGCGAGCCACGTTCCCCCGACCTTCGGGTCGGCGATGAGCGGCAGGTAGAACGAGTTCCCTTCGACGAAGGCGGTCCCGCCGGCGTTGAAGAACGGGGCGGCCATCCAATCCCATCCCGTCTCCTTCGTGCCCTGGAAATTGACGTCTCCCTGGGCGTTGAAGTACGTATGCATGCGGATCTTCGGGTTCGTCGGGTTGATACCCGACTGGCCGCCGTCACCGAAGACCGAGACCGACCAGGTCTTCGCGTTGGTCGTCGCCTGGGTGCCGTTGTCCTGCGTTCCGCCCATGACGTCCTTCGTGGGCTTCTGCGGGTTGACCGACAGGCTCTGGTACTGGAGCGTGCTGAGCCCGTCGTTCAGCGACGAGGTCGTCTTCGGGATCTTCATCAGCCAGTTCTGGCAGTCGGTCAAGTCCGCGCCGCCCAGAGGACCGAGGTCGTCGACGCGAGAGGCACAGCCAGCCGAGGCGTCGACGAACGAGCCGTTGAGCCGCCAGATCCCGCCGTCGTTCCCGATGAACGCGACGTCGGGGTTGAACGGAGCAACGGCGATCGCATGCTGGTCGGGATGCAGGCTGAGGCCCTTGGAGTCGATCGTCATGTCCGTGAAGCTGGCCCCGTCGTCCTCCGAGCGCATGACCGCACGCCCGTTCGACCGGTTCGGAACTCCGTCGAAGAAGAAGATCTCGTCGTAGTTCATTGCCCCGCCGATGTAGACGACGTCCGGGTCGCTCGGCGCCGACGCCACGGGCATGTCGTACGAGCACTGCCCCTGGCAGTAGTCGAACGAGCCGAAGCCCGGGGTGCCGTTCGTCGAGTCGGACTGCTTGTCCCAACCGCTGTTCGTCCCGCCGCCGAGCAGGGTCGCCGCAGCCACGCCTCTCGCGTTCGCGACTGTGTAGAAGTCGGATCCGCCACTCGAAGCGTCGCCCACGTAGACGCGTAGGTTGCCGCCGTTCGGCGCGAGCGAGATCTCCGTCCGGGCGAACTGCGATTCACCGACCGTCCCGCCGCCCGCCGCGGCGAAGATCTGCTCCCACGAGCCGCTGCCGCCGGGTAGACGGAAAACGCCGTAGTCGAAGAACGAGGCATAGACGTCGCCGTTCATCGGGTCGATCTCGACGTCCGAGGCCCCACCGCGGAAGAAGTCGCCGCCGTTCGCACTGGTCGGGTCGACGGTGTCCTGTGCAAGGTCGGTCTTGGACGATGTAAACGTTGTGCCGCCGTTGGTCGACTCGTACACACCGACCTTCGCCGCGCCGGGCGGCGTGAACCGGCCGCCGTTGACAGACGAGGAGCCGTGCCGGGCGACGTCCGTCCCGATGAAGATGTGCGTCGGATCCGAAGGATCGACCGCGATCGCACCGATCGAGCGACCTGTTGCGACCGGGCACGTCGAGCCCGAGCCGTCCGCGCAGGGTGCGTTCCCGGCGGTGCTGCCGGCGACCAGCGACCAGGTCTGCCCGCCGTCGGTCGACTTGTAGAGGCCGACGCCGGCCTCGGAGTCGCTGGAGCCGTTCGGCTCGCCCGTGCCGACGTAGACGGTCTGGCCGGTGGAATCGTTCGGGTCGTAGAGGATCGAGCCGATCGCGTTCGACGGGATCGTCCCGTTGGACGGGCTCCACTTCGGCTTCTTGGCCATCGCGTTGGGCGTGAACCAGACGCCGCCGCCGGCTGCACCGACGAGCATTGGACACACCTTTGCCGTGCAGGTCGGCGAGATCGCCAGCGCGGTCGCCCGGCCCGAGAAGACAGTCGCCTTCGTTCCGGCAGTGGACTCGCCGGCGACCACCTTCGACGCCGACACGCCGCTCGGCCCGGCGAGCTGCCAGCCGGTCGCCTTCTTGCGAGCCGGCAGGGCCTTGATCCGCGCGGCTGCCTGTGCCGCAGCCGCCCGCTGCGCGGGAGCGACCGCGAGGGCCGGATAGGCCTGGTCGGCGTACGCCGCCTGGTTAGGCCCGTCGATGCCGTCCGGCTCGCCGCTACGGATTGCTCCGAGCGAGGTCTTGAACGCATTGGAATTCGGTCTCATGAGGTACGCGCCCTTGGCGCTCGATTGATGCTTCGAAACGCGAGACTGGCTCACGCCGAGCGCGGCCCCGACTGCGATCGCCAGGATCGCCAGAGCCAGCAGCGCAAAGCGCTTGCTCGTCGGGTTCCACCCGAGTCGCTTTCTCATCGCTCTCCCTTCTCTTCGTCGCGGTTGCGTGCTCACGCGGGCGACGCCACCGTCGACGCGCGTGCTCCTCACCGATCGATTCCTTCTCGGCCGAACGGCGACGCCGGTGGCCAGCGGATCCGGGTCCTCGTCGAGGAGGAGCCCGATCCGCCGCTGCATCCGGAGAGCCGTCTTGTAGCTGACCCCGAGCTCACGCTCGAGGTCGCGCGCGGTCAGCGCCTTGCCGCTCTTGCGCACGAGCTCGATCGCGCGGAACCAGAGTGTCAGCCTCGTACGCGACTTGTGGAAGATCGTTCCTGCGGCGGGGTACACGTGGTGCCCGCAGTACTGGCACGAGTACGCCGAGCGGCCGGCGATCCGGTGAAATCGCGAAGGCTTTCCGCAGGACGGGCAAGCGGTGCCCGTCGGGTAGGACCGTTCCTTCAGGAACTCCAGGCACGCGTCGTCGCTCGGAAAGCGCCGCTCGAGCTCGAATGGCGTCACCGAACGTTCACTCCGACACACGTAGACCCGGTAGCAAGTACGTGTTGCACTTCCCCTACCTGTTCTGGGTCCACCCTTGACCCGGCGCATATCCTGTGACTTCTCGTTCGAGCCGTCAAGCAGGATGTGGCGGTGGAGACGCCGCTAGCCGTGCGGCTTGGCCATCTTGCGGTAGTCGAGCGCCTCGTCCAGCACGGACTCGTCGACTCCCGCGTCACGTGCCACCTCCCGCAGCGAGCGTCCGGTGGCAGCGGCTTCCTTGACGATCTCGGCGCCCTTGTCGTAGCCGATGAACGGGTTGAGCGCCGTCGCCGCCGAGAGGGTGAGCTCGGCGTAACGCTCGCACGTCTCGCGGTTCGCCTCGATCCCGTCGACGCACCGCTCGGCGAGCAGCCGGGAGGCGGCGGCGAGCAGCTTGATCGAGTCGAGCAGGTTGCGCGCGATCAGCGGCACGAACACGTTCAGCTCGAAGTGGCCCTGCATGCCGCCCACGGTGATCGCGGCGTCGTTCCCGATCACCTGCGCCGCGACCTGCGTGACGACCTCGGGGATCACCGGATTGACCTTGCCCGGCATGATCGAGCTGCCCTTCTGGAGCTCGGGCAGGAAGATCTCGCCGAGCCCCGCGCGCGGCCCCGAGCCCATGAAGCGAAGGTCGTTCGCGATCTTGGTCAGCGAGACGGCGACCGTCTTCAGCGCGCCCGATGCCTCGACGAGGGCGTCGCGGGCGGCCTGCGCCTCGAATGGGTCGGCCGGCGGGAGAATCGTCAGGCCCGACTCCGCGGCGAGCTTCTCGCGCACGCGGGCGGCGAACTCGGGATGCGTGTTGAGCCCCGTCCCGGTCGCCGTGCCGCCGAGCGGGATCTGGCCGATCCGCTCGAGCGTCGACTCGACGCGGGCGACGCCCTGCCGCACCTGGGCCGCGTAGCCGCCGAACTCCTGGCCGAGCGTGACCGGGACGGCGTCCATCCAGTGCGTCCGGCCGGACTTGACGACGTCGTCGAACTCTCTCGCTTTCACGGCGAGGGAGTCGCCGAGGCGGTTGAGCGCGGGCAGGAGGTCGTTGCCCAGCTCGTCGAGCGCGGCCAGGTGCACCGCCGACGGGAACACGTCGTTCGAGGACTGGCCCATGTTCACGTCGTCGTTGGCATGAACGTCCTCGCCGGCCAGCGTGGCGATCACCTCGTTCGCGTTCATGTTCGAGGACGTGCCGGAGCCGGTCTGGAACACGTCGATCGGGAACTGGTCGTCCAGCTCGCCGGCGGCGATGCGGTCGCCTGCGGCGGCGATCCGGCCGGCCTTCTCCGGATCGAGCAGCCCCAGCTCCGCGTTCACATGGGCAGCCGCAGCCTTTATCCGCCCGAGCCAGCGCCCGACCGGCGGCGGGATCGGCTGTCCGGAGACGGGGAAGTTCGCGACCGCCTTCGTCGTCTCCGCCCCCCAGAGCTCGGTTTCGTCGGCCGTGCGCGCCACGGCCCGATCGTAGCCGTCCGCACGGGCCGAAGGGGTCAGACCCCGGCCATGTCCCAGGCGGCCGCATGGCCGCGTGGTTGAGCGGGGTTCCTTTCTGGGTCACGTCCGCTCGGGACGCGTCCGGGGTCAGACCCCGGCCGTGTCCGAACTAGAGAGCGCGGAGCCGGCGCCGCTCGACCGGCCGCTCGCGCAGCATGCGCCTGGTGCGCTCGCTGAGCTCCGCGCTGGACGCCCAGCCGACGTAGCGGCACCGAGGGCACTCGTCCTCCGCGCTTCGGCGCTCGGCATCGAGAACGGCTCGGCGGTGCCCGCAGTTCAGGCACTCGACTTGGCGAAGGCGGATCGCCATACGAGATGGATCGGCGGCGCCGCGCCGAGCGAGTGTCCCTCGATCGGGGGATGCCAAGTCCTCGTCGTCGCCAAGCCGAGCCGGAACGAGCGGAAGGCAGGGGCCAGACTGAAGTCTGGCCCTACTTTGCGGCGATGCTGCGGGCAGCCGCCCGCAGGTCGTCCCAGCTGACGAGTTTCACCCGGGGGCGGCCCTGGGGCTCGCCGCGACCGCGCTCCTCCTCGTCGATCGCTTCCCAGCCGGCGTAGGTGACGTGCTCGACGCCGCGCGAGACGAGCAGCTCCTCCACCGTCTCCGCCGTCGCCGACGGGTCGCCTCGGTGGAGCCTTCCCTGCCGGGCGTCCTCGAGCAGCAACTCGATCGTCTCGGTCGCGTCCTTCTTGTTCGTGCCGATCACGCCGCTCGGGCCGCGCTTGATCCAGCCGGCGCAGTAGACACCGGCGGCGCCGGTCACACGGCCGCAGTCGTTGGGGATTGTCGCGCGCCGGGCGTCGAACGGCACGCCCGGCAGCTCGACGCCGAGGTAGCCGACGCTGCGAAACACGATTCCGCAAGGGATCGTCTCGTGCTCGTCCGTCGGCTCCGCGCTCACCCGGCCGTTCTGGTCAGCGACCAGCCGGTTGCGGACGATTTCGATCGCCTCCACCCGCTCCTCGCCGAGGATCGCGACCGGTGACACCGCGAAGCGAATGCGGATCGTGCGGCGCCTTCCCGCCGGGACCCGGGCCGCGTAGTCGCGCAACACCTCGACGTTCCGTCGCGCATTCGTGTCGTGCTCCAGCGCGGCCGCGCTCGCGTCGTCGAGCTCGAGCTCGGCCGGATTCACGATCACGTCGGCGTCCGCGAGCTCGCCGAGCTCCTTCAGCTCGGGCGTCGTGAACGCTGCCTGGGCCGGCCCCCGGCGCGCGAGCAGGACGATCTCCCTGATCCCGGAGCCGAGGATCGCCTCGATCGCATCGTCGATCGTGTCGGTCGGCCGGATCTCCTCGGGCGAGAGCGCGAGCATGCGGACGACGTCGAGGGCCACGTTTCCCGCCCCGACCACGACCGCCCGCTCGCCGGACAGGTCGAAGCTCAGCTCCTGAAAGTCGGGGTGGCCGTTGTACCAGGCGACGAACTCGGTCGCCGAGCACGAGCCGGGCAGGTCCTCGCCGGGGATGCCCATCCGCCGGTCGCTCTGGGCGCCGACCGCGTAGACGACGGCGTCGTAGAGCCGGACGAGATCCTCGTGCATGAGGTCCCGGCCCACCTCCACGCCGCCGATGAAGCGGAAGCCCGGCTGGGCCGCGATCCGTTCGAACGCCTTCGAGACCGCCTTGATCTTCGGATGGTCGGGCGCGACCCCGAGCCGCACCAGCCCCCACGGCGTCGGCAGCCGCTCGATCATGTCCACCTCGACCGGCTCATCGGCGTCGAGCAGGTGCCCGGCCGCGTAAAACCCCGCCGGCCCGGAGCCGACCACGGCGACGCGCAAGGTCATCGGGGGAGGATCCTAGACCGCGCTAGTGCGAACAGCCGGAGCCGCAGCCGTACGCGGCATCCGGGGCCTCGCCGTCTTCGACCTGGAAGGAGTGGCCGCAACCGCAGGCCGAGGAAACGTTGGGGTTGTCGATCTTGAACCCGGACTCCTGGAGACCGTCGAGGAAGTCGATGCTCGCACCCTGGAGGTACGGAGCGCTGAACGGATCGACGACGACCCGCACGCCGTACGCCTCGAGCTCGTGGTCGCCCTCCTGAGGGCCGCGGTCGAAGCCGAGCGCGTACTCGAACCCGGAGCAGCCGCCGCCCTGGACGGCGATGCGCAGCACCGCAGCGTCGCCGGCAGGCTCGTCGGCCTGGAGCTCCTTGATCTTGGCCGCCGCCCGCTCGGTGAGAGAGACGACGGTGGTGGGTTCCTCAAGCGTTGCCACGTGCCCATCGTACCATCGCCTCTGGACCGTCCGGGTCCCCGGTTTCGAGCCGACTTTGTAACAGCCGCTGCACGCATCGTTGAGCGGTTTCTCGGTCGCTTCGTGCGTCCTTCGGTGACTTGCTAGTGTCCGGCTGCGGAGGCCTGACGGAGGAGGAAGCAGGGCGTTGCTCGACAGCTGGTTGCCGTTCCTGATCTACGGGCTGCTTGCGCTCGCGATCCCGCTGTCGATGGTCGCCTTCTCCTTCGTCTTCTCGACGAGGCCGAAGCGCCGCACCCGCGCCCGTGTCGTCCCGTTCGAGTCGGGCGTCTCCACGGGGCCGCCGAAGCAGCAGCGGTTCACGATCAGCTTCTACCTGACGGCGATGCTCTTCATCGTCTTCGACATCGAGATCGTCTTCCTCTATCCGCTGGCCGTCCAGTTGAACGCCCTCGGCTGGTTCGCATTCCTCGAGCTCCTGTTCTTCGTCGCGATCCTTGCCGTCGCCTACGTCTACATCTGGCGCAAGGGAGCACTCGAATGGCGGTGAAGCGCCTCCGCGACTACGGGCTGAAGTCCGAGCGGCTGCTCTGGCCGACGAAAGGCCCGAGCGTCTTCGAGCAGGAGCTCAGCGCCGACGAGCTGGAGTCGAGGCTCGGCCTGACGACGCTGGAGAAAGCGATCGCGTGGTCGCAGACGAAGTCGATGTGGCCCGACCAGTTCGGGCTCTCCTGTTGCGCGATGGAGATGATCGCGATCGTCGGCTCGCGCTACGACATCGCCCGCTTCGGCATGGAGGCGTTCCGCGCGTCCCCGCGCCAGGCCGACCTGCTGATCGTCTCCGGCCGGGTGGCGCACAAGATGGCCGCTCCGCTGCGGCAGATCTACGACCAGATGCTGGAGCCCAAGTGGGTGATCGCAATGGGCGCGTGCGCGAGCTCGGGCGGGATGTTCAACAACTACTCGGTGCTCCAGGGCGTGGACAAGATCGTCCCGGTCGACATCCACGTCCCCGGCTGTCCGCCGCGCCCGGAGGCGCTGATGGAGGGGATCATCCGCCTCCACGAGAAGGTGCTCGCCGGCGTTCCGCCCGCGTACGAGATCCGAGGGGTCGCCCAGTGACGTACGAGGGCGTTCCCGGCGTGGTCGAGACGAAGGAGGCGTACGGGGAGACGACGCTGATCGTCGACCCGGCCCGCCTCGTCGAGGCCTGCCTCTACCTCCGCGACGAGCTCGATTTCCGCTTTCTCGCCGACGTCACGCCGACCGACTACCTCGGCTGGAACGAGCGCCCGACCGCCGGCTACATCGGCACCACCGGGGGCCGCGACCTCAACGCGCCCGGCTCGGCGGGCCTCGCCCGGAAACCGGGCCGGAAGCCGAAGCGCTTCGCGATGAACTACCACCTGCTCCGGCTCGAGCGGGGAGCGCGTGGGCTGGATGGGTCGCCGGCAAAGTCGTCGACGCCCGGCCCCGCAGGCGCGCCTTCGGCGCGACGCGTGAGGGTCCAGGTCTGGCTGGACGAGGACGAGCCGGTCGAGAGCGTCGTCTCGGTCTGGCCGACCGCCGACTGGCACGAGCGGGAGGCCTTCGACATGATGGGCATCCGGATCGAGGGTCACCCGAACCTGACCCGGATCCTGATGCCGGACGACTGGGACGGGCACCCGCTGCGCAAGGACTACCCGATCGGCGGCGAGCCTGTCCGCTTCTCGGGAGAGGAGTAGGTCGTGGCGGCCGTCCCGACGCAGAGAAACGGAATCCAAGCCAGAGCAAGCTCTGGCACGGATGCTCCGATTTATCCGGGCACGCGCATCCCGAGCCCGGTGCCGACGATCTTGAAGCCGGCACCCGACCTGGAGGACGTCCTCACCGTCAACTTCGGGCCGAACCACCCGTCGACCCACGGCGTCCTGCGACTGATCGTCGACCTCCACGGCGAGGACGTGGTCGGGCTGGAGGCGGTGGTCGGCTACCTCCACACCGGCTTCGAGAAGAACATGGAGCAGAAGTCGTTCTGGAAGGCGGTCACGTACGCGCCGCGGATGGACTACCTCGCCTTCCAGGCGAACGAGTACGCGTACGTCGCCGCAGTCGAGAAGCTGCTCGGGATCGAGGTACCGCCGAAGGCGACCTGGATGCGGACGCTGTTGCTCGAGCTGAACCGCATCCACTCGCACTTGATCTGGCTCGGCACCGGCGCGCTCGAGATCGGCGCGATCGGCCTGCTCTGGTACTGCTTCAACGCCCGCGACGACGTGCTCGACCTGTTCGAGCTGATCGGCGGGACGCGGATGCACACCCGCTACTTCCAGGCGGGCGGCCTCGCCGAGGACATCCCGCGCGGTTTCTTCACCGCCTGCAAGAAGTTCGCGGACGAGTTCCCGGATACGATCGACATGTACGAGCAGCTGCTGACGAAGCAGAAGATCTGGCTGCAGCGCACGCGCGGCCTCGGGCTTCTCTCCGCCGAAGACGCGATCGCGCTCGGCCAGTCCGGCCCGGTGCTGCGCGCGTCGGGCGTCCAGTGGGACCTCCGCCGTGACGAGCCGTACCTCGCCTACCCCGAGCTCGACTTCGACATACCGGTCTACCCGCACGGCGACGTCTACGACCGCTACCGCATCCGCGTCGACGAGATGCGCGAGTCGGTGAAGATCATCCAGCAGTGCTTGGAAGGCATGCCCGGCGGCGCCTGGGTCGCCGACGACCGCAAGGTCGTGCTCCCGCCCCGGCACGAGCTCCACACCTCGATGGAGTCGCTGATCCACCACTTCAAGATCGTCACCGAGGGCTACCGCGTCCCCGAGGGCGAGGTGTACCTGGCGGTCGAGTCCCCGCGCGGCGAGTTCGGCTGCTACCTCGTCTCCGACGGCGGCCCGAGACCATGGCGCGTGAAGTTCCGGGCACCGTCGTTCGTCGCCCTCGAGGCGACGGCGACCTGCGTCTCCGACTCGCTCGTCGCGGACATGATCGCGATCGTCGGCTCGCTGGACACCGTCATGGGGGAAGTGGACAGATGAGCCCCGCCGCCGCCCGCGACCTGCGGACGAAGGTGGAGGCGATCGCCCACCGCTATCCGGACAAGCGGTCCTTGACGCTGCCGGCGCTGCGCTTCGCGCAGGAGGAGCACGGCTGGCTCCCGCCTGAGGCCCTGCGCGAGGTCGCGGACGTGCTCGACCTCACGCCCGCCTACTGCCAGGCGGTCGCGTCGTTCTACGACATGTTCCACCTGGAGCCGGTCGGCCGGCACATGGTCGAGATCTGCACGAACCTCTCCTGCGCGCTGGTCGGAGCGCAGCGGGTGGTCGACGCGTTCGAGTCGGCGCTCGGGATCCAGGCCGGTGAGACGACCGACGACGGCGAGGTCACCTTCCGGGCGGTCGAGTGCCTCGGCGGGTGCGGTTACGCACCGGTGGTCGCGGTCGACAACCGCTACCGCCACAACGTCGCGCCGGAGGACGCCGCCGCGATCGTGGAGGAGATCCGTGGCGCTGCTTAGCGCGCTCTTGAAGGGCGCGGACAAGCGCGACTTGACCAAGCTCGACGAGTACCAGGCGGTCGGCGGCTACAAGGCGCTCGGCAAGGCGCGAAAGATGACCTCCGACGCGTTGATCGAGGAGATGAGCAAGGCGAACCTGCGCGGCCGCGGCGGCGCCGGGTTCCCGATCGGACGCAAGGCGTCGCTGATCGCGCGCGACTCCCCGAAGCCGAAGTACGTGGTCGTCAACGCCGACGAGTCGGAGCCCGGAGCGTTCAAGGACCGGCAGGTGATGAACCAGGTACCGCACCGGCTGATCGAGGGCTGCCTGATCGCAGCGCACGCGATCGAGTCCAAGGACGTGTTCATCTACATCCGCGGCGAGTACCTGGCCGAGTACGAGGTCGTCCAGGCGGCCGTCGACGAGGCGCAGGCCGCTGGGCTCCTCGGAGACGTCAGCGTCGTCGTCCACCGCGGCGCCGGCGCGTACATCTGCGGCGAGGAGACCGCGCTCCTCGACTCGCTCGAGGGCCGTCGCGGCCAGCCGCGTCCGCGCCCGCCGTTCCCGCCGGTGCAGGGGCTCTACAACGCGCCGACCCAGGTCAACAACGTCTGCACGATCGCGACGCTCCCGATCGTCCTCTCGATGGGGGCGACGAAGTTCTCGAAGACCGGCGCGGAGACTGCGCCGGGGACGGCGATCTTCTCGATCTCCGGGAACGTCGTGCATCCCGGCAACTACGAGCTGGAACTCGGCACGCCGATGCGCGAGCTGATCTACGAGCACGCGGGCGGAATCGCCGGCGGCCGGAAGCTGAAGGCGGTCATCCCCGGCGGATCGTCGGTGCCGGCACTGTCGCCCGACCAGATCGACGTCCCGCTCGACTACGACTCGCTCGCCGAGCTGAAGACCTTCTTCGGCGCAGCCTCGCTGATCGTCGTCGACGACCGCTGCTGCCTGGTGCAGCTCGCGCTGCGCTCCACCCAGTTCTACATGCACGAGTCGTGCGGCAAGTGCACGCCGTGCCGCGAGGGGACACGCTGGATGGTGCAGATCCTCGAGAAGATCGAGCGCGGCGACGGTGAGCTGTCCGACCTCGAGCTGCTCGAGTCGATCAACGGGCGGATCCTCGGCAAGGTGCTGTGCGCGCTCGGCGAGTTCGCCGTCTACCCGGTCTCGAGCTACATCGCGAAGTGGCGCGACGAGTTCGTCGCCCACATCCAGCAGGGCCGCTGCCCGTACGCCGGCCAGTCGTCGATCGAGGGGATCCTCGCGCCCTCGGAGCAGCACCACGGCCCGGCGCACGTCGAGAGGCCGCTGGCGGTGGTCGCGTGAGCACGAACGGCTCCCAGCCCGAGCTCGTCACGATCACCGTCGACGACGTCGAGATCCAGGTGCCGAAGGGATTGGGGCTGGTCGAGGCTGCGCTCTACGCCGGGATCGAGATCCCCGTGTTCTGTTACGAGCCGCGGCTCGGGCCGCCGGTCGGCGCCTGCCGCATGTGCCTCTGCGAGGTCTCGCCAGGGCCGCCGAAGCCGCAGGCCGCCTGCACGCTGACCGCCGCCGACGGGATGGTCGTGAAGACGGCGGCGACCTCCCCGATGGCGGCCGAGGCGCAGGACGCGACGCTCGAGTTCATCCTCGTCAACCACCCGCTCGACTGTCCCGTCTGCGACAAGGGCGGCGAGTGCCCGCTCCAGGACCTCACGTTCCGCTACGGGCCCGGGAACACGCGGATGACCTTCGCCAAGCGGACGTTCGAGAAGCCGATCCCGATCTCGCCGACGATCGCGCTCGACCGCGAGCGCTGCATCCTCTGCTACCGCTGTACGCGCTTCTCCGAGGGGGTCGCTGAGGACGGCCAGCTGGTCGCCCGCGACCGCGGCGCGAGCTCGATCATCGCTACCTTCGAGGATGAGCCGTACCGGGCGCCTTTCTCCGGGAACGTGATCGAGCTCTGCCCCGTCGGTGCGCTGACCTCGACTCAGTACCGCTTCGAGGCGCGCCCGTGGGAGATCCAGAACGTCCCGACCGTGTGCGGCCTCTGCCCCGTCGGCTGCAACATCACCGCGACGACGCGCGAGGGGAAGGTCAAGCGCGTCCTCTCCCGTAACCACCCGGAGATCGACGAGGGCTGGCTCTGCGACAAGGGCCGCTTCGCCTACTCGCACCTCTACGCGCGAGACCGGGTCAAGGATCCGCTGCGCAAGACCGGTGCGCGCCGGTTCGAGGAGCTGTCGTGGGACGACGCTCTCGACCAGGCCGAGGCGCTTTTGCGCCGCGGGCCCGTGCTGTTGGCGCTCTCGGGGTCGGAGACGGTCGAGCAGGCAGACGCGCTGGCGCGGCTGGTGCGCCAGGGGCTCGGCTCGGACGCGGTCGTGCTCCCCGAGCAGGCCTCGGCCGCCGTCGACGCCTTCCGGGCGCCTCTGTCGTCGATCCGGGACGCCGAGCGCGTGATCGTCGTCGGCGACGTGCCGGTCGAGGAGCGCGCGCCGGTGGTGGCGCTCTGGATCAAGGCCGCCCGTCGGGCCGGCGCCGAGATCATCACCCTCGGCGCCTCGGGGACGAACGCGGTCGCACCGGGCCGCACGGTCGACGCCGTCCGCGAACTGGGCGAGCGGGTGCGCAGCTCCGTGCTGATCTGGTCGGGCGCGGGCGCGGGCGGCGAGACGGTCGCCTCGCTCGCACACGAGCTCGGCGCGGCCTCGGCCTTCTACCTGCCGTCGACGCCGAACGGGCGGGCGGTCGTGGAGGCCTGGCACGCCGCCGGCGACGGCGAGCCGGACCGGCCCGAGCGGATCGGCACGCTGCTGATCTCGGGCGAGGAGGCCTGCTCCGACCCGTCCGTTCGGGCGCTCGCAGAGCGAGCGGACGCCGTGATCGCGATCACGATGTTCGCCGACCCGGTGCGCGGATGGGTCGACCTCGTCCTGCCCGGGACGAGCTACCTCGAGCGCGACGGGACGATCGTCAACCTCGAGGGCCGACCGCAGCGGCTGCGCCGTGCGGTGGCCCCGCCCACACCGGACGAGATCGCCTGGATCGCGAAGCTGGCCGAACGGTTCGGAGTCGAGATCGATCCCCACGCCCGCGCGGTCTCTCCGCAAGCGCTCGCGAAGCTCCCACCACGCCCTGAGGCACCGCAGGCTTTTCCGGCGACGCCGAAGGCGGCGCCGGCCCGCACTGCGAAGGGCGGCCCGCTCAAGCTCGTCCGGTATCGCGCGCTCTTCTCCGGGCCCGCGGTCGAACGCGTTCCAGAGCTCCAGTTCCTCCGTCCCGACCCGACGATCGAGCTCTCCGCCCGCGACGCCGAGGTGCGCCACATCGCAACCGGCGAGGAGGTCGTCGTCCGCTCGAACGGGACGTCGGTCGCGCTCCGCGCGAGGGTCAACAAGCACCTCGTCGAGGGGACCGTTCGGGCCGCCGAGGAGCATGTCCGGACGCTCGACGGAGCAGTGGAGGTCTCGCGCGCTCCCCGGATCAGCTCCGAAGGAGGTGATCCGGCCTGAACAACGGCGAGCCGTGGTGGATCGGGCTGATCAAAGCCCTGATCTTCGTCAACGTCCTGCTGATCTCGATGGCCTTCCTCACGCTCTACGAGCGGAAGCTGCTCGCGCGGATGCAGCGGCGCTACGGCCCGAACCGCGCCGGACCGAAGGGCCTCCTCCAGCCGTTCGCCGACCTGATCAAGATGGTGCGCAAGGAGGCGTTCGCGCCGGTCGCCGCGATCGACACGCTCTACTACCTCGCGCCCGCCTTCTCGGCGTTCACGGCGCTCGCCGCGTTCAGCGTGATCCCGTGGGGCGAGGGCTGGCAGATCTGGCACTACCACGTGAACGGCGCGGTGGCTGACGTCCAGATCTCGCTGCTCCTGATCTTCGCGCTCGGCTCGCTCGGGATCTACGGGTTCATCGTCGGGGGCTGGGCCTCCGAGTCGAAGTACTCGCTGCTCGGCTCGATGCGGACGTGCGCCCAGATGGTCTCGTACGAGGTCTCGCTGGCCATCTCCGTCCTCGGCGTCATCCTGATGGCGCACACGCTCTCGCTCACCGGCATCGTCCAGGCGCAGGTGGACTCGTGGTGGTACGCAGCGCCGCAGTTCGTCGGCCTCGCCTGCTTCTTCATCGCGGGCATCGCCGAGACGAACCGGCCGCCGTTCGACCTCCCGGAGGCCGACACCGAGCTGGTCGGCGGCTACAGCACCGAGTACTCGGGCATGCGTTGGGGCCTCTTCCAGATGGCCGAGTACGTGAACGTGATCGTGCTCTCGGCGCTCGCGGTCACGCTCTACTTCGGCGGTTGGGACGGCCCATGGGCGCCGCTCGGGCCGCTCTGGTTCTTCATCAAGCTGCTCCTCGTGATCTCGATCTTCATCTGGCTCCGCGCGACGCTGCCGCGGCTCCGCTACGACCAGCTGATGCGGTTCGGCTGGAAGGTCCTCCTACCGGTCGCGACGCTGAACGCCGTGATCACCGCCTTCTTCGTCGCCCTGATCTGAGATGAGCCCGCAGCCGATCGACAGCCTCAAAGGTTTCGCCGTCACATTCGGTCAGCTGTTCAAGAAGCCGATCACGCAGCAGTACCCCGAGTACAAGCGGCCCGTATATCCGCGCTTCCGTGGCCGCCACCTCCTCCACCGGCACGAGAACGGGCTGGAGAAGTGCGTCGGCTGCTCGCTCTGCGCCGCCGCCTGCCCGGCCGACTGCATCCGCGTCGTCGCCGCCGAGAACACCGCGGACAACCGCGTCTCGGCGGGCGAGCGCTACGCGCGGATCTACGAGATCAACATGAGTCGCTGCATCTTCTGCGGCTACTGCGAGCTCGCGTGCCCGTTCGACGCGATCACCCTCGGCAACGACTTCGAGCTGTCCGAGTACTCGCGCGACGACATGATCTACACGAAGGACATGCTCCTCGCCGCGCCGATCAAGCGCGTCCCCGTCGCCGACGCGGACGAGTTCGACACGCCGATTCCGTACTACAAGGTCAATTCCTAGGGGACAGGTCTTGCATTCGCCGAGCCCCCACTTGCGCCAAACCTCTCGGATGCAACACCTGTCCCCATGATCCTCTTCTCCGCGGCGAACGTGCTCGTGTGGATGGTCTGGGTGGTCGCGGCTTTCGCCTGCCTCGCCTCCGGCGTGGCGGTGATCTCGTTTTCGAACCCCTTCTATTCGGCGCTCGCGCTGATCGGAAACCTGGGCTCGCTGGCGGTGCTCTACCTGCTGCTGTCGGCCGAGTTCGTCGCCGCCGCGCAGGTGCTCGTCTACGCGGGCGCGGTGATGGTCATGTTCCTGTTCGTCATCGCCTACCTCGGCGGCAAGGCGGACGCGCCCTGGACCGGGCACGTCAACGTCCAGACCTGGGCGGCGGTCGTCGCGGCCGGCGCGCTGCTGGTCGAGATCGTGCTCGTGATCGCCGGCCAGGCGAACGGGCACCTCTCCGGCGCAGCCGAGATCACCAACTCCTTCGGCAGCCCCGCCGAGATCGGCCGGCTCTTCCTCACCGACCAGCTGCTGGCGTTCGAGATCACCTCTGTGATCCTGCTCGTCGCCGCCGTCGGCGGCGTCGTCCTCGGCAGCCACTCCCGCGCGGGAGACGAAGATGCTGGGGCCTGACACCGCCGCTTACCTGATTGTCGCCGCGTTCCTGTTCACGACCGGGGCGCTCGGCGTGCTCATCCGGCGCAGCCCGCTGATCGTGCTGCTCTCGCTGGAGATCATGCTGAACGGGGGGAACCTCGCCCTGATCGCGTTCTCGCGGCACTTCGCGAACGGTGACGGCCAGATCTTCGCGATCGCGGTGATGGCGGTCGCCGCCTCCGAGGTCGTTGTCGGGCTCGGGCTGATCGTGGCGATGGCCCGGAAGCACCTCGACCTCGACGTCGACAAGCTCTCGAGCCTGCGCGGCTGAGATGAGCGCCGCCGCCTGGACCTGCCTGCTGCTGCCGCTCGGCTCGACCGTCCTGATCACGGTGCTCGGTACGAGCATCTCGCGGCGGACTGCTGGCTGGATCTCGACACTCACCAGCGGCGGGGCGTTCGTCGCCGCAGTCGTGGTGTTCGCCCAGATGCTGAGTCGGTCGCCCGACGACCGTTCGGAGGTCTCGAACGCCTACACGTGGCTCGCAGCTGGGAGCTTCAAGGTCGACGTCGGGATCCTGACCGACCCGCTCTCCGTGTTCATGATGCTGATCGTCTCCGGCGTCGGGTCGCTGATCGTCGCGTACTCGCTCGGCTACATGGACGGCGACGACGAGGAGCGCCGGTACTTCGCGTACATGTCGCTCTTCGTCTTCTCGATGCTGATGCTCGTCCAGGGCGGGAACCTGCTGTTCCTGCTGATCGGCTGGGGCCTGGTCGGGCTCTCGTCGTACCTGTTGATCGGGTTCTGGCACGAGCGGCCGAGCGCGGTCGCCGCGGCGAAGAAGGCGTTCATCATGAACGCGTTCGGCGACGCGACGATGGCGCTCGCCCTCTTCCTCTTGATCCAGAAGACGGGCTCGCTCGACTACGGCGTCGTGTTCGCGAAGGCGGACGGGCTGAGCCAGACCGTGCTGGTGCTGGTCGCGCTCGGGCTGCTCGGCGGCGCCGTTGCGAAGTCTGCGCAGCTCCCGCTCCAGACCTGGTTGCCGGACGCGATGGAGGGACCGACGCCGGTCAGCGCGTTGATCCACGCGGCGACGATGGTCACCGCCGGCGTCTACCTGATCGTCCGCACGCATCCCTTGTTCGAGCTGGCGCCGAACGTGCAGGACACCGCCGCCGTGCTCGGCACCGTGACGCTCTTGATGGCCGGGCTGATCGCGCTCGTCCAGACCGACATCAAGCGTGTGATCGCCTACTCGACGATGTCGCAGATCGGCTACATGTTCCTCGGCGCGGGGATCGGCGCGTACGCGAACGCGATGTTCCTGCTGATGGCGCACGCGTTCTTCAAGGCGCTCCTCTTCCTCGGCGCCGGCATCGTCATCCACGCGCTCGGCGGCGAGCAGGACATCCGGAAGATGGGCGGCCTCGCGAGGCTGATGCCGAAGACGTGGCTGGCGATGTTGATCGGCGGCCTGGCGCTCGCCGGGATGCCGCCGCTGTCCGGTTTCTTCGCGAAGGACTCGATCCTGGCCGCGGCGCTCGGGCGCGAGGACTGGTTCGGGTATGTGCTGTTCGCGATCGGGATCGCCGGCGCATTCTTCACCGGTCTCTACACGTTCCGGATGCTGTTCGTGGTCTTCGGCGGCGAGGAGTCCGCATACGTGCGCGAGCATCCGCCGCATGCGGCGCACGACCGGCTGGTCGCCTGGTCGATGGGCCTGACGGTCGGCGTGCTCGCCCTGCTGGCCACGTTCGGCGGCTGGATCCAGGTCGGCACCGCCTGGACGCCGATCACCGACTGGCTCGATCCGGTCGCCAGCCCCCTGGTCGACGCGACGAGCAACCAGGAGATCGTCGCCAGTGTCTGCGCCGTGGCGCTCGGGCTCGTCGGCATCGGCGTCGCCTGGTGGATCTACTCGGCTCACCGTGCGAAGGCGCCGCGGCCGTGGGCGGTGCTGGAGCACAAGTTCTATTTCGACGAGCTGTACAACGGCCTCTTCTACTGGCCGGCGGTCGCCTTCTCGCGGATCCTCTCCTGGACGATCGAGGGGCCGATCGTGAACGGCTCGATCGTCGGCGTCGCCGGCCTGACCCGCCGCGCCGGCTCGCTCGCCCGTGAGCTCCAGACCGGCCTCGTGCGCGTTTACGCGTTCGCGGTCGCCGCCGGGCTCGCTGTCCTCGTCCTCGTCTTCATCGCCGTCCGATGACCCGTTTCGGACATGTCAGGGGTCTGACCCCAGCCACGGCTCGAACGGCCGATGAGGTCTTCGCCGAACCGCGCAGTCGCGCGACCGCTGTCCGCTTCGCACATGGCCGGGGTCTGACCCCGGACATGGCCGGAGGAGCCAGATGACGTCGCACGGCTGGATCACGACGACGATGATCATGCTGCCGCTGATCGCGGCTGCGGTGCTCTGGGTCGTGCCGATGCCGCGGGTGTGGGTCGCGCCCGCCGCGCTGCTCGTCTCGCTGTTCGAGGTCGGCTTCTGGATCGAGGCGCTCGTCCGCTACGACTTCGACCGCGGCGGGCTCCAGGAGTGGAACCACGCCACCTGGCTGAAGGACCTCGGCGTCTCGTACTCGGTCGGCTTCTACCAGGGCTTCTCGGTATGGCTGGTCGGTCTGACGGTAGTCGTGATGGCGGCGGCGATCGCGTACGGCTACTGGATGGGCCGCGACCGGCCGCGCGCCTACTACGGGCTGATGCTGTTCCTAACCGGTGCGATCGTCGGCGTCTTCACCGCCCAGGACCTGCTCCTCTTCTACGTCTTCTGGGAGGCGATGCTGATCCCGCTGTACCTCCTGATCGGGGCGTGGGGCGGGCCCGGCCGGCTGACGGCGACGATCAAGTTCGTCATCTACACGATGGTCGGCTCGCTGCTGATGCTCGCGGCGGTGATCGTCTACGGGCTCCAGGCGGGGACGTTCTCGATGATCGCCGGCGGGACGAATGCGAGCGACTGGATCTTCCTCGGCTTCGCCGCGGCGTTCATCGTCAAGGCGCCGCTGTTCCCGTTCCACGGCTGGCTGCCCGACGCCTACCGCGAGTCGCCAGCGGAGGTGTCGGCGGTGCTCTCGGGCGTCGTCTCGAAGGCGGCCGCGTTCGGCTTCCTGCGCATCTGCTTCTCGCTGTTCCCGGCCGGCGTGCAGGACTTCCGGACGCCGATTCTCGTCCTCGCGGCGATCGGGCTCGTGTACGGGTCGCTGCTCGCGTTCCGCGCACCGGACATCCGCGGCGTGGTCGCCTACTCGTCGCTCGCGCAGCTCGGGCTGATCGTGCTCGGCCTGTTCGCGACCAACAACCTCGGGATCGACGGCGCCGTGTTGCAGATGGTCAACCACGGGCTGATCTCTGCGGTGCTGTTCCTGCTCGCCGGTGCGGTCGAGCGCCGGGCGGCGACCGGGCGGTTCGACGCCCTCGGTGGGATGGCGAAGGGGCGACCTGCGCTCGCGACCGTGCTGATGGCGACCGGGATCATCGCCCTCGCCGTGCCAGGCTCGACCGCGTTCGCAGGCGAGTTCGCGATCCTCGCCGGCGTCTTCCAGCAGGGCTGGTTCTACGCAGTCGTCGGCGCAGTCGCGATCGTGCTCGCGGCGATGTACGTGCTGCGGATGATCTCGGCGGTGCTGCACGAGCGGAAGGGGACAGCCGTCCACGACGCCGCCCTCGACCTGCGCCCGGCCGAGCTGGCGATCCTCGTCCCGCTCGTCGGGATCCTGCTGTTCCTGTCGGCGTGGCCGGCAGCGATTACCGAGCGGGTCGGCTTTCGCATAGCAGAGACCGTTGGGCTTCAGGCTCACACTGACAAGAACGGGCTGCCCACGAAAGACGGTCTCGCTCAAGCCCTTAAGGAGCTCCAGAAGTGATCGCCGCCATCCAACGCCCGCCGGTCGACTGGTTCGCGATCTCGCCGGAGCTGGTCCTGCTCGGCGCCGCCGGGATCTGCCTGATGATCGCCGTCCTCGTCCCGGCGGCAAGCCGCCGCGCGACGGCCGCGACCGTCACCGCCGGCAGCTTCGTCGGCGCGTTCGTCGCCGCCGTGCTCCTCTACGACAAGACGCCCATCGGCGAGAGCGTGCTCGCCGACACGGTCCGCCGCGACCGCTACTTCGCGCTCGCGGCGATCATCCTCGCCGGCGTCGGGCTCGTCGCAGTGCTCGTCTCGTACGCGGAACGGGAACGGGGCCATGTCGCCGAGTACTACGCCCTCCTCGCCTCGGCCGGTGCCGGGATGATGTTCCTGACCCAGGCGAACACGCTGATGACGCTGTTCCTCGGCCTGGAGTGGTTCTCGATCTCGCTCTACATCCTCTGCGCGATCGACTACTCGAGAGAGCGCTCGCTGGAGGCCGGGCTGAAGTACCTCGTCGTCGGCGGCTTCGGCTCCGCCGTGCTCCTGTTCGGCTCGGCGCTCGTCTACGGTGCGACCGGGAAGCTGACCTTCGACGGAATCGCGCAGGCCGTCTCTGCCGCCGACCTCCAGCACGACGCGCTGCTCCTCACCGGCCTGGCGATGATCATCGTCGGCCTCGGCTTCAAGGCGTCGGCGGCGCCGTTCCACATGTGGACGCCGGACGTCTACGAGGGCGCGCCGACCTCGGTGACCGCCTTCATGTCCGCCGCGACCAAGGTCGCCGCACTGCTGCTCACCTTCCGGATCCTCGTCACCGCCTTCCCACAGGAGGACGATCTCTGGACGATCGCGATCGCGGTGATCGCCGTCTGCTCGCTCGCGATCGGCAACTTCGCCGCCCTCGTCCAGAGGAACCTCAAGCGGCTGCTCGCCTACTCGTCGATCTCGAACGCGGGCTTCATGCTGATCGCGGTCTCGGCGAACAGCTCGCTCGGCGGGCGGGCGCTCTTCTACTACCTGATCCCGTACGCGGCCGCCTCGATCGGCGCCTTCGCCGTGATCGCCGCCCGGGAGCGCGAGCTCGGACGCGACGTGACGCTCGACAACCTCGCCGGGATGGGGTGGGAGCGGCCCCTGCTCGGCGCGGCGATGTGGACGTTCATGCTCTCGTTCGCCGGCCTGCCCCCGACCGGCGGCTTCCTCGGCAAGTTCTACGTCTTCTCGGCTGCCTACGACCACGGCTGGCTGTGGCTCGTGATCCTCGGCGTGTTCGCCACCGCGGTCAGCCTCTACTACTACCTCAACGTGATCCGGGCGCTCTACCTGCGCCCGAGCGCCGAGCTCCAGTTCGCTGCCGGCGGGCAGCCTCCGCGTGACGTCCTCCTCCAGGCCGGCACGGCCGCGTGCGTGGTCGTGGTGGTCGGCTCGTTCTTCGCCGTGCAGCCGCTGATCGACCTGGCGACGAAGGCGGTCGCGTCGCTCTGAGCGAGCCCCGGTGAATGCAACATGATCGAGGACTCGTACGACCTGGTCGTGAGCAAGCTGCCGCCGGCCCGTCGTCGCGCGCTCGGCCCGCGGGACGACTCCTAGCGTTCTACGAGGGCAACCGGCTCGGCACCGGCCGCGCGACCAGGCGTCGCCGAATCGCCGGCAGCCAGCCGAGCAGCGCCTGGATCCCGAACACGACCAGGCACGCGATCCCGGCCGAGACGGCGGCCTGCGGCACCGTTCCCTCGGCCCGCATCGGCGCCCGGAGCGCAGCGGCGGTCAAAACGAGCAACAGCGTGACGACGTGGAGCATCGCGACCGCACGCCGGTGCGGCAGCGGCTCCTCCGCCTGGATCTGCTCCTCGACGGCGGCGAGCCCTGCAACCACGATCGCGGGCACGGTGACGAGCAGGAGGTAGAAGGAGAGGGTCGGAGCGCCGAGCGCGTCGGTGCAGGTCGCCAGCAGCACGAGCGCCACCGGGAGGAGCTCACGACGCGTCACGGCCTGTAGCTTCGCCGCATCGCCGGACGTTCCTCCGTTAGATTCAGGCACGAATGAGCGTCGCCCTGACCTGGCTCGGACACGCCGCCTTCCGGCTCGACAGCCCGGGCGGCAAACGGCTCTACGTCGACCCGTTCCTGACCGGCAACCCGAAGTGTCCGGAGGCGGAACGGAAGCCCGAGCGCGTCGACCTGATCGTCCTCACCCACGGTCACGACGACCACGTCGGCGACACGATCGAACTGTGGAAGCAGTTCCAGCCGCCGGTCGTCGCCCTGGTCGAGCTGCGCCGCTGGCTCGACGGCCAGGGTGTGAGCGGCGAGATGACGCATGCGCCGAACAAGGGCGGGACCGCGCACGTCGAGGGAATCCACATCACCCTGACCGACGCCAACCACTCCTCGAGCAGCCACGACGGCACCTACACCGGCGAGCCGGCCGGGATCGTCCTCGAGCTCGAGGACGGCTTCACGATCTACTTCGCCGGCGACACGAACGTCTTCATGTCCATGCAGCTGATCGGCCGGATCTACGAGCCCGACGTCGTCGTGCTCCCGATCGGCGACCACTTCACGATGGGACCGCGCGAGGCGGCCGTCGCGCTCGAGCTACTCGGCGCCAAGCGGTGCGTCCCCTGCCACTACGGGACGTTCCCGATCCTGACCGGCACGCCCGACGAGCTGCGAAAGCTCGCGCCGGACGTCGAGGTCATCGCCCCCGAGCCCGGCGAGACGGTCGAACTCTAGGTGCGGCCGCCAGCCGATCAGCTCGGGCTCCTTGGCGGCTGCAAACCAGCGCCTCGCGGCGTCCTCAGTCGCGCCCGTAGCCTCCGGCTACGAGCGCTCCCTGCGTCCTTGCGACGCTTGGTTTTCACCGCCAATGAGCGGCGACCTGCTCGGCTGGAGGCCGCTTGAGAGAACGCTGGTTGGGCGCGACCGGCGTCCGGGTTCCCGAGATCGCCGTCGAGGGCGAGCTCGAGCTGCCGGAGGACGTCCTCTGGCTCGACGAGGCAGCCGCCGACGAGCTCCACGCCGCCCACGAAGCCGGCCGACCGGTCGTCGCCCGAGCGTCGACGCCCGAAGGCGTGAAAGCGGCGCTCGCGCACCCGGAGGTGGCGACCGTGCTCGTCCCGGCCGAACGGCGCGACCTCCTCGACCTCGACCTGACCGCGCTCACCTATGGCTGACCAGATCGTCGCGACGTACTCGATCGTCGCGTGCGACCTGGAGGCGGAGCAGTGGGGGGTCGCAGTGCAGTCCAAGTTCCTCGCGGTGGGCGCGGTCGTTCCCTGGGCCGAGCCTCACGTCGGCGCGGTCGCGACCCAGGCGTACGCCAACCCGACGTACGGCCCGGACGGGCTGCGACTTCTTCGTGAAGGGCTCGCCGCCGCGGACGTAGTCGCACGGCTGACGGAGGCCGACAATGGCCGCGACCATCGCCAGCTCGGGATCGTCGACGCCCAGGGCCGGGCGGCGACGTTCACCGGCTCCGCCTGCAGCGGGTGGGCCGGCGGCCGGACGGGGGCCGGCCATGCCGCCCAGGGAAACATCCTGGTCTCCGGCGAGACGGTCGACGCGCTCGCTGAGACCTTCGACAACGAGCGCGGCAAGCCGCTGGCGGACCGGCTGCTCGCGTGCCTCGTGGCCGCCCAGTCCGCCGGGGGCGACCGGCGAGGCCAGCAGTCGGCAGCGATCCTCGTCGTCGAACGAGGCGGCGGGTACGCGAGCCTCAGCGACACGCTCGTCGACCTCCGCGTCGACGACCATCCAGCACCGATCGAGGAGCTACGCCGTCTGTACGGGATCCACCAGGAGCTCTTCGGGCGCACGCCGCGCCCGCAGTGGATCGAGGTCGACGACGAGCTCGCCGAGGAGCTGCGCATGCACCTCGCCCGGCTCGGGTACGACCAGGAATTGGCCGAGGCGTTCACGCGTTGGTCCGGCAGCGAGAACCTGGAAGAGCGGGTCGACGGGATCGACCGCATCGACCCGGTCGTCCTTCGAGCATTACGGGAGGCACGGTGACGCAGGGATACGAAGTCGCGCACGTGGACGAGCTGGAGGAGCTTCCGGTCAACCAGGGGGAGTTCGTCTGGCGGCCCGTGCGGCGGCGATTCGGGATCAGCGCGTTCGGCACGAACGCGTATACAGGGAAGGCGGGGCAGCGTGTCGTCGAGGAGCACTACGAGCGCGACGGGCACGAGGAGATGTACGTCGTCCTACGCGGGCGCGCGACCTTCACGCTCGGCGACGACGAGGTCGACGCGCCCGCGGGCACGATCGTCTTCGCCCGACCAGGGACGAAGCGCGGTGCGGTCGCGGCCGAGGACGACACAGCCGTCCTCGCGGTCGGGGCAAAGCCTGGCGTCGTCTTCGAGCCCTCCCCGTGGGAGGACATGTTTGCCGCGTTCTCATACGCGGACAAAGGCGAGACCGACAAGGCGCGGGAGTTGATCACGGGCGCTGTCGAGCGCCAGCCCGACGCCTGGCAGGGCTACTTCAACCTCGCCTGCTTCGAAGTGCTCCACGGCGACAAGGAGGCCGGGATCGCGCAGCTCCAGCGCGCCTACGAGCTCGACCCCGAGACGGTCGCGGAGGCGGCGAAGAAGGACAGCGACTTCGACGCGATCCGTGACGACCCGCGCTTCTCAGCGATCGCCGGGTAGACCCGCGGGAGAACCCATGGTTCTCCCGCGGGTCCCTCTCCTTCGCCCGCTCACTTCGCCTGCATCGCCTTCTGACGGCACGCCGTGGTGGGCCGCGCCCGCCATGTCGGTCGCGGCGGCGAAGTGCAGCGCCACCCGCTTCCTCTTGCTAACAGCGCTTGTCAGCGGTCTCCCGGGAGTCTGACCCCTCCCGCGAGCCTCCGGAGCGCCGGCACCGGATCGTGCTCCGGACGGGCGGCGAGCAGCAGCGCGCCGGGCTCATCGCCCGCGAGCGCGGAGACGAGCGTCTCGACGCCGACAGCGAGCGCGAACGCCTTGTAGGCCCGGTCGCCGCCGAAGGGGACGAGCTCCTCCAGCTCCGCCACCCCGGCGAGCACGTCGCCGTGCGTCACGCGCCCCATCGACACGTCCGCGACCAGCGGCCTGCCGTCCGAGCTGGAGACGCCGATCGCGATCGGATTCGTCCCGGCGAGCGGCGGACCGCCGTCAGGCGACGCGAGCCGTCGCGGCGAGGTCGTGGTCAGCGCCGCCGCCAGGCCCCCTTCCGCCAGGCGCCGCACCCAGTAGCCGAGCGAGCCGGTGGGGAAGCAGCGGGAGGCGACGACGACGCGGGCGCGCTCGGGCGGGTCGGCGAGCAGCGCGTCGCAGATCGCAGCGAGCGTCAGGTACCCGAGGGCGCCGGCGCCGTCCCAGCGCTCGTAGCCGGGCTCGGCGTACACACGCTCGGGTCGCGCGGCCGGGTCGACGTCCGGCAGCGTCTCGAGCCAGTCGATCCGTGCGAGGCCGTGGCTTTGCTTTCCTCGGCGCTCCGCGTCGAGGAAGTGATCGGCGAGCGTCGACGAGTCGGCCTCGGAGAAGCCGAGCGCCTGTAGCCGGTCGAGAGGCTCGGTCAGCTCAGGACCGGCAGCGCCTTGAACGTCTGCCGGCCGGCGTGGATCCCCTCGGCGATCCGGACGATCGCCTGCGACGTCTCGGAGTCGGGCTCTGCCCAGACCAGCGGCTCGCCGGCGTCGCCGCACTCGCGTAGGCGCGGGTCGAGCGGAACGGTGCCGAGCAGCTGGACGCCGATGTCGGCGGCGAGCCGCTCGCCCCCACCGCGCCCGAAGACGTCCGAGGTCATGTTCTCGACGACGCCGATCAGGCGCATGTTCGTCTTCTGCGCCATCGTCGCCGCCCGCGAGGCAACCTCCTGCGCGAGCGGTTGCGGCGTGGTCACGATCACCGCCTCGGCCCGCGGGAGCAGCTGCCCGAGCGAGATCGAGACGTCGCCCGTCCCGGGCGGCATGTCGACGAGCAGCAGATCCAGCTCACCCCAGTGGACGTCGGACAGGAACTGCTCGAGCGCGCGGTGGAGCATCGGGCCGCGCCACATCACCGGCGAGTTGTCCTCGAGGAAGAAGCCGATCGACATCAGCTTCAGGCCCTCCTTCACCGGCGGGACGATCATCTGGTCGACGACCACGGGGCGCTGCGTCACGCCGAGCATGTGCGGGATCGAGTGGCCGTAGACGTCGGCGTCGAGGACACCAGTGCGGTGGCCGAGCTGCGAGAACGCGGCCGCGAGATTGACCGTCAGCGAAGACTTGCCGACGCCGCCCTTGCCGCTCGCGATCGCGAGCACGCGCGTGTTGCGGTCGACCGAGATTCCCTTGCTGCGCTGCTCGACACCGCCGCGCAGCTTCGTCGTCAGCGCCGCCTTCTCGTCCGGGCTCATCACGTCGAAGCCGAGCCGCACCCGCTCGACGCCCGGAACCCGCCCGACGTGCTCGACCACCTGCTGCTGGAAGCTCTCGCGGAGCGGACAACCCGCGACGGTCAGCGCGATGGTCACGGAGACGTCTCCGCCGTCGATCTCGATGTCGCGCACCATGTCGAGCTCCGTCACCGGCCGCCGGAGCTCCGGGTCGATGACGTTCTCGAGCGCCTTCAGGATCGCGTCGCGGTCGGGCCCCATCCCTTCGAGGGTAGCCGATCCAGCGTCGACGGCCGTCAGCCGGAGCAGAACGCTTGCTCTGCCAGTCTCCGGATCGTCGCCCACGACGGGCGCGGCGCATCGAGGTTCACCATCAGCGCCGCCACCCGGCCTCCGTTCGCGCTCGACCAAACCATGTTGCGGTAGCCGGGGATGTCGCCGTCGTGGCCGTAGACCGTTCCGCAGCCGAGTCGCTTGACCCGGAGACCGAGTCCATAGGACGCCGAGAACCCGACCGGGACGCCGAGCACGGTATGGGTGCCCCTGGCAGTGGCCTTCATCGCCGCCAGCTGGGCCGGCGGCAGCAGGCGGCCGCCGAGGACAGCGGCGTAGAAACGCGTGAGATCGTCGGCGTTCGAGACGATCTGGCCTGCGCCCCAGGCGTCGGGAGCAACTCGCGTTGTGACGTCCACGGTCGTCCCCGCCGGGATTGGGAGGCCCGGGAGGTGGCCGAGGTAGCCGTGGGCAACGCGCCCTCGAAGCGCCGCGCTCACCGGGTAGGACGTCGAGTGGAGTCCGAGCCGTCGGAAGATCCGGCTGCGAAGCTGGGCCGCCAGAGACGAGCCCGTCGCCGCTTCGACGACCATGCCCAGGAGAACGAAGTTCGTGTTGGAGTACGACCAGTCGGTACCGGGAGCGAAGACGGGCTTGTGCCCGACGGCGATCGCGATCAGCCGCCGCGGCAGCCAGATGCGGTCGGGATGGGCAATCCGCGCCTTGGTGTAACCCCGGTCGGTCGTGTAGTCGAAGAGGCCGCTCGTGTGGTTCAGAAGCTCCCGGACCGTGATCGCCTGGCCGTTCGGAACGAGCCCCGGCAGCCACCGCTCGACCGAGTCCGAGAGGCGCACCTTGCCCTCCGCCACGAGCTGGAGGACAACGGTGGCCACGAACGTCTTCGTCAGACTCGCTACCCGGTAGCGGTCGGTTCCCCGCATCGGGGACGGCGGCTCGAGCCTCGCAAGGCCGCCCGCCGCCCGCCTCAGCGAGCTCGACGTCCGAACGACTGCGATCGCTCCGGGCGAACCCGCCTTCACGAGCTGCTGCACGATCCCCTGCAAGGTCGGTGGCGACGAGCCTGCAGCCGCACCCGAGGTCCCCGTCGAGAGAACGACCACCACGAGCGCCGCAAGCGCGGCGACCGATCTGCTCCCGGATGCTCGGGCCATGCCGGTGAGACGAGAGTGCTCCGGCCGACATCTTGTGTCCATACGGAGATCGACGTATCTTCGAGGGGCCGTGACTCGCCTGCGCGAGTCGGATCTCCGTCAGGCGCTCGCCTTCGTGCACGAGGCCGCGGCGATCGACGGCCCCGACCCGTTCCCGCCGCCGATCCTCGCACTCCTCCGCGAGCTCGTGCCGTGCGCCGCGGTCTCGTGGCACGAGTGGCGCGTCGACAACGGACACGTCCGCATCCAGCTCTCCTCCACCGATGCCGAGCGGACGGCGTCGGTCTGGGAGGCCTACCCTCACTACCGCCACGAGGATCCGCTCCCCGGAGGCTGCCCCCACGTCGGGCGCTGCGTGCCGGCCATCGTCGGACAGGCGATCAGGCTGTCCGACCTGATCTCGCAGCGCGCCTTCCGCCGATCGGGCCTCTACGCGCACGTCTGCAGCCCGCTCGGCGTCAACCACGTCATGAAGCTCTTCCTGCCTGTTCGCAAGGGAGTCGCCCGCAGCTTCGTCTTCGACCGGGCACGGCGCGACTTCAGCGACCGCGACACCGCCGTCGTCGACCTGCTCCTGCCGCACCTCCTCGACCTCGAGGACCGGGCACGCTCGCGTCGCGTGTACTCCGCCCTCGCGCCAGGCGTGGACATCGACGGCGAGATCGTCGTCGTGAATACCGCAGGCAGGATCGAGCTGGCGAGCGACGGTGCCCGGAAGCTGCTCCGGAGCTTCGGGCTCGTTGACCGGGGAGATGGTGTCGCTGCCGAGGTCGAGCAGTGGCTTCGCGGAGCGAGCAGAACGCTGGCGGTCGACCGCGGGTCACGCCGGCTGACGATCGGACGCCTCGGCGGCGACGAAAACACCCTGATGCTGACCGAGCGAAGGTCGCGTGCCGACGGCGTCGGTCGACTCACCGCACGTGAGCGCGAGCTTCTCGCACTTGTCGACGAAGGGCTGTCCAATGCCGAGATCGCAGCACGACTCTGGATCGCTCCCGGGACGGTGCGCAAGCACCTCGACAACGTGTACGCAAAGCTGGGCGTGCGCAACCGGACGGCAGCCCTCGCGCGGCTCCGGCAGCTCGAGCAGGCAGCGGGGCGTCCGTCTAGCCGGCTGTGAGCTCGGCGATGGCGGTGACCGTCCGCCAATTCCGCGTCGTCGCCGGTACCCCGAGCTGCCGCTCGATCATCGCGTTGTTCAGCTTCACGCGTCCGTAACCGTTGGGAAAGAAGAGGCAGATGTCCTCGCCGACTCTCTCCCAGAGTTCCGGGCCGAAGTCGCGTTCACGCAGCTTCCGCACCCGCGCCGCATCCGGCTTCTCGGCGAGGAAGGTCGCGTACAGCGTGTTCGGGCGGGCCTTCTTCCGGACGAATGGATTGTCCGCGACGAGCTTTCGGAGCTGGCGGTCGGTCCTGATCACGACGGCGACGTCGTGCCCGAGCCGTTTCTCGATTGCCTTCTCGATCGCCTGCCCAAGCTGCGGCGCGCGGCGGTCGCTGCGGAAGACGACGTTCCCGCTCTGGACATAGGTCCTGACGTCCGTGCAGCCGAGTTCCTCGACCAGCTTCCGCAGGTCGGCCATGGCGACCCGCTTGCGGCTGCCGAGGTTGATACCGCGCAGGAGGGCAACGTAGGTCGTCGGCTTCGCTCGCGCAGGCATGGCGGCGTCGGTGAGGATAGACGGCGTGACTTGGGGCGGGCTGGTGCTCAAGAACCTGCTGCGGCGTAAGGCGCGCACCGCCCTCACCGTCGCGGGCGTTGCGATCGGCGTCGGGCTCATCGTCGCGCTGCTCTCGATCACCGCCGGCGTGAAGGAGACGGCCAACGAGCTGATCCACGTCGGGCGCTCCGACTTCGGGCTCTTCCAGGACGGAGCATCAGACCTGACCCGATCGGTACTTCCCCAGAGCCTGTTCGCGAACGTGAAGGCCGACCCCGGCGTGGCCGATGCCGCCGAGATCTTCCTTCTCGTCGGCAAGGTCGAGGATCAGGACGAGTTCCTGCTGTTCGGCTACGCGCCGGGTCAGTTCACCGAGCGGCGGCTCGTCGTGACCGCCGGACACCGGACGGGGGAACGGGAGGCGATGCTCGGCGACCAAGCGGCGCAGGCGCTCCACCTCGGCCCCGGCGACCTGCTCCACGTCGGGAGGCGCGCCTTTCCGATCGCCGGCGTCTACCACTCGGGCGACCGCTTCGTCGACCTCGGCGCCGTCCTTCCGCTCCCGGTCGTGCAGTCGCTTGCCCAGCGGCCGCACGAGATCACGACGATCGGGGTCACGGTCAAGCCGGGCTCGACGCCGAAGGCGGTCGCAGAGCGGCTCGAGCGGAAGTTCCCGGGCGCCCGCGCGGTCGTCGAGCCGGGCCAGGCCGTTCGCATCGACACTTCCAGCCGCCTGATCGTCACAGCGGGGTGGATCTTCTCTCTGCTCGCCCTGATCATCGGCGGCATCGGCGTCACGAACACGATGGCGATGTCGGTGTTCGAGCGCGTGCGCGAGATCGGGATCATGCGTGCGGTCGGCTGGACCTCGACGCGGATCGCCGCTTTGATCGTCAGCGAGGCTCTGGGGATCTGCCTGCTCGCGCTCGGTCTGGGGCTGCTCGGAGGCTGGCTCGCGGCCGTGCTGCTCACCCGGAACAGCTCGCTGTCGAGCCTCACGCACGCGAACTTCACGGGCGGCGTGTTCGCCTGGGGCCTCGCCTTCGCCCTCGGCGTCGGACTGCTCGGTGCGCTCTACCCGGCCTGGCGGGCGATCAAGCTGACGCCGATCGAGGCGCTCCGGCGCGAGTGATCTCTTCGATCCGGCCGTCGCGGATCCGCAGGATCCGGTCGGCGGTCGCGGCGACCTCGGGGTCGTTGGTGACGAGGAGGATCGTCGTCCCGCGTTGATCCCGTACGCCTCGTAGGAGGTCGACGATCTGGCCGCCGGTGGATGTGTCCAGGGCACCGGTGGGCTCGTCGGCGAGCAGCAGCAGCGGCTCGTTTGCGAGCGCACGGGCGATCGCGACCCGCTGCCGCTCGCCGCCGGAGAGGGTCGGCGGGTACGCAGAGCGGCGTTCGGACAGTCCGACCTCGGTGAGCAGGTCGACCGCCCGCGCCGCCCGCTCCTTCCTGGCCTGCCCACGGCCGAGCATCGGCAGCTGCACGTTCTCGGACGCGGTCAGCGTCGGGATCAGGTTGTGGAACTGGAAGACGAACCCGACGACGGAGGCGCGGTAGGTCGCCCCGTCGGCCTCGCCGACCAACGTGCCGCCGACGGTGATCTCGCCGCCGTCGGGACGATCGAGAGCTCCGATCAGGTTGAGCAGGGTGCTCTTGCCGCAGCCGGAGGGGCCGGTGACGGCGACGTACTCCCCCTGCTCGACCCGGAAGGTGACGTCGGCGAGCGCGGCGATCCTGCCGTCCTCGAACGAGCGGGACACGTGATCGACGACGACGTCGGCGCCGCCGGCCCCCGCGCTCACCGCGCCTTGACCCAGTAGGTGACGACCCGCTTGCCGAGCCGGGTCTTGACCGTGACTCGGAAGGTGAGCTTGAAGCCCTTCGCCGACAGCGGGAACTCCACGTAGTCGGCGAAGCGGCCCTTGGTCTTCACGTTCGTGATGAACTTGCCCTTGCAGCAGCCGTACTCGACCGGGTGGACGCCGCCGAGCGGATCGACGATCGCGACCGAGACCGTCGCCGGCAGCAGGCGCCCAGCGGGGGTCGTGACGACGATCGACCACGGCCAGCGAGCGTTGACCTTCGGCGTGTGCGTGGTGGCCTGGAAGGCGACCCTCGGCGCGGCGTTTATCGCCGCCGTACCGACCGCAGGGAGGAGGAGCGCGAAGACGAGCAGCGCGAGTGCGGAGGTCTTCACGACCGAAAATGCTAATCCCCGTGTCAGCCCAGCCGTTGCTTGAGCCAGAGCCCGTTCTCGACCGCGTAGCCCGCCCAGTCGTTGTTGAAGTAGGCGTAGACGTCGCCCTCACGCCGCCACTCCTCGATGCGCCGCGCCCAGCTGCCGAGCTGGCGGTGCGTGTAGCTCCCGTCACCGCCGCCGTGGTGGAAACGCAGAAAGACGAAGTCGGCCGTCCGCTCGTGAGCCTGGAACCGCCGTACCTCCGGCCGGTCGGCGATCACCAGCGCGACGCCGTGCTGGCGGAGCAGCTCGTAGACGTCGGGGGTGAACCAGCTGGGATGCCGAAACTCGAAGGCGTGCCGGCCGGGAGGCAGTTCCGCGAGCGCCTTCGCCAGGCGCTCGTCGTTGCGGTGGAAGTTGGGCGGGAGCTGCCACAGCACCGGCCCGAACTTCGGCGACCGGGTGAGCGGCTCGATGCGCTCGTAAAACCGCCGCGTGCCCCGGTCCATGTCCGTGAGCCGCTTCATGTGCGTCAGGAACCGGCTCGCCTTGGCTGCGAACACGAACCCGGACGGCGTGTGCTCCACCCAGCCGGCGACGGCGGCGGTCGAGGGCAGCCGGTAGAACGTCGTGTTGATCTCGACCGTGTCGAACAGAGTGGCGTAGTGGTCGAGCCAGCGGCGTTCTGGCAGGCCCGGCGGGTACACGACGCCCCGCCAGTGTTTGTAGTTCCAGCCGGAGCAGCCTATGCGGACAGTGCCGTTGCCACCTGTGCGCACAACTCGGTTGTTCCCGCTGCGACCACGCGCGAACGTCCGTCGAGGTCGAGCGGGGCGGCGGTGAACGGCGGATCGTCCGGCAGGTCGATCGCGTAGCCGCGCTCGCGCACGAGAAGCTGCGCGGCGGCGATGTCGACCGAGCGGGCCGCTTTCAGCGAGCAGACGGCATCTACCCGGCCGTCTGCGAGGTGGCAGAGGGAGAGGGCAAGCGAACCGAACACGCGCAAACGGTGGACGAGGCCGACGAGCGGAGGCGTGTGACGGGCGACGAGATCGGTGCGCGTCGCCTCGAGCGCCAGGATCTCGATCCGGTCCTTCGGCGGTTCACCGGCGAGCGGCACTCCGTTCAGCCTCGCCCCGCCTCCGCGCGTGGCCGTCCACTCGTCGCCGGTCGCGAAGTCGTAGACGAACCCGAACGTGACGTCGCCCATTGTCCCGCCCTCGGCGATGGCAATGGAGAGCGAGAAGAACGGCAGGCCGCGCTTCGCGTTGATCGAGCCGTCGATCGGATCGAGCACGACCCACGTCGTGCTCCCACTCTCAGGGGGACGGACGCCGAGCTCCTCGGAGACGAGCGTGAAGGAATCCCCGGCCGCGTCGAGGCGAGCGACGACCGCACGCTCGGCGGCCGCGTCGATCGCCGTCGTGTCGTCACCGCCGACCCCGGCCGCGATCACCGGCTCCCGGTCGGATCGGGCAGGCAGGTCCGTAAGCACGGCGCGAACGTCCTCGACTGCCTCGCGGCAGGTCGCGAGCCAGTCAGTCAAGCGGCAGGAAAAAGAGCCCGGACGTGAGCTTCGGATAGAAGAAGGTCGTCTTCTGCGGCATCGTCCGGCCGGCCTTCGCCGTCGCCGCCACCTGCTCCACCGTCGGCGGCCGGAGCAAGAAAGCGGCCTCGGCGTCACCCGCGTCGACCGCCGCCCGCGCCTCCTCGGCGGACGGGGTGTAGTCGACGTCGGAGGCGAAGCGCGCAACGAGATCGACGTCGAGCTCGCCGGGATTGCCGCGCAGGTAGCCAGAGCCGGAGCGCGTGTACACCTCCGCGATCGCACGATCGTCGCCGTTGGAGGAGGGCTCGAGCGCCGGCAGGGGCTTCGTCCGGGTCGCGATCCGGTGGGTGGGGAAGATCGTCAGGCCTTCCTGCCTCGTGGGGACGATCACGACAGGCATCCACGCGCTCGCCTCCGTCCCGTCTTCCTCGTGGAACGCGAGCGCGGTCTCGTAGCGATGGTGCCCGTCGGCGATCACGAGCGGCGCGTCGGCGAGCGCTGCCGGACTCTCACCGTCAAGCCGCCACAAACGGCTGCGAACGCCGTCGAGCTCGACGTCGACGAGCGGATCGCCGGTCGGTCCCTCCAGGGGGCCCTCGTAGAGCAGGAAGATCGGCTCGACCTGCGTGCGGGTCGCGCGGAGCAGGCGAAGCCGTCCCTCCTTCGGGCCCGCGTGCGTGCGCTCGTGCGGCAACACGACCCCGGCCTCGTAGGGCTCGACCCGAAGCGCCCCGACGAGCCCGTCCCGCCGCCGCGCGATGCCGTCGGGGCCCGAATAGTCCTGCGCGAGCCACCAGAGCGACGGCTCGGTCTCGCGCGCGAGCACTCCGTCTGCCTGCCAGTCGGCGAGCGCCCGCGCAGCATCGTCCTCGTCGTCCGGGAGCGTCACGTGGACGACGTTGTACGGGCTTTTCGCCAGGTAGCGCTCGCGCGCCTCGGCCGAGATCACGTCGTACGGCGGGGCGACGAGGTCACGCAGCGGGCCCGCCCGGCGCTCGGCGTACCGGAGCGCCCGAAACGGCTTCACGACGGCCACGGCCGTGACCCTAGCAGCCGCTTCCAGACCTAGACTCCCGACGTGAGCACGATCGCCGAGCTGGCCGAGGACCGGGTCGTGGAGGGCATCTATGCAGTCGCACGCAAGCGGCGGCTGCGCACGCGAGGCGGCTCGGCGTACCTCGCGCTCGAGCTCGTCGACGCCAGCGGGCGCATCGAGGGCCGGGTCTGGAACGACGTCGACCTCCTGGACGCGCGGTTCGGCGAGGGAGATGCGGTTCGCGTCCTCGGCCGGGTGGAGCGCTACCGCGACCGACTCCAGCTGGAGGTTCGTTCGATCGAGGCTGCACCCGAGCAGGATCCGGCCGGGCTCGCTCCGGCGATGCGGCGCGATCCCGACGAGCTCGAGGGATTCCTCGAGTTCCTGTGCGGGGAGATCGCCGACCAGGCGCTGCGGGCGACGGTCGCGAGCATCCTCGACGAAGACGAAGTCCGGCGGCGGCTGCGTGCCCTGCCCGCCGCACCCGACGGCCATCACGACTACGCCGGAGGTCTGCTCGAGCATACGGTCGGCGTCGCCACCATCTGCCGCGAGCTCTGCCAGCTGCACCCGCGCCTCCGCTCCGACCTGCTGCTCGCCGCGGCCCTCCTCCACGACGTCGGGCGCACCGCGGAGCTGACACCCGGCCCGGGGTTCCGCCAGACCGCCGAGGGGCGCCTGCTCGGGCACGTCCACCTCGGCGCCCGGCTGATCGAGGAGCGCGCGGTCGGGCTCGAGGCGGCCGCTCGTGCCGAGCTGCTGCACGCGGTCGCCTGCCACCACGACGCGCGGGCGGCGAAGACCGCCGAAGCGGCCGTCCTCTACCACGCAAACCGGCTCGACGCGGTCGCCGCGACGCGACCCGTCGACGGCTCAGCCTAGTCCCCGCCGGTCGTGGCCGCCGTTCTGCTGGCGCTCGCCGCGAGCGCGTCGTGGGGAGTCTCCGACTTCCTGGGCGGTCTGAAGACGCGGGCAGTGCCGGTCCTGACCGTGCTCGCGGTGTCGCAGCCGGCCGGCCTGGTTCTGCTCGGAACGATCGTCCTCGTTCGGTGGCAGCCGGCGCCCCACGGGCTGACGATCCTCTGGGCGGTGCTCGCCGGAATCGGCGGGGCGATCGGGATCGGCGCCCTCTACCAGGGGCTCGCCGTCGGGTCGATGGGGATCGTCGCGCCGATCACCTCGACGTCGCCGTTGATCCCGCTCACGGTCGGCCTGACCCGCGGCGAGCGCCCGAGCGGCATGCAGCTTGCCGGGATCGCCGTTGCACTCGTCGGCGTCGCCTTCGCGGGCTGGGAGCCGGGAACACCCGGTTCGCATCGACAGCTGAGCGCAGGCGCCGGGCTCGCGATTCTGGCCGCCGTGTCTTTCGGGTCGTCGCAGGTCGCCCTCGAGTCGGCCGCCAACGACGATCCGTACTGGGCGACCTTCATTCTGCGACTGGCCTCCTCGACACTCGTCCTCCTGGCGGTCACGCAGCGCCGCCCCAGCCGCGGTCCGGCAGGGATGTGGGCCGTCCTGATCCTGATCGGACTGCTCGACAGCGGAGCGACGGAGCTCTTCGCGATTGCGACCACCAAGGGGCTCCTGAGCGTGGTCTCCGTGCTCGCGGCGCTCTACCCGGTGCTGGTCGCGATCCTGGCGCGTGCCTTCCTCCACGAGCGGCTCACTGCCGTACAACGAGGCGGCGCGCTGGCGGCAGTAGCCGGAGCCGCAGCAATTAGCGCCGGATGAAGACAATCCGTCGCCGCGGCCGACATGCGCGGCCGCGGCACGCAACGGTCACTGAGGTGCAGAGTGCTCAGGGAAGGGGGCCCGCGGGGGAAACCGGCCGTTTCCCCCACGCGAGCGAGCTCGCGGCGCAGCCGCGGCGAGCGTTAGACGTTGAAGCGGATGTTCAGGACGTCGCCGTCCTCGACGACGTAGTCCTTTCCTTCGAGCCGCTGCAGCCCGCGCTTCGCAACCTCCGCCCGCGACCCGCAGTCGACCAGATCCTGCCAGCGGATCACCTCGCAGCGGATGAAGCCGCGGGCGATGTCGGAGTGGATCGTGCCGGCCGCGTCGAGCGCCGTCTGGCCGCGATGCAGCGTCCAGGCCCGCGTCTCCTTCTCGCCCGCGGTGAAGAACGTGACCAGGTCGAGCGCGTCCTTCAGGCGGCCGGCTACCTCGTCGAGAGCAGAGCGGCCGCCCTCCCGGAACGCGTCCGCCTCCTCGTCCTCGAGCCCGGCGAGCTCTTCCTCGAGCGCGAGGTCGATGACGAGCGCTGTCGGGGTCGGAACGCCCTCCGAGCCGTTGACGACGACCACCACGGGCTTCGTCGTCAGCGGATCGAGCTCGGGCGGCAGCTCGCCGAAGTCGGCCAGGGTGCCGCCGCCCTCGACGTGCGCAAGCAGGCGCTCGAGATCCTCGACCTGCTTGCGGAGCTTCGGGTCGCCCGACTTCGCCTGCTGCCGGACACGCTCGAGGCGCCGCTCGACGTGGTCGCGGTCGGCGACGACGAGCTCGAGCCGGAGCTCCTCGCCCTCGCCGGGCTCGCGCACGACCATGAGCAGCGCGTCCACCTGGCGCAGGTTCCCGAGCAGCTGAGGCCCCGTTCCCGGGACGTCGACGACTCGGATCGCGGCCGGCGTGACCTTCCGCGCCTTCTCCACCGCGGCGACCGGCTCCAGGCGCGGATCGGCGATCGGCGCCATGCCGACGTGCTCCTTGAGGTCGTGCGCCTGGGCGCCCGCTCGAGTCAGAGCGTTGAAGAGCTGCGTCGTACCCGCCCCCGGCAGGCCGACGATGCCGACCTCGAGTGCCACGCCGCCGGCTAGGCGCCGAAGCCGACTCGGCCTTCGCGCGCGAACCGCTTCACGTACACGATCCGGCTGAGGGCGACCGTGTAGCGGCCGTCCTCGACGTCGAGGGCGAGAGACCCGTCCTCACGCGAGGCGAGCGCCTTCTCGAGCCGGTCGACCGTCTCGGCGTCGACCACGGCGCCCATGATCTGTCCACCGTCGAACCCGATCTCGATCCGCGTCCGTTCAGCCACGCGCGACCAGCTCCGAGAGGACGCCGTGCGCCGAAGCCGGATGGACGAACGCGACCTGCATTCCGAACAGACCCGGCCGGGGCGCCGCGTCGATCAGCTCCGCCCCCTCGTCCTCCAGTCGCGCCAGCTCGCCCGCCAGGTCGTCGACCTCGTAGGCGACATGGTGCATCCCCGGGCCACGGCGCGACAGAAACCGGCCGACGGGGGTGTCCGGGCCCAGCGCGCTCAGCAGCTCGACGTGGCCCGGACCGATCCGGAGCGAGGCGGCTTCGACGCCATGCTCGCCCTGGGTTGCCCGCTCCTCCAGCTCGGCCCCGAAGAGGCGCCGGTACGTGGAGATCGCGTCGTCCAGATCCTCGACGGCGACGCCGACGTGGTGGATGCCGTTCGCGGCCATCGACCGCGATGCTATCGGCAGGTCACTGGACGACGCGGACGGTGCCGACCGTCTCGGCCGCGCGCGACTCGGTCTCGACGTCGGCCAGCAGCTTGTCCAACTCGTCCTTGTTCAGTGTCTCGCGTTCGAGCAAGGCGGCGGCGAGCCGGTCGAGCGGTGCCCGGTGCTTCTCGATCAGGCGCACCGCCTCCTGAAATGCACTGTCGGTGAGGCGAGCCTGCTCTGCGTCGCGCAACCGCTTCGTCTCCTCGGAGAGGGCGTAGTTGTCGGCCCGCAACGTGCGGCTGGCGACGCCTTCGCCCATGCCGTACTCGAAAACCATCGCCCGGGCGAGGTTCGTTGCCTTCTCGAGGTCGTTTGCCGCCCCGTTCGTCACGCGCCCGAAGACGACCTCCTCTGCGGCCCTGCCGGCGAGGAAGACCTTCATCATGTCGATCAGCTCCTCCTTCGTATGGAGAAACCGGTCTTCCATCGGCAGGTTCAGCGTGTAGCCCAGCGCCTGACCACGGGACACGATCGTCACCTTCTGCACCGGTAGCGCCTCGCCCATCAGGTACGACATCAGTGCGTGCCCGGCTTCGTGGTAGGCGAGAATCCGCTTCTCCTTCTCGCTGACGATGCGGCGCTGCTGGAGGCCGGCGACGACACGCTCGAGGGCAGACTCGAACTCGGACTGGCCGATGCGATCGAGATCGCGCCGGCCGGCGAAGATCGCCGCCTCGTTGCAGATGTTCGCGAGGTCGGCGCCGGCGAGACCGGCGGTCTGGCGTGCGACCGACTCGAGGTCGACGTCGTCGGCGAGCGGCTTCCCACGGGTGTGGACCTGCAGGATCTTCTCGCGCCCGGCGAGGTCCGGCGGGGCGACCAGCAGCTGCCGGTCGAACCGTCCGGGCCGGAGCAGAGCCGGGTCGAGATCCTGAATCCTGTTCGACGCGCCCATGACGACCACCTGGTCGGCGGAGGCGAAGCCGTCGAGCTCGACGAGGAGCTGGTTCAACGTCTGATCCTGCTCGCGGTTGAAACCGTGGCCGGTCCGCGCCGCACCGACCGCATCCAGCTCGTCGATGAAGATGATCGCGGGCGCGTTCTTCCGGGCGGTGGCGAACAGCTTCCGGATGCGTGAGGCTCCGAGCCCGGCGAACATCTCGACGAAGGCGGCGGCGCTCTGCGAGTAGAAGCTCGCCCCCGATTCCTGGGCGACCGCCTTCGCGAGCAGCGTCTTCCCGGTGCCCGGTGGGCCGTAGAGCAGCAAGCCCTTCGGAACCCGGGCGCCGAGGCGCGCGAACCGTTTCGGGTCGCGCAGGAAGTCGACGACCTCCTGGAGCTCGGCTTTCGCGTCCTCGACGCCGGCGACGTCCGCGAACGTCACCGACGAGGTCGAGTTCGGCTCGGTCATGTTCGGCTTCACCCGCGGCATCAACGAGATCGTCCGCCAGATCAGGACGACGAGGATCGCGAAGAACGCGATCGGCAACCAGGTCAGCGCACCCTGGGCTATGTCGTGCCCGACCGACGAGAGAGGCATGCGCAGTGCATCGGCAGCCGCCGTCGGCCTCATTAGTACGCTCAGCGCATGGAGCTGCCGCTACCACCGCACTGGGACCCGGGGTCGGTCGCCGATATCCGGAAGGTGCCCTATGAGGAGCGCGCGGCGGAGGCGGCGACGTGGGCTCGTGACCACGCGGTTTCTCCTGCCCGCGAGGACGACTACCGGGTCTGCCTCCTGCTCGTCGACTGCCAGAACACGTTCTGCACGCCCGGCTTCGAGCTCTTCGTGCCGGGAGCGCCCGCCGACAATCGGCGGCTCTGCGAGTTCGTCTACCGGAACCTCGGCGCGATCACCCAGATCATCCCGACGCTTGACACACACAACGCGCTTCAGATCTTCCATGCCTCGTGGCTCGTCGATGCTGAGGGGCGTCACCCGGCGCCGTACACGGTCGTGTCGGTGCATGAGGTCGAGGAGGGAGTGTGGCGCGCCGCCGATCCCGACGAGCAGGAGGGGCTCGTCGAGTACGTGCGGGCGCTCGAGGCAGGCGGCCGCTACCGGCTGACCGTCTGGCCGTACCACGCGATGTTGGGCGGCATCGGCCACGCACTCGTGTCGGCCGTGGAGGAGGCGCTCTTCTTCCACGCGATCGCGCGAGAGATCTCGCCGGCGTTCCAGGTGAAGGGGGACGACCCGCGGACGGAGGCGTACTCGGCCCTGGGACCCGAGGTCGGCGGCCGGCGGAACGATGAGCTGATCGAGCTGCTCCGTTCGTTCGATCGGGTCGTGCTCGCCGGCCAGGCGAAGAGCCACTGTGTCGCGTGGACGGTCGAGGACCTGCTCGCGGATCTTGCCGCCGAGCGCCTCTATCTCCTGGAGGACTGCATGTCGCCGGTGGTCGTGCCGGGTGCGGTCGACTTCACTGCCGAGGCGGACGCGGCGGCCGCCCGCTTTGCGGAGCGCGGCGTCCACGTGGTTCGTTCCACGGACCCGATCGAGGCCTGGTCGTGACCCAAACGGCCACGTCTGGTGCCAGGCACCGGACATGGCCGCGTCGGACACCACGGCCTGAACAGCCAACTTGCCGTCGCACGGTCCAGCCCCCACGCTGCCTCCATGCCTCGCCCACCCCGCGATTCCGCGCCCGGCATCCACCACGTGGGGTCGGGTGCATCAGGGCCGGCCCTCTACTTCCTCGACGATGTCGATCACGCCACGTGGCTGCGGCTCCTGGTCTCAACCGCCGCCCGACATAGTTGGAAGCTCATCATCGTCGTCCAGCTGTCGACGCACTGGCATGCGATCGTCGATGTCGCGGATTACTCGCTCCCAGGCGGCATGCAGTACCTAAATGGTGAATATTCCAAAGCCTTCAACGCACGCCACGGGCGGGTTGGATACCTCGTTCGTGACCGCTACTGGTCCAGGCGCAAGACAACAGCCGCCGAGCTCGTCAACGCGTATTGCTACGCGGCCAACAATCCGGTCGCCGCTGGCATCGTCACCCGAGCCGAGGACTGGCGATGGAGCAGCTACTCGACGACGATCGGTCTCTCCGACGCCTATTCGTTCGTCGATGCGTCGGTCGTACTGGCGGAGTTCGGGCCGGAACCGACGCGGGGCCGCGCCGAGCTCCGCCGATGCGTGACGAGCCTGGGTCAGCCGCTCACTGGACTGACCTGACCGAACGGGTCATGTCCGGTGCCTGGCACCGGACGTGTCGTGAAGCGGCACGGCTCTAGGAGACCAGCTGGAGGCGGTCGTTGGCTCGGTAGCGCCGGCCGACCTTGGCTGTCGGGCGGCCGTCTGTGAGAACGATGTCGCCGGTGAAGTCGTTCTCGCCCCTGATCAGCGACGACCCGACCCCGTACGCGTCGACGGGAACGCCCGCCTGCTCGAATACGCGAATCCGGTCGGCCGTGAATCCGCCGGAGGCGACGATCTTCACGCTCTCGAATCCGTCGCGATCGAGCGCGTCGCGAACCTTTCGCACGAGCCGCTCGTTGACACCACGGGGATCGAAGTCACCCATCTCGTTCCAGAGCGTGCGGTCGACCAGCTGGCCGGAGGTGTCGAGCCGGACGCCCCAGAGGCGGTCCTTCAACGCGCGGGCGACCTCGAGTGACGTCCGCACCGAGTCGTTCTCGAAGTCGACGAGAACGACGATGTTGAAGTCCTCCGGCGCCCACTCCGCGAACTTCGTGGCGGCCAGGACCGTGTTGCCACCGTAGGCGGCGATCAGAGCATGCGGCACGGTCCCGATGCCGCGGCCGCCCCACCAGGATGACTGCGCGTCGGTCGTCACGCCGATTTCGGCGCCGACCAGCGCTCCGGCGACGTGCGCGGCATAGCCATCGCCGGTCTGGACGCGGTGGTGGTCGTGCCTGGCCGGCATGAAGATGATCGGCTTGCCGGCTGCAGCCTCCAGGACGCGCGTGACGTTCGTCGAGATCAGCGTTCGCCGCGCGAGCACGCCGAGGTACACCGTCTCCAGGTGGGCGAAGAGGGTGTAGTCGCCCTCGACTGTCATGACCGTCTCCCATGGCTCGATCTGGTCGCCGTCGTAGAGGGCATGCACGGTGAGCGCGTCCCAGTCCTCGGAGCAGAGCTTCAGGACGGCAATCGCCTCGTCCATCCCGCCGAGGACGGCCTGGTGCTTCTGGAAGACCTGCATCACGACGCGTGGGTGACGCCCGTCGGCCAGCAGAGCCGAGCGCGTGTGGTTGAAGTAGGCGTCGGTGTAGTAGCCCTCCCGCATCTTGTCCAGGGGGAGGTCGAAGATCTCAGGCGGGAGCCGCTTACCCTGTCGCCTGGTGTTCAGCGCCATGGGGCTGCGCCTCGTCGGACTCGAGCCTGAGGCAGGCCTTGAGCGCCGCCTCGGCAACCTCGAGCTGGCCGGCGTCGGGCTCCGCAGTGGCGATCCGGTGCTGCAGCTCGTGTCCCGGCCAGGCCAGCGCTCGGGCGACCGGGTGTTCCGCGTTCCGCACCATCCACGAGAAGATCTCCGTCGCGAGCGCGATGCTCCCGACCGCGGCCGCCACCCGTGCGAAGCCCCGAGCTCGCACCGGCATCTTCGCTGCGAGCGCTGCACCCAGCGCCGACGTGACGAGGAGCGGACCGATCAGATGCGAACCGCAGCGCTCGTGCTCCTTCGCGTGCGGCTCGCCGTGCTCATACGTCCCGATTGCGATGTGCTCTGCACCGTGGTAGGCCGCCAGGTCGGAGCCGCGCAGCGCCAGCGTCGCGGGGACGAGCGAGACCGCGCCGCCGAGGAGCTCCCTCGTCGCCGGCCCGAGTACGGACGAGCGTCGGAGCCCGTGGGCGACGATCGCGCTGACGACCATCGAGGCGAGCACGACCGGACGCTCGAACGGCAGCCGCGCCTCGGGCCGCGCCCGGCGGATCCGGGGAAGAAGCGCGAATGCGTCGAGGATCCGCACCGGCCCACGAAGCAGCGGGTTGCTCACGTCGGCGCCGCGGATGCTCTTCTTGCCGGAGGCGACCCGAAGCTCGCCGGCGTCCGTGCGAACGGCGACCGCCCAAGACGTCGGCCCGTGCACGAGCACGCCGTTCTGAAGCGCCATTCCGCCGAGCCGGACCTTCCCCTGCTCGCTCATCGTCACCCAGCGTACCGTGCCCTCGCGGAGTCTCGTTGCACGATCGGCACCTCCGCGTCACACCCGGGTGACAGTTTCACCGCTACGCTCGCAGTGGGGAGGAGGCCGGGAACGCCTAGGCCGAAGGACGACGGCCGCGTCAGACCCCGCCGACGATCAGCGCAACGTGCCGGAGGAAGTCGGCGCCGAGCGCGAGGTCGTCCACGGCGATGCGCTCGTCGGCGGAGTGGATCAGCCTGGCGGCCAGCTCGGCGCTCATCGCCCGCATCGGAAAGAACCCGTACGCAACCGTGCCGAAGGCCTCTCGCAACCAGTGCGAGTCGGTGAAGCCGGCGACGGCGATCGGCGCGAGGCGGGCGCCGGGCTCGAGCCGGTCCACGAACGCCTCGATCGCCGACCAGAGCGGCGTTGCCAGCTCGGACCGCGTGCCGCCCTGGCCGTCTCGCCACTCGAGCTCGTACTCCCCGTCGCCGAGCCACGCCCGTAGGACCCGGTCGGCCTCCTCCTCCGTCTGCCCCGGCAGAAGCCGGCAGTCGACCGTGACGTCGCAGCGGCCGGGGATCACGTTCCGCTTCGTGGACGCCGTGACCATCGTCGGAGCGACCGTCATCCCGAGCAGCGGCTCGACCAGCAGCGCCGCCAGCTCGCCGGCCGACCTCGCGGCCTCCAGCGCCTCCTCGGCCGAAGGAACGCTGTCCAGGACCGCGCCCAGGAACGCCTCCGTCTCCGGTGTCAGCACCGGGTCGGGCGCGAACTCGCCGAGCCGCTCGATCAGGCCCGCGGCCTTCACGAGCGCGTTGTCGGCGATGCCGGGCATGGATCCGTGCCCGCTTCGGCCGTGGACGTGGAGGACGACGGGCGAGCTCCGCTTCTCCGCAGAGGAGCAGAGGTAGAGCACCTTCCCCCCGAGCTCGACCCGGTCGCCCGCGCCTTCGTTCACGGCGTAGTCGCAGCGCACCGCGTCGGGATGCTCGGAGCACAGCCACTCGAGCCCGTAGGTCACCCCTTCGCCCATCTCCTCGTCTGCGGTCGCCGCGAAGATGAGGTCCCCTGCAGGCCGAAAACCCTCGCGCGCGAGAGACGCGATCGCCACAGCGCTCGCCGCCACCTGGCCCTTCATGTCCAGTGCTCCGCGCCCCCACACGAACCCGTCCCGCAGCTCGCCCGACCAGGGATCGACCGACCATTCGGCGGGGTCGGCGAGGACCGTGTCCGTGTGCGACAGGAGCAACAGGCTGGGACCGTCGCCGCGGCCCGGGAGGCGCGCGACCAGGTTCGCCCGCTCGGGCACCCGCGCGTAGAGCGCGCACTCGAGCCCGAACGGTTCGAGGTAGTCGCGTAGCACCTCTGCGGCGCGGGTCTCGTTCCCGGGCGGGTTGACGGTGTCGACCCGGATCAAGGCCTGGAGCAGCTCGACCGCTTCGTCCCTCAACGGCGTGTCCCCAGGATCAGCACGTACTCACGCGTGAGCGAGCCGTCGCCGAGCAGCTGTTTGTACTCGCCTGCCGCACTCTCGCGCTCCTCGGGCCCCAGCGTCTCGAGCCATGCCTTCAGCGGCGGCACAGACGACGAGAGCAGCTGCCAGCAGTCGTCCGCCGACCCGGCCGAGATCGTCGCGTCGCCCCGCTCGAAGGACAGCTGAGCCTCCAGGAAGAGACCGCGCACGTACTCCTCGTCGCCCCAGCGTTGAGACGTAATGCCCTCGTAGTCGGGACGCAGCCGCACGCCCAGGCGAAACCACTCGTCGCGCAACCAGGTCGTGATCGCGAACCGCGCGCCCGGACCGCACACCCGTGTCAGCTCGGCCGCCGCCCGTGCGTGGTCCGGCGCGAAGATCACGCCGAACGCCGACGCCGCCGCATCGAATGCGCCGTCCGGATACGGCAGCGACTGTGCATCTCCCTGGTCGAAGCGAATCGGCAGTCCTACGTCCGCGGCCGTCGCCCGCGCTTTCTCGAGCTGGTCGGCCGAGATGTCCAACCCGGTCACGTCGGCGCCCGCCCGTGCGGCAATCAGCGCAACGCCGCCGGTGCCGCACGCTAGGTCGAGGAAGCGCTCGCCTGCCGACAGCGAGAGCGCGTCGACGATCCTGTGGTGAACGGGAGCGAACGCCTCCGCGATCCGCTCATACGTTGCTCCGCTCCAGGCGGACTCGGTGCCGCTCAGCCTTGCCCCTCGATCGCGCGGTTCGTCAGCTCGGTCCGAACCTTCCACAGCTCCGGGTAGAGCTTGCGCTGGACGAGCTTGCCGAGCATCTCCACCGGTGTGCCCTGGGTGCCGACGACGTCGCCGCCGATCGTCCGCTCGACGACCATGAAGTGCCGAACGCGCCACGTGGTCGCCCATTCGTCGAGATCGGTCAGCGCCTCGGCGAGCTGGTAGAGGTCCTCCCGCTCGCGGCCCTGCGTGTAGACCTCGAGTAGAGACAGCCCTTCGTTACGGCGGAGCTGGTCGAACGCCTGGAGCAGCGCAGGCGCTGCATGCCGGACGCGGCTCCAGCCGGGCGAGTCGAAGCCGCTGCCGTGGCCGAGGACCGGTCGCACGGCCTCGGTGTACTCCCACGGGGACATCCGCTCGAGCATGTCCAGGGCGTGCGTGACGAGCCTGAAGCAGAGCGCGACGCGGCCGAGTAGTCGAAGCGCGGGCCGGATCTCGCCGCGTTCCAGCTGGGCGGTGGCGAGCTCCATCTCCTCGCCCGCCAGCTTCAGCCACAGCTCCGAGGACTGGTGCGTGGTCTGGAACAACAGCTCGTCGTGGTGCGCCCGCTCCTCAGGCTGCTTCTGGAGCGCGAGCAGCTCGTCGGTGCGCAGGTAGCGCTCGTAGTCGCTCGCGCCGCGGCCGGGCAGGACCGGTGCGAACTCGTCGGCCAGGCCGGTTTGCTCCTGCCGCGACATGCGCTGAGCATACTTCTCGCCGTGTCGGACCTGTTCGCAGACGCGGCCGAACGACGCTCGGCCGACCACGCGCCGCTGGCGATGCGGCTCCGCCCTTCGACGCTCGAGCAGTTCGTCGGCCAGGAGCACGTGCTCGGAGAAGGATCGGCGCTCAGGCGTGCGATCGCGGAGGATCGCGTCGGCTCGGCAATCTTCTTCGGCCCGCCCGGGAGCGGGAAGACGACCCTGGCGCGGATCATCGCCGCGACCACAGGAGCAGCATTCGAGGAGCTCTCGGCCGTCTCGGCGTCGGTCGCCGACGTGCGCGGCGTTCTCGGGCGGGCGACCGAACGGCTCGGCGGCCACGGCCGGCGGACGATCCTGTTCCTGGACGAGATCCACCGCTTCAACAAGGCCCAACAGGACGCACTCCTGCCCGCGGTCGAGAACGGGCTGATCACGCTGATCGGGGCGACGACGGAAAACCCCTACTTCGAGGTGAACTCGGCACTGCTCTCGCGCGTCCAGCTCTACGAGCTGAATGCACTGGCAGTCGACGAGCTGACAGCCGTTGTCCGCCGAGGCGAAGATGCACTCGGGGTGACGCTACCGGATGCGCTGCGCGCGCTGATCGCCCGCCGCGCGGGAGGAGACGCGCGCAGCGCGCTGAGCATCCTCGAGCTCGCTGCCCAGACCGTCTCGGGCGGGGCGATCACCGAGGAGCACGTCGAGGACGCAGCCCGGAAGCGTCCGCTGCTCTACGACAAGGGCGGTGACGCCCACTACGACTTCACGTCCGCGTTCATCAAGTCGATGCGGGGCTCAGATCCGGACGCGGCCGTGTACTACCTCGCCTCGATGCTGGAGGGCGGCGAGGACGCGCGCTTCATCGCGCGTCGGATGGTGATCCTCGCCTCGGAGGACATCGGCAACGCGGATCCGCAAGCGCTCGTGGTCGCCGTCGCCGCCGCCCAGGCGGTGGAGCACGTGGGCCTGCCGGAGGCGCAGCTCAACCTCGCCCAGGCGGCGATCTACCTCGCGCTCGCGCCGAAGTCGAACGCCGTCCTGGTCGCGCTCGCCGAGGCTCGACAGGACGTTCGCGAGCACGGCAGCCTCCCGCCGCCCGAGGCCCTTCGGGACGCGCACTACCCGGGAGCGAAGAAGCTCGGCCGCGGACAGGGCTACGTCTATCCGCACGACGATCCGGCCGGGTTCGACGTCGACCACCTGCCGGACGAGCTGAAGGGCCGGAAGTACTGGCGCTAGAGAATGCGGGCGCCGAGGGCGCTCGCGACCAGCTCGACTGCCAGCTGGGCGGTCTCGTTCTCGCGGTCGAGGATCGGATTCACCTCGACGACTTCGAGGGAGTCCATCAGCCCGGACTCGGCAACGAGCTCCATCGCGAGGTGAGCCTCGCGGTAGGAGAGGCCGCCGCGGACCGGCGTGCCCACCCCGGGCGCAACGTCCGGATCGAGCGCGTCCATGTCGAGGCTCACATGGACGAAGCCGGCACCGTCGACCTGCTCGAGCGCCTTCGTCACCGCCTGCTCGATTCCCAGCCGATCGACGTCGCTCATCGTGAAGACCGTGGCGTTCAGATCGTGCAGGAGCGCGCGTTCTCCGTCGTCGAGGGAGCGGACGCCGACGAGCGCCACCCGGCTCGGGTCGACGGAAGGAAAGGTGATGCCAGGAACGTCGAAGTCCGGTCCGCCCAGCCCCATCGCGGCGGCGAGGACCATGCCGTGGACGTTCCCGGTCGGGCTCGTCTCGGGCCGGTTCAGGTCGCCGTGCGCATCCAGCCAGAGGACGCCGCCGGCACCCGACCCGCGCGCCAGGCCGCCGAGCGTCCCCAGCGCGACGGAGTGGTCCCCGCCGAGAACGAGCGGCAATCGCCCCTCCGCGTTTGCTGCGGCCACCTTGTCGGCGACCCGCTCGCAGGCGGTGAGGATGTCGTGGAGGTAGCGGATGCGCTCGTCGCCGACGGCTGCGGCCTCTGCGACCGCGGTCTGGACGTTGCCGAGGTCGATGCAATCGCGGCCAAGCGACCTGATCCGCGCCTCCAGACCGGCGTAGCGGATCGCGGACGGACCCATGTCCACGCCGCGCCTCCCGGCGCCGAGATCGAGGGCGGCGCCGATGACTGCAACCGCCTTGTTCGTTTCCTCAGTTTCCACGTCGGGCAAACTACTGAAGAGTGACCCCAGCCTCGGAACACGGGACGATCAGAGTCCTGCTTGCGGATGACGACCGGCGCTACGCCGCGGCGCTCCGACTCCTCATCGAGGAGCAGCCCGAGCTGACCGTCGTCGCGCTTGCGTACGACGGTCACGAGACCCTCGACCTGGCCGAACAGCTCGACCCGGACGCGGTCGTCGTCGATCTCCACATGCCGAACATGGACGGCGTGACCGCGATCCGAAAGCTTCGCGAGGACCACCCGCACATCTGCCTGATCGCGCTCACGGGGGACGAGAGCACAGCAATGCACGACCGGGCAACAGAAGCCGGCGCAGACGACGTCCTGGTCAAGGGCCAAATGCTGGAAGCTCTGGTCGAGCGCCTCCGCGCCGCCAGAACGCACTAACCGCCCGCTGCACGCGTCCGCGATCGAGCGATGCCGCAGAGAAGTGGCGAGGGCCGGAATCGAACCGGCGACACCACGTCCTGTCTGTGCTCGCCGGCTCGGTCGCCGGCGAGCGGCCGCGCCGTTTCTCTTGGCTACACTCACCCGCGCGGCGAGGTAGCTCAGTCGGTAGAGCACACGGCTGAAAACCGTGGTGTCGCCGGTTCGATTCCGGCCCTCGCCACTCAAGGTTTCTCGGTCATGCCGGACTCACTCGTACGTAGTTCGGTTCTCCCAAAGGCTCGCCGCGCCCGAGCCGGCGAGCACGAAAAAGGACGTCCGGGCCGGTGCTACCGTGCCGCGGACGTCCCTTGACGGAGGACCCTAACCGATGGGGAGCGGACGTCAAGGGGAGACACCAGACGGCTGTTCGCACACACTACGAGACGATGACGAGCCGCCGACCGGGACGGATCGCGAAGACCTCGGCGGCGTTGCCGTCGGTGATCGCAACCGCGACGTTCTGGTAGGCGTCCTCGTAGAGGATGATGTCGCCCGGCCGCGCGTCGGCGAATGTGCTCGCCGCGGTCGCGTAGTAGCGGTCCGTGCCTAGATCGAGCTCGACCTGCCGGCCGGGCAGGATCCCCGCCTGCTCCACGTCCGAGCGAGAGAGATTGAGCTGGATGTTCCCGTACCGGTCGACGTAGAGGACGGTGGCGACGATCCGCGAGCCGCCGATGTCGGGTGCGGGCAACTCGAGGCGCACGAGCGAGCCGGGCTCGACGGGAGGGCCGAGCTCGGCCGGATCGAGCCCGACCGCGAGGTGCGCGGCCGCCGGCGCGAACACGTCGCGACCGTGGAAGGTCCGTGACACGGGCTCGAGCATGTACGCCTGGTTCGCGAGCTCCCAGGCGCTCTGGATCCCACCCTGCCTCTCGGCCGCCGGCACGAGTAGGCCGTTGTCGGGGCCGACGTAGAGCCGGCCTGCGGCATCCCTGACGGCGAGCGACCGCCGTCCGGTGCCCACGCCCGGATCCACGACCGCGAGGTGAACGCCCTCGGGCATGTACGGAACGGTGTTGGCGAGCACGATCGCGCCCTGGAGAACCGCCTGCGGCTCGATCCCGTGCGTGATGTCGATGATCGGCGCGTCAGGTGCGATCCGCGCGATCACGCCGTGACAGGTGCCGACGAAATCGTCCTGGAGCCCGAAGTCGGAGAGGAAGGTGATGAACACGGCCGGAGGCTACCCGTCAACCGCTCGGACGAGCCCGGGGACGTCCGCGGTCGCCGCCTCGCGCAGGACCTTTAGGCCCGCGTTCCGGGCCGCCGTCGTCGTCTCGGGCCCGATCGTCACCACCGGGATCGCCGGGTTCACGTCTGCGAGCGCGCGCGCTGCCGACGGCGACGCGACGACGGCGAGGTCGCCCTCGATGCGGGGTGAGAGCGCACGCGCGCGGTACAGGACGACGACGTCGGCGGCCAGCTCCTGGGCCAGGAGCGGCCGGGCACCTTCGGCACCCGCGAAGAGAACCCGCCCGGCGGGCCGCGGCAGCTCGGCGAGCAGCCCCTCCTGCGAGGCTAACCGCGGAACGAGATCGACCTCACCCCAGGCGCGCGCCGTTGCCGAGCCGATCGCCGCGACACGTGCGGCCCGTCCCGTCACGCGCCTCTTCAGCTCGCGAGCGCCGGTGGCGCTCGTCAACACGAGCCAGTCGTAGCCGTCGAGATCGACCGGCCCCGTTTCGACCGGCTCGATCGCGATCAGAGGAGCGATCACGACGTCGTGGCCGAGCGCTCGGAGCTGCTCGGCGAGCTCCTCGTTCCGTCCTTCCGGACGCGTCAGGACGACGCGAGCCGTGCGAGCTCCTCCCCGAGGGCGGCCGGATCGTCGCCGCTGCGCCGCTCCACCCAGCGGCCGTCCTCGTCCGCCACGAGAGCGGTGAGCAGGACCCCGTCATGATGCGCAGCCACCGGCGCCAGGCAGCCCCCGCCGACTGCCGCGACACAGGCGCGCTCCGCCTCGACCCTGCGCCGTGTCTCCGCATCGTCGGCACCCGCGACGAGCTCGTGCTCCCCCGCCCGCACCTGGAGCGCCAACGCTCCCTGACCGGCCTCCGGTAGGACCTCGACGGGATCGAAGCGCCGCCCGATCTCGGCAGCGAGGCCGAGCCGATCGAGCCCGCACGCGGCGAGGACGACGGCGTCGAGGCCGCGCTCGCCCCGCTTCCGCAGGCGGGTGTCGATGTTGCCGCGGAGCGGCTCGATCGACAACGTCGGCTCGAGCGCCAGCAGCTGCGCGCGCCGGCGGACGGAGGCAGTGCCGATCCGCATGCCCGGCCGGACCTCGTCCGCGCCGCACAGCGCGTCGCGCGGATCGTCCCGGGGCAGGTAGGCACCGACCGCCAGCCCGGCGGTGTCGGTCGAGGTCATGTCCTTCGCCGAGTGCACGGCAGCGTCGATCCGGCCGTCGAGCAGCGCCTCCTCGAGCTCCTTCACAAACACGCCGCGGGCGCCGATCTCGCCGAACGGTCGCCGCCGGTCGCGGTCGCCCGCAGTCGTGATCGGGACGATCGCGACGGGGACCGACAGCAGCTCGGCTGCGAGCGCCGCCTGCTTGAGCGCGAGGCGGCTCCCGCGCGAGCCGAGCCGGAGGACGGTCACTCCTGCTCGTCGCCGAGACCGAACAGGTGCCGGACTGCCTGCGCATAGCTTCCGCCGTCAGCGCCGGCGGCGGCCTCCTTCAGCCGCACCGTCGGCAGGTGGAGCAGCTTGTCGACGATCCGCGCCGTGATCGACTCGACGACCTCCTGGTCGGACGACGAGAGCCGCCCGCGCGCCCGCTCGAGCTCGGCCGCCCGGATCTCCTCCGCATGCGCCCGCAAAGACGCGATCGCGGGAACGACCTCACGCGAGGCCTGCCAGTCGCGGAAGCTCTCCGCCTCCTCCGCGACGATCGCCTCCGCCCGCGCAGCCTCCCTCCGCCGTCCGGCAAGGCTCGAGGCGACAACGGACTCGAGATCGTCGATGTCGTACAGGTAGCAGCCGTCGAGCTCGTGGATCGCGGGGTCGAGATCACGCGGCACCGCCAGGTCGATCAGGAACAGCGGCCGGCCCTTGCGCGCCCCGAGCGCGGCGGCAATCTGCTCCTGCTCCAGGACGTGCCCGGAGGCGCCGGTCGACGAGACGACCACGTCGATCTCCCCGAGCACCTCGGCCGCACCCTCGATCCCGATCCCCGCGCTGCGGAACCGCCCGGCGAGCTCGACCGCCCGCTGGGGCGACCGATTGGCCACGTACGCGATCCGGGCTCCGCGGGCCGCGAGACTCCGCGCGGCCAGCTCGGCCACGTGGCCGGCGCCGACGAGGAGCACGCGGCAGCCTTCCAGCTGTCCGAACACCTGCTGGACGAGTGCCGCCGCAGCAGCCGAGACCGAGGCCGGGCTCTCCGCGATCGCCGTCTCGGCCCGGACTTTCTTCCCGGCATGCAGCGCCTGGCGGAAGAGCCGATCCAGCACCGGGCCGGTACTGCCTGCCTCGAAGGCCCCACGCACCTGGCCGAGGATCTCGCCCTCGCCGGGGACGAGCGAGTCGAGCCCGGCGGCAACCCGGAACAGATGAAGCGCCGCCGCCTCGTCCGCCAGCCGATAGACGACCGAGCGGAGCTCCTCCAGAGGCAGCCCGCTCACGGAGGCGAGGGTGTCCACGGCCCGGCGCTCGGCCTCGGGCCCGACGACGTACAGCTCCGTGCGGTTACAGGTCGACAGACACACCGCCTCGCCCTCCTCGGCGAGTGCTGCCGCCAGCTCGGCCGCCTGCGGCAGCGGGACGAACGCGCGCTCGCGGACGGCGACGGGCGTCGCCTGGTGAGACAGGCCGACGAGGGTGAGCGTCACGAGAAGTGCCCCACCTGGAGACCCAGCCGCGCGACCACGACCAGTGCGAACCCGGCGAGCGCCAGATACGCGACCCGCCGGCCGCGCCAGCCTGCCTCGTAGCGGAGAACGAGGTAGCTGCCGTAGACGGCCCACGTGCCGAGCGTGACCGCCATCAGCGCGTCGACCGTTCCGCCGTCGTTCCGGAGCCGGACGAGTCCGGCGACGATCCCGGCGGTCAGCGCGGGCACGGCAACGGCGATCGTTCGCCCCGCCAACGTCTCCAGCGTGACCAGCGACGGGGCCCGGCCGAGGAGTGAGGCCGGCCGGTGGCTCTTCAGCCGCTGCTCCTGCCAGAGGTAGAGCGCCGAGAGCGCGGCTGCGAGCGTGAACGCGGCAAACGCGAACGAGAGGAGCCCGACGTGGACGACGAGGAACGCGGTCGAGTAGTCGCTCTGCTCGTGCGCGGCCGTGCCGCCGCCGAGCCGGGCGGCGACGAGCAGTGCCGAAGCGAGCGGGAGCACCGCCAGGCCGAGCAGCCGGTAGCGCGTCCGGCACCCCCAGACGAGGTAGACGCTGACGACGAGCCAGACGAAGAGGTTCAGCGACCCGGCCCAGGTCGCCCACGGGAAGCCGTCGGCGCGCGCCGCCTGGTCGACGAGCAGCGCAGTCTGGAACAGCCAGCCGAGCCGGACTCCCCAGGTCGCGAAGCGCCCGGCGGGACCCGGCCGCCGGACGTCGACGGCGTAGGCGATCGCCGCCCCCGCGTACGCGAGGAAGGCGAACCCGAAGAAGTACTCAGCCATCGACCCGCTTGCGCGCCAGCTCGGCGAGCTCGCCGACCTCCCGCTCGAGCCGAGCGAGCTTCAGCGCCATGATCAGGAAATAGACGAGAACGAACGCGAACACGATCAGGTACGCAGCGGCGACGTACTTCTCTTCCGTGCTCATGGACTCTTGTCCCAGCTTGCCTGAGGGGATTTCGTCGCCGCGACCGACATGGCGGGCGCGGCACCGTCCGGCTCGCTGAGAAGGCAATCGCGAACGCTGCCGGCGAAGCCGGCAGGGGAGCTCGGAAGGGGGCTCGCGGGGGAAACCAGCCGTTTCCCCCGCGGGAGCGAACCGAAGGCGAGCGACTTCATGCGAGGAGCTCCCGCAGCTCGCGGAGGCGCGCGTCGAGCCGCTTGCCGGCGAGCTCGAACTGGTAGAGCGCGGCGAACAGCGAGAGCATCGCCGCCAGGCAGACGCAGAACGTGAAGAACTGCGAGCCGGCCATCTGCGGCCCGTGGCGGTTGAACGCGACCGGGTGGATGTACTGGTTGGCGAGCCGGATCGCGAGAAAGCTGATCGGGATCAGGATCACGCCGAAGAGCGAGTAGACCGCGCACATGTTCGCCCGCTGCGGCCCCGGCTCGACCGAGTACCGGAGCATGAAGTACGCGGAGTAGAAGAGGAAGAGCACGAGGAACAGGACGAGCTGGCGCTCGCTCCAGAGCCACCAGTGGCCCCAGCGGAACTTGGCCCACACCGATCCGGTCAGCAGGGTCATCACCCCGAAGATCAGGCCGATGTGGATCGCGACGTAGCTCTCCAGGTCGGCGCCGGGCTTGCCCTTCCAGAGGTGCACCAGGCCTTTCCAGGCACCCCAGCCGAAGCAGGCGTATGCGCTCAGCGCGATTGGAACGTGGAAGTAGAAGATCTTCTGGTTGAGGCCGTCCTCGTCGACCGGCGCATAGAAGAAGACGAGCGCAATCGCCACCGGAATCAGCACGGCGGCGAGGATCGCGGTCAGCGCGACCTGGTTATTCCGTAACGACGTACTCAAAGGACGCCCAGGAGATGATCGCAAAGACACCGTCGTAGAGCGCGAGAAACCCCAGGTAACGAGCGGGTTCCTCGGCGACACCGGCTCCGACTCCCCCGACGACGATCGGAATCGCGAGGGGCAGGAAGAGCAACGGGAGCAGCAGCTCTCGCGCGCGGCCGGCGGCCGCCATCGCCGCGAGGACCGTGCCGACCGCACAGATGCCGAGATCGGCCAGCGCGACCCCCGCGATCGTCGCGCCGTCGATCCCGGAGAAGAACAGCGCGAACGCGGGGAGCGCGATCAGCTCCGCGACGACGAGGAACCCGAGCATCGCGAGCGCCTTGGCGAGCCAGATCGCGCTGCGGTCGCAGGGGGCGAGCAGGAGCCCGTCGAGCAGACGCTGCTCCCGCTCGGCGACGAAGGCGCGCGTGAGCCCGAGCAGCGCCGTGAAGACGATCGCCACCCACAGCAACCCCTTCGCGGCCAGATCGGAGCTGCCTGAGGGCAAGGCGAAGTGAAAGACGACGAGCGCAGCGACGACGAAGAGCAGCATCGCCGGGACGATGCTGCGGGCGCGAAGCTCGAGCCGCAGGTCCTTGCGGGCGAGCGTCGCCACGTCTGCGAAGTACGTGCTCATCGACCGGCCTGATCCCGAGAAGGAGTGGCCTTCGGCGCCGCGACCGACATGGCGGGCGCGGCCCCGAGCCGCTCACTGCGAAAGCAATCGCGAACGGCGCTGGCGAAGCCAGCGGCGGAGCTCGGAAGGGGGCTCACGGGGGAAATCTGCCGTTTCCCCCGTGAAGCGAGCCGAAGGCGAGCGTCTGCGAGGCAAGCGATTCCAGGCGCGCCGGATCGTGCGTCGAGACGACGAACGTCGCGCGCGGGCGCAGGTCGCCCAGCTCGCGGTCGAGCAATGCGGCCCCTTCCTCGTCGAGCGCGCTGAACGGCTCGTCGAGGACGAGCAGCTCCGGGTCGTGAAGCAGAGAACGGCAGAGCGCCAGGCGCTGCAACATCCCACGCGAGAACGAGTCCGCACGCTGGCCGCGGGCGTCCCAGAGGTCGAAGCGCTCGAGCAGCATCCCGATCCGTTCCCTCCGCTCCGGCACGCGGTACAGCCGCCCGTACAGGTCGAGGTTCTCGATCGCGGTCAGCTCGCGGTAGACGAGCGGTTCGTGGCCGAGGAAACCGATCCGCTCACGCGGCGCATGGACCTCCAGCTCGCCGGCGGTCGGGACGAGCAGGCCTGCGATCAGGCGCAGCAAGGTCGTCTTGCCGGAGCCGTTCGGGCCGGTCAACAGCAGGAAGTCGCCCCGGCCGACGTCGAGGTCGAGGTCGCGGATCACGTGCTTCGTGCCGTAGGTCCGGCCGAGCCGGCGGGCCTGGATCACTGGACGAGGACGTCGGCGAGGACGAAGGCGAAGAAGCTGACGCTGATCACGCCGTTCATCGTGAAGAAGGCGGCGTCGAGCCGGCGCAGGTCGCCCGGCCGCACCAGCGAGTGCTCGTAGGAGAGCAGCCCTGCGACCACAGCCAGGCCGAGCCAGTACAGAAGGCCCACGTCGAGGCCGGCGCCGGCCGCCGCGAGCAGCCAGACCGTGACGAGATGGAGCACGCGTGCTCCTCGGAAGACGCCCCGCTCGCCCCAGCGGGTCGCCCACGAATGCAGGCCCTGGGCGCGGTCGATCTCGACGTCGAAGAGCGAGTAGAAGAGATCGAAGCCGGCGACCCAGGCCGCGACCGCGCCGCCGAGCGCCCACGCCTGCCAGGGCAGATCGCCCCGGATCGCCACCCAGGCGCCCATCGGCGCCAGCCCGTCCACGGCACCGAGCCACAGGTGCGCGAGCCACGTGACGCGCTTCAGGTACGGGTAGACGACGAAGCCGGCGACGGGAATCGGCCAGAGCCACCGGCAGATCGGCGCCAGCTGCCAGACCGCCACCAGGAAGACGGCGAGCGAGGCGAGGCAGAAGACAACGACCTGAGCCCGGGTCAGCCGGCCGGCGGGAAGCTCGCGGCTGGCGGTGCGCGGGTTGCGGGCGTCGATCTCCGCGTCGATCAGCCGGTTGAGCGCCATCGCGAGCGACCGGGCGCCGACCATCGCCACCGTGATCCACACGAGATCGTGCGCGCTCGGCACCGCGTCGACCGCCAGAAAGGCGCCGACGTAGGCGAACGGGAGCGCGAAGACGGTGTGCTCGATCTTGACGAGCGACGCGAAGCGCCGCGGGTGGGTGGCGAGAACGCTCACCTCACGTCTGCCGATGGCCCGAGGTCGTCTCGCCGGCGAGCAGCTGCAGCGCGTGCGCGAGTGCCGGCTTCAGCACGGCGAAGCCGTCCCGGCAGCCGCCGGGCGAGCCGGGCAGGTTGACGACGAGCGTGTTCCCGCGCGTCCCGGCGATCCCGCGTGAGAGGAGCGCGTGCGGCGTCTTTGCGATCGAGTCGGCGCGGATCGCCTCGGCGATGCCGGGAGCGGCCCGGTCGAGCACCTCCATCGTCGCCTCCGGAGTTACGTCGCGGGGGCCGAGACCGGTGCCGCCGGTGGTCAGCACAACCTGGACGTTGTCCGACAAGGCAACGATGCCATCGGAGATCGCGTCCCGGTCGTCCGGGACCACGCGTCGCTCGACCTCGAACCCTTCGCCGGCGAGAAGCTCCGTGAGCAGGTCGCCGCTCGTGTCCTCGCGCGTCCCCTCGGAGACGCCGTCGGAGACGGTCAGCACGGCCGCCCTCAAGGGCCCGCTCCGGCGCCGGCAAAGCCGGCACCTCCGCTCATTGCTCAGCCTCCGTCGAGCCTACGGCTGCACGTTCCTTCGTCTTCTCGAGGAGCCGGACGCCCTCGACAACCATCGTCTTGTCGATCGCTTTCGCCATGTCGTAGACGGTCAGCGCAGCAACCGACGCGGCGACGAGGGCCTCCATCTCGACCCCGGTCTGCGCCGTTGTCTCCGCCGAGGCGGTGATCTCGACGCCGGCATCGCCGACCTCCAGCGACACGTCGATGTGCGACAGCGGAAGCGGATGGCAGAGCGGGATGAGCTCGGCCGTACGCTTCGCCGCCATCACCCCGGCGATCTGCGCGGTAACGAGCGCATCGCCCTTCGGCAGCTCACGCAGCCGCTCGGCGGTCTCCGGCGCCATCCGCACGGACGCGGTCGCAACCGCCCGCCGCCGCGAGAGCGGCTTGCCGCCGACGTCGACCATGCGAACGTCGCCGGACTCGTCGACGTGCGAGAGGTCGGCCATCGCAGGGCGATCGTAGCTAGACTGCCCGCCCTTTCCGGCACCGTCGGGCTTTGCCCGGGCGGCTGCCTAGCTCATCTGAGCGGCCGAAACCCGATCGAGATCGGCGAGCTGGAGGTCGAGCCACTCGACCAGGTCGTGCTCACGGACGTGCGCGCGAAGCGCCTCGGCGCGGGTGCGGCGGTCCGCCTCGGGAAGCGAGAGCGCGGTGTACAACGCCTCGGCCTGCCCGTCGATGTCGAACGGGTCGACCGCGACCACCCAGGGGGCGAGCTCCTCGTACGCGCCGGCGTTGCGGGAGAGCACGAGCACGCCGTCGTGCTCGTTCACGAGCGGAGCCTCCTTCGCGACCAGGTTCAGCCCGTCGGAGATCGGGTTCACGAACAGCACGTCGTACTGCGTGTAGGCGGCCACCGACCGAGAGAAGTCGTCGCGCACCTGGAGCAGGACCGGCTCCCAGCCGTCGCGCGCAAACCGGTCGTTCACCTCGCCGGCGGCGGCGCGGATCTCGTCGACGTAGGCGGCGTACTGCGCGATGTCCTGCCGCGAGGGGTCGAGGAGCGCCAGCATGACAACGCGTCCGTGCACCTCCGGGTGTGTCTCGAGCAGTCGGCCGTACGCCTCGAACCCGCGCACGATGTTCTTGGACGGATCGGTGCGGTCGACACGCACGATCAGGCGCTCGCGACGCAGCGGCTCGAGCTCGCGCTGCTCGGCCTGCACGGCCTCGCTGCCGACGAGCTCGGCGAACTCGCCGGTGTCGACGGAGATCGGATGCGCGGTGACGAGGGTGCTGCGGCCGTCGTACTCGACCGTGCCCGCCTCGACGTCTACGTCCGCGCCGAGCACGGCAGCGGCCGACCCGAGGAAGTTCTCACGCCAGCGGTGAGTGTGGAAGCCGACCACGTCGTTGGCGAGCAAGCCCTCGTGGATTGCGTGCGACATGTCGTCGGGGAGGACGTTCCACGCGGCGGGGGTCGGCCACGGGATGTGGACGAAGTGCGCCATCGCCGCCTCGGGCCGGGCGAGCCGCACGGTCGCCGGTGCCAGGTACAGCTGGTAGTCGTGGAACCAGATCGGGGCATCCGGCTCGGATGCGTCCTCGTCCAGAACCGCCTCGGCAACCGCCTCGTTGACCCGCCGGTAGCTCTTCCAGGCGCCGCGGAGGTCAGGATCGCCCACCAGGTTCCACAGCTCGTGCTGGAGGAACCACAGCGCCGGGTTCGCGAACTCGTTGTAGAAGCGGTCGAAGTCCGCCTGGTCGTGGACGACGAGGCGCAGGCGGTACGACGACCCGTCGCGGCCGGTCTCGTCGAAGGTCCCGGCAGCTTCGGCGGCGACCGCCCGATCCTCGTCCGTCATCGCGTTCGCGACCCAGGTCACTTCGTGCCGCGAGACGAGCGGCGCCAGAGCGGTGACGAGACCCCCTCCTCCGCGCCGTGCCGAGCGGCCGTGCTCGTCCCGCGTGTAGGTGACCGGCCCGCGGTTGGAGACGATGATCAGGTGCCGGCGCGCCGCGCTCACTGGATGAGCGTAGCCTGCCGGGCGAGGACGGAGCCGCCGGGCTACCGCCCGGCGTCCGGATTCTTGGGCCGCGTGGCCAGGGTAACCGCCACGGACCTGTGCTCGCCGCGACGCACGATCGTGAACGTGACCGTCTGTCCGGGATGCAATCGCTCGGTCACTGACCGGACGACGTCCGCCGCGCTTCGGACCGGCCGGCCGCCGATCGAGACGACGACGTCGCCGCCGAAGGTGAACGACGAGCCGTTGAAGTCGCGCTCGTCGGAGCCGCCCCGAAGCCCGGCCCGATCGGCGGGGCTGTCGGGCCGAACGGTCGTGATCACGGCTCCGTACCGCACAGGATAGTGGAAGCGGCGGGCAATCCCCGGCGTCAGATCCTCGGAGGTCACCCCGACGTAGGCGTAAGAGACCGTTCCGCCGACGAGCAGCTGACGCATCGAGCGGCGGGCGGCGTTGATCGGCACCGCGAAGCCGACTCCTTCCGCGTTGCCCGAGTCGCTCCGGATCTGTGCGTTGATCCCGATCACACGGCCCTGGGCGTCGAAGAGCGGCCCGCCGGAGCTGCCGTGGTTGATCGGCGCGTCGACCTGAATCGCGTCCACGAGGTTGTACTGCGAGGTGAGCGACTCGATCGAGCGCTCGGTTGCCGAGACGACGCCGACCGTGAGCGAGTTCTCGTTTCCGAACGGGCTGCCGATCGCAGCCACCGGGTCGCCGACGTGCACTCCGCCGGAGTCCCCGAGCGCAAGCGGCGTGAGCGAGTGCACCTTCGGGTCGACCCGGAGCACCCCGACGTCGTCGAAGACGTCCCAGCCGACGATCTCCGCCTTCACCCGGTCGCGGTCGCGAAACTCGACGAAGACGTCGGCCGCGGCCTGCGCGGTGCCGCCGACGCTGCCGGCGGTCGTGATCACGTGCGAGCTGGTCAGGATCAGCCCGTCCGGCGAGACGACGAATCCGGAGCCCTGCGCTGCGCTCGTGTTGTTGCCCGAGCCGAAGACGGAGTAGAGCGTCACGACGCCCGCGGCACGCTCGGCGTAGATCCGAGCGGGGTCGAAGGCCCCGGCGATCGCCGGTCGAACGGGCGCCGAGGTCGCCTGCGCGGGCGGCGCTTCCTGGACGACGACGGTGCGTCGCTCGGCGTGGAGCCACCCCGCCGCCCAGGCGACGAGGAGAACAGCTGCGCCGCCGATGACGGCGCATAGACCCGCGACTACGCCCACCGAACGCCGCGACATCCATCGCACTGTACCCGGGCCCTGCTTGTGCGCTTTGCCACACAAATTCCTGTGAAAACGGTCAAACGGGCAAGGCGCGATCCTCGGTCTCGAGGGTCGCGACCGGCAACCGCAGCCTGAACACCGTCTGTCCCGGGTCGGATTCGAGCTCCAGGCTCCCGTCCATCGCCTGCGCCAGCTCGCGCGCAATCGCCAGGCCAAGCCCGCTTCCCGACGACTTTCGCCCCTCGACCCGGTAGAAGCGCTCGAACACATGCGCCGCGTGGTCGTCCGGGATTCCCGGCCCGTCGTCCTCGACCTCGAGGACACCCGACCAGACCCTCACCTGCACGCGCGTTCCCTCGGGCGTGTGCACGAGCGCGTTCTCGAGCAATGCACGGGCGACCTGGAGTACACGCTGCTCGTCTCCGAGTACGTGGGCGCCGTCCTCCGCGGCCAGCTCCAGTGGCCGCCCGCCCGCGACCGCAAGCGCTGCGAACTCGTCGACCGCCGTCTCGGCGACCTCCGCGAGATCCACCACCTCGCGTTCGATCCGCAGCCGCCCCGCATCCGCTCGTGACAGGTCGAGCAGCTCCGTCGCAAGCTTCGCCAGCCGGTCGACCTGCTCGCTCATGGTCGCGAGGAACTCCCGCCGTGTCTCCTCGTCGAGCTCCTCGTCGCGCAGGAGCTCCAGGAACCCGCCCAGCGAGAAGACCGGCGTCCGCAGCTCGTGAGACGCATTCGCGATGAACTCGCTGCGGGCGTGGTCCAGACGGGCCAGCCGCAGCCGCATGCGGTCGAATGTCCGCGCGAGCTCCCCGACCTCATCGGCCCCGGTGTCCGTGATCGGCTCGTCGAACTGCCCGGCCGCGATCCGCTCGGCGGCCACCTCCAATCGCCGCAGCCGCCGTGCGAACAGCCACGACCCCGCATAGCCGACGCCGAGCGCGACGACGAACGCCAGCGCGCCTGCCAGCAGCAGCCGCTTGCGCGTCACCCGCACCGTCGCCAGCGCCTCGTGCAACGACGAGGACAGGAGCAGCACCGACGAAGAACGCGGCACCGGCGCCGCCGCCTCCGCATAGCGCTCGTCGCCACGCGTGACCGTTCCGCCGGCAGGGACTCGACCCTCGGCGGTGCGCAGCGCGAGCCGATCGTGCTGGATGTCGCTCGAGCGGAATCCCTGCGAGTCGCCGGCGACCACGAGCGCGGTCGGCGGCCCGATCGTGTCGTAGACGACGACGCGCGCGTTTGCACCGGCCGACGCCGCTTCCAGGAAATCCGGCCACCGGATCCGGTTCGCAGGCAGCTCGCGCGCGATCTCCGGTGCGGCGCGTTCGAGCGCCGAGACCCGCGCGTTGACGAGACGGCTCTCCAGCGACGGGACGACGATCAGGTAGACGAGCGCCAGCGCGCCCGCGAGCACGACGAGGAACGCGAGCGCCAGCCGCGAGCCCACGCCGCTGAACAGCCGTCTCACGGCTCGCGGAAGCGGTAGCCGACGCCCCGCACGGTGAGCAGGAATTGCGGGTCGCGTGCGTCGCGTTCCAGCTTCTCCCGCAGATGCCGGATGTGGACGTCGATCGTGCGCGGCTCGCGGTAGTCGGAGCTGCCGCGGATCGCCTCGAGGAGGGACTGCCGCGAGAACACACGGCCCGGCCGCGAGACGAGCGTCCGCAGGAGCTCGAACTCGACGTAGGTCAGATGAACCGGCCTGCCGTCCAGCTCGACCGACCTTCGCGCCGGATCGATTCGCAACCCATCGGCCTCGAGCACCTCCTCGCCCACAGGCTGATGCGGCGGAGCAGACGCCCGCCGGAGGAGCGCCCTGACGCGGCTCCGGAACTCGCGGATCGAGAACGGCTTCGTGATGTAGTCGTCGGCGCCGAGCTCGAGGCCGAGCACCTTGTCGAGCTCGTCGTCGCGAGCGGTGAGCATGATGATCGGCACGCTGCTCCGCGCCCGCAGCTGCTTGCAGACCTCCAGCCCGTCGAGATGGGGAAGCATCACGTCGAGCACGACGAGGTCGACCCGCTCGGCGTCGAACCGCGCCAGCGCCTCGTCCCCGTCGCGCGCCTGGACGACGCGGAAGCCGTCGCGTTCGAGCGGATAGGTCAGGAGCTTCTGGACGGACTCCTCGTCGTCGACGAGCAGGATGGTTACTGGATCCGCCATCAGAGCCGACCGCCGAGCGTGCGTACTATAGCTTTGCTATCGCCACTCAAGCGCCAGCCATGCCGCCTACCCCGAGGCGGCGGCGCAGGCGCGGCACTCCCGAGCGTCCGGTCAACAGCCGCCTCTACCGCGGAACCTGGCTGCTCGTCGGACTGCCGCTGCTCGTCGCCGCCTTCAGCGTCGAGCGGCCGGCGCCGCTCCCGGCGCCGACGACTCCGGCGACGCAGTTCGACGGGTCGTCGGCAGCAGCGCTCGCGCGCGAGCTCTCGCTCCTCTACCCGGACCGATCGCCCGGCTCGGCCGGCTCTCTGGGTGCGACGCGGTGGCTCGAGGACAAGATGAAGCTGTACTCGTACACGCCGCAGGAGGACCCGTTCGAGGCGACGATCCCCGGCGAGGGCCGGAAACGGCTCCGTAACGTTTCCTTCTCGACGGGACCCACCACCGCCGGAGCGATCATCGTCATGGCTCACCGGGACGACTCCGGGCTGGGCGCGGGAGCGAACGACAACGCATCGGGCACGGCGGCGCTGGTCGAGCTGGCGCGGACGTACGGCCGCCCGGTCGGCGCCCCGTCCGGCAACTCCGGCCCCAAGCACCAGCTGATCTTCCTGTCCACGGACGGCGGGGCATTCGGCGGGCTCGGCGCGCAGCGTTTCATCCAGCGATACCCGGACCCGCGCCAAATCGTCGCGGTCGTCAACCTCGATTCGATCGCGGGCAAGGGCAAGCCGCGGATCGAGATCGCCGGCGACCAACCACGCTCGCCGGCGGCCGGGCTGCTCGAGACCGCCGCGGCACGGATCGGCGAGCAGACCGGATCCGGCCCCGGTCGGACGAGCGGGCTCGGACAGCTGACCGACCTCGGGTTCCCGTTCAGCTTCTACGAGCAGGCCCCGCTCATCGGCCGCGGCGTGCCGGCGATCACGCTGACCACCGCCGGAAACCGTCCGCCCGCCTCGTTCGGCGATGCACCCGCACGGCTGAACCAGACACGGCTCGCGGAGATCGGCCGCGCGGCACAGGGCCTCGTCGGGTCGATCGACGAGTTCGGCCTGGTCGGCGGCAGCCGCAGCTACGTCTACCTCGGACAGCGCCTGGTCCGCGGCTGGGCGATCGAGCTCGCCCTCGTCGCAATGCTCTTGCCGTTCGCAGTCACCGCCGTCGACCTGTTCGCACGCTGCCGCCGCAGGCACATCCCGGTCGTGCCCGCCTTGCGCTCGTACCGAAGCCGGCTCGCCTTCTGGCTCTGGACCGGCCTGATGTTTCTCTTTCTCGACCTGGTCGGCATCTGGCCCGACGGTGCCCCGCGTCCCATCAATCCCGAGACGAACGCCGCGACGCACTGGCCGCTGCTCGGCATCTTCCTCCTCACCCTCCTCGCGCTGCCGGCGTGGCTGGTCACGCGGGCCCGCCTCGTTCCCCGACGGCCTCCGACCGCAGAGGAAGAGCTGGCAGGACACACCGCGACGATGCTCGCACTCGGCGTCGTCGCGCTCCTCGTCGTCGCGACAAACCCCTTCGCACTCCTGTTCCTGCTCCCCTGCCTGCACATCTGGCTCTGGCTGCCGCACACGCGCGGCGACCGGACACTCGCACCGATCGGGCTCCTGGTCGCGGGACTGATCGGCCCGTTCATCCTGCTCGGGTCGTTCATGTTCCGCTTCGGTCTCGGGCTCGACGCTCCCTGGTACCTTGCCGAGCTGGCTACCGTGGGCTACATCACGATCGTGCCCCTCTTCCTGGCGCTGTGTTGGGCCGCAGGAGCAGCTCAGCTGACCGCAATCGCGCTCGGACGGTATCGGCCGTATCCGTCGGCCGCCGAACGGCCGCCGCTCGGGCCGATCCGCAGCACCGTGCGGGCGGTCGTCCTCGGGATCCGCAGCCGCCGTCGCGGCACCGCCCGGCCCGACGAAGCCGCCGAAGCCTGATGGGCCGGGCCGCCCGGATCACCGGGACGCTGATGATCGTCGCCGGCGCCGGCGCGGTCATCTGGGTCGTGCTCGTCTGGCAGTGGCAGGACCCGTTCACCGCGCTCTACACCAAGTACGAGCAGCACAAGCTCGCCTCCCGTTTCTCACATCGGTTCGCGGAGTACAAGCCCCCGGCGACGATCCGGCCGGTGACCAAGGCGCCGGACGGCTCGGTGTCGGTCGACGCGGAGCGCGCCCGCATTCGCGCAGAGGCAACCGCCTACCGGCGCGCGCTCAAGGAAGGAGAGCCGGTCGGGCGGCTGATCGTCCATCGTCTCGGCCTCAAGTCGATCGTGGTCAACGGGACCGGCCATGACGACCTGACCAAGGGCCCGGGTCGCGACCTGCGGACGTACATGCCGGGCCAGGGCGAGCTGATCTACATCGCGGGCCATCGGACAACCTACCTCGCCCCGTTCTCGCACATCGACAGCCTGCGGCCAGGCGACCCGATCACGCTCGAGCTCCCCTACGGCACCTTCCACTACGAGGTGACCGGACACAGGATCGTGGACGCGGACGACCTCTCCGTCCTGAAGACGCACCACCGCGAGCAGCTCGTCCTCCAGGCCTGTCACCCGCGGTTCTTCGCGACGCATCGGTACCTGGCCTACGCGAAGCTCGTCAAAGTCGAGCCGCGAAACGGCTCGCCGTACACCGTCGGGTCCTCGGGACCAATCGCATAAACGCTCGCCGCGCTTCGCGCGAGCTCGCTCGCACGGGGGGAACAGCCGGTTCCCCCCGTGAGCCCCCTCCCCAATACCACTGTGCTCACGGCCGGCGTCCGCATGCCGCGCCCGCCATGTCGGTCGCGGCGACGACCCTCTACAGCGAGATGTAGCGCACGACAGAACCTGCTTTGAGTTCGCCGTCTCCGCGGGGGACGAGGACGAGCGCGTTCGCCTGGGCCGAACGGACGATCATGTGCGACTCCTGGCCGCTGACCGGCTCGAGGATGACTCCGTCGTCGCCGTCAGTCGCGCGGGCGCGAAGCAGGTCGTCACGCCCGGCGTTGCGCCCGACGTCGACGGCGAGGCGACCGGCCTCGAAGGTCGGCCCCGGAGCGGACGCTCCCTGCAACGCCCGGATCGCCGGGCGCACGAACAGCTCGCAGCCGACGAGCGACGAGACCGGGTTCCCCGGCAGGCCGAAGACCAGTGTGGAGCCGTGGACGCCGAACGCGACCGGCTTGCCCGGCCGGACGGCGACACGCCAGAAGACCTCCTCGACGCCGAACTCCGACTCGACCCGGCGGACGAGGTCGTGCGGTCCCACCGAGACACCGCCAGACGTGACCAGCACGTCGTGCTCGAGACCCTTCGCCAGCGCCTGCCGGTGCTCCTTCTCGTCGTCGGCAACGGCATCCAACCGGGTGACGACCGCGCCCTCCGCCGCGAGCTGCGCGGCGAGCATGACGCCGTTGGCCTCGTAGACCTCTCCCGGGCCGAGCGGCGACCCCGGTGACCTGAGCTCGGTACCCGTAGTCAGCACGGCCACGCGCGGTCTCCGACCGCAACGGACCTCGGCCACGCCGGCCGCTGCGAGCGCACCGATCTGAGCCGGGCTGAGCCTGACGCCGGCGGGAACGACAACCGCCCCTGCGGCCACGTCTCTGCCAACCGGCCGGATGTTGGCTCCGACGACAACAGAGTCAGGGATCTCGATCTCGTTGTCGTGTTCGACAACAAGCTCGTGCTGGATGACGGCGTCGGCGCCCTCGGGGACCATCCCGCCCGTTGCAATGCCCATCGTCTCGCCGGCTGCGAGCGGCCGGGTCGCCGGCGCTCCTGCGGCAATCCGCTGGACTACGGGTAGCCGCCCCGGCGTATCGACGGAGCGCACGGCGTAGCCGTCCATGGCGGAGCTCGGAAACGGCGGCAGGTCGACGACCGCCTCCGCCGGGTCCGCGAGCACGCGTCCGGCGGCGTCCGCCAGCGCCACCCGCTCGACGTCGAGCGGCTGCGCACGTTCGAGCACGAGCGCCTGCGCCGCCTCGAGTGTCAAAAGCTCGTCCATGCGGGACATACGCTACTCCTGTGGTCGATTCGGTCATCGCGGGCCGGTACCGCCTCGAGCGGCGAATCGGGGCCGGCGGCATGTCCGAGGTGTGGAAGGCGACGGACAGCGACCTCGATCGGAAGGTGGCCGTCAAGCTGCTCGCATCGGACGCCGACCCCGCCCGCTTCGACCGGGAGGCGCGCGCGGCCGCAGGGCTTGCCCACGCCAACGTCTGTGCGCTCTACGACTACGGGGATGCCGACGGCCGCCGCTTCATGGTGCTCGAGCTCCTGCCCGGCGGGTCGCTCGACGACCGGCTCGCGGCGGGTCGGCCGCTTCCCGACGACGAGACGAGGCGAATCGCCGTTGAGATCGCCGCCGGGCTCGCCCACGCGCATCAGCGCGGCGTCGTCCATCGCGACCTGAAGCCCGCGAACATCCTGTTCGACGCCGAGGGGCGGGCGAAGATCGCCGACCTCGGAATCGCCCGAACGCGCGGCACCACCGGCCTGACCGAGGCCGGAACGGTGCTCGGCACGGCCGCGTACATCTCGCCCGAGCAGGCGCGCGGCGATCCGGCTACGTCGGCAAGTGACGTCTACGCGTTCGGCGTGATCCTGTTCCGGATGCTCACCGGGCGGCTCCCCTTCGAGGCGGCCGACGCGCTCGCACTCGCCGCGATGCACCGCGACTTGCCGGCGCCCCCGGTGTCCGAGCTCAGGCCCGATGCGCCGCCGCTCCTGGAGAGCGTGGCCGCGGCGGCGCTCGCGAAGAGCCCGTCCGACCGTCCCGGAGACGGCGCTGCGCTCGTCGCGGAGCTTGGACCGCCTCCCCTCGACACCGATGCGGAGGCGACCGCCGTCACCGAGATCGTCAGGCCGCCCGCGAGCCGCAGGAAAGGGCTGCTGATCGCATTCGCGGTTGCGGCCGTTGCCGCCGCAGGCGTCGGGCTCGCAATGGCATTGACCCTCGGGAATGGAACGACCACGCCCACGGTGTCGACCCCGCGCCCCTCGACGACGAAGCCTGCACGCCCCGCACCGGTCCTGCCGACCGCGTCGGAACCAACGACCACCGCCGCGACGACCACCGAGCCGCCGACGTCGACCCGGGAGACGACCACGACGCGCGCAACTGCCCCGGAGACGACCGTCCCGGCGACGGCCATTCCACCACCGACCGTTCCGACGACAGCCCCGGTGACGACGGCACCGGCAACGACCGTCGCGCCGCCTCCGACGACGACCGCGGCGACCACAACCGTCCCCACGACGACCGCACCGGCGACCACGACGGCGCCTGCCGACACGACGCCGACCTCACCGACGGACACGGCGACGACGCCGACCACGTCACCGGGGTAGGCTCGCGCCGTGATCTCGGTCGTCGTCCCCGTCCACGACGAGGAACGAAGCGTCGCGCTCCTCTACGACGAGCTCGATTCCGCGCTCCAGCCGCTCGACCGGCCGTGGCAGGCGGTCTTTGTCGACGACGGCTCGACCGACGGGACCTCTGCGGCGCTGACGCGGCTGCACGCGGCGTACGACAACGTCGTCGTCGTACGGCTCCGGCGCAACTTCGGCAAGGCTGCCGCGCTCGCCGCAGGCTTCGCCCAGGCGCAGGGTGACGTGATCGTGACGATCGACGGCGATCTCCAGGACGACCCGGCCGAGATCCCGAAGCTCCTTGCGAAGCTCGACGAGGACTTCGACCTGGTCTCGGGCTGGAAGACGAAGCGCCGCGACCCCCTTCGACGGCGGATCCCGTCGCGCATCTTCAACTCGGTGACCGGCTGGGTATCGGGCGTGCGCCTCCACGACATGAACTGCGGCCTCAAGGCCTACCGCGCCGAGGTCGTGCGCGGCCTTCGACTCTACGGCGAGCTGCACCGGTTCATCCCGGTGCTGGCGCACCATCGCGGCTACCGGATCGCCGAGGTCCCGGTCAACCACCGGCCGCGCGAGCACGGCCGTTCGCGCTACGGCCTCGAGCGCTACCTGCGCGGATTCTTCGACCTGCTGACGGTCGCGTTCATCGGCCGGTACCGGCAGCGGCCGCTCCATCTCTTCGGAGGGCTCGGGCTGCTCCTCTCGTTCGCCGGGGTGGGAATCCTCGTGTACCTGACGATCGTCAAGGCCCTCGGCCATGCGATCGGCGGCCGGCCGCTGCTGATCCTCGGCGTGCTCCTGGTCGTCGTCGGGATCCAAATCTTCTCGCTCGGTCTGATCACCGAGCTGATCACGAGCCACCACGAGGAGCGGGTCTCCGAGCGCGAGCGGTCGGAGGCGCTGGTCGAGGAGATCCTCAGCTGAGGGTCCTCTACTTCGGGACCTACGAGCGGTCATACCCCCGTAACGCCCAGGTGATCTCCTGCCTGCGGCGCGTCGGGGTTCAGGTGGTCGAACGCCACGAGCCCGTCTGGGAGGGGCGGGAGCACAAGTTCGGCGCCGGACCAACCTCGGCAGTCCGGCTGGCGACGGCCGAGGTACGGCTCCGGCGGAGGATCGACGATCAATTCGAGGCCGTCCTGGTCGGCTACCCCGGCCACCTCGACTTGGGGGCCGCCCGGCGCGTCGCCGGCGGCCGACCGGTGGTGTTCAACCCGCTCGTGTCGCTCGCCGACACGCTCGTCTCCGACCGCGGGCGGTTTCGGCCCGGCAGCATTGTCGCGCGGGCCCTCGCTGCGATCGACCGCCACGCCTTCCGCGCCGCCGACCTGGTGGTCGCGGACACGGCCGCGCAAGCCGAGTTCTTCCTGACCCTCGGAGCGAGGAGGGTGGAGACGTGCTTCGTCGGTTCCGAGGAGCGTGTGTTCCAGCCGGGCTGGAGTCGACCGGCGGATTTCACCGCGCTGTTCGTCGGCAAGCTGATCCCGCTACACGGGCTCGAGTCGGTGCTCGCGGCGGCACGCCTTGCGCCGGAGCTTCGGGTCCGCATCGTGGGGTCGGGTCAGCTCGACCGGCTGCTCGACGAGCGCCCGCCGAACGTCGAGCACGTCCCGTGGGTCGCGTACGACCAGCTCCCGGGTGAGCTCCACCGCGCGTCATGCGCGCTCGGGATCTTCGGTACCTCTCCGAAAGCCGCCCGCGTGATCCCGAACAAGGCGTTCCAGGCGCTCGCCTGCGGCACGCCGCTCGTCACCGCCGACACGCCCGCAGCCCGCGAGCTGCTCCGCGACGGCGAGAGCGCGCTCCTGGTGCCGCCCGGCGACCCCGAAGCGCTGGCCTCCGCGCTTCGCGGTCTCGCCGCAGGCCCGGAGCTGAGCGTCGCGCTCTCCGAGGGGGGCCTGGCCGCCTACCGAGCCGAGGCGAGCGAGGACGTCCTCGGTGCGCGCTGGCGCAACCTGATCGAATCGCTTCTGTGAAACCGAAGGCTCTGCTCTGGGCCGCGATCGCCGCCTACACGGCCGGCTTCGGGTCGCTCTCGATCCTCAGGCATCGCGCGTTCAACACCGGCCGCTACGACCTCGGGAACATGGTGCAGACGGTCTGGAACACCGCGCACGGGCACTTCCTGCAGATGACGAGCGGCGACGGCGTCCAGATCTCGCGGCTGGCGGCCCACTTCGATCCGATCCTCGCCGCCTTTGCGCCCCTCTGGTGGATCTGGCCGAGCCCGGAGATGCTGCTCGTCGTCCAGGCGATCGCCGTCGCACTCGGTGCGCTCCCGGTCTTCTGGCTCGCTCGAAAGCACCTCGGCAGCGAACGGGCCGGCCTCGCGTTCGCACTCGTCTACCTGCTCTATCCGGCCACGGAGTGGTTGACGCTGAACGAGTTCCACCCGGTGGCGCTCGCCTGTCCCTTGCTTCTGCTCGCGTTCTGGTACCTGGACGAGGACCGGCTGCTGCCGTTTGCCGTCTGTGCGGCGCTGGCGCTGACCACGAAGGAGGAGGTGGGGCTCGTCGTCGCGGGCATGGGCGTCTGGTACGCGGTCAAACGACGGCCGCGTGTCGGGACGGCGATCGCGGCTGGCGGCGTGCTCGTGTCCGTCATCGCGATCGCCGTCGTGATCCCGCATTTCAACTCGGGTGCCGCTTCCTCGTTCTACGGCCGCTACGACGCGATCGGCGGCTCCGCCGGTGGGATCGCGAAGACCGCGGTCACACATCCCTGGACGCTCTTCGAGCAGGCGTTCCAGCACCGCGATCTCCACTACCTGCTGCACCTGCTGGCACCACTGTCGTTCCTGTTCGTGCTCTCGCCGGTTGCGCTCGTCGCGTTCCTGCCCGAGGCGGCGCTCAACCAGCTCTCGGCGACGACGACGCAGACATCGATCCACTTCCACTACCTGGCGGCGGCGATCCCTCCGCTCATCGCCGCGACCGTGCTCGGCGCAGCCGCCCTGACGCGCCGCTTCCCGGCCAGAACGGGAGCCGTCCTCGTCACCGCAGTGGCCGTGGCGGTAGCCGCGAACTGGAAGCTCGGAGCCGTTCCGCTGTGGACGGTCGTGCCCGGCGGCGAGGACTTCCAGGCCCACGATTGGCATCTGACCGACCACGACCGGATCGCCGAACGCGCGGTCGCCCTGGTTCCCGACGCTGCCGTCGTCAGCTCGACGAATGTCATCGGCGCGCACCTGTCGGCTCGGCGGCGCGTGCTCAGCCTGCCGAAGCTCGGTGACGCGACGTGGGTGGTCGCAGACGAGACGCGCTCGAGCTACGCCGACCGGGTCGCGCCGCTCCCCTCCGCGGCCGCGCTCGTCCGGCTGCGCCGGAACCCCGCCTGGCGGCTCGTCTTCGAGGACGACGGCGTGCTGGTCTTCCACAAAAGGAGTGCGTAGAGGGCGAGCAGCACGAGGTTGCGGGCGAGGAGCGTCCACGCCTGCGGGCCGACGGCCCACAGGTCGTGGTAGTGGAAGTACCAGCTCTGCGCGAGGGCGAGCGCCGCGAGCAACAGGAGCATCGCCGCGATTCCCCCGAAGGGAACGAGCGGGATCAACCAGACGACGTATTGAGGCGAGAGCACCTTGGTGAAGGCGAGGAAGCCGGCGACGCTCGCCGCGAACGCGAGCCCGGGCATCACACTGCGGCGAAGGAGGACGACCGCCGGGGCGAGCGCGGCCAGAACGGCAAGGACGGAGCTCGCCGCCGCGATCCCCCGCGGGAAGTCTCCGGCGAGATCGCGCGAGATCGCCGGCGCCGTGCTGACGACGTGCGCCTGGTACCAGCCGACCCGGGCCCCGGCAAGCAGGATGCTCGCGCCGAGGCTCTCGGTGTGGAGGCCACGCCCGACTTGCGCGTCGACGCTGTCCCAGACGCCACCCGCCGAGAGCGCCACCCACGGAACGACCAGCACCACGGCGACCGCGGCGAAGACGGCGAGGCTCTCGATCGCCCGGCGGCGCCCCTCCTCCCACCAGAGCCAGACGAGGGCGACCGGGACGAGCAGGATCGCGTAGAGCTTGGCCGCAGCCGCGGCGCCGAGCAGACCGAGCGCGAGGCGGGGCCGTCCCACGACCAGCGCGGCCACCGCGGCAACGGTGAGGAAGGCGGGCCAGGCGTCGTAGGTGTTCAGCGAGACGGGCCCGAGCGCGATCGGCGACAGGGCGAGGAAGAGCGCGGAAGTCCAGATCGCCGCCGCCGGCGACCCCGACCGCTCGAGTGCGAAGCACACGCAGAAGATCGCCCCGATGCAGCAGAGCGCCATCAGCACTTTGAAGATCGTGTCGTACGCGCCGCCCGGCGCCAGCGAGGGCCCGGCGAAGAGCGGGATCGCGCCGGGCGGATACTCGACGAACACGTCGCGGTACGGGACGTGCCCCGCCAGCAGGGCGTCGCCGTACTGGCGGTAGAGGTGGAGGTCGCGGAACTTCGCGCTCCGGAAGAGGCCGCCGCTCGGCACCGCCAGGGCCCCGAGCAGGAGCGGGGTGGCGAGCACCGTCGCCCGCAGGGCGGTGGAGCGGCGCACGCGCTAGTGCTCCACTAAGGAATTGCCGGGCCGCCGATCGTCGTCGTCGCCTCGGTCGTCGCCGGCGGCGGGAGCGTCGGCGGAGGCGGCGGCGGCGCGGTGGTTGCAGGCGGCACGGTGGTCGGCGGTGGGGGCGGGGGAGCGGTGGTCGTGGTCGGCGCCGTCGTCGGCTGAACCTCGACCGTCGCTTCCTCGGTCGTCGTCCGTGGTGCGGCTCGCTTCGCGGTCGTCGTCGTGGTCGTGGTTGTGCTCGTCGTCTCGGGAACCGCGCCCGAGAATGCCCACGGGCCCTGGTGGAACTCGCGCCACTGCGGCGCCGTGGTCGGGCTCGAGAACTCCTGCGCCGGTGAGTAGCGCACCGCCTGCTCCATGAACCGCCGCCAGATCTCCGCCGGGAAGCTGCCGCCCGCAACCGCGATCCCGTGCACGTTCTCCATCGGAATCTCGCCCTGCGGGTAGCCGACCCAGACCGTCGCCTCGAGGTTCGGCAGGTAGCCGCAGAACCAGGCATCGGCGTGGTCGTCGGTCGTCCCCGTCTTCCCGGCGGCGGGACGGCCGAAGTTCGCGCCCGTGCCGGTTCCGTAGAGGACGTTCTGCCGGAGGATGTCGGTGACCGTCGCCGCAACCCAGTCCGGGATCACCCGGTCGCGCTCCGCCTGGCCCCACCCCGCCTGGTCGTCCTCCTTCCCGTTCGCGAGGATCACGCGCCGGATCGCCATCGGCCGCGAGTAGATCCCGCCGGAGGCGAGCGTCGCGTACGCCGAGGCCATGTCCAGCGGCGAGACAGCGTTGGAGCCGAGGCCGATCGAGGGGACCGGCTGCAGCGGGCTCTGCACGCCGAGCCTGTGGGCCATGTTGGCGACGTTCTGCGGTCCGACGTCGAGCGTCAGCTTCGCGTAGACGGTGTTGTCCGACTGGAGCGTCGCCTGCTGAACCGAGATCAGGCCCGAGTACGTGTGGCTGTAGGTGGAGACGTCCCAGGCGGGCACCGACGGATCGGGCTGCCAGGTGAACGGCGCCGACACGTAGCTCGTGCTCGCGGGGTTCATCCCCTGGTCGACCGCCTGCGTGAGCACAAAGGTCTTGAAGGTCGAGCCGGCCTGCCGCCGCGCCTGGGCGACGAGGTTGAACTCGTTCTGCGCCCGCCCCGGGTAGACCGCCGTCATCGCCCTGATCGCGCCGTTCGCCGGGTTGATCGAGACGACCGCCGCAGCCGGATCGTCCTTGAGGTAGAGCGTGTCGGTGATCGCCTTCTTCGCAGCCCGCTGGAACGCCGGGTCGATCGTCGTGTACACGCGCAGGCCACCCGACTCCACGGTTCGCTCGCCGTACTTCTTGATCAGCTGGTCGCGGACGTAGCTGAAGAAGTAGGGCTCGCGGATCGTCGTGTACAAACGGCCGGGCTTCAGGTGCAGACTCGGGTCACGGAGGCCCGCCTGGTACGTCTCGTACGAGATGTCGCCGTTGTCGTACATGGACTGGAGAACGTGCGCGCGGCGCTCGAGAGCGATCTTCGGGTTCCGGATCGGGTCGTAGGTCGACGGCGCCTGCGGCAGGCCGGCCAGCAACGCCGCCTGCATCATGCTCAGGGTCCGTGCCGGACGAGAGAAGTAGGTCTGCGCGGCCGCCTCGACGCCGTAGGCGTGGTTGCCGAAGTAGACCTGGTTCATCCAGGTCTGCAGGATCCGGTCCTTCGACCAGTGCTTGCTGAGCTTGATCGCGAGGCACGTCTCTTTGACCTTCCGCTGAAAGGTCCGCTCGTTGGAGATGTAGAGGTTGCGGACGACCTGCTGCGGAATCGAAGACCCACCCTCGACCACCTTGCCCTTGGTGACGTCCCGCCAGAACGCGCGGCCGATGCCCCACCAGTCCACCCCGCCGTGCTGGTAGAAGCGGCGGTCCTCGGTTGCGATCACGGCCTTCGCCATCCAGGGATTGATCCGCGAGAGCGGAACGGGCTGGCGGTTCCGCTCGGCGGGAATCGAGCCGAGCAGGGTCCCGTCGGCGGCGTAGACGAACGAGTTCTCACCGATCGAGACCGGCCTGAGCGACGAGAGCGAGCAGCTGCCCCTGAACCCGGCCCAGGCCGCATAGCCACCGAGGCCGAGGACGACCGGAACGACGAACAACAGGACGAGCACGATGACGACTGCATTCCGGCGGCCGTGCCGGCGCCCCCGGGCCCGCGCGCGGCGGCGGCGGCCGTAACCACTGGGCGGGCCGGCGCTTCCGTTCTGCCTCGGCGCCCGTGACGGGCTCATGCAAAGAGCCCTGAGGCGCGAAGGCAGCGGTGCGCCCGGAGGCGGAGATCGTGCTGGAGCCGCTCGGCGTTCGATGGATCGGCGGCCAGCGCACGCACGGTGATCGTCGCGTTGCCGTCGAGGCCGCTGACGAACACCTCGGGCTCACGCTGGTCGGCGAGCTCGCCGTCCAACAATCCGATCACGTGCTCGAGGTCGGAGCTCAGAGGAAGTTGCACCGTGATCTCTGCTCGCTGGGCGCGCTGGACGATGGTGGCGTTCCTGATGGTATCCGAGGCCAACTTCTCGTTCGGCACGACGAAGCGGGTGTCGTCGTCGGTCCGGATGAAGGTGTACGTAAGCGTGATCTCCTCGACCGTCCCTTCGACTCCCTCGAAGGTGACCCGGTCGCCGATGCGCAGGGGCTGCGTGAACGCAATCAGGATCCCGGCGACGAAGTTCCCGAGCGTCCGCTGCGAGGCGAGGCCGACGACGATCGCGATCACCGCGCCGGAGGCGAGCAGCGCGCCCGCGACCGCCCGAACCTGAGGGAAGACGAGCAGCGCCGACAGGACCGCGATGAAGATGATCAGCGCCGTCACTGCGCGACGCAGGACGCGGTAGCGGGTCTCGGCGCCCGCCCGGAGCTGCACGCTGCGCATCGCGACGTCGGCCACCTTCGCGAGCACGAGGGCGGCAGCGATCACGACCGCGGCGATGGTTGCGCGTTCCCAGAAAGGCATCCGGCTGCTCTATTCGACACCGCGCACAGCGATCCTTAGAGCCCTAGATCGGCCGGCGGCCGGCGTACCCGTCCTCGTAGCGGTGCCAGAAGGCGACCTCGTCCTCTCCGAGCTGCCAGCAGAGGAGCACGTCCTCGCCGTCGCGTACCGAGGGGAAGTCGACGAGACCCGAATCGAGATCCTTGACGACCACGCCGAGCGCCTGGATCTGCTCGAGCGCCCGGGCGAGGGTGGTCGCGCGGCGGCTGACGAGATCCTGCACCTCGGCGAGCTGCGCGGGCGGAAGACCGCCGCCGTTCCCGGAGATGCGGGCGTTCACCTCCTCCGCGCCCTCCTGCGCCTTGTCGAGCGCGCGCTTGGCCGCGACCATCTCCTCGACGAGCGGTCGCAGCTCCGTCAGCGCGTCGTTCGCCTCCTTGGGTGTGAAGATCCGCTGCACCTGCGAAGTATCATCGAGCCGCGTGGGCGCTCCTGACAAGGTTCAGCCGGTTCGCGAGCCCCGCGTTCGCACCCGCATCGCGGAGCTGCGCGTCTCGGTGGCCCGAGGCCCGGCGCTCGGCATCTTCCTCTGGAGCCGGGCGGCGATCTGGGCGGGCGCGCTCTTCGCCTGGCTCGTCTTCGAGCCCAACCGCCATCCGAACGTCGCGCACTGGGACGACCCCGCGCTGACGCGCGATCTCGGCTGGGTGACGGACGTCTGGGCGCGCTGGGACAGCGTGTGGTTCCTGCGCATCGCCGAGCACGGGTACGGAGCTGCTCAGCACGCGGCCACGGCCTTCTATCCCCTCTACCCCCTCACGCTCGCCGGCGTCGGCCGGGCGTTCGGGGGGCACTACGTGGTCGCCGGGATCGTGATCTCTCTCGCCGCGGCGCTTGCGGCGTTCCACCTGCTCCACCGGTTGACGGAGGCGCGGCTCGGAGCCGAAGGCGCCCGCCGCGCGGTGCTCTACCTCGCCGTGTACCCGATGGCACTGTTCCTCGGCGCCGTGTACTCCGAGTCCGTGTTCCTCGCGCTCGCGATCGGCGCCTTCCTGCTCGGGGAACGGAGGCACTGGTTCGGCGCAGGAGTCGCGACCGGGATGGCGATGCTGACCCGGATCGCCGGCGTCGCGCTCCTGCCCGCCTTGGCGGTGATGGCCTGGCGGCAGCCCGAGCGGTGGAGAGCGCTCCTTCGCCTCTGCGTCGCCCCGCTGATCTTCGCCGCCTATCCGCTCTACCTCGGCATCGACCAGGGCGACGCGTTCGCGTTCACCCGATCGCAGGGGTTCTGGAACCGGCATCTCTCGCACGCCGGCCCATTCGGCGGGATCTGGGACGGGCTACGGTCGGCCTGGGCCGGGGTTGAGCAGCTCGCCTCCGGCTCGCACACGCACGTCTACTGGACGCCGGTCCGGGATACCGATCCGATGCGGGCGGCGGCGGTCAACCTCGAGGCCTTTGCGTTCCTCGTCCTGCTGGTCGCGCTGACCGTGCTCGCGTGGCGGCGCTTCGGCGCGCCGTACGGGCTCTTCTGCGCGGTCAGCCTGGCGATCCCGCTGAGCGCACCGAGCACGCGCTGGCCGCTGCTGTCGATGCCGCGGTTCGGCCTCGTGCTGTTCCCGTGCTTCATGGCGCTCGCCGTGATCGGCGGACGGCCGAGGGTGCACACCGCGATCCTCGTCGTCAGCTCGATCATGCTCGGCGTAGCCGTAACCCAATGGGCGCTGTGGCAATGGGTCGCGTAGCGGCGGTCCTCTGCGTGGGAGCACTGCTGCTGGGGGCGAGCGCCTGCGGCGAGCGGTCGGAGCCGACGGGCGCCGACGCGCGGCTCTACCCGGTGACGATCACCACCGGTGACCGGCCGATCACGATCTCGAAGCCTGCCCGCCGGATCGCCGTGCTCGACGCGACGTCGGAGCAGCTCGTGCGCGGGCTCGGGGCCGGGAGTCGGATCGTCGCAGCCGCCCCGTCCATCGCCCTCGAGGCTCTGCGGAGGGCGAAGCCCGACCTCATCGTCGCCTCCGACAGCGTCAACGAGCGCGACCTCTCACGGGTCGCAGCGGCCACGCACGCGGACGTCTACCTCGCACCGGGGGACTCGATCAGACAGGTCGAGCGCGCGGTCACGCAGCTCGGCCTGCTCACCGGGACGCCCGTAGGGGCCCGGAAGCTCGTGCGCACGATCGAGCGCAAGCGGCGTGCCGTGGATGCCGCACTCGCCACGGCGCCGATCGTGGACGTCTTCGTCGACACCGGATTGATGACCACGCCTCCGGACCAGTCGCTGATCGGCGACGTCATCCGGGAGGCGCGGGCCCGGAACGTGGCCGGCGACGCCGCGGAAGCAGGGCCCGTCGACCCGGCGGAGCTCGCCCGCCTCGACCCTGACGTCTATGCGGTCACCTCGGACACGAAGACGACGCTCGCCGATCTGCGCAAGAACCCCCAGACTCGCCGCCTGCGAGCCGTCCGCCAGGGCCGGTTCGTCGTCCTCGACTCGGACCTGCTCGTCCCCGGCCCGCAGATCGGCGAGGGGCTCGACCAGGTCGCCCGCCTGCTCCATCCGGATGCGTTTCGCTGACCTCGACGCGGTCACCGTCGACGGCTACGGAACGCTGCTCACGCTCGTCGATCCGGTGCCGAGCCTGACCCGCTCGCTCGCGGAACGCGGGGTCGCGCGCGAGCCGGCGCTCGTCCGTGACGCGTTCGCCGCCGAAGTCGCCTACTACCGTCCCGAGGCCCTCCGCGGGCGGGACGCCCAGACGCTGGCCGTCCTTCGTTGCGACTGCACCGGCGTCTTCCTTCGCGCAGCAGAAGCGGAGCTCGAGCCGGAGTCGTTCGTCGACGCGTTCATGGCCGCGATCCGGTTCGAAGCGGTCCCGGGGGCGGTCGAGACGCTCGCGGCACTGCGCGCCCGAGGGCTCGAGCTCGCGGTCGTCTCGAACTGGGACATCGGGCTTGCCGACCACGTGGAGCGGCTCGGCGCCGGTGGACTCTTCTCGGCCGTCGTGACGAGCGCCGAGGCGGAAGCGGCAAAGCCCGATCCGGCCGCCTTCCTGATCGCCCTGGAGCGGATCGGCGTGCACCCTCGACGGGCGCTGCACGTCGGCGACGAAGACGAGGACGAGCAAGGCGCCGCACGAGCCGGGATGAAGTTCGCGGCCGCCCCGCTGGCGACGGCGTTCGAAGGTTGGACGTAAGCCCTGCTCGTGCCGCTCCGCCGCAACAAGCTGACCGCGTGGGCGATCCTCGTGTCGTTCCTGGCCCTGCTCGGCTACGCGAGCCGGCTGTCGGGCGGGAAGCCGCCGAAGGACGCCGCCTACCTGTACTCGACCGCGGCGTCGGGTCTCGTCCAGTACGCGATCATCCTCGGCGTCGTCCTGCTGATCGCCCGGCCGGACTGGTCGCTGCTCGCGCTCCGCCGCCCGCGCGATTGGGGACGCACGGTGACCGGTGTGTTGATCGTCTTCGCCGCCGTCTACGCCGCCAGCGCGATCGTCTCGGAGTTCAGCGACCCCGGACGTGAGCAGGGGCTCACGCCGCAGGGGTGGGATTCGAGCCGTGCGGTGCCGTTCGCGGTCAATTTCGTCGTCTTCGTCGCGATAGCGCCTGTGGTCGAGGAGTTGACCTTCCGCGGCCTTGGCTACTCGTTGCTCGCGCCGCTCGGACGCCTCACGGCGATTCTCTGGGTCGGGCTGACGTTCGGCCTCGCGCACGGCCTGCTCGAAGGGCTGCCGATCCTGATCGTGTTCGGCGGCGCGCTCGCCTGGCTCCGCGACCGCTCCGACAGCGTGTATCCGGGAATGGCCGTCCACGCGACCTTCAACGCGGTCGCGCTGATCGCAGCCGTCACGGGAGTAGCCTGAGCCATCACTATGCTTCTCGGCCGTGCGCCGTGCCCTCCCCCTGGCTCTGCTGCTGCTCGTCTGGCCGGCCCCGACGCTCGCGACGAACACCCCGGCCCCCGTGCTGACCTTGAAGGGGCCGGCCGCGACCACCTACCTCCACGCGGTCGACTTCGCCGGCCACATCAGCCCCGCCGTGCCCGACGCCCGCGTGCGGCTGATGCGGGGCTCGACGATGGTGACTGCGACCCGGACCCGCGCCGACGGCAGCTTCCGCTTCAAGGTCCGGCTCGCCAACCCGGGCCCCTTCCGCGCCGCATGGCTGACGGCCACGTCGAACGGCGTGACGGTCCGGATTCACCCGTCGCTGCACGCGGCCCTGGTCGGCAGCCGCGTCGCCGGCGCGCCGCTCAAGCTTGCCGCCCGCCTCGATCCGGTCGAGGCCGGCCGGGTGCGCGTCCAGGTGATCCGTAGCGGACGGGTCGGCTACGACCGGAGCTTCGCCGGCGGTGCGCGGGTGGCGCTCGGCACCCGCGACATCGGCACCGTGCGCATCCGCCTGACTACGCTGCCCCGCCCCGGTTACGACCAGGTCAGCCGCGAGCTGACGGCCACCCTCCGACCGCCCAACCTCTCGATCGGCATGACCAGCCCTGCCGTGACGGAGCTGGCCCACCGGCTCGCCGCGCTCCACTATGCCGTCCCGTCGTTCTCGTCGACGTTCGGGAACGACTTCGTCCAGAGCGTCTACGCCTTCCAGAAGGTTCAGGGTCTCGACCGCACCGGCTCGGTCGACGCCTCCCTCTGGACGAAGCTCGACGACCCGCGGATCCCGACCCCGAGGTACAGCGAGCCGGCCGACCACATCGAGGTCGACAAGACGCACCAGGTGCTCTACATCGTCCGCGGCGGCAAGATCGCGCTGATCTCGCCGGTCTCGACGGCCGGTATCGCCGGGTACTACACGCCGGAGGGGCGGTTCGCGATCTACCGGAAGGTGACCGGGTACGACCCGAGCCCGCTCGGCGTGCTGCTCGACCCGATGTACTTCGTCGGCGGCTACGCGATCCACGGCAACCCGTCGGTGCCGCCGTACCCGGCCTCCCACGGCTGCGTCCGTGTCCCGAACTTCGTGATCTACCGCCTGTTCGGCTCCGAGCCGTACGGCGAAACGGTCCACGTCTACTCGTAGTAGCACGGGGGAACCCCATGGTTCTGCCGAGCTGCGCGCGAGCAGGGCGCCGGCTGCGCAATGACCAACACCGACGCATTCGGCTTTCCCCCGTGGCCCCCTCCTTCTCTCTGCCGAAGTGGTTCGTGCGCTCCGGCGAGAGCGCGGTCTCGCCTCCGCGCCCATAGGGTCCGGCTCACAGATGCCGAAGAAGCTCGTCGCACTTCTCGTCGTTGTGCTTCTGATCGGGACAGGCGTGGTCTGGACGCAGGTCGTCCAAGGAGGTTCCAAGCAGCTCGCCTGGGACGACGTCACCGCGCAGATGCCGGACGTGCTTTGGCCGAAATCGGTCACGCGCTCGTTCTGGAAGCGCCGCCAGATCGTCCGTTACCTGGCTCGAACCTTCCCGCAGGGACCGCCGAGGGTGCCGCCTTTCGACTTCGCGCATCGCCGGCTGATCCTCGTCGCCGCCGGCCCGCGTTCGAGCACGGGCTACCGCGTCCAGATCCTCCGAGTGACCGAGCGGAGGAGCACGATCGACGTCCTCGCCCGCGAGCTCACGCCGTCACTCGGCGATCACACGACCGCTCGGCTGACCTCGCCGTATCGCCTGATCGCGATTCCGGCAACGTCGAAGCGCGTTTACGTACAGTGGCAGGGCCGACCATGAGCACCGCTGACGACCCCGGATTGCGCGAGTTCCGCGAGCAGATCTCCGACACCGACCGGGCGATCCTGGACGCGGTCAACACGCGACTCGAGCTCGTCGCCGGGATCAAGGCCTACAAGGACTCGCACGGGATCGCCTTCCTCGATCCCGAGCGAGAGCGGTCGATGCTTCAGGATTTGACCCGTGCCAATCGGGGTCCCCTCTCCGCCGAGGGCCTGCACGAGCTGTTCGGAACCATCCTCGACCTCACGAAGCGCGAGGTCGCGGGCTAACCGTCCTCTTCTTCGCCTTCCACGGCGAACTCGTCGGGAGTGACCTGGTCGAGGAACTTGCGGAACTCGTCCACGATCTCCTCCTCGTTGACCTCTTCGCCCTCGAACTCGATCGCCGACTCCTCGATCACCCGGTCGTCGGCGAAGATCGGCGCCTCCGCCCGGACGGCGAGCGCGATCGCGTCGGACGGGCGCGAATCGACCTCGATCTCCGACCCGTCCTGCTGGATCGTGATGCTCGCGTAGAACGTGTTGTCCCGGAGCTCGGTGACCGTGATCCGCGTCACCCGGGCCTCGAGCTCGGCCAGCATCGACGTGACGAGGTCATGCGTCAGCGGCCGGGGCGTGGTCGCGCCCTGCAGCTTCATCAGGATCGCAGCCGCCTCCGAGTGACCGATCCAGATCGGAAGGAACTTGTTCCCGTCCGCGGTCTTGAGGAGCACGATCGGCTGCTTGCCGACGATGTCGAAGCTGACGCCGTAGATGTGCATCTCGTGCATCGACCCGAAGCCTCGACCTGATCTTAGCCCAGCCCCCTGGGCGGCAAGCGACCCCAACCTCCGTCCCACCCTGCCGCCCGATGCATAGGGTTCCGGGGTGAGCGACGTGCGGATCGGGCTGAAGCTGGCCCCGCAGTTCACGACCGTGGACGAGATGCGCGAGGTCTGGCGGATCGCCGACGAAGCCGGCTTCGACCATTGCTGGAACTTCGACCACTTCGCGTCCATCGGCGCACGCGGCAACCTTGGCGACGTCTTCGAGGGGTGGACGCTGCTCGGTGCGATGGCAGAGGCGACGAGCCGGGTGCGGATCGGCTGCATGGTCACCGGCAACACGTACCGCCACCCCGCGGTGCTCGCCAAGATGGCGGTGACCGTCGACCACCTCTCCGGTGGGCGGCTCGAGTTCGGCCTCGGCGCCGCCTGGGCGGACAACGAGCACACGATGCTCGACCTCGAGTTCGGCACCGCAGGACAGCGGATCGCGCGGATGGAGGAGGCCGTCCGGATGATCAAGCTCCTCTGGACCGAGGACCGAGCGAGCTTCGACGGCGAGCACTACCGCCTCGTCGACGCGGTCGCCAACCCGAAGCCGGTCCAAGGGTCGGGCCCGCCGATCTGGATCGGCGGCTCGGGCGAGCGGAAGACGCTCCGTGTCGTCGCGGAGCACGCCGACGTCTGGAACCTCGCCTCCGGAGAAGTGGAGGAGGCAGTCAGGCTGTCGGGGGTGCTCGACGAGCACTGCGCAGCCGTCGGCCGCGACTCGGCCGCGGTACGCCGCTCCGTCCAGCTCTTCTACGCCGATGTCGACACGCTGCTCCGAGAGGCGCAGGGTTTCGCCGAGAACGGCTTCCGCGAGCTGATCGTCGGCGTCCGACCAGGGACAGCCGAGGCCGACGCAACCGCGGTCGCCGAAGCCCTGCCGCAACTGCGAAACCTGTAGCCCGGCCGCTACACTGCCGCGTCGCGGGCGATTAGCTCAGTCGGTTAGAGCGCCGCTCTGATAAGGCGGAGGTCCGTGGTTCGAATCCACGATCGCCCATTCTCCCGCCGTCGCCCGCTTCGCTTTCCGCTCGGCTCGGCAAGCGCGCCTTCGGCGCGCGCCTGATGAACGCGAGCCGTTTTTCAGCCGCGTCCGCCATGTCGGCACGCGGCAACGAACGGATCTAGGCGGGCGGCGCGTAACTCTCCAGCGCCTCGGCGAGCTCTGCCAGCTCGTACTCGTCGGCGAACTGGATCTCTAGCCGGCCGCGAGTCACGCGCACCGGCAGCCGCGTCAGGCGCTCGGCCGCGACGCGTACGCGTGCGGCCAGAGCCGGATCGACTGCGGCGTTCTTCACGCGCGGCTTCTGCCTCGCACCTGCCCAGCGCGCTCGCTGCTCGGCCGCACGAACGGACATGCCGGTCTTGACGATCTCGCGAGCCAACCTGCGTCGGCCCTCCTGGTCGGGGACCGCGAGCACCGCGCGGGCGTGACCCTCGCTGAGCTCGTCACGCTCGACCAGCGCCAGGACATCATCGGGGAGGTCGAGCAGCCGCATCCGGTTGGACACCGACGGCTTCGACCGGCCGACCCGCTCGGAGACGTCGCCGAGCGAGAGCCCGAACTCGTCAATCAGCAAGGCGCACGCGCGCGCCTCTTCCACGGGAGAGAGGTTCTCGCGGGCGACGTTCTCGACCAGCGCGAGTAGGAGCGAGTCGCGGTCGTCGGCATCGCGGACGATTGCCGGCACGGTCGGCAGCCCGGCCTCCCGCGCCGCGCGCCAGCGGCGCTCGCCCGCGATCAACTCGAACCCGCCGGCGAGCCGCGGCCGGACGACCACAGGCTGGATCACGCCCTGCACTCGGACGGAGTCCGCCAGCCCGTGCGCCGCCTCGACGTCGTGCCGCTTGCGCGGCTGGCGGGGGTTCGGGTGGATCGTCTCGACGGGAAGGTGCGTCAGGTCCGCCTGCGCCGCGCCGCCGATCAACACTTCGAGGCCGCGCCCGAGACCTCTACGCTGAGGGTGTGCCTCGTCAGGAACGCTCGACAAGTTCCATCGCCACCTTCCAGTAGGCCTCCGCGCCGGCTGAACGGCGGTCGTAGGCGATTGCGGGGAGTCCGTGGCTCGGCGCCTCGGCCAGCCGGACCGATCGTGGCACGGACGTCTTGAAGACCAGCTCGCCGAGATGCCGGCGCAGCTCCTGGTCGACCTCTGCAGAGAGCCGCGTGCGGCCGTCGACCATGGTCAGCAGGACGCCGGCAATCGCCAGCTGCGGGTTCAGCCGCGCCTTGATGATGTCCACCGAACGGAGGAGCTGGGACAGACCTTCGAGGGCGTAGTACTCGGCCTGCACCGGCACCAGCACCCGGTCGGACGCGGCGAGGGCATTGACCGTCAGCGGCCCGAGCGAGGGCGGGCAGTCGAGGAAGACGAAGGAATAACGGCCGCCCGCACCCGCGAGCGAGTCGGCGAGGAACCGCTCTCCGTCCTCGCGCCGCGCGAGCTCCACCGCCGCGCCCGCGAGGTCGGACTTCGAAGGGACGAGCCAAAGGTTTTCGAACCGCGTCGGCTTCGCCAGCTCGTCCAGCGGGGCGCCGTCGAGCAGGTCGTAGCTGGACGTCCCGTTTGCGCGCTCGCCGAGACCCGACGTCGCGTTCGCCTGCGGGTCGAGATCGACGACCAGCGCTCGTTCGCCCGCCTCGGCGAGGCAGGCGGCGAGATTGACGGCCGTCGTCGTCTTGCCGACCCCGCCCTTCTGGTTCGCAATCGCGTAGACCCGTCCAGGCACCCGACCATTCTTTCGTCGCAAGCGGACGGCCTCCTGGCCTGCGGGTCAGGCGAGCGGGCGCTTTCGAGCGACCCCGGCACGGCGTGGGAAGCCGGCGGGCGTCGGTGCAAGCTTCGGAAGGACCAGCAGCCCGGGATGTTCCTCCGGCTCTCCGCCGCCGAGCAGCGTCGAGACACGGGTGACGGCACGCACGTCCGCCGAGGGACCGACAAGGAGAATCGCCGCGCCGCCGACCTCAACGAGCGGCAGGCACCACTCTGCCGCGACCGGCGGCGGTGCAAGAGCCTTCGCGATCGCAAGGCCGAACTGCTCCGTCTCCTGCTCCTCCGCCCGCCCGCGGAGCACCCGGACGTTCGGGAAGTCGCGCGCGATGACCTCCAGGAATTCGCACTTGCGGCGAGTCGCCTCGAGGAGGACGACCTCGCGGCCGGGCAGCGCAGCGGCGATCGGCAGTCCCGGGGCGCCGCCGCCCGAGCCGACGTCGACGACCGGCCCCGGGTAGCGCTCGACGAACGGCACCGCGGCCAGGCTCTCCTCCAGGTGGACGCGTCTCGCCTCGGCGGGGTCGCGGATCGCGGTCAGCCCGGGCGTCTCGAGCAGAAGCTCGAGCCAGCGGTCAACGGAACCGGGGACAGGTTTGGAAAGGGAACCGGGGACAGGTCTGCAAGACCTGTCCCTCTCCGTGCTCAACCTTGCCTGTCCCTCTCCGTGCTCATCAATCGGGCTCGACGACGACGTAGCGGTAGGGCTCCTCGCCCTCGCTGCGCGTGGACACACCTTCCTCGTCCTGGAGCCGGAGGTGCACGATGCGGCGCTCGACCGACGACATCGGCTCGAGCTCGACCGGCTCGCCGCCCGCGCGGGCGCGGTCCGCGCTGCGCATCGCGAGTGCCTCCAGCGTCTCGCGGCGCCGCTCGCGGTACCCGGCCGCGTCGACAACCACGTCCTTGCGGTCGTCGCCGTAGACTCGATACGCAATCGCGTTGGCCAGGTACTGGATCGCGTCGATCGTCTGTCCATGCCGGCCGATCACGACGCCGAGATCGCCGCCGGTCAGCGACGCCGTGACCGCCTCGTCGTCCTCGGCGACGTCCACCCGGCACCCGACGCCGAGCACGTCCGTGATCCGCGTGAGCAAGTCGCGTAGGTCGGCGGCGAGTGACGAGTCCGCCCCCGGCGCCGTTACCGTCGGCACGGGCGCGGCGGAGGCGTCGACGGTCGCGACAACACGAGCGGGCGTGTACCCGACTCCGAGCAGGCCTCGCTCGCCCTCGGAGAGAACCTCGAAGCGCACCGCTGACTTGTCCAGCCCGGGCGCCAGCCGCTCGAGCTCGCGGAGGGCCTGCCACTTCGCCTCGCCGACGGTCTCGCCGGTTGCCTCGACCTTCTGCTCTCCGGTCACCTCGGCCTCGTTCATCGCCGGCCGCCTCGCTTCTTCTTGCGCTTGACTCGGCGAGGCGCGTTCGAGCCGGAGCGGACGCTTGCCGCCTGGGCCGGAGCACGCGACGGCGCTGGGGCGCCCCCGTCCGTCGGTACGGTCTCTTCTTTCGGCGGCGTTCGCGACGAGCGCTTCGGCGGCGGTGCCGGTTTCGGCACCATCCGCCGCGTGATGATCCCCTGCCCGACCGTCCAGAGGTTGGTCGTCATCCAGTAGATGAGCAGGCCGACCGGAAAACGGCTGACGAACGGCAGGATGAAGAACGGAACGACCATGAACAGGATCCGCTGGCTGCGGGGGATGTTCGGCGGCGTGCCGAAATACGCATAGCCGACCTGGCTGCCGAGGTAGAGCACGAGCAGCACCCACCCGGACCAGTGCGACGTCACCTTTTCCGTGATGTTCGGGACGATCAGCCAGCCGAGCTCGCTCGGCGGGGCGTTCGTATGGTTCGAGAAGTTCCGGAGGACGAAGTAGAGGGCGAAGAAGACGGGGATCTGCACCAGCATCGGCAGGCAGGACGCCGCCGGGTTGATCTCGTTCTCCTTGTAGAACTTCATCAGCTCCTCGTTCAGGCGCTGGCGGTCGCCCTTGTACTTCTGCTGGATCGCCTTCATCTCCGGCAGGTGCGCCTGCATCCGCTGCATCGAGTGGATCTGCTTGACCATGATCGGGACGAGCGCGACCCGGACGATGATCGTCAGCGCGACGATCGACCAGCCCCAGGAGAGACCGACGGAGTCGTGCAGATGCTCGAGCAGCCACGCGAGCGCGTTCTCGATCGGGCTGAGAATCCCGGCGACGATCACCGAAGCGCCCCCGGGTAGTCGACGCCGCCGCGGCTCCAGGGGTTACAGCGCAAGAGCCGCCACACGGCCTTCGCCGTCCCGCGGACAGGTCCGAACTCCCGGTACGCCAGCGAGGCGTACTCCGAACAGGACGGGTGGTACTTGCAGGTCGGCGCACAGGCGACACCCGGGGAGGGGAAGAAAGCGCGGAGAGCGAGGCTCAGGTGCCTCATGCCGCGGCCTTCCCGAGCACTTCGTCGAGCCGCTCGCCCAGCCACGCCGCGTCGCGGCTCTGCAGCGCCTCGCCCAGCGCGGGACGAGCGATCAGGACGTAGTCGCGGCCCGTCGGGATCGAACCGATCCGGCCACGCCACGTCTCGCGGAGTCGCCGCTTGACCCGATTCCGCTCGACCGCGCTGCCGGCGCCCTTCGGGACGGCGATGCCGAGCCTCGGGTCGCCGTCGTCGTCGCGCGGGAACCAGTAGAGGACGAGGAACCTGGTGGACACGGATCTCCCTTGACGGTAGACGGTGTCGAAGTCCCTCGAGCGTGAGAGACGGTGGCGGCGCTGCACGGGCGGACGAGCCGCTAGGCGGACAGCCGCTTCCGGCCTCTCGCGCGGCGGCGCTTGAGGATCATCCGGCCGGCGCGGGTCGACATCCTCGCGCGGAAGCCGTGCTTGCGCTTCCGACGGCGCACGTTGGGCTGGTAGGTCCGCTTCACAGGTAGCTCCTGAACACGAAAACGGCGGCCTCGAGGCCGCGAGCAGCCAGTATAGACGAGCGTCGACCGGCCGGCCCCGGGGGTCGCCGGCGCTTCCACGGCGCATTTTCTCGTCTCAGTTCTCCACAGCCGCATGTGGAGAACGCGCGCGGCGAAAGGGCGAGCAGAGAGGGTGTTTTTGCCAGCCCCGGTCACCCTTTCGAGACCTTCTGTCCACACCTGTGGAGAGCAGTGTGGAACCTGGTGAAATACCTGCAAATCTGCGGTTTTTGTCGGCCGCGAATTCCACCGAAACGGCCGTTGTCGGCCCCTTGACTCGCTGCTATGCTCGGCCCTCGCTGTCGTAGAGTGAGGAGCCGGGCCGGCGGGTGGAGCAACCGATTGAGCTGACTGCAGAGACTCTCTGGACCGAGGTGGCAGGACGGCTCAAGGGGGCACTCAACGACTCCACCTACCGCACGTGGTTCGGTGAGGTGGAAGGTATGGAAGTGACGGATGACTCGTTCGTCCTCGCCGTGCCGAATGATTTCACTCGTGAGTGGATCGAGGGCCATTTTCTCGAGCTGATCCGCGCCGCCGTGCGCGACGCCACCGGCCAGCAGCGACGCGTCCAACTGACGGTCGCCGAGACCGGCGCCGCACCCGATACGACCCAGGCGCCGGCGCAGCGGATCAGCGAATCGGGGTTGAACACGAAGTACACGTTCGACCTCTTCGTGATCGGCTCGTCGAACCGGTTTGCGCATGCAGCCGCGCTCGCGGTCGCAGAGGCGCCGGCTCAGGCGTACAACCCGCTGTTCATCTACGGGTCGACCGGCCTGGGGAAGACGCACCTCCTTCAGGCGATCGCCCAGTACGTGATGGAGCACCCGGGCAACATGTCCGTCCGCTACGTGACCAGCGAGTCGTTCGTCAACGACTTCATCAACTCGCTGCGCGACAAGCGAATCGAGGGGTTCAAGCAGCGGTACCGCAACTACGACCTATTGCTGATCGACGACGTCCAGTTCTTCGAGGGCAAGGAGCGGTTCCAGGAGGAGTTCTTCCACACCTTCAACTCGCTCTACGAGTCCGGCAGCCAGATCGTCCTGTCCTCCGACCGACCGCCGAAGGAGATCGCGACGCTGGAGGCGCGCCTGCGGTCGCGGTTCGAGTGGGGGCTGATCACGGACATCCAGCCGCCCGATCTCGAGACCCGGATCGCGATCCTGCGCAAGAAGGTGAAGACCGACGGGATCCACGTCGCCGATCCGCAACTCCTCACCTTCATCGCGGGCCGGATCTCGACCAACATCCGCGAGCTGGAAGGGGCACTGACGCGGGTGGTTGCGTTCGCCTCGCTGACCGGGCGGCCGATGACGGCGGAGCTCGCTCAGGACGTGCTCAAGGACGTCTTCCCACAAGGAGAGGTGCCCCAGGTGACGATCGAGCACATCCAGGAGGTGGTCTGCGAGCGGTTCGGACTCTCACTGGACGAGTTGTGCAGCCACAAGCGGTCGCAGAACATCGTCTATCCGCGGCAGGTGGCGATGTACCTCTCGCGGGAGCTGACGGACTCTTCGCTCCCGAAGATCGGCAAGCACTTCGGCGACCGCGACCACACCACCGTCCTGCACGCAAATACCAAGATCACGAACATGATCCGCGCCGATCGGACTGTGTACAACCTTGTGCAAGAGCTGACCGCACGCATCAAACAAGTGCGCTGAAACTGTGGATTCCGACCGTGTCCTCGATCAGGCTGTGGGTACCCGGTGCTTCTCCCCAACGAGCGTCCACACCGAAATCGCCTTGTCTATCGGAAACAATGGCCCTTTTCCCCACATGCACAGCGCCTATGAACTACGAAAGGTTTTCTTACAAATATGAATGACATAGAGACAGCCTTGGGTCCAGGTCTCAAGATCGCGTGTTCTCGCGAAGAGCTCGCGCAGAAGCTCGCGGTGGTCAGTCGCGGTGTCTCCACCCGAACGGCAGTGCAGATCCTCGGAGGGATCCTCATCCGCGCCGATGGGGATGACGTCCAGCTCGCGGCGACCGACATGGAGTTGTCGCTGCGCACGCCGCTCGACGCGACCGTGGAGGGAAGTGGGGCTGCCGTCGTACCCGGTCGCCTGCTGGCGGATCTCGCCCGCCTGCTACCTGCGGGTGACGTGGAGATCGAATATCGCGAAGGCGAGAACGTGCTCGAGGTCCGCTGCGGGCCGGCGGAGTACCGCTTGAACACCTACGCGGCGGAGGACTTCCCGCGACTCCCGGATACGAGCTCGGCGTCGACCCACACGCTCGACGCGGACTCGTTCCTGTCGACGGTCGCCTCGGTGGGGCGTGCGGTGTCGCGTGACGAGGCGCGCCCGGTGCTGACCGGAATCCTGGTCCGCTTCGGCGAGGGCAAGCTCGTGATGGCCGCGACGGACTCCTACCGGCTCTCGTACAAGGAGACGCCGATCGAGGGTGCGATCCCCGAGCTGGAGGCAATCGTGCCGGCTCGCGCGCTGGAGGAGGTTCGCCGCTTGGCGTCCGGTGGGACGATCGAGCTCGGTGTGCAGGAGAACCAGGTGTTGTTCGGAGTGGACGAGACCTGGCTCACCACCCGACGCATCGAGGGACAGTTCCCGAAGTTCGACGAGTTGCGCCCGAAGGAGTTCGCGCACGAGGTCGTGCTCCCCCGCGAAGAACTGCTCGAGGTCGTCCGCCGGACGTCGGTGATGGCGCACCGCAACTCGCCGCTGCGCCTGCGGTTCAGCGAGGGCGAGGTGACCGTGTGGACGCAGACCCAGGACGTCGGCGAGGCGCGGGAATCGCTGCCGATCCGCTTCGACGGTGACTCGCTCGAGATCGGGTTCAACGCCGATTTCCTGCGGGACGGGATCGAGTCGGCCGAGGGCGACGAGCTACGTCTGCGTCTGATCGATCCGCTCCGGCCCGGTCTGATCCAGGGTCCGGGCGACGATTTCTGGTACCTGATCATGCCGATCCGGCTCGCCGGCTGATCGTCTCCTCGGTCGTCCTGGCGAACTTCCGCTCGTACGCGCAACTCGAGCTGTCGCTGGAGCCGGGCCTCGTGCTCGCGGTGGGGCCGAACGGCGCCGGGAAGACCAACCTGCTCGAGTCGCTCCACGTCGGGACGCAAGGGTTTTCGCCCCGGACGCGGTCGGACAGCGAGCTGATCCGGTTCGGGGCGGAGTCGGCACAGATCCGCCTCGACGGGATGCAAGGGCCGACGCCGATCCGAATCGGCATCGCTCTGTCGGCGGTCGAGGGCAAACGCGCGGAGATAAACGGCGCTCGTCTTCGTGCCGCCGAGCAACTGCGGCGCGACCGGGCGACGCTCGTGTTCACGCCCGACCGACTCGCGATTGTCAAGGCCGGCCCGGCGGCGAGGCGGGCGTACTTCGACCGCTCGCTCGGCCGCGTCTTGCCGGCTCGCGGCCAGCTGCCAGCGGATTACGCAGCAGCGCTGACGCAGCGGAACGCGGCGCTCAAGCGACGCGACCGCGACGCGATCGCTCCCTGGACGGCCCAGGTCGCCGCGCTGGGCGCCGAGCTCGTGGCGGCCCGCGGGGACGTCATCGCCTTGCTCGCGGAACCATTCGCCGCAGTCGCCGAACGGCTCGGCCTCGCTGGCGCTCGATTGGCGTACGAGGGCGATCCGCCCACCGAGGCCGAGCTCGAGCGGCGGCTGGAGCGCGATCTGGAGCGCGGGTCCACCGGGATCGGCCCCCACCTTCACGACGTTTCGGTCGTTTCGGCCGGCCGCGACCTGCGGGCGTTCGGGTCGCAGGGGGAGCAGCGAACTGCCGTGCTTGCGCTGTTGCTCGCGGAGGCCGAACTGCTCGCCGGTCGCACCGAGGATCCGCCTCTGCTCCTCCTTGACGACGTTCTCTCTGAACTCGACCAGGCTCGCAGGCGCGTGCTGGCGGAGCAGATCCAGGGGCGGGGACAGACCCTCGTTACGGCGACGACGGCCGATGCGCTGCCGGTGGAACCGGCGCAGCTGCTGGAGGTCTCACCCGGCCGCGTGGTGGTGTCGTAGAGCAGATGGAGCGGCTCGGGGACAGCCTCCGCGGCGAGCTCGCGCGGCTCGGGCCCGAGGCTGGGATATCCGGCCTGGTGGCAATCTGGCCGGACGCGGTCGGGCCGATGGTCGCCGCCAACGCCTGGCCCGCGCGCATCTCCGGCGACGGAACGCTGTACGTCAACACGTCGTCGTCAGCCTGGGCTTTCGAGCTCGGACAGCTCGCTCCGACGATCGTCGAACATCTCCGCGAGAAGCTCGGCGAAAGCGCGCCGAAAGCGTTGCGATTCGCCGTCGGACACCTGCCGGAACCGTCCTCGGAGGAGCTTCGTGGGGCGCGAACGGAGGTCCCCGAGCCAGGCGCGGAAGACCTGCAACGGGCGGCCGAGCTGACCGCGGCGATCGAGGACGAGGAGCTACGAAATCGAATGCAAAGAGCGGTCGCGCTGGGACTCTCCAGCGACCCGTCCGACCGCCGTTTCTGATACACTTACTACAGCCCGCAAATAGCTAATTTGCAGGGCTTTTCTTATGGCAGAGGCAGCATATACCGCAAAGGACATCACGGTCCTGGAAGGGCTCGAGCCGGTCCGGAAACGACCGGGGATGTACATCGGCTCGACCGGGTCGCGGGGCCTTCATCACCTGGCCTACGAGGTTGTTGCGAACTCGGTCGACGAGGCCCTCGCGGGCCGCTGCGACCTGGTCGAGGTGACCATCCATCCGGACGAGTCGATGACCGTCAAGGACAACGGCTCGGGCATCCCGGTGGACGTGATGAAGGATCAGGGGTTGCCCGCGCTGACGGTCGTCCTGACCAAGCTGCACGCCGGCGGCAAGTTCGGCCAGGGCGGCTACAAGGTTTCCGGCGGCCTGCACGGCGTCGGTGTCTCCGTCGTCAATGCGCTCTCCGAGTGGCTGATTGCGGAGGTGCAGCGGGACGGCAAGACCTACCGTCAGGAATTCGCCCGCGGCGAGCCGACGACGAAGATGAAGACGGTCGGCCCGACCAAGGACACCGGCACGACGATCAGCTTCAAGCCGGACGCCGAGGTCTTCGAGGAGACCGAGTGGGATACCGAATGGCTCGTCCAGCGGCTGCGCGAGACGGCGTTCCTGACGAAGGGGCTGCGCATCGTCCTGATCGACGAGCGCGAGGGGGAGCACCGGGAGGAGTTCCACGCCGCCGGCGGCATCCGCGACTTCGTCGCGCACATCAACAAGGCGAAGGAGCCGATCCACAAGCACTCCGTCTACTTCGACGGCGAGAGCGACCAGGGCTTCGTCGAGATCGCGATGCAGTGGAACAACTCGTACGCCGAGTCCGTCTTCTCGTTCGCGAACAACATCAACACGCACGAGGGCGGCTCGCATCTCTCCGGCTTCCGCTCCGCGCTGACCGCGACCCTGAACAAGGTGGCGCGAGACCGCGGCCTGCTGAAGGAGAAGGAGGACAACCTCGAGGGCGAGGACGTCCGTGAGGGCCTCGCCGCGGTGATCTCGGTGAAGCTCGCGGAGCCGCAGTTCGAGGGGCAGACGAAGACGAAGCTCGGCAACCCGGGGATGGAGGGGCTCGTCAAGCAGGTCGTCGGGCAGAAGCTCGCGCAGTACCTCGAGGAGAACCCTCAGGACGCGAGGCAGATCATCACCAAGGCGATCGACGCCGCCCGCGCGCGCCAGGCCGCGCGGAAGGCGCGCGAGCTCACGCGCCGCAAGTCGGCACTCGAGGGGGCGTCGTTGCCGGGCAAGCTCGCCGACTGCGAGATCAGCGACCCAGAGGCCGCGGAGCTCTTCCTCGTCGAGGGCGACTCCGCCGGCGGCTCCGCCGTCGACGCCCGCGACCGCCTCTTCCAGGCGATCCTGCCCCTTCGCGGCAAGGTGATCAACGCGGAGAAGAACCGGATCAACAAGGTGCTCTCGAACGCGGAGATCCAGGCGATGGTGACAGCGATCGGCACGGGTATCGCCGACGAGTTCGACATCTCGAAGCTCCGCTACCACCGAATCATCGTCATGACCGACGCCGATGTGGACGGGTCGCACATCCGCACGCTGATCCTCACCTTCCTGTTCCGCCAGATGTCCGAACTGGTCGAACGCGGCCACGTCTACATCGCCGTGCCGCCGCTCTACCGCGTCAAGATCGGCGGCCGAGAGCAGTACGTGGAGAAGGAGTCGCAGTTCGAGGACCTGCTCGTCCGCGAGCGGATCAAGGACATGGAGGTCTCCGACCGGTCGGGTAAGGCGCAGAAGCTGAGCGAGGCGAGGTACGGCCGCTTCCAGCGCGCGCTGCACGACTTCGAAGGCTGGTCGTCACGCCTGCGCACCGACTTCGGCTCGCCGGCGACCGACTTCGTCATCGCCCACCGCCTGATCGAGACCGAAGCGGAGGACGTGAAGGCCATGGAGCAGGCGCTCGCGTCGATCGAGCCGAACGGCTCTGCGGGCGTTAACGACTATGAGGTCTCGGTGATCGAGACGACACCCGACGGCGTGCGCGTGAAGGTGGTTGAGCGCGAGACGAGCTCCGCCGAGCACGTCGTCGTGCCCGCCGCCCTCCTTGCGTCGCCGGTCTACCACGGGCTCCGCAAGAGCTACGCGCGGCTGCAGGAGACGACGGGGACACCGCCCTTCACGATCTCGCTCGGCAAGAAGAACGCGACCGCGGAGACCTTCGAGGATCTCCGCCACCGCGCGATCGACCTGGCCAAGGACGGGATCCAGGTCAGCCGATTCAAGGGGCTCGGCGAGATGGATCCGGAGGAGCTCGCTGCGACGACGATGGACCCGACCAAGAGGCTGCTCGTCCGCGTCGACATCGAGGACGCGGCGACCGCCGACCTGATCTTCTCGACCCTGATGGGCGACCAGGTGGAGCCGCGTCGGCTCTTCATCGAGCAGAACGCCAAGGACGTGAAGTTCCTCGATGTCTGATGTGGTAGAGCCTCTCGGCGCGGGCCGCATCGAGTCGCGCGAGCTCGAGGCGGAGATGCGCTCGAGCTTTCTCGACTACGCGATGTCGACCATCGTGGCGCGGGCGTTGCCCGACGTACGCGACGGACTCAAGCCCGTGCATCGCCGGATCCTCTACGCGATGTCGGAGCTTGGCTTGCAGCCGGGGCGGCCGCGCGTGAAGTGCGCCCGGGTTGTCGGCGAGGTGATGGGCAACTACCACCCGCACGGCGGCGAGGCGATCTACGACACGCTCGTCCGCATGGCGCAGCCCTTCTCGCTGCGCTACCCGCTCGTCGACGGCCAGGGGAACTTCGGCAACATCGACGGCTACCCGGCCGCCGCGCAGCGCTACACAGAGTGCCGGCTCGCGAAGATGGCGAGCGAGCTGCTCCGCGACATCGACGCTGACACCGTCGACTTCAAGCCGAACTACGACGAATCGCGCAAGGAGCCCGAGGTCCTCCCCTCACGGTTCCCGAACCTGCTCGTCAACGGCTCGACGGGGATCGCGGTGGGTATGGCGACCAACATTCCGCCGCACAACCTCGGAGAGGTGACAGATGCGCTCGTGGCGCTGATCGACGATCCGGCAGCCGACGTCGAGAAGCTCTCGAAGCACGTCAAAGGGCCCGACTTCCCAACAGGCGCGATCATCCTCGGCCGCGAAGGGATCAAGGAGGCCTATCGCTCCGGCCGCGGCCGCGTCGTCATGCGCGCCCGTGCGCACGCCGAGGAGCAGCGCGGCGGCCGCACCGCGATCATCGTCTCGGAGCTCCCGTACGGCGTCAAGAAGGGCGGCGACGAGGGCGTGATCACGAAGATCGCCGAGCTCGTCAAGGCGGGCACACTCAGCGAGATCTCACGGCTGCGCGACTCGTCCGACAAGTCGGGCATGCGTCTCGTGGTCGAGCTGAAGCGTGACGCCGTGCCGCAGGTCGTCCTGAACAAGCTCTTCAAGCACACGCAGCTCCAAACCACGTTCGGGTACAACGCGGTCGCGCTCGTCGACGGCGTCCCGAAGACGCTGTCGCTCCTCGAGCTCCTTCGCCACTACCTCGACTTCCAGCGCGTGGTCGTCGTGCGGCGCTCGAAGTTCGAGCTCCGTAAGGCGGAGGAACGTGCCCACATCCTCGAGGGCTACCTGATCGCGCTCGACAACCTCGACGAGGTGATCGCCCTCATCCGCGCAGCCGCCGACACGGACGAGGCGCGGCAACAGCTGATGAAGCGTTTCGAGCTGTCGGAGATCCAGGCTCAGGCGATCCTCGACCTCCGCCTGCGCGCGCTGACCGCGCTCGAGCGGAGGCGCGTCGAGCAGGAGCACTCCGACCTGCGCGAGCGCATCGCCGAGCTGCGCGCGATCCTCGGTGACGAGTCGCGGGTGATGGCGCTCATCCGCGAGGAGTTGCTCGAGCTGAAGCAGATGTACGGCAAGGACGACGGCCGGCGCACCGAGATCATCGCCGCCGAGGGCGAGCTCGACCTCGAGGACCTGATCGCCGAGGAGGACATGGTGATCGCGATCACGCGCTCTGGCTACATCAAGCGCCTGCCGGTGACCACGTATCGGGAGCAGCGGCGCGGCGGCAAGGGTGTGATGGGCATGGACCTGAAGGAGGACGACTACATCGAGCACCTCTTCGTCGCCTCCACGCACGACTACCTGCTCTTCTTCACCTCGGTCGGCAAGGTCTACCGGCTGAAGGTGCACGAGCTCCCGCTCGGGTCGCGCCAGTCGAAGGGCCGCGCGATCGTCAATTTGCTGCCGTTCCGCCAGGACGAGCAGATTCGCGCCGTCGTCCAGACACGCAACTTCGAGGAGTCGGAGTTTCTGGTCTTCGCGACGAGGAGAGGGATGGTCAAGAAGACCAAGCTCGCCGAGTACAACACTCCGCTGCGGGCCGACGGGATCATCGCGATCAACCTGAAGGACGACGACGAGCTCGTCGCCGTCCGGCACTCGAGCGGGAACGACGACATCCTCATGGTCTCGCGCTCCGGCCAGGCGATCCGCTTCGCGGAGAAGGACGTGCGCCCGATGGGGCGCGCCACCGCCGGCGTCCAGGGAATGCGCCTGCGCAAGGACGACGAGGTGATCTCGCTCCACGCTGCCCAGGACTCGGACGACCTGCTCGTCGTCACCGAGCAGGGCTACGGCAAGCGCACGCCCGTCCACGAATATCCGCGCAAGGGCCGCGGCGGGCTCGGCGTCAAGACGGTGCAGCTCACCGATGCCAAGGGCAAGCTCGCCGGCGCGCGCATCGTCCGCGACGGCTATCAGCTGATGCTGATCTCGACCGGCGGCACCCTGATCCGTATGTCCGTCGACGAGATCAAGCGGCTCGGCCGTGCGACGCAGGGCGTGATCGTCGTCCGGCTGCGCGACGGCGAGCGGGTCTCGAGCCTCGCACCCGTCGCCGACTCCGACGACGTCGAGGCCGGTTCCGAGACGCCGGTCGCTCAAAGCGACGAGTAGTCGGAACGCCGCCCTTCACAAGCAGGGGCGAACGTGATAGAGAACCGCCGGCAGAGCGGGGGGACGCATCGACGGAAAGGGATGCGGATATGGCGGTCATTGGGCAGGTCGACTTACTGGAACCCGTAAACCTCGCCGAGCATCTGGACAAGCTCGAGCTCTACCTCGGCCAGGTGTGTCAGCTCGCGGGGATCTCGAAGATGCAGCTCGACTACTGGACGAACAAGGCCCAGATCCCCACCAAGGGGCGGAAGCAGCGCATCTACGACATCGACGCGGTCGAGACCGTGATGCTGATCAAGCAGGGCAAGGACAAGGG
>JBKPMR010000063.1:0-27898 GCA_046732255.1 Actinomycetota bacterium
GCTCCGTGACTTGGCCCTGGTCTGGATTCAAGTCATTCAGACCGTTATAGGAGCAGATCGAACTGGAGTGCGAGGGTGCCCCAGTGGGGTTCGTCCTCGTGTCCGTTGTCGTCGTGCCCGGAGGCCCCTTTACCTCACCGCCGAGCGCGACACTGGCGCCGACGCCGACGCCGATCAAGGCGACTGCGCAGAAGGCGGCCGCAGCCTTCCTGTACATCACTTCCTCCTCTCCCCAAGATGGAAGGATTGATTGCGACGCACGCTACTAGAGTCGAAGGCCGTTTTCAACGGTGCCGCGCCAGCGACCACCCCACTGCCACCCTCGATCGCCCGCTTGAAGATCGCCTCGGATGCCCCTGCGCTGTCAACGGCCCTCCCGCGGGGGCGGACGGCCAGCTCAGCGTACTAGACGAGATTCGCCAAGAACCCGCCGCAGGTCGCCGCCGAAGGTGGCGGTTTCCCGCACTCGGCTCGTCGGCCTGCCACGTCGCCGCCCGAACCGCGTGCTGCAAGGCTGAGCGCACACATTGCGCATCACCCAGGAGAGGAAGAAATCACCATGTTCAGCCGCAAGATCACCACCACTTTCGCAGCGACCGTGGCCGCCGCCGCCGTGGCCGTACTCGCCGCCGGGCCGAGCGAGGGCTCGTCCACCCTGCCGATCACGACCTGCGGCCAGACCGTGACCACGAACGCCGTCCTTACCCAGGACCTCACTTGCGCCGGAACGGGCATCACCGTCGGCGCCTCCGGGATCACCATCGACCTGAACGGGCACACCCTCACAGGTGACCGTGTGCTCAACCACTTCGGCATCGACGGCGGCTTCGCCTACGACGTCACGATCAAGAATGGCGTCGTCCGCAACTTCGATGACGGCATCTTCGTCGTCGGCGGGGTCGCCGACGTCTCCATCTCGAACGTCGTCTCCACCGGAAACGTCCGAGGCGGCATCGTCGTCAACCGCGACGTCGTCTCGATCACCAACTCGACTGCCTCTGGGAACGGCACGGTTGGTGTCATGGCCACGGGCAACGTATCGGTCAAGTCGACGACCGCCGCCGGAAACGGCGACGCCGGGATCTGGGTGATCGGCGACGGGAGCTCGGTCAAGTCCTCGAGCGCGCTCGCGAACACGGGATCCGGCTTCGCCCTTCACGGAGACTCGACCTCGGTCGTCTCGTCGACCGCCTCCGGGAACTTGTGGAACGGCCTCTACACCGAAGGCAACTCCATCTCGGTGACGTCGACGAAGGCCTCGGGCAACAGCGGACACGGAATCTACGTCTCCGGCGATGCGGCGACGCTGAAGGGAAACCGGACAGAGGGCAACGGCTTCCAGGGGGGCGGCTCCGACGGCGTCGGGCAGGGCATCCTCGTGCAAGGGTTCACAACCGCACCCGTGGGGACGAACCTCGCCCGCGGCAACGACGATGACGCCGACTGCACTCCAGCGTCGCTTTGCTCCGCCGGCTCGAGCGCCAAGACGGCAGCCACGATGATCACGACCTGCGGACAGGTCGTGACGACGAGTGCCATCCTCACCCAAGACCTCGACTGCGCCGGAACGGGCATCACCGTCGCCGCGTCCGGGATCACGATCGACCTCCAGGGCCACAGCCTCAGCGGAGATCGAGTCCACTACGGCATCGTCGACAACGGCTTCGACAAGGTCACGATCAAGAACGGCGTCGTACGCGAATTCTCGCCCGGCGTCTATGCCTACAACGGCGCGGACAACCTGACGATCTCGAACGTCGTGGTGTCCGGAAACGCGGGTCACGGCGCGGACATCGAGGGCAACTCGGCGTCGATCGCATCATCGACCGCCTCCGGGAACAGCAATAGCGGCATCTACGCGCAGGGCGACTCGGCTTCGATCACGTCGTCGACCGCGGCCGGAAACCTCGGTCGGGGTATCTGGATGAGCGGCGATGCGGCTTCGATCAAGTCGTCGAACGCTTCCGGGAACGGCGACAGGGGTATCGTCACGCACGGCGACTCCACCTCGGTCACCTCGTCGACCGCCTCCGGGAACAGCTGGTCGGGCATCGACATCCACGGGAACTCGGCATCGGTGACGTCGACCCGAGTCTCGGGCAATGCAGACGAGGGGATTCTCGTCTCGGGCGATGCGGCCGCACTTAAGGGCAACTGGGCCGACGGGAACAGCTTCCCGGGCGGCAGCTCAGACAGCGCCGGGCTGGGCATCGACGTGAGCAGCTACACGATCGCGCCCACCGGCACGAACACCGCCCGCGGCAACGACTCTCCGAGCGAGTGCGCTCCAGCCTCGCTCTGCTGAGCCAGTAACAGCACTTCGGTCCTTGGGGCCGCGGTTCGCCGCGGCCCCAACGTCGTTGCGGCCCCGCTCGCACTCGGCGCACTCGGGCAGTACGTTACGGCGGCACCGTCGCCGTCGAGGTAGGCGCGTCGGAGTCACGCTGGGCGTGACTCGGCCGACACGACGAGCCGCCCTGAGCGGCCTGCCGGGGCGCCGGTCAGGCGGGACGGTGTTCACCCCCTTTGCGGCGCCCCCTTTTCGACGTCGTAGGCGATCACTGCGGCGACCGGGTGCGGCCGTGATGCGCCATCACCGCTTCCGCACCCGGCGCATCGTCGCCTGACACTCCGAACAGCGAACCTGCCTCCGCACCCGAGCCGCGAACGACTCGCCGCAGTCGGCGCACGTCGTCGGGAACGGACCCGCCCGGCGCCTCGCGTTCAGTTCGTCGCGATGCTCCGCCCGCCAACGCCGCGTCCGCGCCACCGCGCAACTCCTGCACCACGAATGCAAACCACTCGCGAGCTTCGGATTCGCACGGAACGCCCCCGGGGGTAGCCACTCACCACAACAGGCGCAGAATTTGCCGCGACGGGCCGCAACCGCCGCCGGATGCTCTCCTTCAGCCGTCACTTTCGTGTGAAGTGATTTCCTCTCGCGGAAACTTGGCGGGGTACCGCGAGTGCGCCTGTCAAAGAAACGCCTGTTGGCTGGGGCGAAAACGTGTTCAGGGCAGCCGAGCTCGGCGTTTGGCAGGGGCGGATGCTGGCCGGGTGGCGAGCCAGGAGCAGCGCGCGCACAGGCCGCCGCGTACGACGTGCTGCACGTGCTTGCCGCAGTTGATGCAGGCTGGCATCGGTTAGCGCTTCGGACGCTGCTTGGTCGTCTTCGTCGGGGGCGCGGCCGGTGCCCACGTCGGCTTCTTCACGGGCGGTGGGATGGGCGGACGCATGGTTTCACCCCCATCCCTGGTTTGCTTTGGCGAGCAGGCGTTTCGTGATCGGGTCCGGCTCCGGCTTGGCCGGCGGTTGCGGTGTGGTGCCGGCGGCGAGACCTTCGACCGCTGCGCGGAGCTGCGTGAGCGCGGTAGCGAGTGTGCCCTCGTGTGTCAGCCGGCCGCCATGAGGGTCGGTGAGGGGTTGCTCTACGGGCGCGGCCACCCACGCCTGGAGCGCAAGCTCGTCGGTGCGCGAGGAGAGCTGCTGCTCGAGCTTGTCGGTGGCTCCGAGCACGGCCCCCTGGCCTTGTCGACGGCCTGCGCTTGGCTTCCTGCCCAGGTGTCACGGTTGGCCTGGCGTAGCTCCGGGAGCTCGGTTGCGGCTAGTTCGGCCGCCGCTTGGAGATCGTCGCTGCGTTGCTTCGCGAGGTTGAGTTCGGCTTCGAGCCGGTCCTTCTCGCCCTGCGGGGGCGGCTGGTGGCCGTCGGCAACGGCTTGGCCGCGTGCGAGCCGGTCGTTTCGTTCGGCGGCCGGGAGCGCCGCGGTGAGCGTGCCGATCAGCTGGCGCGTCTCGGCGAGGTCGCGGGCGATCCGCTCTCGGCGCGTGCCACCGCCTTCTCGGCCGCTCGCCAGCGTTTCCGGGCGATGGTCTCAGGATCCATGAAGGTCTTCCTTCTCGAGCCGGCGGGTGAGTAGCTGCAGCTGGTTTCGGCACCGGTCGAGCCGTGGGAAGTCACGCCTCGGGGTTCGTGTTCTCCACTCGGCCTGGCTGGTGAGGTAGTTGATCGTGCCGCCGCCCCGGGTCTGCGGCTGCTCGTCGAGCCGGGCGAAGAACTCCTGCGTCGCGCGGGTCATGTCGTCCGCTCCCGCGCGAGATGCTCGGCCAGCGCGATCCTTACGATCGACGAGACGCTTCGGTCCTCGCGACGTGCGAGCTCGGCCAGCTCTCGATGCTGTGCCCGGTCGATGAACGCGCCGAGCGGAACCCGTGCCGGATCACGTCCTTGTGGGGGGCGAGGAATGACTCTCGGGGACATGGCAACCACTCCTAACTTGCTCGACCTCCTATAACCAAATCTTATCACACGGGAGAAAACCAGCGGGTTTGGCTTATGCTCCGAGGGTGGCGACGTTCCCCCGTGGCAGCGGCGATCAGCGGCTGTGGGCGAAGAACCGTGAGCTGATCGACAACCTCAGCGGCAACGGGGACGGCGACCGCCAGCGTGGCCGCTGGGTCGCCGACCCCGCCGACGCCTGGACTCTGCGCGGCATCCCAGCGGTCGGACCCCGAGTCTCGTCGGTGATGCCAGGAACACAGCCGGAACGCGCGCTGCTCGCGAAGGAGCGCCGGCGCGAGCGGAGACAGGCGTAGTTGGCGGGTCATTCAGGTCCGGGCGCGCCGATACCGATAGAGAGGGTGCTCCTTATCGCCCAGGGACTGACGGCAATCATTCCTGAGCCCAGGAGTTGCGGCGGCGGGCGCGAGCCCGCCGCTCGCTTTCGCGGGCGATGGGCGTCGCCGCCGACGCAGGCTTCGAGGTTCCGGCCCCCTGCGGGCCCGGAGCTCGTTCGAGAAACACTGCCGGAACACGTCCAGGCCGCCGGCCCGATTTACAGCACTTTTACGTGTCATTAACGTCGTCCCGCTACCGGCCCGGGAAGTACCAGTTGAGAGCGGGCGAACCCTGCTCTGGTCCACACCGTACGACGAAGAGGAGAGGCAGTGAATCCGAGCGTCCGTCGCGACGATGCGCCTTCGCGACCCGGTACCGACGGGCGTAGCCCGTTGCCGTGCCAGCACGAGAAGCCCGGGACCTGGGTCAGGTTCTACCTGATCCGGGACTACGCCGCTCGGGGCTACTGCTGCGTCCACGGCTTCATCCCCGATGAGGAAGCTGAGCCTCAACTGAGGCATAGCCCGCCTCACGTTGCCGCGTCAGGCGACGATTCCGAGACCACACCGGGACCACACCAGCACGGCATTTAGCAGCGACTACGGCACGAACAGCACAAACGATTCGGCTCAACCAGGCCGTTTCGGCTTCGTTACGCGGTTGGCCCCCTTCTTCCGATACAAGCGCTGGCTCTGAGACCTACTCCGGGCCGCCGCTGAGGCAGCCCGGAGCTGATCTCGTTTCCCTTCTACCTCCGGATCGGCAGGGAGAAGGCCTTCGTCTCCCGATCGCCGGTGACGGAGGCGGTGATCGTTCCTGTCAGCCGTTTCCCGGCCGTTCCTGCGGGGGCTTTGCCCGTGCAGGCCGCCCGGTGGCGGGCATAGCTCGCGTGCGTCCGCACCGCGCGTCCGTTGGCCTTGACGGTGCAGGTCACCCGGACCGCGCTCGCGGTCGTCGTCACCGGCGCCGACACGCTGAACGCCTTGCCGGCGTGGACGCCGGCGGGTGCCGTCGCGGCTCCCAGAGCCACCGTCGGCGGTGGCGGCGGGGGCGGCGGCGGGGGCGGCGGGGGCGGAGGTGGAGGTGGAGTCGTCAGGTTGTAGGTGAAGTAGCCGGTGTCCGGGGCAGCGTCCCAGAAGTTGATGTTCGGTGGATCGATGCTGATGCTGATCGCAGCGAAGTTGAAGCTGCTCACGTTGCCGATGTCCGCCTTGCTGAACCGGAACTCGGTCACGTTCGACGAAGCCGCCCCGACTTGGAAGTCGGCCGGATTCGTCCGGACGAAGTCGGAGCCGTTCCAGGCGAAGAAACCGACGCCGACCGCCGGACCGCCGTACATCCAGTAGTCGTCGCCCTGGTCGCCCGTCGACTGGTTCTTGTCTGCGTCGATGAAGATCGCGATCGCATGGTTCGCGACGATCGCACTCGCCGACCCGACCTGGATCGAGATGTTGCCGGCCGGGTCGTTGCGGACGGTAACGGCCGTGATGTCGGTTCCCGAACGGCCGTCTCCGTTCGGGTCTGTGTAGCTCTGGTCTGCGGTCGCCGTCTGCGCCAGCGTCAGCGCAAACGCCGCCAGGGCCAGGAGGGTCAGTAACCGACGGCCCATCGATACCTGCCTTTCAATTGGGGGGATCGCCTGCCTCGCCCTCACCCAAGCACCGCGGTCGAGGCGCGTCAACACCCAAATTGGTACAAGCCGCGTATGACGAAGCCGCTCTGGGCGCCGTGGCGTCTCGAGTACATCAAGCAGGCGGACGCGCTCGGCGGCTGCGTCTTTTGCCGGGCGGCGGGCGGGCCGGACGAGGAGCTGCTCGTCGTTCACCGAGGCGACGCGGTGTTCGTGCTCCTGAACAAGTTCCCGTATGCATCCGGCCACCTGATGGTCGCGCCCTACCGTCACACAGGCGATTTCGGCGGGCTGGACGATGCCGAGACGCTCGAGCTACACCGGCTCGCGGCGGAGGGGATGTCCGCGCTGGCAGACGTGTTCTCGCCGCAGGGCTACAACCTGGGCTGGAACCTCGGACGCGAGGCCGGGGCCGGGATCGTCGACCACGTCCACCTGCACGTCGTCCCGCGGTGGTCCGGTGACACCAACTTCATGCCCGTGCTCGCCGACGTGAAGGTCCTGCCAGAGCACCTGCTGGAGACGCGGACGAAGCTTGCCGCGGCGTGGCCTGGGTAAAACGGAGAACAGGCCAAGCCGACCGGCTGCAGGCAATGGAGAGGTCGGTGTGAGGCATCGGCAAAGGGGGCGCGGATGAACGTGCTGGGGGAGATCCTCGAGGAGAAGGGGCGCGACGTCCTGAAGATCGACGGCGGCGTCACCGTGCTTGAGGCGGTGAGGCGCATGGTCGACGCGAACGTCGGCTCACTCCTGGTCACGGAGGGAGACGAGATCGCGGGCATCGTCACCGAACGCGACTATCTTCGACGCGCGGCGCTCGTCGCCGAGCGTACGGACAACGAGACGCCGGTTCGGGAGATCATGACCTCCCCGCTCGTCGTCGCCTCACCCGAGACTCCGATCGACGAGTGCATGGCGCTCATGACCCAGCGGCGCATCCGTCACGTGCCGGTGGTGGACGGCGGCGAGGTGGTCGGGCTCGTGTCGATCGGCGACCTCGTGAAGTTCAAGTCGAACCAGCAGAGCTTCGAGCTCCAGTACCTCACCGACTACATCACCGCCGGGCGGCCCGGGGAGCTCTAACCCAGCGCCTCGAACGCCGCACGGATCCGCTCGATGTGACCGTCGACGTCGAGCCCGCCGCGCATGGTCACGAGCGAGAGGTGCGTCGCCCCGAGGCCGCGCCACTCGTCCGCGGCCGCCCGCCAGTCGTCCGGCGTCCCGGTGGAGACGTCGATCCGCTGCTCCACCCCGATCGACCCTGGATCGCGACCCGCTTCGGCCGCCCACGACCGGAGGCGCTCCATCGTCGCCGGCCAGCCGCCCTCGAGCGGGCGCTGGGGGAAGAACCCATCCGCGATCCGTGCCGCACGTTGGATCGCGGCCTCGGCGGAGCCGCCGATCCAGATCGGGATCGGCCGCTGGACCGGCAGCGGGTTGATCCCGGCGGCGGGAATCCGGTGCCAGCGCCCTTCGAAGTCGACTGCCGGCTCGGTCCAGAGGCGCCGTAGCACCTCGATCTGCTCCTCGGAGCGCCGACCGCGGTTCCGGAAGTCCTCGCCGAGCGCCTCGAACTCGACGTAGTTCCAGCCCAGGCCGACCCCAAGCCGGAGCCGTCCCCCGGTGAGCAGGTCGACCTCGGCCGCCTGCTTGGCGACGAGAGCGGTCTGTCGCTGCGGCAGGACGAGCACACCGGCGACGAGCTCGAGCGACGGCGCGGCGGCGGCGAGGTATCCGAAGAGAACGAAGAGCTCGTGGAACTGGTGCTCGGACGTGTACGGCCCCGGCCAGTCGGTGCGGTTCGAGACGTCCGCGCCGAGGACGTGATCGTAGGCGAGAAGGTGCCGGAAGCCGATCTCCTCAGCCGCCTGCGCGACGGCACGGACGGCGCCCGGGTCGGGACCGATCTCGGTCTGGGGGAACACGACGCCGATCTGCACGAGCGCATCATCGCCAAACGATGAGCACAGAGAGGGACAGGTCCGACCGACCTGTCCCCGGTTCCGTTTCTCCGCGATCATTCAGGCGTGGCCCGGATCCTCCCGAATTCTCCGCGCGCGCGCCGCAGGCTGCTCGTCGCCGGGGCCCTGCTCGTCGCCGCCGGCGCCGCCGTCCTGGTCGTGCTCCTCATTCCGAACAACCACGGCGGCATCGCCTCTTCCTCCGGCACGGACACGGTCCAGCTGGTTCAACGCCAGAAGCAGATCCGCGTCACGTCCCGGATGCGGACGTCGATCGACGCGCTGTTGGACCAGTTCGTCCCGCGTGCGATCGCCAGGCGGGATCCGGCCTCCGTCCGCCCGTTCGTGACCGCGCACCTCTGGCGCCAGGCGACGCGCGCCGAGTGGCGTGCCGGCTCGATCCCCGTGCCGCCGTACGACCCGGCAGGAAAGACCTTCCACGGCTGGCGCGCCGTGTTCGCGTTCCCGCGCGACGTGAGCGTCGAGCTCACCCTCGAGCCGAAGCGGGCACGCGATCCCGTCGGCTCGTTCATCGTCGGGCTGAAGCGCGTCGGCTCGCGCTGGCTGGTCGACGGGATCTACGCCGAGGGCACGCACGGCGGCGAGAGCGCGGCCGCTCCGGCCGCGACGACCGCGGCGACGAAGACGACCGAGCACGTCGTCGGCGGCTCACGTGGGCGGCTCAGCGACGTGTGGCTCCTCGTTCCCCTCGGCTTGCTCTCGTTGATCGTGATCGTCCCCACCGTGGTCTTCACCGGGCAGTGGGTGAACGACCGGCGTGTGCGGCGCCGGGACCGTGACAACCCGGCGAAGCAGCTCCCGCCGCTTCCCCGGCGCGACCCGCCCTGAGCCCGTTCAGGGCGCGAAGATCCTGAAGCGCCCAATTTCGATGGGCCGCGTGCGACAATCTGGTTGATCCGGGATCGGGAGGGGTTGAGTGAGGTGTTTGATGTTGGTGCTGGTCGTCGGGGCCGTCGCGCTCCCGTCTGCGGGCGTGGCCCAGCAGCCGATCCAGGTCTTCCTGCTCGCTGGACAGTCGAACATGGTCGGGCGGGGTCAGCCCGTCAGCGCCGGTACCCCCGGCCCGGTCGCCAACCTCCTGCTCTATCGGGACGGCGCCTGGCAGCCGGCGGGCGATCCGCTCGGCCCGCTGAACGACCCGGAGCGAGGCGTAGGCCCGGGAATGACCTTCGGGATCGGAGTCCTGGCCCACGAGCCTCCGGGAACGACTGTCGGCCTGATCATGTGCGCCAAGGGAGGAACGTCGATCAACGCCTGGCTTTCGGGAAGCGGCCCGTTCGAAGCGTGCAGGAGCGCCGCCCGGACCGCGGGCGGGGCCATTGCTGGGGTGGTCTTCCTCCAGGGCGAATACGAGGCGCTCCACGGCGCCAAGAAGTGGTTGGGCCGCTTCACGAAGGTCGAGGCTGCGTTCCAGAAGAACTTCGGTCCGGTGCCGTTCGTCCTCGGACAGATCGGCAACGTCGTCCGCCCGTACGCACAGGCGGTCAGGGACGCCCAGGCGGAAGCCGACGCTGAGCTCGCGCCCGTCACCCTCGTCTCGAGCATCGATCTCCCCATCAGTCCCGACGGCGTCCACTTCACGGTCGACGCTGCCAAGACGATCGGGTATCGGTACGCAGACGCATGGTGGACGCTGCTCCACCAGTTCCCGATGGTCACCGGCGTGAGCCCCCAGGTCGGGACTCCGGGAACGCCGGTGACGATCACGGGCACTGGGCTCGCTTCAACCAGCTCGGTGACGTTCGGCGGCGCTCCAGCCGGGTTCGTGGTCAAAGGGCCAGACCAGATCACCGCGACCGTTCCCGACGGCGGAGTGACGGGGCCCGTGACCGTGACCACGCCCTACGCGACCGTGAGCGGGTCCGACTTCGCCGTGGTGCCGGTGATCGACTCGTTCTCCCCGACGTCCGGCAAGCGCGGCACGAAGGTGCTCGTCGCCGGCAAGGCGTTCAAAGGAGCGACCGCGGTGACGCTGAACGGCCTTGCGGTCAAGTTCAAGGTCGTCTCCCCCACCGGGATCAGCATCAAGGTCCCCACCCAGGCGACGAGCGGCACGATCCAGATCACCACCGCGGGCGGGACGGCCGTGTCCGCCGACGTCTTCACCGTGCTCAGCGTGAAGATGGGTCGATCCCGGCGGGCATACTCTCCCGGTGACGCCTGAACCGTCCGAGGCGAGCGAGGCACTGGGCCACCTGGCCGTCGAGCACGTCGGCACTCCGCGATACACGTGGACGCAGGGGCGTAGCTGGGAGCAGAGCGGGGCACGCCCGTTTCCCGAGCGTCAGGAGCTGTTCGACGAGGAGATCTCGAGGCTGATCCGCGAGTGGGTGCTGCCGGGTCACGCCCCGCCGGCCGGAATGCTCGGTCTCGACGACCGCGTCGTCACCCTCGGCTCATGCTTCGCCCGCGAGCTGCGCAACCGGCTCGCCGCATCCGGCGTCGGCGGCGGGAACGTCTGGATTCCCTCGGGGCTGAACAACACGTTCGCGATCCTCGACTTCATCTCGTGGTGCGTGACCGGCCGCGAAACAGGCCGGGGCTACCGCTACGACCGCGACGACGGGGGGAAGATCCGGGAATGGACGCCGGAGTGGGAACGTGAGCAGTGCCTCGAAGCGCTCCGCCACGCCGGCGCGTTCGTCTTCACGCTCGGTCTGGCGGAGGTCTGGCAGGACCGCGAGACGGAAGCGGTGTTCTGGCGCGGGGTGCCGAAGGACGTCTACCGGGCCGACCGCCATGTTTTCCGGCTGACCTCAGTTGAGGAGAACGAGGCAAACATCGTCGAGATCGTGGAGCTCGTCCGCTCGGCGAACGCCAACGCGCCGATCGTGCTCACGCTCTCCCCGGTTCCGCTGCGGGCAACGTTCCGGGACATCTCGTGCCTCACCGCCGACTCCGTCTCGAAGTCCGTCCTGCGGGTCGCGATCGACCAGGCGATGAGCCGCGGCCTGGAGAACGTCTGGTACTGGCCGTCGTTCGAGATCGTGCGCTGGGTCGGCGGCCACGCCCCCTGGCGTGCATTCGGAGAGGACGAGGGCAAGCCGCGCGACGTCAGCCGGCGGCTCGTCTCCGCGATCATCGACGAGTTCCTCGAGGCGTTCTTCACGCCGGAGGCACTGACTCAGCTCCGCGACCGGCCCGCGGCGTAGGACGTGCGCTGACCTCAGCCTTCGGGTTCGGGAGGCGTCCCTGCCCGTTCCCTCTGTTTACGCCGTCGCTCCTCCTCCCACCTCTGGAGCTTCGCATTCCGGGACTCCCAGTAGCGTTCCCAGCGGCTTCGGGCGAGCGGGTCGTCGAGCCGGTCGAAGTGACGTTCCATCTCCGGCCGAGGATCGTGCCGGGGGACGATGTGTGCCTGATACGCGAGTCGCTCCCGTGTGAGATCGGCGTGCGAGCTGACCCGTACCCCGTGGAGGGACTCGGCACCGTTCAGGAATGCGACGAACAGGTTTTCCTGAATCGGGATCTCCTTCACCAGCTCGACAGAGATCCCCTCTTCCTTGATCGGGTAATACGTGGACGTGTGCCGAAGCTCGGGCCGGTGCTCGGGTCGGTAGAGGCAGAGAGCACCAGTGTCGGCGTCGTCGGCGTTGGTGAAGTAGAGCAGGCAGGTGACGGCGTACTGCGCGGAGTCGCTGTGCGGGTGCAGCTTGTATCCCGGCTTACGGGCCATGATCCGCCCGTCGGAGGCCATCAGGCCGCCCGCCATGATCTCGTCGGCGAGCTCTGAGCTGAAGAGGAAGGCGTATTTCTCCCGGATCTCGGGCTCGAGCCGTCGGACGAGGATCGGCGCGATCGTGTCGCGGAGGATCTCGTCGCGGAGACGGCGCCAGGTCTCCTTGAAACCCTCTGGCGCGGCCTCGAAGTAACGGTTGCGCTCCATGATCCGCAGGTTCGCCTTGATGTGGTCGTCCGGCTGGAACGAGTCGAGCGGCGGGATCGAGTCCGCGAGGTCGCGGAAGAAATCGTCCGGCAGCAGGTCGGGAATGACGGCGTGCGGGAATGGATCCGGCTGGATCTCGACGCGTTCGACCTTGTCGCGAACTGCCTCCTGCAGCGGGTTCCCCATCGGTCGGCATCGTACGGGGTCCGCCCACTGCGGGGGGCAGCGACCCGCGCGAGGCAGCGCCGGCTGGTCTACATCGGCTCCGCGAGCAGAACGCCGCCTAGGAACGATCGGCAGACGCGACCCGGACCTCGGCATGCGCGCTGCTGCGGCCGACCGTCATGTGCCTGAGCAAACGCTCATCGACGTGTGTCGAGGGCAGCGTCCCGTTCCCGAAAGGGCGTGTGTAGTGGCGGTCGAGCTCCCGACGGTAACGACGTGTCCGTTCTTCGATCAGCGCCTTTACGTCGTCCGCGTGCTCCTCGGGCTTCACCGCCGTGCGGATCAGGAGCTCGCCGTCGACCCGGTCGAGATTCACGCAGTACTCCGACAGCCCCATGGTGTTCATCAACGACTCGCAGTTGTGGTGGAAGGAGACGGCGATGGTCGGCTTGTCGCACAGCAAGGCGAAGAGAATGTTGTGGAACCGCGTTGCGACGACGATGTCCGTCGCGGCGATCTCGGACAGCAGGCCGTTGACCGAGTAGATCGGGGTCTCGATCACCCTTCCTCTGGTCCGACCGTTCAGCTTCGCCCCGAGAAGCCGACGGACTTCTCGACCGCGTTCGTGTCCCACCGGTCGCCGATGAGAGGCCTCACGTCGTACCCGCGGCCGAGGAACCACTCGGCGGTGCACGCGAGGCTCTCGAGATAGGTGCTGTCGGCGTCCGACGACCGGGGCTTTCTGTTGAGCGGGGAACGGGGCTCGAACCCGCGACCCTCAGCTTGGGAAGCACCCGCAGCGCCGCATGGATAGACGAGTTTCGCTCAACCATGCGGAAAGGCACCCGCTCGGAACCGCTCGGATCCGCTCCGGTCGGGTGGTCACTGGCACGCAACTGGCACGCAGCTAGGGTCGGGGGCGCCGCCTCCCGACGAGTGGTGCGGCTACGGATATCCGAGACTCTCGCGACGCTTCCGACCCACATCCGTGAGACCCCAGACTGGTGACGAACCAACAGCGCCGACGATCTCGATCAAGCCTTCCTTGGCCATAGGCTCGCCGCCTGAGGGCTACTTCTTCAAGTCTGCGCCAGACGGTGAACCGCCGATCAACTCCTCCGCCACATCGGCCTGACAGGCGATTCGCAGCGCTAACGCCGCGTGGGGTCGCGCGGCCGAGCTAAACGAACGCTCTAGCCCATCACTTCCGGGCCGTCCTACTCGGGTAGTTCGTCTTGAACCCCGCGAAGGATCGCCTCTGGGTCAGGTTCTTCCGCTGGCCATCGCTTCCGAAAGCGCAGGTAGCGGTGAGCCGCGGAAAGAAGCACCTCGTCCGAAAGAAGATCGGGAGTGCAGTCCTCGATGGCGGTAAGCGCCCCGACGGCTTCGTCTAGTTCCACGACCTCGGCCAGGCCGAGTTGGGCGGCTAACTCATCGATTCGCTCGCGAGCAATCCGTTCAGCGGCTTTTGGATCGGGGTCATTCGGAAACTGGTGGGCTGGTCCTGACATCGGCTATCGCCGTATTCCTCGAAGAGGCAGCAGTGAACCCGGCGCAGGGTCGCCCGCGCGGGTCGAAACTCTCGCCGGCCGGTCGAGCGCTTCCCCCGCGTCACCGCCGGGCCGATCACGACGCTACCGGCCGACGCTGCGGCTGCCTAGTCGCTCTTTCGGCCATGGCTGGGCAGCGCGGCGGGCTTGGCCGTTGAGGGTGTCGGGGCGGCTCGACGGACCGTCCCATCCAGTCTGCTCTAGCAGAGCAATGCTGGGACGCACTCCTGTGGGTCGTCGTTACCGCGGGAGACGTTCGTCCCCACCGGCGCCGTCGTGTAGCCGGTCACCCAAATGCCCAGCCCGACAAGGTTGGAGGTGCCTCCCTCGAAGCCGTTCCCCTCCGCCCGGTTGCCGGTGAGCTGGGCCGCGTCGCCGGAGATGACGATGCCGTAGGTGCTGTTCCCGGACGCCTTCGACGACTTGATCTGGGCCGAGGCGCCGGCGACGAAGATGCCGTTCCCGGCATTCCCGGAGGCGGTCGAGGACTGGGTCAGGGCCGCGGGACCTTGGAGGGTGATGCCGCGCTGGGCGTTCCCGGAGGCGCTCGATGACTGGACCTTGGCCGAGGCGCCGCTGACAACGATGCCGACGTCGCCATTCCCGGAGGCAGTCGACGATCTGACCTTGGCCAAATCGCCGAGGACAACGATGCCCTCGGCGATGTTTCCGGAGGCGAGCACATTCAAGACGCTGACCTGGTCGGCCAGGGCGCTCGCGCCGCGGTGGAAGTTGCGGACGACGCCGTTTTTCAGCGTCACCTCGTCGAAGCCGTTGTCGTTGATTCCGTAATGGAAAAGCGAGCGGTCACCGCGCAGGGTAAAGCCTTTCAGGTCGACCGTTATCCTGGACGCGCCGACGACGATCCCGTCCGTACCCGGGCAGGAGAGGTTCTGGGTCAGGACGGCGTTCGTCGTCACCAGTTGCGCGCAAGGGGGCCCGGCGACACGTCGGCCATGTTCTCGCGGACATAGTCGGCTGCGGCGGCGGTTGACGCCTCGCCGCCAGCTTGGTCGTCGAACACGCTGATCGTTGTCGCGCCCTCGGCAGTGCGGAGCAGGTAGTAGGCGCGGAAGCCGTCGATGGTGGTGATGACGTTGCGGATGTCGTCGCGTGGTGTCCGCCCCGCCGGGAGGGCCGTGACCGCGCAGGGGCATCCGAGGGCGATCTTCAAGAGGGCCATCGACGCGGCAACGCCGTGGTTTAAAGCCGTGCGCTCCGGGAACGTCTGATGTGACGGATGCATCGAGGGTCGCGCGGACGGCCCAGACCCGCTAGTCCGACGAGACGCCCGCTCCTCTTCTCGGTGAAACCGCCGATGGCGATCGAGAATGGGAGGAGCAAGCGTGCAGAGTCACTTGGGCACTGCCGCACCATCGCTTGGGGTTCGTCTCCAGGCTCGACCTGATTCCGCCTTCCTTCTTCGTCAACGGCTCGCGAAATGGTTGGACGAGTTAGGAGCCGAGAGTGACGATGTCTTCGCCGTGTCGCTTGCCGTCACGGAGGCGTTCGCGAACGCGGTCGAGCATCCGCACGCCCCCACTCGGAGCGTGGTCGAGGTGGATGGGAGCCTCGTGGATCACACGATCACTGTCACCGTTCGGGATTCGGGATCGTGGGGGGCGAAGCGGAAGCGCGTGGAGGGCGGCCACGGCTTGCATTTGATGCGCCACTTCATGGATTCCGTCGACATTAAGACCGGGTCGAGTGGAACGTCCATTACGCTACGAAGGAATCTGCAGGATGTTGCCGCTCGTGCGCCGCGAGACGGGGTCTCGGCCTCGCGGCACTAGTGTTGGGCGGGGCCGTTAGCGCTCTCCTGCGGTTCCGTCTTTCGTGACGATCGTGTAGGTAGCGGTCGTCTGAACGACCTGCTCGACGTCGGGGATCTCGTGACCGGGGAGGATCAGGTAGTAGCCGGGCACCGAGTGCAGGGTGGTGATGTCCTCGTCGGTCACGTCCATCGTGACGTTGCAGTAGGGGTTCGCGCACTCGCACATGTACACCTGGCCGTCCCGGCGGCCGTTGCGGGCGATCAGGTCGTTGATCTGCCGGTAGAACTCCTCGGTCTGGACGATCCGCTGCTCGCGGGGCATGGTCATGAACTCGGGGTGGCGGGCGAGTTCGAGCAGGATCGGCTCGGGTGTTGCGAACGATTCGACCACCTCGCTGGCGAGCGCGTGCAGCTTCTGACCGTTGCCGCGTGCAGAGGAGCGCAGCAGGTGGAACGCGGACTCGATCGGCAGCCCGATCCGCTCGCGCAGCATCCCCTTCGCCTGCTCGATCACCACCCGCGAGTCCAGCGCCGTCTGCAGTTGCTCCGCTCGCTCGCGCCACGCCTGCGCTTCTTGGTTGACCCCGTCCTCCAGCATGTCTGGCTCCGATCTACTTGGAGCACCAACCGACCGGGTGGTGCGCCACTGCGAAAGATGAGCCGACTCCAGCGGGTCTCGGCTGAGGCCTGGACAGAATCCGAAGCGGTACGCACACCGTACCACCCCTCTTGGCGGATCGACTTCCAGCGAGCTAAAATCGGCGCGTTCACAACCGCCCCGACTCCTAGACCCGAGTCGGCCCACATGGGCCGAAGGGCGTAAGGAAAAGAGCCGGATGACCAGGTTGTCAACGCAGCCGCACTTCACCCGACGGGTCAACGACTCCATCCACCAAGTCTTGGACAAGCTCGCTGCCGAGGACGGCGAGTTCTGGTGCGAATGCGACGACATCCACTGCGAAGAACGCGTGCTCCTCACACTCCGCGAGTACGCCGCCCTACGCGAACGGCGCAACGAGCGCCTGCTCTCACCAGTCCATCAACCCGCCTCGACCCTCATCCACTCCGCGTTCGAGACCCACACCTACCTGTCAACTCGGGACTGAGGAGGATCCCGTGATGTCATCAGAGCTTCCCGTCGCACCTGAATTTTCGATCACGACCTCCAGTCTGAACGGCGCAGCAATCGTCAGCCTCTCCGGAGAACTCGATCTCACGACCGCACCGCAGTTGGAGGAAGAGCTTGTCGCCTGCGACGGCAACCAACCCGTGATCGTGGACCTGACCGCACTCACCTTCATCGACTCCAGCGGCGTACATGTCCTCCTTGGGGAACGCGGCAGCCGCAAGCCCGCCGCGCTAGTGATCGCACCAGAATCACACGTTGCCCGTGTGTTCGAGATCGTCTGCGCGAGCCAAGTCCTACTGGTATGCCACGACCTCGAAACAGCGATCAAGAGTTCGGGCAATACGAGTTCGTCCCCGCACCCCCGACCTTTCACACGAACGACCCAGCCGATCGTTCATCCGGATTCGCGCAGAGATGGTGGGCCGGAGACGATGGATCGGACCTTGCCCTCGATTGCGTCTGCGAGGAACCCGCCTCCGGCCCACTTCTCACAGTAGGCCGGTTCGGTCGGCTGACTAGATGGCCGTTTCGGCCGATCCCGGTCCTTCAAGTCCAAGCGACAGGACGCTCGGACAGCCTGCCCCCTAGTTGATGTCCAGCGACCCGGACGCCGTAACGACGGCAGAGGAAACCTGGGCTTCGGAAACCTCGACCGTGTTCAGGGCGTCCTTGAGCACGTCGGAGTTCAACCCGTGTATGCGTAGGACCAACGGTCCAATCGAAGTGCTGCGAGTACAGCGTTATTTGGTCGAGGCCCTTCGCCTCAAGGTCCCTCGCCAGGCTGAAGGCTTGCTCTCTCTCTCCATCCCTCACCCCCTCTCGTCGCAGGACACGTTCAAAGGTAGGGCGATCCCTTGCGCCTCTGTGAGCGGCGGTGCGTTATGCAGTTGTGGTCGACCCTACTTAGACGGTATGTCGCGGGAGAGCTGGCAGAGTCCTCACATGGCATGGCCGTTCAAGGACCGCCCCAACGTGAACCTTCTTCGTGAAGGGCTGGAAGAGCTGGCCTCTCTACCCCTCCAGAGGCAGCTGTGGCTCTCCGCTGAGAGTCCCTGCTCGTTCATCGAGGCGAGCTGCAAGACGTACGACGACTCCGCGTTGAGCGAGCTAATCGACTCACCCGCAACTGTCGAGGCGCTCGGTGCAGACGCTGTTCGATTGCTGCAAGAACTCTCCCGCGCACTCAAGCGGGTAGACGACACCCTTTCCGAGGACGAATTGATTGTCAGCGAACCGATGGATCGAGTACGAGAGCTTGCTGCGGCCGCCCTCGCCGCGATAGGGCGAGAGCCCACGTAACGAACGTCGCCTTGGCCAGATCATTCATCGATGACGTAATCCGAGGCTAGCTCGCCCCAGGCTACATCTGGCAGTGTTGGGCGGACGGCAATCCGATGCCGTCCGCCCGCCTTTTTTTGAACAGCTCGCCGTGACGCTGAGGCTGTGACGTGGCTCCTGGCGCTTCTTGTGGTCGCCTTCGCCTTCTGTGCGCTTGTGTTCGTCGTCGGCTGGTTCGTCGCTCTCGGCCGGGCGGTCTACAAGGCTCCCGAATCTGCCACAGCCGGCGGCGGTGCACAAGATGTGGAAGCAGTCGTGACACAGGTACGCACCCGACCGGGCAAATGCTCCGGTAGCGATACTGAAATTCGGGGGGTGGCGCACCGACTCGCCCAGCTGAGTTAATCCTCTCCCCTCGGCTAGGGCAGCACCGCCCCCCTCTTCGCCCGAAAAGTGCGCGCAACAGCAAGACAGACTGGGGCGCAACGCGAGATAGTCGCCTGGGGGCGGGCTCTGCTCACAGCCGTCCGGTAAGCCTCTTCCACGGACTGGTGTGGTCTCAAAGGGAGCTCGCTTCTCTTTCGTTCGCGACGCTGCGAGCACTTTCCACCTTCACTCATTTGAGGGAGGCGGCCCACTAGGCGGTTGCGGAAGGATGCGCGCCAGAAGCGGGCGGCTCCCGAGGGTGCACCCAAACACGGCGAGTCAGGGGGGTACCAGCCCCGCCGCAGGGTGAAGGGGGCCGCCCGCCTTTCAGATCATCCCCCGAAGTCGATCGGTTTTCTACTAGCTGTGCGAGCATCCGTTCGTGACCTCCCAAGGCACGGCGCACGGACGCTTCGAACCCGACAAGTTCGACCGGCCGCGCTCCGGTGGTTCGAGCGGTACCCCGCGGAGCGGCAACCGAGCTTCCTCCGGGCGCAGGTCGCGTTGGCGGCGTTGGGGGATCTTCGCGGCCGAGGAAGCGAAGCGGCCGCGAAGCTACTCAAACCTGGCGACTCAGGCCAGGTAATAAACCTGGGGTCTTGCCACGTCTATCGATGCCGCGCCGGCGGCCCATTCTCAACATGCTTCCGCCGGCTGACTAGATGACAGTTCCGGAATGCCGATCAGTCTGAGGAGATTGACTCCAGGACCTGGCCTGCCTTCTTCGGCTTGGCCTCTTGGGCAACGTCGGCCTGGGCAAGCATTCCGATCAGCTGTCGGTCGACGACAACCGGCAGTCGACGCACCTGATATTCGGCCATCAGCTCCAACGCAGTGTCCAGTGACTCCTCCGGTCCGACCGTCACCGGGTTTTCCGACAGAATCTCCTTGACCTGAGCCTGCTCGATGTCTTTTCCAGTGGCAACGACCCGCGTCACGATGTCTCGGTCGGTGACGATCCCTGCTAGCAATCCGTCCTCCTCGACCACCGGCAGCGAGCCAACGTCCTCTCGTTCCATCACCTGGGCCGCGAACCGGACTGCAGTCCACGGTTGAACCGCCTGCGGGTTCGGCGTCATGGCCTGACCAACAGTCTTTGGCATCTGAAAGCCTCCTTTTGGTTCGTAAGCTGAATGGTTCGGCAGTTCCCTGAGCCGACGACGTCAAACGCCGGATCGAGCCCGAATCGCGAGTCGCCAGCGGCGTTAGTTGTCGGGGAAGGGATCTTGCGTGTTGTCACCTCCGCTCATCGACTCCCACGCCTGCGGGCCGCTGCAGTTTGGGCACGGCGGTAGCGATTGCACTGACTGCACCTGCAACTCGTAACGCAGTTCGTGCAGCGATAAGTGCCTACGGACACGTCACTTCCGACCGGTGCTGGATTGGCCATCGTCATTTCCCTCCTCAGCTGGTTGTGGGCCGGTACCCGCGCTCGCATCCGCAACACCTGACGCGCGATAGGCTCGGGCACGATGGCTCTGCGGCTGTCGTCGCTAATGCTCACGCGCTCGGGCCGACTTCTCGCTCGTCTGCGACCGCCTCGCTCTACCCGCAGGAAGTCGCGTCGCTAAGGCCGTCGCTTTGAGCGCCGGTACGCACGGCGTTAACCCTGCGTGCGCCGTGGGTCACGGCCGTAGGTGCTGCGCTCGCGGATCGTGCCATCCCGCCTATGGATGAGCAACTCCGAATTGTTCCTCTGTGCGACAAAGCGACCAGCCTTTGCAGCTTCGACCTGCGTCTTATGGATCAGCCTTGCACGAGCCGATCCCTCGACTCGCACCTGCCAGCTGCCACTGTTGCCATAGATGACGTGAACGTCACCTAGGTTCGCCATTGCTGGACTCAGAAAGCACCGACGAGGGCGAGAACGAGTGCGATGATCAGGAGCAGGAACAACCAGTTATTGACTGCTGCGCCGCCGACGATGGCGAGGATGATCACCAGCACCACCAGAAACCACAACAACGCCACCGTTTTACCTCCTGCCGTTTGCCTGCCGTCTGTGTCGCGTTCTGTTTCGCCGTTCGCTGTTTGCGAAACATGGAACGCTCGGGACTCGACGGACGGACGGAGGTGTTCGATGGCGACAGCAGGCGACAGGGGCGGGCGGCGGGCGATGGGTATCGTGCGGGTACGGAGGGGACGCGCGTACTGGTTTCCCGAGCGCGGCTCCTACACCAGTGAGACCAAACCCTTCTATCTGACTAGCGAGTTCCTCGTCTTCGGGCTCTACTTGATTGGGCTTGGTATCGCCGCCTCGACGAGCCCTCAGATCGATGCTCGGCTGTTCTGGATCCTGGCCACGGTTGTCGTATTCGGATACATGGTCAGCCGCGGGATCGCGAAAGCCGCGACCCGCAGCCGTGCTCACGACCCGCGCGAAGACATAGACCTCGGCCGCGACTGAGCGGGGTAGGTGCGTTTCCCGAGTTAGGCCGCCAGGGCCGCTTCCGGTAGCAGCAAACCCGAGTCGTCGTTGCGCACACTGTTCACGCGCGAGGAAGCAGGCAGCGCAAGCATTAGTCCGCCCTGCGTGCTCCTTGTTGATCGCCGGATGCGAGCCGAACGCACGGAGCACCCCGCCGACTCGTCGAGTGTCCAAACGCCTTGCCCGCCGCGCGTTTCGGGGCGGGCACGCAAGAAGCCTCGCGAGTGGGAGAGGCAATCCCCACGAGACCGCAGTCCCGCCCCAAGGATGCTTTCTACCTTCCTGCCGAAGAACCTTGTGCCGCCCAATCGTTTCAAGGAAGGGCGGGCGACTCTCTGGCATGTCCGCCCGCCCCGAGAGCGGGAAGGCCGTCACGCGCTCCCCGCTCCGAGTCCCGGTTCTCCCACCACGCGAACCTCGGAAACGCGTGGAACCCGTGCTCGTGGTCTTCCTGGCTGGGTACGGATCCTGATCCTCGATCCGAAAAGCCGTTAGGCGTCGGTGGTCAGCCGGTCACCGAGCCGTGCAGCTCGTACCAGTCCCGCGAGCCGGCGGGAGCTCGAGACTAGGAAGCGCCAAGCGCGCTCGACAAGAAGACCGGGCGGTGACGTCGGATGTGGCTCGACCGGCTAGACGCGGTTAGGGTTCGCCAACTCAACAAGGAGGCTCTGATGGCACTCGCCCGCGTGGTCAGCTTCGACGGCGTCAGCAAGGAACGCATGGAGGAGATGAAGAGTCAGATGAACGAGGGCGACCGGCCCGAAGGACTCGACGCGACTGAGATCATCGTGCTCCACGATCTGGAGGCAGAGAAGGCACAGGCGATCGTTTTCTTCGAGGACGAGGATGCCTACCGGCGCGGCGACGAGATCTTGAACGCGATGCCGGCAGAGGACACACCCGGCCAGCGAACAGGAGTCGTGAAAGCCGACGTCGCCCTTCGCACGACGTTGTAGCTCTAGCGCGACGCATCAAGTCGGTGAGGAGCTTCGCAGCCTGTTCATGTTCCCCAGCGCGAAGCTCTGCCATCGCTGACAGCGCAACCTGAGCGTTCAACAGCGACACACCCTTGCCCTCGTCGAGATAGCGGCCGAACCGGGCGCCGCGAGTTGGCCACGAACGACTTTGCTACGGGCCGTTTGAGGCACGAGTGGCGACTTGATTTACCTCGGAGCTTGTGCTGATGATCGCGAGGCCGCAGGGCATTTGCGCCGCTGCTGCGGGAAGCGGCGCTGAGCCGCGGAGGTGGCGTTATGGAGGTCTTGCGCTCCAAGAGGTTCCTCGTTCTGCTCGCGGTGTTCGTGACGGTCGGTGCTACGGCCGCGATCGCGATCGCGGCCGTGACCTCGCAACAGGTGATAACCGACACAACGAACGTGCATCTTCGCGTCCAACGAACGATCGCTGAGGGCTTCGACTCTGGATGGCACGTCCACCCGGGCCTCGCGATCGTCCAGGTCGAGGAAGGCTCGGTGCAGATCTACGAGAACAGCTGTACTCCGAAGACCGTCGCGGCCGGGGACACGTTCATCGAGGTTCCCTTTAAGCCGGTCCGCGCGATCGCAACCGGGCATTTCGTCTGGACGACAACCTTCGTCCTGAACGGCCCTGATCCGTTCCAGATCCCTCTGTCGTCGTACAGCCCAGGACTCAACCCCTGCCCGACCCTCCCGTAGGCGCAGATTGGCGGCACGGTTGGCCAGCCCGCAGATGGCAGCCGTGCCGCTTCTAACTGTCCTGCGTTGTCGAAGGCCCTCCCGGTGGGCCCGGACGGCGGGGTCAGCCTACTTGGATCAGTTCGGTTAGCGGAACTGTTTTACGCTCTTCTGTTTCTTCATGCTCGAGGAGAACGTACTGTGTTGAGGAGCTGAGGCGGGCGAACCCGAGGACGATGTACGTCCGTCCCTCGTACTGCACCTTGTCGCCTGTCTTGACCTCTCCGCAAGAGGTCACGGAGTGGAACCCTATGCCGATTGCAGTACTCATGCTCTATGCGGCGGCTTTGCCGACGGGTCGCCTTGGGGTGCCCACAAGCAAAGTGGGCTGTTCGCGGTAGATCAGTTCGAGAGCGGCGATGACCTGCGGGCAGAACTGGGTGCCTGAATGGGCTCGAAGCTCCTCTATCGCCGCCGGGAGTGCACGGGCCGGCCGGTAGGGGCGGTCACTGGTCAGTGCGTCGAGGGCGTCGGCGACGAGCACGATGCGAGCGGGCAGGGGTATCGCGTCGCCAGCGAGGCCGTCCGGATATCCCTTCCCGTCGATTTGCTCATGGCTCGAGCGCGCGATCTGGAGCACGATCGGGTCGAGGTCGATCTTCTGGAGGATGTACTCCGAGATAAGTGGGTGTTCCTTCATCACCTTCCACTCCTCCTCGTCGAGCGGGCCGGCCTTGTGGAGGATGTGCTCGGGGATTCCGATCTTGCCGATGTCGTGGAGGAGGGCGCCGATCTCGACGGCGTCGAGCCGTGCGCTCGTGTAGCCGAGGCGCCTCGCGAGTGCGACGGCGACGTCGGAGACGCGTTCGGTATGGCCGCCGGTGTAGTAGTCCTTCGCCTCCATACTGCGGGCGAGGGCGCCAACCGTCTGGACGAGCTTCTTCCGGACCTCCTCGATGAGCCCGGCGCTTTCGAGCGCGGTCGCGAGCTGCGGCAGGATCGTGTCGCGCAGCCGGGACCAGCGCGGGGTCTCCGTGCCCGTCTGGCCGTCCAGGTAGAGGCTGCCGACGCGCGACCCGGCCGCGGTGAGACCCACGCCTCCGTCGGCGGCACTAAGGCTAATCTCTGCCTTCCTACCGGCCAGCCTGGTGAGTGCGCTCTCGGCGTACGCGATAAGCGCAGCCTGGTCGTGGGCATGGGCCGAAAGTCCACCCGCGAATTGGAACAGGGCTTGCAGGTCCTCGTTGCGCTCTTCAAGGGCGGCGTTCGCAGCGCGCAGGTCTTCGTTTGCGGCCCGGACCTCGTCGACCGCTTTCCGCGTCCGTGCGACGTACTGCCGGATCGAAAACATCATCGCCGCCGGCGGGAGGGTGAAGGCGAGGAGACCGATGATCCCCAGCTTCTCGTAGGAAACGTCGAGGGCGAGGGCTAGTGGGCCTGCGCATAGGTAGTACGGGGTCAGCCAGCGGAACCGCTCGGCCCACACGTCGAGTGGACGACCTCCCTCGGCCAAGCTCATCGCGGTACTAAGCAGGGTGACGTTGACGACCATGTAGGCGGCGCCGGCGGCCAGGGCAGGACCGAGCCGTGCCGCTGGCGGCCAGCTCTGCGCGCCGACGGCGTGGAAGACGACCACGCCTGCCCCGGCGGCGAGGGAGAACTGCGCGGCGTCGAAGACCCCTCGGTTCAGCCGGCCGCGGCGGGCGATGAGAACGACTAGTCCAAGCAGGGCCGCGATGACCATCGACGTGCCGACGGTGAAGACGAAGCCCATCGCTAGGAGGCCGGCCGAAGCGAAGCTCGTGGCGCCGCGGTTGTGAACCTCGACTTGCACGAGCTGGAGAGCGATCGTGAGGCCGCAGAAGGCGAAGAAGGTGGCCGGGCGTGCGGAAACCGCGTGCCATGAGTCGACCACTGAGATTGCGATGATCGCCGTCGCAGTCGACGCGACGAGGGAAATCAGGACGTTCGGGTCGCGCGGCGCGCCGGCACCTACCCGGCCCCCGGCGCCGGCGGCTGCTCCGGTGCTCATCGGGTCACGGTCGATCGGAGAGGCTGGCCGAAGCTCACAGGAGCAGGAATCGACAGTTTCACCCGCGTGCATGAGACTGCGGCAGACTGGGCGCGCCTCTCACCTATTGAGGCGAACTGGGGCTCAGTCGAAGCTGGCCGAGTTCCAGTCGGCGCTGCTTGCATCGGTCGTCACGTCCCAGCCGGAGGAAGCGTTCCAGGAGGAGCTCGCGTTCCAGCTCGATGATGCTGTCCACGCGCCCAGCACGTTCCAGCTCGAGGACGCGTCCCAGCTCGACGAGGCAGTAAAGGTGCCGACGTTCCAGCTGGAGGATGCCGAGAAGCCGGCGCTGTTCCAGCTCGAGCTGGCATTCCAGGAGGAGCTGGCGTTCCAGGACGAGCTCGCGTTCCACGACGAGCTCGCGTTCCAGGAGGAGCTGGCGTTCCAGGACGAGCTCGCGTTCCAGGACGAGCTCGCGTTCCAGGACGAGCTCGCGTTCCAGTTCGCCGTCGCGCTCTCCTGGTCGGAGGACGCTTTCTTCAAGCTTGCGCCGTCACCTTTCTTCGTCCAGAGCCCGGCGGCGTTCCACCACGCGAAGCTCGCGGCCCGGTACAGGGCGGACTTGTCACCGCCGGGCCGCTTGTCGGCAAGGTTCTGCCAGCCCCTCGCCGCTTTTTCCCAGTCGGACGCCGCGTGGTCGACGTCGCCTCTGCTCATCCACGCAATCGCGGCGTACTCGGAGGCGACATTTGCCCAGTCGGGTGTCGTGCTCGTGGACAGCGCAATGGCAGCCTGTTCCCAGCTCTGCGCGGCCTTATCCCACTTCGACGCCCTGGCGTAGCCGACCGCGGCGCGATCCCAGGCGATCGCCTCCATCTGGTAAGCGCCGGCGGCGCCGAAGTCGTTGGCCGCGGTAGTCCAGTTCGCCTGCAGCTTGTCCCACTTCAAAACGCCTGTGTAGTCGGTCGCGGCGCGCTCGAAGTCGACGCCAGCCCGCTGCCAGGCGCCTACCTTCGGCCCCCAGAGGTGGGCCGCGTTCTTCCAGGCGTCGCCGGCCTTCTCCTTTTGCTGCTGCCCCTCGTAGGTCTGTGCTGCGCGCTCCCACGATGCCGCGTCGTCGGCGGCAGCGGAATTGAATGTGCTCGTCGAGCCGTTCCCGCCGATACCGGTCGACGCGGTGATCCCCTGGTTGGCGCTGCCGATCGTGCCGCCGAAGTGGACTGCTCCCGCCACGTCCAGGGCACCCGCGGTGCTGCCGGCCACCGGTCGGTCGGTGGCGGTCAGAAGCCACTTCACCTGGTCGGAGGTCAGCAACGGGTTCCTTTGGAGCAGGAGTGCGACGGCGCCTGCGACCTGGGGGGCGGCAAACGACGTTCCGTTGGCCATGACGTACCCGGGCGCGACGTGATTCGCGAACGGAGCCATTGCATCCAGCGTCGTGCCGGCGGGAGCGAGACCAATCACGTGCCGGCCGGGCGCCAGAATGTCTGGCTTCGCGAAGCCCGAGCTCGTCGTGCCATACGCCGAGAAGCCCGCTAGGACGTCGTCAGCCGTATCGATCGTGTCGAGCGGATCGGTCGCACCGACCGTGATCACGAAGGGATCGTTCGCGGGAGCGTAGTTGACCGCATTCGGCCCGCCGTTGCCAGCGGAAACCACGACGACGATGCCGGCCGACCAGAGCTGCTCGACTGCATAGTCGAGCGGACTCGCCGTGTAGCTACTCGGCACCGTCTCGCTCAATGACAGGTTCACGACGCGCACGTTCAACTGGCTGCGCTGGTTCAGAACCAGCCCGAGCGCAGTGATGATGTCGCTCGTGTAAACGCTTCCGTCATCGCGCTGAACCTTCAGCGAAACGAGCGGCGACGCTGGCGCGACGCCGACATACACACCGTCAGAGCGCCGACCGGCGGCGATCGAGGCGACGAAGCTGCCATGCCCGTACCCGTCGGTAGTGCCCGTCTGGTTCGGAAGAGCGAGGGAGGTCAGGCGCGTGCCGAATTCGGCCGCCGGTGCTACGCCGCTATCGAGCACAGCGATGCCGACACCGCTTCCGTCAAGCCCCTCCGACCACGCTGTGGTTGCCGCGTCGATCCACGGATACAGCGGCGCAAGCGCGGCGTAACCATCTCCCGCCGTCGCGGTCGGGCTGACCGGCGAGTCCACCGCAACGTGGCTGACGTCTGCGGCCAGTCCGAGCGCGCTCAGCCTCGACGCCTTGATCATGCCCGCGTAGCCGCAGACGAGCGGCAGAGCGATGATCCGCGTAGCCCCGACAGAACCGAGCCCCGCCCGGGCGCCGCTGCCCTGGACGATCACCCGGATTCGGGCATCCCGGTTGCCCTCGCGCCGCTGGACCGCCGCTGCGACCTGCGCGAGCGTCGGATCCACGGTGGGGACGACCGACGGCGGGAGGTCCGGCGACGGAACGGACGCGGCGGTGTCGGACGAAGAATCGCCACCGGCAGACGGCGCGGGCGGCGCCCCCGGAGGCGCAGGTTCTGCGCTGCGGGGGGCCGGCGAGCTCGACGGCTTCTTCCGGTGGGCGGCCGACTTTGCTGCCGGTTTCTTCTTCGCCTTCTTGCTCGCCTGCTTCGGTGTAAGCGGCCTGATCCGGACGTGCTGCACGCGATCCTTGCCCTTCCGCGGCTTCGCCTCCACGTACAAGGAAGCAGCACGTGGATGACCGACGCCACGAGCGACTGCGGAGGCAGGAAGTAGCAGCGCGAGAAGAGCAAAGAGGCAGACCCAGAAGCGGGTCGTGTCAGCGAGCGATCGAGTCAGCCGTGCGGACATAGTCGCGTTGTGCCTCGGCGCGAATCGCTCGACCTCCCCTCGAAGGGGTAGAAGGTTTTCTCATTCGAGGGATTTTTGGACGGCGTCCCGCGACACCGAGGCTAGACGTCCACTACACGCGCTGCGGGTACCGAACGCCGCGCCAGACAGACGATCAGCCGTCAAAGCCTCGCTAACACTTGATTGCCGGCATTTGAGGGAGGCGGCCCACTAGGCGGTTGCGGAAGGATGCGCGCCAGAAGCGGGCGGCTCCCGAGGGTGCACCCAAACACGGCGAGTCAGGGGGTACCAGCCCCGCCGCAGGGTGAAGGGGGCCGCCCGCCTTTCAGATCATCCCCCGAAGTCGATCGGTTTTCTACTAGCTGTGCGAGCATCCGTTCGTGACCTCCCAAGGCACGGCGCACGGACGCTTCGAACGATCGATCAAGGCGGGCCGTCGGGGCCCCGCTGACGCGATCGGACATGCCAGTCCCACGCGGGTCGAAACGAATCAGCCGCGAGAAAGACGACAGCTGTTCGATGGCGCCCGCAAAGCCCGGCAGATTCCACTCCAACTCGAGGTGCCCCCCG
>JBKPMR010000064.1:0-5934 GCA_046732255.1 Actinomycetota bacterium
GCCCCGAACCGGCCGCGGCGCCGGCGAGCCCCCCGGCCGTCGCGCCCGAGGCACCGCCCACCGGGCAGCCCGAGCCGGCCGCGGCCCCTGTCGGCGAGCCCACGCAGTCCACGTTGCCCGCGTCCGACTCCGGCGTGATGCTTGCGGCTCCGCGGGTGCGGGCAGAGGTTCGTGTTGCTGCGGCTCAACCGCAGAAAGCCGCGTCTCTCCAGATCGTGTCGATCCGGTCGCTGCGGGTGCATGCCGCTCACCGCGGTCGGACCGCCAAGGCGCCGGCCTCCGTTTCGTCCCGAACCGTGACGCAAAGCCGGCGACCGTCGGAGCCGCCGGCGACCGGTCGTCTCGCCTCCCACGAGGTGCCCGACGAGGCCGCACCCGCCCTCCTCCGTCGGTCGCTGCCAATCACCCACGCCGCTCGGCAGGCGCCCGCCGCGAACCCCGGTCTGGTCGACCGACCGGGCTCCACCATCCGGAGTGCGCAAGTGCGGGCGACGGGAGCAGCCGGCTTCCCGACTCGCACGCTGCTGCTCGTGTTCGCCGTCCTCGGAGCCGCGGCTCTGCCGGCGCTGATCGTGCTGCGCCGCCACGCCACGCCGTCGTCAGCCGTGCGGGCGGCCGATCGGACGCCACCTATCATCTCTGGAGATGCGCTTCTACCTGACAACACCGATCTACTACGTGAATGCCGAGCCGAGCATCGGCAACGCATACACCACGGTTGCCGCAGACATCCTCGTCCGGCACCGGCGCCAGCGTGGCGACGAGACCTTCTTTCTCACCGGCGTCGACGAGCATTCGACGAGGGTGTACCGGGTCGCTCAGGAGCAGGGTCTCGATCCGTACGAGTACCTCGACCAGATAGCAGTGCGCTGGAGAGAGCTCCCTGAGCGCCTCAATGCATCGATCGACTTCTTCATCCGCACGAGCGACGAGGGCCACAAGGCCTTCGTGCGCGACTTCCTGCAGCGCATCTACGACAACGGAGACATCTTCGAGGGCGTCTACGCCGGGTTCTACTGCGTCCGTTGCGAGGCGTTCTATGCCGAGGGGGACCTCATCGAGGGCAAGTGCCCGATCCACGGCATCGACCCCGAATGGATCGAGGAGAAGAACTACTTCTTCCGGCTCTCTGCCTATCAAGAGCGTCTGCTGCGGATCTACGACGAACGTCCCGATTTCGTACTCCCGCCCAACCGCTACAACGAGGCGCGCGCGTTCATTGCCGGGGGCCTCAGCGACTTCAGCATCAGTCGCGCCGGCCAGCCCTGGGGGATTCCGCTCCCGTGGGACGAGAGCCAGGTCGCCTACGTCTGGGCCGACGCGCTCGTCAACTACGTCAGCGCGCTCACCTACGCGCGGCCCGGCGAAGACCTGCGCGCAGCCTTCTGGCCGGTCGTGCACCACCTCGTGGGGAAGGACATCCTGCGCTTCCACGCCGTCTACTGGCCGGCGATGCTGCTGTCCGCCGGCTATGAGCTGCCACAGCACGTCCTCGCGCACGGCTGGCTGCTCTTCGGCGAGGAGAAGATCTCCAAGACCAACCCGCTCGTCCAGGCACTCAACCTGACCGAGCGCTACGGGGGCGACGCGATCCGCTTCTGGTGTGCGCGCGCCATCTCCTTCCCACACGACGGCTCTGCATCGCTCGAGTCGATCGGCGAGCGCTACGAGCACGAGCTCGCGAACGACCTCGGCAACCTCGTCTCGCGGACGACTGCGATGATCGCCCGGTACCGCGACGGTGTCCTGGCGAAGTCTCCTGGGGACGGCGCCTTCGACGCCGGCGCGCTGCGCGAGACCGTCGTCGAGCAGTTCGACCGGTATGACATCACCGGCGCGCTCGAGTCGATCTGGCAGGCAGTCCGTGCGCTCAACCAGTACGTCGAGACGAACGCGCCGTGGAATCTCGCGAAGGACGAGGCGCGTGCCGGTGATCTCGACCGCGTGCTCTACGACCTCGTCGACGGGCTCGTGGCGGTCGCAGTAGCGCTGGCGCCGTACCTCCCCGAAACGGCACCGAGAATCCTCGAGGCGCTCCGACAGCCCTCAGAACTCTCCCTGGACCGGGTTGCTGCCGCGGTCGCGCAGCCGACGAGCGGGATCGAGGCCGCGGCTCCGCTCTTCCCTCGGGTAGAGGAGCCGTCCGCGGCAACTGCGTGATCGACACGCACGCGCACCTCGACGCGCTCGACGATCCGTCGGCGGCCGTTGCTCGCGCCCGGGATGCCGGCGTCACCAGGATCCTCACCGTAGGCACGAACGTGGACATTTGCCGGCGGGCGCTCGCGTTCGCCGATGAGCACGACGGGGTGTACGCGATCCTCGGCATCCATCCGCACGCGGCCGGGGAGGTCGACGACTCCACCGTCGGCGAGGTCCAGGCGATGCTCGGTCATCCACGCGCCGTCGCCGTCGGCGAGATCGGTCTCGACTACTACCGCGAGTACGCCCCTCGGGAGGTACAGCGTCGTCTCTTCGACCGGCTTCTCACGCTCGCGGACGAAACGGGGAAACCTGTCGTCATCCACACGCGTGCGGCCGACAAGGACACGCTCGCCGCGCTTGCAGGGTTCGCCGGGACGGTCGTCCTCCACTGCTTCTCGTCGTCCGGGCTGCTGCCGGCCGCTCTCGAACGCGGCTACTACGTCTCGTTCGCCGGCAACGTCACTTTCCCGAAGGCCTCCGATCTGCGCGTCGCCGCGACCCGGGTTCCGTCCGACCGGCTCCTGGCCGAGACGGACACGCCGTACCTGGCGCCGCAACCCGTCCGCGGCCGGACAAACGAGCCGGCGTACGTCGTACACACGCTGGCCGGGCTTGCCGAAGCCCGCGGCGACGACCCTACCCAGCTCGAGACGCAGATCGAGGCGAACGCGGCCGCCGCATTCGGCTTGACGTGACGAGGCCGCGCAAGGAGCTCGGTCAGCACTTCCTCGTCGACGAGAACATCCTCGGAGTGATCGGACGGCTGGCCGAGCTCGAGCCCGTGGACGTCGTGCTCGAGATCGGGCCGGGCCTCGGCGTTCTCACCCGGTACCTCGCCGACCGCGTGGGGCGAGTCCACGCCGTCGAGGTCGATCGCTCCCTCGAGCCACACCTCCCGCGGCTTCCGAACGTCGGCGTCGTGTACGGGGATGCGCTCCGTCTCGACCTTGCGAGTCTCGATCCGCCTCCGAACAAGCTCGTCTCCAACCTGCCGTACAACGTCGCGACGCCGATCGTCGTCGAGAGCCTCGACGGACTGCCCTCGGTCGCCCTCTGGTGCGTGATGGTGCAGCGGGAGGTCGCCGAACGGTTCTTCGCCGTCCCGGGCACAAAGGCGTACGGGGCGGTCTCGGTCCTCGTCCAGCTTGCCGCCGACCGGACGGGTTTCCACCCAGTCTCGAGGACCGTCTTCCGGCCGCCCCCGAACGTCGCTTCGGCGCTCGTCGCCTTCCGGCGGCGACCGCTCCCGAAGGACTATCCCGACGTCAAGCGTATTGTCGAAGCGGCGTTCGCACACCGGCGAAAGACGCTGCCGAACTCGCTCGAGCTCGCCGGCGCTGCGTCGCGAGAGCACGCGCAGGAGGCGCTGGCCTCGGTCGGCCATCCGGCGACGATTCGCGCCGAGGCGCTGGAGCCGGACGAATTCGTCGCGCTCGCGCGCGCTCTGGCCTGACCGGGAGAATGGCGCGGTGAGCGAGCGTCGCGCCCACGCGAAGATCAACCTCGCGCTCGTCGTCGGCCCCAGCCGACCGGACGGGAAGCACGAGGTCACGACCGTGCTCGCGCGCGTGGGCCTCGCCGACCGCCTGCAGCTGGAGCCGGCGGCCGAGCTCACCGTCAAGGGCTTCCCGGCCGACACGCTGATCCGGCGGGCCCTGGAGCTCGTCGCCGGCGAGGCGGGAATCGAGCCGGCGTGGCGCGTGGTCGTAGACAAGCAGATCCCGGTCGCCGCCGGCCTCGGCGGCGGAAGCTCGGACGCCGCCGCGACGCTCCAGCTCGCCAACGAGACGCTGGATCGTGCGATTCCGGCGGAACGGCTGGCCGAGCTGGCCGCCGAGCTCGGCGCCGACGTCCCGTTCTTCCTGGCCGAGGGCCCGCAACTCGGCGAGGGCGACGGCACCGCCCTCACGAAGCTCGAGCTGCCGCAGCCCTTCACGGTCCTGTTGCTCCTGCCCGACGGCGAGACCAAAGCGTCGACCGGTGCCGTCTACGCCGCCTTCGACGAACGAGACGGCGAGGCCGGCTACGAGGGGCGCCGCGCCACGTTGCTGTCCGCGCTCGCGGCCGGTGACCTCTCCGGGCTGCCGCCGAACGATCTCGCCGCGTCAGCGCTGGCCGACGAAGTGCGCGCACTCGGGGCGTTTCGCGCCGACGTCAGCGGCGCCGGTCCGACGGTCTACGGCTTGTTCGCCGAGCGCACGACCGCCGAGGCGGCGGCCGCTCGGCTGGAGCGGCTCGGCCGAGTCTGGGTCGTGCCGCAAGCGTGGTAGGTTGCTCGCGTGAGCGAGACGGCTGCTCAGCCGAGTGCCCCGACTCCCACCCGTGCCGGCCGCTGGATTGCCGAGCGGCGGATCAAGCTGGCGCTCGGCATCGCGGTTCTCGAGGGGATCATCGTCGCGTTCGCGAAGGACTTCTCGAGCTGGACGGTGATCATCATCTCGATCCCGATCATCGCCTTCTACCTCTTCGCCGGTCGTAACCTCGAGTCCGACACCTGGAGACAGGTCTCGTGGGTACTCGCCGCCTCTCAGGCGTTCGCCGTGCTCCTGGCCGTCATCGCACTGACGATCAAGCTCTGGGTGCTGATCATCGTCGGCGTCTTCGCCGTGATCGCGCTGATCCTCATCGTCGGCGAGAAGCCGAGCAAGTCCGCGGGCAAGAGCTGAGGCACAATCGGATTGGTGGGGCGTAGCCAAGTGGTAAGGCAGCGGGTTTTGGTCCCGCGATCCCAGGTTCGAATCCTGGCGCCCCAGCCATCGCGTCGGTGACCACGCGCGCCGACCTCGCAGCTGTCGTGATGGCCGGCGGGCTGGGCACCCGCATGCGCTCGGCCGTTCCGAAGCACCTGCACCCGCTGCTCGGGCGGCGGGTGGTGGACTGGGTGATCGGAGCCGCTCGGGACGTCGGCGCTGAGCCGGTTGTCGTCGTCGCCTCGCCGACAACGCAGGAGGCGTACACGGACGTCGTCGTCGCGGTTCAGGAGCAACCGCTCGGCACGGGGAACGCGGTCGCCTCCGCCCGCAGCGCCCTGGAGGGCTTCGCAGGCAAGGTGCTCGTGCTCGACGCTGCCGCGCCGCTTCTCGCCGCCGACCACCTCGCCGCGCTGGTCGCCGAGCACGAGCGGCAGGGTGCCGCCGTGACGATCCTCACGATCGAACCGGACCGTCCGCTGCCCTACGGTCGGATCGTCCGTGCACCCGGCGGTGGGGTAGCGGCGATCGTCGAGGAGAAGGATGCCTCCGCCGAACAGCTCGCGATCCGCGAGCTGAACTCCTCCATCTACGTGTTCGAGGCAGGACCCCTCTGGGACGCGCTGGCGAAGCTGGACCCCGCGAACGTCCAGGGGGAGCTCTACCTGACCGACACGATCGCACACATCGTGGCCGCGGCCGGGCGGGCCGCGGCCCTGCTCTGCCCAGAGCCGATCGCCGCGCTCGGGATCAACACGAGAGTGGACCTGGCCGTCGCCGCCGCCGTTCTCCGTGACCGGATCAACGAGGCGCACATGCTCGCCGGAGTGACGATCGTCGACCCCGCGACCAGCTGGATCGAGGCGAGCGTTGCACTCGAGCCTGATGCGGTCGTGCTCCCGTTCACCGTCCTGCGCGGTCGGACCACGGTCGCCAAGGGAGCCCAGGTCGGCCCTCATGCGGTCGCGGTCGACGCGTCGATCGGTGCAGGTGCGCTGGTTGGGCCGTTCTGTTACCTTCGCCCGGGAACCGTTCTCGA
>JBKPMR010000065.1:0-16702 GCA_046732255.1 Actinomycetota bacterium
GCCGCCGACGAACGCGTGTCGACCGCATCGCCCACCTCCTGCTTGCCCGGCTGGGACCTCCCTGCCCAGTCGCTCGCGCGACGGTACCACGCAGTGCAGGGCTTTTCTATGCTCAGGCGCTCTGAGCGAAGGCCGGCGAGATCCCGTCGTCGAGGAGATCGCGCTGCGCGACCTGCGCGGGATACCCGAAGTAGAAGCCCTGGGCACCGTCGCAGCCGAGTGTCCGGACGACGTGGTGCTGCTCCCTCGTCTCGACTCCCTCCACGACTGTGTTGAGGCCGAGACCCCGGCTGAGGTCGATGATCCCCTTCAGGAGCACGAGATCGGTCGAGGCGCCGTCGATCTCGGCGATGAAGCTCCGGTCGATCTTGACGACGTCGACCGGGAAGCGCTGGAGGTACGAGAGCGACGCGTAGCCGGTGCCGAAGTCGTCGAGGGCGAGCGTGACGCCGATCTCCTTGAGCGTCGAGAGTCGTTGCTCGAGGAGTGCGCCCGACGTGAGCAGGACGCTCTCGGTCAGCTCGAGCGTCAGGCATTCCGGGCGGAACCCGGACTCCCGCAGAGCGCGGTCGAGCTGCGTCACGAAATCGGGGTGCTGGAACTGCCGCGCGGAGACGTTGACGGACATTCCCACGGGTCGCCCGTGTTCCGCGTGGAGCTGGGTTCCGCGCCGGCAGGCTTCGTCGAGCACCCAGCTGCCGATCGGGATGATCAGCCCCGTCTCTTCGGCGAGCGGGATGAACTCGAGCGGTCCCAGCTCGCCTTCGGCGGGATGCTGCCAGCGGACGAGCGCTTCGTAGCCGCTGATCGTGTGCGTCTCCAGGTCGACGAGCGGCTGGTAGTGGAGCGCGAATTCGCCTCGCTCCAGGCCCTCGCGGAGCTCGGCGATCCGCCTGGATCGGTGTACCGCCGACCGGTCGAGGGCGGGATCGAAGAACGCATAGCCGACGTCACGTTGTGCCTTCGCCCGATACATCGCGGCATCGGCTTCCTTGAGCATCTCTTCCGCGTCGCTTCCCAGCGAGATGCCGATGCTGGCCGAGACCGAGAGCTGTCCGCCCTCGAGCTCGATCGGCTCGCTGATCGACTGCAGCAGGCGCTCGGCGGCGTTGACCGCCTCCTCGGGCTCCACGCCCCTGGTCAGCAGGACCGCGAACTCGTCGCCGCCGAGACGGGCAGCGCCGTCCCCCGCGCGGATCGAACGCTGGATCCTCGTGCCGAGCGCCTTGAGGACGCTGTCGCCGGTGTCGTGGCCGTAGCGATCGTTGACGCTCTTGAAGTCGTTCAGGTCGATGAACAGCAACACCGTCGTCCGCGGTGGATCGTGGCGCTGGGCGACCGCCTGCTGGAGCTGCTCGCGGAAGAACGCCCGGTTGGCGAGCCCCGTCAACGGGTCGTAGAGCGCAAGCTGGCGGAGCTGGATCTGAGCCTCGCGCTCGCGGGTGATGTCGAGGAGATAGCCCTGGAGGTAGAGCGGGATCCCGGCGTCGTCCACGACCACGACGCCTTCGTCGCGGATCCAGACGACCCGCCCGTCCCGGGCGAGCAGCCTGTACTCGAGGCTGAGAGGCTCGTGCGTCCGGTGCGTACGCGCGTGCGCGGCGAGCACACGGTCTCGATCGTCGGGATGCAGCGTGCGGACGAAGAGCGTCTCGTCGCTCGCCCACTCCTCGACGGTGTAGCCGAGAATGGGCTCGATCTGCTGGCTCGTGAAGATGTTCGAGCTCGTAGCGTCGAGCTCGTCGACGTAGACGATCAGCGGCAGCTGCTCGACGAGCGTCCGGTACCGGCGCACGATCTCGTCGTGGCTCGTCCGGTCCGTGGCAGAGACGGCGCCGTTGCGGTCCACACATCGCACAATCGGCGCGAACACCCTGCGGTGAGTCCCCCAAACGAGGGGTGACAGGCCGAGTGCCTACCGCCCGTCCAGCACCAGCACCCAGTCGGAATCGCCGTCGGCGTTTTTCCCCGGCGCCTTCAGCCGGACGGTGCCCGTGTTCCGGAACGGCGTGTCCGGTACCGGCCGGTACGTCCCGTTCGCCGGGTCGTACCAGCGCGCCCGGACACGGCCGGCGAGGCGCGCGAGGTCGACCACGATCGTTCTGCCGACGGGCACGTACGAGATCGCGAGCCTGCCGTCCGGCGTCGCGGCGGTCGTGACGTAGGTGCTCGACCCGACGTTCCGGTCGGGCGCGAAGGTGCCGTACCCGGCCGTGACCACCTTGTGCGCCTGGTCGGGCACGAGCCGGTACCAGCGCCTCGGCGCGAACAGCTTCACGAGGTACCCGATCTGGGCGCTCCCGGGCGTGTCGAGATGCTGCTTCCAATCGTCCAGGAACTGCCAGGTGTGGTGGCTGCCGAAGAACTGACCGGTCGCCCCGCTCAGCATGCTCCAGTACGCCTGCCGCCGCAGGTTCCGTGGGGTCCCCCTGGAGATGAACGCGCTGTTCTTCTCGAACTCGTAGCTCGCCTCCGTCATGTACACGGGCATCGGCGGCCGGCGATTGTACTCCTGCAGCACCTGGCCGTAGGTCGCGAAGTACGTGTACGCCGCGTCGAGGTCGATGCGCGACCGCCACCGTGGATCGTCGCGTGAGCCGCTCCTCGAGTAGTTCAGCTCGATCGTCTGGAGGTGCGCGGGGTCGACCGTTCGAATGCCCTCGGCGACGGCGAGGACGAGCGCGTCGTCCGCCCGATTCGTCCACGACTGGAAGTCGTTGCCGTTGAACCAGACGATGTTGCCGAAGCTCCTGTACCGCTCGCCGAGGAAGCGGCTGTAGGCACGTGCCTTCGCCACGCCGTTCTCGCGCAGGACGCCGAGCCAGCCTCCCGTCTCGATCGGATTCAGGAAGACGACGATCCCCGCGCGCTCGGCAAGCCGGATGATCGCGTCGGCCCGTTCGAAGTACGCCGGATTCGGCGTCGAGAGATCACGCGCGGTCGTGAACGGCTGGATCCCGTCGAAGGTCGTTCCCTCTTCTCGGCAGCCGGTGTAGCGCACGCAGAGCAGGTTCACCCAGAAGGCGTTGAAGCCCGCCGCCTTCCGGTCCTCGATGTACGCGGCGGCATCCTCGAGGCTCAGGTCGCCGATCAGCGCCTGCGGGGAGTCGCCGACGATCATGAACGGGGCGTTGCGCTGGTCGACCAGGTACCTGCCGTTCTGCGACACCTTCAGCGGATAGGCAACGGTGGCGATGGCCGCGACGCCGCTACCTGCCACGCCTGGCCGGGCGCTTGCGACTCCGACGGCGAGGACTGCGATCGCCAACAGCACAAGGGTCGCGCTCCGGCGCAGCTCGGCGCCGCGGCGACTCACCAGGCTCGTGCCGGCCTCGTTTGCACGGTCTGAACAGTACGGAAGTCACGTGCCGCTGCTCTGCGCGCCCGCGAAGCCGCGTCGCTGCTGGGCTCCCCAGGCCTTCTTGCGTCGCACGATGTCTACGAACGCATATGCCCGCCAGGCGTCGTTGAGCTGGTGGTACCCGAACGCCTCGGCGACGGCGTACCACACGAGCCGGAGCAGCTCGCGCCGGGTCTTGTAGGTGCGGTAGTTGAGCTCGTCGACGGCGATCGCCGAGATGGACAGGATGATGCTGAGCCCAAACGAGACGACGAGAATGGCGACCACGTAGAGCCACGAGACAAATCCGAACCCCCAGGCGACGATTGTGACTGCCAGCCCGCCGAGCCAGAAGATCGGACTGACGAACTCGAGCACCATTGCCGGCACTGCCAGGAGCCCCATCGTCCCGTAGCGCGGGTTGAGGATCGTCCGGCGGTGGCGTTTGACGGTCTCCCACGTGCCGCGTTGCCAGCGACGACGCTGGCGGCCGAGCGCGGCGACCGTGTCGGGAACCTCGGTCCAACAGACGGGGTCGGCGACGAACCCGACGCGGTAGGGCTCGCCCCGCTCGCGGAGGTAGCGGTGGAGCCGCACCGTGAGCTCGAAGTCCTCGCCGACGGTGGCCGTCCAGTACCCGCCGACCGCTTCGAGGTACGCCCGATGGAAAAGGCCGAATGCGCCGGAGATGATCACAAGGGCATTGAGGCGCGACCAGGCAACGCGGCCGACGAGGAACGCTCGGATGTACTCGAGCACCTGGAAGGTCGGAAGCCCTTTCCGCGGCAGGTTCACTTCGACTACCCGACCGTGGTCGACCCGGCAGTCGTTCGCGATCCGGATCGTACCGCCCGCCGCGGCGACGAACGCCGGCTCGTCGAGGAGCGGCTTCGCCAACTGGAGAAGCGCATCGCCGCCTAGCAGCGAGTCGGCGTCGATCACGCAGACGTACGGGTGGCGGGCCGTCCGGATGCCCGCGTTGAGCGCGTCCGAACGACCGCCGTTCTCTTTGTCGATGACGACGAGATTGCGATGCCGGCGGGAGACGTACGCGCCGCGGACCGGCGCGCTCTCGATTGTGTCCCGCAGGGCGCATCGAATTGGGACGAGGTCGAACGCCGACCGCATGACGGCGACCGTCCCATCGGTCGAGCCGTCGCTGACGACGATCACCTCGTGGCGCGGGTACCGAAGGGCGAGGAGCGAGCGAACGCTCTCGACGATCACGGCTTCCTCGTTGAAGGCCGGGACGACGACCGAGATGCCGGGTGTCAGCGGCGACGCGAAGACGTCGTCCAGCCCGAGGTAGCGCCGCCTGCGCCTCTCTGCCGTGATCGGCTGCCAAGCGAGCGCAGTGAGCCCGAAGTAGACGACATCGAGGAGGACGAAATAGACGAACGCGACCACCGAGATCGCGACGAGGACGTCCCGGACGACATTCACAGCGCGGCCAGGTCGGCTGCCTCGGTCATGAACTGGCCTGCCCCGGCGGCGTCTGCAGCAGCGCGCACGCGAGCAGGGTCGATACGCGCGGCTGCGTGGGCAGCTGCTCGGGCGGGCTCGAAATCGTCGCCGCGCGCAACCTCGAGCAGGGTCTCCAACGACTCGTCGCCGCCGATCGTCCCCAGCGCGGTCGCCGCGGCCGCGCGCACGGAGGCGTCCGAGTCGGAGAGTGCCGTGCGCACCGACGCCGCCGCCGACGCGTCGGCTACCCGCTCGAGCGCCGTCGCGGCCGCGGCCCTCACCCTCGGCGAGGGGTCACCCAGTGACGCAACGATCGGCTCTGCGTCGCCACTGATGTCGAGCAGGCCAAAGAGCTCGACCGCGGCCGAGCGCACCCGCGCCTCCTCGTGGTCGAAGAGAGGAGGCAGCTCGTGCGCCACCGGCGCACCCATCTCGATCGCCGCTGCGGTGACCACGCTTCGGGGCACTCGCTGCGCGATCGCAGCGTGGATCGCGGGCTCGATCGCCTCCGTCGCCCTCAGGTGGCCGAGGCTACGCGTCGCCGCCGAGCGAACGTCGGAGTTCCTGTCCTGGAGTGCCGCGACCAGCGCGGGAATCGCCGCCGCCGAGCCCATGTCTCCGAGCGCGAACGCCGCTTGGGCCCGGCGCCAGGCGCGCGGGTCAGTGAGGCGCTCGAGCTCGCGCTCGACCGCGCCGTGTGTCTCGAACCAGCGGGTGATCCGGGCTCGTGCCTCGCCGCGCAGCGAGACGGCGTAGCGTCCGAGCAGGCTCTCGAACGCCTGTGCCTCGGTGCCGGTGAGGTCCTCGCTGGCGGTCGCGTCGCCCTCGATCAGCTCGAGCACGGCAGGCCGAACCGTTTCCGTGGCGCCACGCCACCGCCGCTCCTGGTGTTCCAGCCAGGCGCTGCGCGCGACGAGGAAGACGACGAACAGACCGCTTGCCAACGCGAGTGCGTACGCGATCAGGGCGAAGACGTTCACCGGCTCAGCGAAGTGCGGCCTGCACCCGCGCGACCAGCTCCATCGGGCTGAACGGCTTACGTACGTAGTCGGTCGCGCCCGCTGCGAAGCCCTTCTCGACATCGGACTCCTGCACCCAGGCGGTGAGCAGGATGATCGGCAGCTTGCTGGTCGCCTCCTGCTCCCGCAGCCGTCGCGTTACCTCGAGGCCGTCCAACTTCGGCATGCCGACGTCGAGCACCGCGAGATCCAGCTCATGCTCCTGGGCAATTTTCCACGCTTCCTCGCCGTCGCGCGCCTCGAGCACGGTGTAGCCGGACCGGCCGAGCCGGAACGCGACGAGCTCGAGGATGTCTGCGTCGTCGTCGGCCGCGAGGACGACGGGCTTGGGAGCGTTGTCGGTCAAAACCTCGGTCATGTCGTCGTTACCTCCTTCGCCTTCGTCTCGTTCGCCGCCTGCCTGATGAGGGTGTTGATTCCGGCGTGGATCGGCAGCTCGACCGTGAGCGTTGTTCCTCTGCCGACCTCGCTGTCGATCGAAACGGTGCCGCCGTGCGCCTCCGCGATCGTCTTCACGATCGGCAAGCCGAGTCCCGTACCCGACACCGACCCCGCGGTGGAGGCGCGCGTGAACCGGTCGAAGATCGTCGGCAGCTCGTCCGCCGGAATCCCGACGCCCGTGTCGCCGACCGCGATCAGGAGGCGTTCCTCGTCGCCCTCGACCGTGGTCGTCACCGAGCCGCCTGCGGGCGTGTACTTGATTGCGTTCGAGAGGACGTTGGCGAGTAGCTGGGAGAGCCGGGTCGCGTCGCCGGTGATCGCAGGCAGGTCGTCCTGCGTTTCGCACCGGAGGTCGAGCCCTTTGAGCTTCGCTGCCGCCTCCTGCGACGTGACTTCGGTTCGCGCGAGCTCGGCGACGTCGACCTCAGACGGCTCGAGCGTCAGCCGGCCGGCGTCCGCCCGACCGACGAAGAGCACGTCGTCCACGAGTCGGTTGAGCCGGTCGGTGTTGCGGCTGACGATCTCGAGGAAATGACGCTGGTCATCGTTCAGCTCGCCGGCCTCACCGTCGAGCAGCAACTCGAGGTAGCCGACCATCGAGGTCAGCGGCGTCCGCAGCTCGTGAGACGTCGAACTGACGAATCGATCCTTGATGCGGTCGAGCTCTGCCAGCTGCTCGTTCTGCTCGCGCAACGACTCGATCAGCCCCTGCGCACGGTCGCGGCTCCGCATGCGTTCGAGGGCGAGCGACAGCTGGGACGCGACCGTGTCGATCGCCTGTTGGACGAGAGCGATCTCGCGCGGCCCGGCATCAGCGACGATCTCGGCGACCGGCACTCCCTCGACGGTCACCGGAGCGACGAGCGCATGCGTCGACACGTCAGGTTCAGGCGGCTCGACGACCCTCGCCTCCCCGTGCACGACGACGTCTACGACGTAATCGGCGGCGGCGACCGCCTGCGTGTCGTCGGTCGCGGCCAAGAGCCGGGCGCTGAACCCGCTCAGGGCGACCGCGGCTGCCGCCGTCCGTCGGGTGTCTGCCAGCATCCGATCGAAACGCAGCAGCACGATCACGATGAGTGCGAAGGCAGCGCTGAGCGCGGCTGGGAGATACAAAGACTTGCCACGCAGCTCCTGGATGGCGACGACGGCCGCGGGGGTGGCAAGGACGCAGCCGAGCATGGCGAGCCTCTTCCGATTGTCGAGCTCCGCGGTCTCCTCGCCTGGATCGGTCAAGGACCGCATCGATGGATGCAGGGCGGCAAGTGCGAAACTTGTCAGGCTCACGAGGTAGACGGTGTCGACTACCCGCTCCCCGTGTCCCGAGGAGGTCGCGTAGTAGGCGATGTCGGCGCCGAGCGTCGCCACGAGGCCGGCGAGGAGCAGCTGCATCGACGTCGACCGCCACGACGAGCCGAGGAAGAGGAGCGCTGCGAACCCGGTGAGGATCAGGTCGCCGGTTGGGTACAGGAGCGAGAACACCTTCGACGCCCAGCTCTCGTCGCCGTCGATCACCGGACGGATGACGTACACCCACTCGAGGAGCAGCGCCGCCGCTGTCAGTGCGAGCGCGTCGAGGGCGATCCTCCACTCGGGTTCGACGCGCCGGGCCTGGACGGCGACGGCGAGGCCGGCGGCGAACAACGGGTACCCGACGACGTAGAAGCCGTCGGCGACCGATGGGTACGGCACTTCCCTGCCCACCGCGTCGTACGTGCTCCAGGCGATGTCCCCGATCGACCAGGCGAGCAGAGCGCCCGCGATTAGCGACCACGCGTGGGCAGCCGTCGGCCGGTAGCGGCGGACGCCGATGACGACCGCGATCCAGGCGCCGACAGTGACAACGTTGTAGAACCCGAACTCCCGCAGAACCACGTATCGCTCGGGTACGAGCGCGTAGGCGAGGGAGAGACCGAGGCCGCCGCCCGCGACCGTCCACCACCAGCGGCGGTCATCCGGCTCGAGGGCGTCGGCGCGACCGTGCATCGGCACGCTCGGGGCATTGGCCACGCTGTGATGATCGCAACGGCCCCTCAGTCCCCTGCATCACCCAAAAGGGGGAGCATGGCCGCGACCCGAGCCCACCCACCGGAGCGGTGACGCGGCCGTTCCAGACGAGCACGGTCACTTTCGCGGCGAGGGTCACCTCGCCACCCTCTCGGAGGCGGGGACCAGTGTCGGTCGCTCGGCCCTCGGTGCCTCTGCCGCCGCACGCTGGCTGAGGATGTGCCGCGCGACTCGCTCCGCGTCCCTGCCCGTGCCGGCGATCAGCATCGATGCGAACGAGTGCAGGAACGGGAGGCTGACGAAGTACAGGCCGGGCGACGACGCGGCCACTCCCCGGTACTGCACGGGGTAGCCGTCCTCGCCGAGCTCGAACGTGCACCGGATCCACGAGTAGTCCGGGCGGAAACCGGTGCACCAGACGACGTCCCGGACGTCGAGAACGCGGCCGTTGTCGAGCACCGGCAGCCCGCCTTCCACTCCGTCGGTTCGGGCGAGCACGCGCTCGACGCCGGCCTTCCGCAGGTCCTTGCGGCGGTAGCGGAGCAGGGGCCCGCCGCCGTGCCGGACGTGAGGACGCATCCTGCGGCCGATCGGCGTGTCGACGGTCAGGACGTAGGTGCCGGCGACGAAGAGCCCGCGGAAGAAGACGCGGCCTCGCCTGCTCTCGATCGGTACCGGAATCTGTCCCGTGTCCTTCCCCGAGAGGATCACCTGATGCTCCGCAGCCGCCTCGAAGGCGATGTCGGAGCCCGAGTGGCTGGCGCCGACCACGAGCACCGGGCCATCCTGGAGCTGGGACAGGTTTCGATAGTCGTGCGAATGAAGCTGGGTAATGCTCGGGTCGAGCTCGCCGGCGAAGGTGGGCGTGTGTGGCTTGAGGAACTTGCCCGTGGCGACGACGACGTTGTCAGCCTCGAAGCGCCGATCGGCAGCCGTTGCCACGTAGCGGCCGTCCTCCCTCGTGAGCAGATCGACGCTCGCACCGCTCTGAACCGGCAGCTCGAACCTGGCGGCGTACGCCTCGAGGTAGTCCGCAAACTCCTTCGCCGTCGGGTAGGACGCGCGCGGCGCAGGGAATCGCATCCCCGGCAGGCCGTCACGGAACGCAGGCGAGTACAACCGCAGTGAGTCCCACCGCTTGCGCCACTGGTCGCCGATCCGCTCGTTCTGGTCGAGGATCGCGAACGGCCCGCCGCCCTCCTGCTTCAGGTGGTAGCCGACCGCGAGACCCGCCTGGCCGCCGCCGATCACCACCGTCTCGTACCGCTCCGACGTTGCCATCGTGGTGCCCCCTTTCGTTGCTCTGGCTAGGTCCCACGGTAGGAACGCCGCCGCCACGGCGCATCGCCGCGAATCACCAACTTGCGGTCGGTCTCGCGTGGTCAGTTCTGACCACGCCGCAGCCGCTCAGACCAGATGGCGCTCGAAGGCGAAGGCCGTCGCCGCCGCTCGGGACGAGAGGCCGAGCTTCGCATAGATGTTCTGGACGTGCCGCGCAACCGTGTGCTCGCTGATCACGAGCTCGGCGGCGATCTCGCGATTGCTCTTTCCGGCCGCAACCAGGCGGAGCACCTCGAGCTCCCGCCGGGACAAGCCGTGTGCCCGAGGCGCGGCCGGGGCGTCGAGTCGCGCGAGGTCGGGTGAGGCGCCCAGCTCCCGGAACACCGTCCGCGCAGCGGCCAGCTCCAACTCGGCTGCATCCGGGTCGCCGAGCGCGGAGCACGCACGTGCGACGAGAGCGCGCGTCCTGGCTGCTTCGTACGGCGCGTCGAGCTCGATCCAGGCCTGCTGCGCCTCGCGCAGGGCAACGAGCGCGGCACGCGCGTCGCCCTCGGCGAGCGCGACCGCGCCGCAGGCGAAGGCGACCATCGCCGCGAGCATGGTGCTCTCGTAGCGCCCGGCCAGCTCCTGCAGCTCGGCGCAGGCGCTCCTCGCCTCCTCGATCTCGTCTGCCTCGATCGCGATCTCGACCAGCGCGGGGAGGACCGCGGCCCGCTTGAGCGGCTCACTCGTCTCGGACGACGCCCGACGGATGGCCGCCAACGCGCCGTCCCGCTTTCCTTGCGCCAGGCGGAGCTGGGCGAGCCCGGGTTGTGGCTCCCAGCCGAAGCGGCTCGCCTCGCGGTATGCCTCTTCAGCGGCGTCGAACTCGCCGCGCAGGCGGAGGAGCTCGCCGTAGCGGTAGTAGGCGACGCCTGTCGCGACCGCGTTGCTCGTCTCGACCAGCCGCTCGCAGGCTCGACGTGCCTCCTCCAGCGCGTCCTGCCACGACCCGCCCAGTTGGAGGATCTCGGCGCGATGAATTCGGCACCGGCCGGTAAAGGCGATGAGATCAGGCTGCCGGTCGGCCCACTCGGTCAGCGCGAGCGTCCACTCGCGCGCCCGCCCCACCTCGAACACCTCCTGGCAGGCGAGGATCACGCCGCAGTAGACGATGCCGACGACGAACGGGGAGAGGTTCCCGGTCGTCGCCGCCACCATCGACTCGTCGAGCAGAGCCAGGCCCTCGCGAACGCGCCCCGCCTTCACGAGCATGGAGCCCTGCGCGTGCAAGGCCATCGAGAAGAGATCAAGGTCGCCGAAGCGCTCGCCGATCGCGGATGCCTGCCCCGCCGCCGCCGCTGCGGCCTCGAAGTCACCCGCCGCCTCGTGCCGGAACACGAGCGGAACGAGCAGGTAGCCGTGCTCGACCGATTCTCCAGGCTCGCGATCGAGCAGCCGCTGCGCACGCCCGAACCAGCCCGTTGCAGGGCCGACGGCACCGCGGGTGGCGAGGTGGATGCCGATCCAGATCGCCGCGCGCGCCGCCGGCAGAGTCTCTCCGCGCTCGAGGTATCGGTGGTGTGTCCGCTCGAGGATGGCGATCGCTTCCTCGTCCCGTCCGAGCATCAACGTCGCCGTCGTCAGGAGCTCGAGATCCTCCGCGTCGAGGTGAGCCACCTCGTCGGCGCGTGTGTACGCCTCGTACGCCTCGAGCCAGGCGCGCCCGGCGTAGGCGTCACGGGCGCGATCGAGCTCGTCGACACCGGTGGGTCGGATGCGATCGCTCACGCGAGTCGCCGGCATTGTCGCGCCTCGAGCACGAAGCCGCGTCCTCCTCGCACTAGCCATCTAGGCCGGCGTCGGCAGGGCGTCAGGCGGTGTCCGGCTGAGCGAACGGGCGAAGCGGTTGACCAGCTGGAGGACTTCCGGATGCTGCTCCGGCTCCCAGTCCTCGAGCAGCTTCCGGACCTCGTCCGACCGCGCCTGCGTCAGCCTGGTCGCGGCTTCCTCGCCCGCCGGCGTGAGCTGAGGGACCGCCGGCTCGACAAAGCCGAGCGCCCGCAGATGAGCGAGGAGCGGACGCACCTGCTCGTCGGGAACGCGCAGCCGGGCGGCGAGCGCCTCGTCGTTCGCCTCCTACTCCGTGTACAGGCGGAGGAGGAGCCAGGTGTCGGGCGCGCCGAGCTCGAGCCCGGCCTTCTCGCTCAGGGTCTCGTAGACCTCGTGACGGTGCTGCTTCGTGCGCGAGCGTGCTCAGCCTGGTCGCGAGCTCGTCGATCGAGGTGATCTCGCGCGGCGACGCGAAGCTGTCGCGCAGCCCCTGGTCCGCGACCGTTTCCCGAAGCGGGCGCTCCTCGAGCAGCAACGTGATCGCGAAGCCGATCGCCGCGATCACCGCGGCGATCAGGAACATCGGCCGGATCGCGGCCGCGTACGCCGCGACGTACGGGTCGCGGACGGCTCCGGGTAGCGCGTCGATCTGGCTCGGGCCGAGGTGCTCCGCGAGGCTCGAAGCGATCGCGGAGGGGAGCCGGTCCGCGAGCCCGGACGCGAGCTGGTTCGCGAAGATCGCGCCGAAGATCGGCACGCCGATCGTCCCGCCGATCGAACGGAACAGCGTCGCGGTCGAGGTGGCGACGCCGAGATTCTCGTAGTCGACGGCGTTCTGGACCGCGAGCACGAGGACCTGCATGACGAAGCCGAGGCCGAGCCTGAGCTCGAGCATGTAGACGTCGGCAACGAGCAGGCTCGTCCCGACGGCCAGCCTCGAGAGGAGCAGGAGGCCCGCGACCATCAGCGCCGTGCCGACGATCGGGTAGACCTTGTACCGGCCGAAGCGGGTGATCAGCTGGCCGCTCCCGATCGAGCTGATCAGAACTCCGGCCATCAGCGGCAGCAGCTCGAGCCCCGACTCCGTCGGGCTCGCCCCTTTCACGACCTGGAGGTAGAGCGGGATGTACGTGACCGAGCCGAAGAGGGCGATGCCGACCATGAACCCGACCGCGCTCGAGACCGCGAAGACGCGGTTCCGGAAGAGGTGGAGCGGGACGAGCGGCTCCCGCGCGTAGTGCTCGGCGACCACGAACCCGATCGACAGCACGACGCTCAGCACGAGCAGGACGATCATCGGTGCCGACCACCAGCCGTAGGTGGTGCCGCCCAGGCTCGTGTAGAGGACGATCGAGCTCAGCCCCCCGGCGAGGAGCGCCATCCCGGGGTAGTCGATCGCGCGCCCGACGCGCTCTGCCGGGGCGTGCAGGACGAGCTGGAGGACGACGAAGGCGGCGATCCCGATCGGCAGGTTGATGTAGAAGATCCACCGCCAGGAGAGGTGGTCGACGAACAGGCCGCCGACGAGCGGACCGGCCGGCCGTACATGTCGCCGAGCTTCCCGGCCAGAGGAGTCGCGATCGTCGACGTCAGCAGGTACGCGGTGACGACCCACGAGAGCTTCTCGATCCCGCCCAGGCTGCCGACGATCGTCGGCAGGGCCGTCGACACGATCGTCGAGTCGAGCGACGCGAGCAGCATGACGAGCATCAGCGCCGCGAAGATCGGACCGACGCGCGCCGTCGCCGCCGGAGCGCGGACCGTCTGCGGGACGGCGCTCACCCCGGCAGCGTAAGGCCACTCGGGCCGCCTCAAAGGCCGGCCGGCCCGGGAACGTCACAATGAAGGGACCGGTGCACCTCGCCCTCGCCCTCGTGGCCACGCTGGCCTCCTCCTGCGCGCTGAACGTCGGCTACCTGCTCGAGCACAGCGCGGTCCGGCAGCTGCCGCCGCTTTCGATTCGATCGCCCGTGGCGTCCGTGCGGCGGCTGCTCCGCAGCCGACGCTGGCTTCTGGGCTTCGGTACGGAGGCGGCCGGTTGGGCGCTCTACGTGCTCGCGCTCACGCTCGCACCCCTCTCGCTCGTCCAGGCGACGGCGGCAGGCGGGATCGGGATCCTCGCGATCATGGTGTCGGGCTTCACACGTACGCCGCTCACCAGGTACGAGCGCCTCGGCGTGGTGATCTCGGTCTGCGGACTGGTCTTGCTCGGGATCTCGCTCGCGGGCGATCACGGCGAGGGGACGGGCGCCGATCACCTCAGCGTCGGCCTCTGGGTCGCAGCGTCGGCGGCTGCCGCGATCGCCTCTGTGCAGCTACTCAGCCGTCGCATCCCTCCGGGCCCCGCGTACGGCCTCGCCGCCGGGATCCTGTTCGCAGCCGGCGACGTCTCGACGAAGGGCGCCGTCGAGGCGGGCGGCCACCTCGGCTTCGTCGCGGCCCTGGTCGCCGCCTACGGCTTCGGGACGCTCGTCCTGCAGGCCGGCTTCCAGCGGGGCAGCGCGCTCACGACTGCGGGAATCGCAACACTCCTGACGAGCGCCCTCCCGATCGTTGCCGGGATGACGATCTTCGGCGAACCGCTTCCCAACGGCTGGCTCGGTGCGATCCGCATCGCGGCCTTCGCCACGGTCGTGGTCGGCGCCGTCTTCCTGGGCGAGCGGAGGCACGCGCCGGCCGCCGCCGCGGAGGCCTCGGACGGCGCCGAGCCCTCCTCGTCCCGGCCGGTCCAGGGCGATCTCGCGGCGGAAAAAGCAAGTACGTGAGCCGGTGTTGGCCGACCTGACGCCGGCGCGGGACGAGCTCGATCCGGTCGAGGTCGTCTCCCGCGACGAGGGAGCTGACCGCGCAGGATCCGGTTTCCCGCTCGTGAGATTGGGAACGAACGGCGAGCGATGAGACTCGGCTATCTGATCAAGGGTCTGCCGGGCCACCCGCTTCACCCGCCGCTTACCGACGCGACGATCGGCGTCTACAGCGCGGCGACCCTCGCGGCCGTCCTCAGTGCGATCGGCGTCAGCGAAGGGAACACGGCGACTGCTTGGTGGCTTGCGCTGGTCGCAGGACTGGCGCTGACCGTTCCGACCGCGGTGACGGGCCTCGCCGACTGGCTCACGATCACCTGGGGGAGCCCGCTCTGGCGGACGGCGACGACCCACTTGCTCGCGATGGTGACCGCGACCGTGCTGTTCCTGCTCGCGGCGATCTTCGGCCATGCCGGCTACGTCGACCACGACGTCAGCGGGGCGGCGTTCGTCCTGACGCTGGCCGGGTTCGGGATGCTCACGCTCGGCGGCTGGCTCGGCGGAACGATCGTCTTCGTCCACGGGATGCGGGTCCTCAATCTCGTCGACGAGCCGAGCCTTCGGGCGACGGCCCCGCTGCCGACGCCCGAGAAGGAGGAGGCGGCCGGCGAGCGGTCTCCGGTTCGCGGGTGACCGAGCCACGCCTGCTGCTCGAAGGGCTCGGGATCGGCGAGTCGCCCCGGTGGCACGACGACCGCCTGTGGCTCTCAAACTGGGGCGCGGGCGAGATCGTCGCGGTCGACCTCGAGGGCAACAGCGAAGTCGTCGACCGGGGTCCCGAGGGGCTCGGCTGGGCGACCAACTGGCTCCCGGACGGCCGAATGCTGATCACCGGCGCGGAGCTCCTCCGCGTCGAACCGGACGGCTCGCGCGTGCGGCACGCCGACCTCGGCGACATCTCGCCGTTCGGCTGGAGCGAGCTCACAGTCGACGGGCGCGGCAACGCGTACGTCAACGCGATCAACTTCGACTTCGCCGAGTTCGACGACGTCCTCACGAGCGGCAAGGCGACGGGGAAGATCGCGCTCGTCACCCCGGACGGTGAGGCGCGGGAGGTCGCCGACGAGCTCGCGTTCCCGAACGGGATGGTCGTCACGCCCGACAACGGCACGCTGATCGTCGCCGAGTCGTTCGCCGGACGGCTGACCGCCTTCGACGTCGACGACGACGGCGGCTTGTCCAATCGGCGGACGTGGGCGGAAGGGATCGCCCCGGACGGGATCTGCCTCGATGCCGACGGCTGCATCTGGGCGGCCACCGGATACGACTCCAAGGACTGCGCACGCATCCGCGAGGGCGGCGAGGTGCTGGAGCGGATCCAGCTCGACCGGAACTGCTTCGCGAGCATGCTCGGCGGTCCCGGCCGCCGCACGCTGTTCGTCCTCGCAGCCGAATGGCGAGGGCCCGAGAACGTCGACGAGCTCGTCGCCGCGCGGACCGGCCGGGTGCTCGTCGCCGACGCGCCGGCACCCGGCGTCGGCTGGCCCTAAGAGGCCTAACGCAATGAGCAGTTGTGTCCCCGGGCCGCGCTGGGCGGCGCGCTGCGGCGTCCTCAGTCGCCCCGATAGTTAGCCCACTATCGGGGCTCCCTGCGCCCGCTTCCGCGGCGGCGAAGCCGCCGCTGCGCTCATTGGCCGGCTCCGTCGAGCCTACGCCGGTGTCCTTGCATCGCACTCGCCCATCGCACCCGGGAACGAATACTCATTACGTTAGGCGCTCTAGCCCTCTGGCTTACGCGTCTTTTACGCCGCCGTGACCCTGGTGTGACCGCGATGAACGACAACCCGGTCGTCAACCGTGTTCGACCATGGGAGGTGTCCCGTGAAAGGCAAGCTGCTGTTCGTCGTCGCCCTGGCGGCGGCCGGCGTCCTCGCCGCGGCAGCGTCGGGGGCGCGGCTCGACGTGATCCACGGCACGGCCGGTCCCGACCAGCTGAACGGAACGGATGGGCCCGATCTGATCTACGCGCGCGCCGGTGCCGACATCGTCCGCGCCCACGACGGCAACGACGTGGTCTACGCCGGCGACGGCAACGACGTCGTTCGGGGCGGGCCCGGCAACGACGTCGTCTATGCGGGCCCGGGCAACGACGTGGTCTGGCCGGGCGCCGGCGTAGACGTCCAGTACGGCGGGCAGGGCAACGACGTCCTGCACGCGCTCGCGAACGACAACCAGCCGGACATCCTCGACTGCGGGCCCGGGCTGGACGTCGCCTACGCGATCGCGAACGACCCAGTGCGGTTCCGGGGCTGCGAGCAGATCATCCGGCTCAGCCCTGAGGAAGCGGCGGCGCTGGCGGCTGCGAACGACGACAACTCGTAGCCGTTCCCTGGTCGCGGAGCCGGGCGCGCCGCCGCGCCCGGCTCCGGCCGTTCGACACCGGTTTTCCACCACCCGGCCACCCGGCAGGCACCCAGGTTCGGAATTCCGCGGGCGAGGGTACGTGGCGCAACCGGAATCGATCCAGGGAGGGCACACACATGAAGAGACCAGGACGTCTGTTGGCGGCGTTCCTTCTCGTCCTCGTCGCCGGC
>JBKPMR010000066.1:0-9295 GCA_046732255.1 Actinomycetota bacterium
GCCTTGCCGGCGACGCTTCCAGCCCTCGGGGCGACGTAGTCGGCCAGGCAGCGGTTCGGCCGCGAGTCGCGGTGGTCGGCCTGCTGCCGTAGGAAGCAGAACCGCGTCCCTTCCTCGAGGACGACGTCGTCGCCCTCGCCCGCGGCGGGCCAGAACCCGTACACGCCGCGGGGCCGCAGGCTGCCTGCCGCCGTGACCTCGCCGAGCAGCTCCAGGGCGTCGTCGTACAGGTCGCGCGCCTCGGGCCGCTCCAGGATCGCCGGGAACTTCCCCTTGAGCTCCCAGGCGTGGAAGAAGAACTGCCAGTCGATGAAGCGCGCAAGCGTCTCGAGATCCGGCTCGACGGCCCGGGTGCCCGTGAACGGCGGGACGGGCAAGTCGGCGAACGAGACCCGGTGGGCGTTCGCCCGCGCGGCGGCGAGCGGCAGCAGCGGCTTCCGTTCGCGCTCGGCGTGCTTGTCCCGCAGCTGATCCTGAAGCTCGCGATTCTCCCGGTCGAACGCGTCGCTGCGCCCCGGGTCGAGGAGGCTGGCAACCGCTCCGACCACCCGCGATGCGTCGAGCACGTGCACCGTCGGTTGGGAGTACGCAGGCGCGATCCGCACCGCTGTGTGCTGCTTCGAGGTGGTCGCACCGCCGATCAGGAGCGGGAGGTCGAGCCCGCGCCGCTCCATCTCGCCGGCGACGTGCACCATCTCGTCGAGCGAAGGCGTGATCAGCCCGGACAGGCCGACCACGACGGCACCTTCCCGCTGCGCGGTGTCGAGGATCTTCTCGGCCGGCGCCATCACGCCGAGGTCGATCACCTCGTAGTTGTTGCAACCGAGGACGACGCCGACGATGTTCTTGCCGATGTCGTGGACGTCGCCCTTCACCGTCGCCAGCACGATCTTGCCCTGCGTCCGCCCGCTCGCCTTCTCCTCCTCCATGAACGGCTCCAGGTAGGCGACCGCCCGCTTCATCGCCCGGGCGCTCTTCACCACCTGCGGCAGGAACATCCGCCCGGAGCCGAAGAGGTCGCCGACGATCCGCATCCCCTCCATCAGCGGGCCCTCGATCACGTCCAGCGGCCGCGCGAACTTCTGCCTCGCCTCCTCGACGTCGTCCTCGATGTACTCGACGATCCCGTGGACGAGCGCGAACGAGAGCCGCTGCTCGACGTCCTGCTCGCGCCAGGAGAGGTCGACCTCGCGTCTCGTCGCCTCACCGGAGACGGTGCCCGCATGCTCGACGAGCCGCTCGGTCGCGTCCTGCCGCCGGTCGAAAAGGACGTCCTCGACGCGCTCGAGCAGCTCGGGCTCGATGTCCTCGTAGACGCTCAGCTGGCCGGCGTTCACGATCCCCATGTCCAGACCGGCCCGGATCGCGTGGTAGAGGAAAGCAGAGTGCATCGCCTCGCGGATGGTCTCGTTGCCGCGGAAGGCGAACGACAGGTTGGAGATCCCACCCGAGGTGCGCGCGCCCGGGCACCGCTCCTTGATCAACGCCAGCGAGTCGATGAACGCCTTCGCGTACCCGTTGTGCTCCTCGATCCCGGTCGCGACCGCGAGCACGTTCGGGTCGAAGACGATGTCCTCCGGATGGAATCCCTCCTCGATCAGCAGGCGGTACGCGCGCTCGCAGATCTCGACCTTGCGCTCGACCGTGACCGCCTGCCCCTCCTCGTCGAAGGCCATCACGATCGCTGCCGCGCCGAGCCGGCGGATCGCCCGCGCCTGGGCCAGGAACGCCTCCTCCCCCTCTTTCAGGCTGATCGAGTTCGCGATCCCCTTGCCCTGGATGCACTTCAGCCCCGCCTCGATCGCCGAGAACCGGGAGCTGTCGACCATGATCGGCACGCGGGCGATCTCCGGCTCGGTGGCGATCACGTTCAGGAACGTGGTCATCGCCTGCTCCGCGTCGAGCAGGTCGGCGTCCATGTTCACGTCGATCAGGTTCGCGCCGCCTTGCACCTGCTCGAGCGCGACGGCGACCGCGCCGGTGTAGTCGTCCGCCTCGATCAGCCGACGGAAGCGCGCCGAGCCGGTCACGTTCGTGCGTTCGCCGATCATCACGAAACCGGTCTCGCGCTCGATCTCGAAGGTCTCCAGGCCGCTGAAGCGCGGAACTGCCCGTCTCTCGGGGACACTTCTCGGGGACAGTCCCTCGGTCACGTCCCGAATGGCCACGACGTGTTCCGGAGTCGTCCCGCAGCAGCCGCCGACGACGTTCACGAGCCCGGAGCGGGCGAACTCGCCCAGGTAGCGACTGGTGTCGGCGGGCAGCTCGTCGTGCTCGCCGAAGGCGTTCGGCAGCCCGGCGTTCGGGTGGCAGGAGACGTAGGTGTCGGCGATCCGTGAGAGGTCCTCGACGTAGGGACGCATCTCGGCGGCGCCGAGCGAGCAATTGACGCCGACGATCAGCGGCTCCGCGTGCTCGACGGAGGCCCAGAAGCCCTCGACCGTCTGGCCGGAGAGGTTGCGGCCGCTGACGTCGATCGCGGTGAACGAGATCCAGCGCGGGAGCTCGGGTGCGACGTCGAGCGCGGCCGCGATCGCCGCCTTCGCGTTCAACGTATCGAAGACGGTCTCGATCATCAGCAGGTCGACGCCGCCCTCTCGCAGCGCCTCGATCTGCTCGGCGTATGCCGCATACACGTCGTCGAAGGTGACGGGGCGGTAGCCGGGGTCGTCGACCTTCGGCGAGACCGACAGCGAGACGTTCAGCGGGCCGAGCGACCCGGCGACGAACCCGCCCGCATCGTCGGCCGCCTGCCGCGCCAGACGGGCACCCTCGAAGCTCATCTCGGCGGCGACGTCGCCGAGCTCGTAGTCCGCCTGCCCGATCCGGGTGGCGGTGAAGGTGTTCGTCGTCGCGATGTCCGCGCCGGCGGCGAAGTAGCTCCGGTGGATGTCGCGGATCAACTCGGGCCGCGTCAGATTGAGCAGATCCGGGTCCCCGGCGACGTCGCGGGGGTGGTCGCGGAAGCGGTCGCCCCGGTAGGCCTCCTCCCCGCGCACGTCGCGCTGGATCAGGACGCCCCACGATCCGTCCAGCAGGACGATCCGCTGGTCGAGGAGGCGCTTGAGCTGTTCGATCCGGTTCTCCATCCGCGCTCACTGCCCGAAGAGTCGCGGAACCGAACCCGCGGGCTCTTTAGGCGTTTGGTAACCCGGTCGCCAAGCTGCCAGTCAAAGTACTCCGGGTGTTCTCAGCTTAGCTGAGGTTCACGCGAGCGCCAGCCCTCAGAAGGGCCAGACTTCAGTCTCGCCCTGCCTTTCGGGTTGCGCCGACGAAAGGCCTGGGGACAGGCTGAAGCCTGTCCCTCCTCTTTCGAGCGATTAGCCCGGAACCGGTGCGGAGACGTGGATCGGCGGCGAGGTGGTGCCGTCGGCGACGGCGAGCTGATTCTCCGCGTGCTTGATCCGCTGCTCGAGCTGCCAGCGGTCGGCGTCCGACTCACCGGCGTCGACCTTCTCGAGCTCCGCCTGGGCGGCCTCGAGCTGCGCCCGCGCACGGCCTGCGTCGATCTCGTCCACCTCGACGGCGTCGTCGACCAGCGCCAGCGCGCGGTCCTGCTCGATCTTGAAGAAGCCGGGTCCGGTGGCGAACTCGCGCACCTCCTGCCCGCGCCGGATGTGCACGCGCGTGGAGCCCGCCTTCAGCATCGCCACCAGGGGCGCATGGCGCGCCAGCACGCCGATCTCCCCGTCCGCGCCGGGGACGATCAGCATCTCCGCTTCCCCCTCGAACGCCGAGCCGTCCGGCGTCACGAGTGCGACCTCGAGGACGGCCATCAGTGCCCCGTCCAGTGCTGCCGCCGAGCTTCTGGGCCGCTAGCACCAAGCGATGCAAGGACGCAGGGAGCGCCAATATCGAAACCAGATATTGGCGCGACTGAGGACGCCGCCGCGCGCCGCGTGATAGCGGGCCAGAAGCCGGCATGTAGCGCTGGATGGGGCACTACACCGCCGCCGGCTCCGCTTCCTCGGCCGCCTCGGCCTCAGCCTCCTCGGCCTCGGGCTCGGGCTGCTCCTCGCCGCCCAGCGTCTTCGCCTTCGCGACCGCGTCGTCGATCGTCCCGACCATGTAGAAGGCCTGCTCGGGCAGGCTGTCGTGTTTGCCCTCGAGGATCTCGGCGAAGCCCTTGACCGTGTCTTCGAGCTTCACGTACGCGCCGGGGGTGCCCGTGAAGACCTCGGCCACGAACATCGGCTGCGACAGGAAGCGCTCGATCTTCCGGGCCCGCTGAACGACGAGCTTGTCCTCGTCGGAGAGCTCGTCCATACCGAGGATGGCGATGATGTCCTGGAGGTCGCGGTAGCGCTGGAGCACCTCCTGCACACGCGACGCGGTGTCGTAGTGATCGTCGGAGACGACACCGCGCGAGAGTGCGCGCGAATTCGACCCGAGCGGGTCGATCGCCGGATAGATGCCCTTCTCCGAGATCGACCGGGCAAGCGTAATGAAGGCGTCCAGGTGGGCGAAGGTGTTGGCCGGCGCGGGGTCGGTGAGGTCGTCGGCGGGCACGTAGATCGCCTGCACCGACGTGACCGACCCGACTCGGGTCGAGGTGATCCGCTCCTGGAGCTGGCCCATCTCGGTGGCCAGCGTGGGCTGGTAGCCGACGGCGCTAGGCATGCGGCCGAGCAGCGCGGACACCTCCGATCCTGCCTGCACGAACCGGAAGATGTTGTCGATGAAGAAGAGGACGTCCTGGCCCTCGTCGCGGAAGTACTCGGCCATGGTCAGGCCGGAGAGGCCGACGCGCAGCCGTGCGCCGGGCGGCTCGTTCATCTGGCCATAGACGAGCGCGACGCGGTCGATCACGCCGGACTCCTCCATCTCCAGCCAGAGGTCGTTGCCCTCGCGCGTGCGCTCGCCGACGCCGGCAAACACGGACACGCCGCCGTGCTGCTCGGCGACGTTGTGGATCAGCTCCTGGATCAGCACCGTCTTGCCCAGGCCTGCGCCCCCGAAGAGGCCGATCTTGCCGCCGCGCACGAACGGCGCGATCAGGTCGATGACCTTGATGCCGGTCTCGAAGATCTCGGCCTTCGGCGACAGCTCGCGGAACTCGGGCGGATCCCGGTGGATCGGCCAGCGCTCTCCGGTGGCGGGCTCGCCGTCGTCGACGGGCTCGCCGAGGACGTTCCAGAGGCGGCCCAGCGTCTCCTTGCCGACGGGGACGCTGATCGGGGCGCCGGTGTCGACGACGTCGACACCGCGCGGCAGGCCGTCGGTGGAATCCATGGCGACGGCGCGTACGCGGTCGTCTCCGAGGTGCTGCTGCACCTCCGCGATCAGGTCGAGGCCCGGTGAGCCGTTCTGGCCCGGGACGGTGATCCGGAGCGCGTTGTTGATCTCGGGCAGCGCGCCGGTGAAGACGGCGTCGATGACGACGCCCTTGACCTCGACGACCTTGCCCACGTTTTTCTCAGCCATTTGACTCCTGAAGAGGCGGTTGCACGAGAGGACGCCCGCCCGAGCGCTCGCGGCGACGGCGGACGAGCGACCGGAGTCTATCCAAGGCCGGAGGCTCCCGAACGCCGCTTGGAAGCGAACGATGCTCCTGCATCAGCGTGGCCACACGGGCCTCGTGATCCAATGATCAGCAGTACGAGCTGACGAGCGAGGGGATCACACCTCGTAGACTACTTCCGGCGCTGTGTGTTACGTGCCGGTCTGGCGGTTCGTGACCGCACCGAAGGCGCCCATGCCCGCTCCGCGCGGGGGCCGGCCGCCAAGCTGGATGACGCGCAGCGCCCGCAGCTGCTTGAGGTCCTGATCGTCCGTGGCGACCGCAGCCGGGAGCTGGGTCGGCGCATGCGTGGAGGGACTCTTGAAGGCCTGCGTGCCCAGGACGGTGGTGACCCCGACGACTGCGGCGGCAACGGCGGCGACGCTGGCGACCGCGCCGCGCCGCAGGGGGAGCCTCCGCCGGCCGAAAACGACGACCGGGTGGTCGATCTGCTCGAGCGGCTGTGCCCGGAGAGCGACGACGGCACCGCGCACGCTGGCCTCGAACTCGCGGCACGCTGCGCAGCGGCGCAGGTGCGCCTCGAGCAGCGCCTCCTCGAGCTCCGAGATCTCGTCGTCGAGACGCAGCGAGACCCACGCCCGTGCGCGCTCACAGTTACGCGGCTGCAGTCGCAGTGCCATACCGGGTACGACGACTGAGCCTACGCCTTGTTAGCCGTACGGCGTCAGACCAGGTGGTAGCGCGAGTCGATCACCAGCCCGATGAGGATCAAGAGGAGCCCGAGGACGATGAAGATCGCGGACTCGGCGATCGTCGACTGGTGCTCGTCGGGCGTTGCCCAGCGCAAAAAGCGGGGGCCGAGGAGCGGCGTCGCCTCGCCCTTCGCCCGGACCGGGCCGCGGTTGCCGACGAAGAAGCCGAACACCAGCATCAGACATCCGAATGCCTCGAATCCAACTGCGATCGAGCGATTGAGCGAGGCGCCGAGGATCAGGCCGATGGAGACGGCACAGAGGGAGATCGCTGCGACCAGGACGCCGAGGATGGTGAAGAAGCGGCGGGCAGCTGCGGCCCACACAGGGGACTACTCCTGGACGTTCGCCGACGGTGTGAGCGGCGACCCGGTGCCCCGGAACTCCTCCTCGCTCAGCGGCCAGCCCTCGAGTGGGTAGTGGCAAGCCGCGACGTGGTCCTCGCCGCCGATCGGCCGTAGCTCAGGGGTTTCGACGTCGCAGTGACCGGGATGGAAACGCGGGCACCGCGGATGGAACCAGCACGCGGAGGGCGGGTTGATCGGGTTCGGCACGTCGCCCTGGAGGACGACCGGCTTCCGTGCCCGGCCGGCGTCCGGGTCTGGGATCGGCACCGCAGACATCAGCGCGCCGGTGTAGGGATGCTTCGGCTCCGCGTAGAGCCCGTCCCGCGTCGCGATCTCGACGGCGTGGCCGAGGTACATGACGAGCACCCGGTCAGAGATGTGGCGTACGACGTTCAGGTCATGGGCGATGAAGACGTAGGTGAGCCCGAAGTCGCGCTGGAGGTCCTTGAGCAGGTTGAGGATCTGCGCCTGCACGGACACGTCGAGAGCGGACACCGGCTCGTCGCAGACGATCAGCTTGGGGTTGATCGCCAGCGCGCGGGCGACGCCGATCCGCTGCCGCTGCCCACCGGAGAACTCGTGCGGGAAGCGGTTGTAATGCTCGGGATTGAGGCCGACGATCTCGAGCAGCTCCTGCACCCGCCGCTTGACCTCCTGCGCCGTGCCGATCCCGTGCACCTCGAGGGGCTCGCCGATGATGAAGCCGACGCGCTTCCGCGGGTTCAGCGACGCGTACGGGTCCTGGAAGATCATCATCATCTCCCGGCGCACCGGTCGCATCTCGGCCCGCGAGAGGTTGGTGATGTCCCGTCCGTCGAAGACGAGCCGACCGCTGGTCGGCTCGAGCAGCTTCATGATGCAACGGGCGAGAGTCGACTTCCCGCAGCCCGACTCGCCGACGATCCCGAGCGTCTCGCCTTCTTTGAGCGTGAACGAGACGCCGTCCACCGCCTTCACCGAGGCGATCTGCTTCTGGAAGATGATCCCACGGGTGACGGGGAAGTGCTTCTTGATCCCGTCAACGACGAGGAGCTCGTCCCCGGTGAGCTGGAGCGGCCGCTCCTCCGCGGTTGCCGCGGGCGCAGTCGTCTGCTCGGGCTTGGTCGTGCTCATCGCTCTTCGTTCGCCGCCGCGACCGACATGGCGGGCGCGGCCCATAGCCGTCGCTGAGGTGCGCGCGGGTTTGGGGAGGGGGGCTCGTGGGGGGAACCGGCCGTTCCCCCCACGCGAGCGAGGCGGAGCCGAGCGGTCACATCGCCTCCGCGAGCGAACCGGCGATCAGCTTCGCCGCCTCGTGATCCTTCGTCTCCTGGTCGAGGTGGCAGCGGACGCGATGGGGGCCGGACGCCTCCGGGACTGCGTCGAGCGCCGGCTCGGTCTGGCTGCACACAGGCATCACGTACGGGCAGCGTGGATGGAATCGGCAGCCCTGCGGAGGGAAGAGCAGCGACGGCGGCTGCCCGGAGATCTGCACAAGCCGCTCGACGTCTTGGTTGAGGCGCGGCAGCGATCCGAGCAGGCCCCAGGTGTACGGGTGGTTCGGACGGCGGAAGAGGTTGCGCACCTCCCCCTCCTCCTGGACGCGTGCCGCGTACATCACCGTCACGTCGTCCGCGACCTCGGCGACCACGCCGAGATCGTGGGTGATCATGATGATCGCGCTGCCGAACTCGTCCTGGAGGCGCTTCATCAGGTCGAGGATCTGTGCCTGCGTCGTCACGTCGAGCGCGGTCGTCGGTTCGTCGGCGATCAGCAGGTCCGGGTTGTTCACGAGCGCCATCGCGATCATCACGCGCTGGCGCATGCCCCCGGAGAACTGGTGCGGGTAGTCGTCGAACCGTGAGTCCGCGCGCGGGATGCCGACCGCCTTCAGCAGCTCGAGGGCGCGGCCGCGGGCGGCGGCCTTGGTGACGTCCTGGTGGAGGAGGATCGCCTCGACCAGTTGCTGCCCGATCTTGTGCACCGGGTTCAGCGAGGTCATCGGATCCTGAAAGATCATCGCGATCTCGTCGCCGCGGATCCGGCGCAGCTCCTTCGGGCTCATCCCGATCAGGTTCTTGCCCTTCCAGAGCGCCTCGCCACTCGAGATCGTGTTCTTCCGGTTGTTCAGGCCCATGATCGTCAGGCAGGTGACGCTCTTGCCACAGCCCGACTCGCCGACGATGCCGAGGGTCTTGCCCTTCTCGACCGAGAAGCTCACTCCGTCGACGGCCTTGACGATGCCGTCGTCGGTCCGGAAGTAGGTCTTCAGCTCCTTGACTTCGAGAAGAGGCATTCCGCCAGCGTTAGAGATTCACGGGTTTGAGGGTGGGAGTGCAGCCGGGCTATGCCAGCCGGATGCGGGGGTCGATCACCGCATAGAGCAGGTCGACGATGAGGTTGAAGACGATGATGATGATGGTGGCGAACACGATCACACCCATGACCGTCGGAACGTCGTAGTTGTTGAGCGCCTGGACCGACGTCCTGCCGAGGCCGGGCAGGCTGTAGACCGTCTCGGTGAAGATCGCGCCGCCGAGCGCCAGGCCGATGTCCATGCCGAGCATGGTCACCACCGGCAACATCGCGTTGCGGAGGACGTGCGAGCGTAGGACGATCGACTCGGGCGCACCCTTCGCACGGGCGGTCCGCACGTAGTCCTCGTTCAGGGTCTCGATCACGTTCGCCCTGATCATCCGCACGTACAGGGCGGCGACTGTCTCTTATACACATCTGACGCTGCCGACGACACTCAA
>JBKPMR010000067.1:0-17933 GCA_046732255.1 Actinomycetota bacterium
GTGGTGCTCCATCCCGGCGAAGTCGTCGAAGTCCGAGCCGTTCTCGATCGTCACCACCCGGCCGTTCGGGGCCAGCCCTCGGGTCTCCTCCGCGATCGCCTCGGAGGCGGCGACGATCGCGTCGGCGTACCGGGAGACGACGCCGGCGACGCCGTGCTCCCCCCGCTCCTTGATCCGAGCGAGCCGGTTCACGTCCCCGCGCCGGTGGGGATGGGCGACGAGCGAGTCCCGCAGGTCGGCGATCCAGCGGCTGCCCGTCGCACGCTTGACTGCCGCCCCGACGAGATGCACGGAGCTCGGCGGCGAGGTCGTCAGCACCGCGTCGATCCCCTCACGCCGCACGATCCTGATCGCCGCGGGGATCGCGGTCAGGTTCCAGGTGACGTTCTCGTCGGGAACGAGCAGCCTGCGGCCGAAGAGCCGGGTCTGGAGGCCGAACCGCTCCAGTCCCTGCTTGCCGTAGAGCTCCTGGGCGGGGAGTCGGCCGCGCGGCCCCAGATAGCGGGCGCGGTGGACCCAGGCCTGGGTGGGCGGGAGGAGCTCGTCGTCGCGATGGATCCACTTCGGGTCGTCCGGCGCGAGCACGTGCGTCTCGATCCCGAGCCCGGGCAGGTAGGTGGCCGTCTTCAGCGTGCGCTGGACGCCGCCGCCGCCGGCCGGGGGGAAGTACATGGACACGATGAGCAGCTTCACGACGTCACCAGTTTGTCCGACAGCGCCTGCCCGCGTTCGGCGTGACAATCAGGGGGACCGGCGCGCGAGGGTGTCGCCCGCCGCGGCTGCAACCGACATGGCGGGCGCGGCTAGAGACGGTAGAGGACGTACCGCTTGTCGGCGTACACCTGCGGCAGGTTCGGACGCAGCTTCGATCGGTTGCGCTCGAGCACGAGCCAGCCTGCGCCGTACCGGCGCGGGATCGCCAGATTGCCGGTCCGGAGGAAGGTCCTGGCGTCGGCCCGCCGCGCGTACGGACGGTTCGCCTTCGTGTCGGCGACGTGCCCCGGGAGCGCGTTCGCGACGTACACGGGCGCGAGCGCGGCGATCGCATAGCTCGTCCGGTCGTCGGAGAACACGACGGCCTTCTCGGGCACGCGGTTCCGCAGAGCCTCGACGAGCCCGGAGGTGAGGCCGTTCGCGGCGGCCGGGCGCTCGTCCCAGTGCGTGAAGCCGTGCAGGACGACGGGGAGGACTGCAAGCGCGGCCGTCGCGGCGGAGATCGCCCCGACGCGGTCGAGCCCCGTCAACCGCCGTGGCAGCACGAGCCCGAGGACGAGCGCCGCGGCACCGCCGAAGAGCGCGACCCAGGTCGCGAGCGCCGGGCCGCCCTCGTTGAGGGCGTAGCCGAAGTCGCCTGGGTAGGCGAGCTGGAAGGCGATCCCGGCGCCGAGCCCGACCGGCAGCGCCCCGAGCGAGAGCAGCCGAGCGAGAACAGCGGCTCCGCCGGCGACCGCGAAGGGAAACGGGACGAAGCCGGCCACCCGCCGGGCCTGCGAGATCGACACGGCGTCCGCGAAATGCGTGAAGAGGGACGGCAGGAGCACGAGGACGAGCACGGCGAGGAAACCGCCGATCACGAGCGCACCCCAGCGGCGCCTGGCGGCGAACCCCGCCAGCGGCACGGCGAAGAGCGCGAGCACGGCAACCGCCCCGGCACGCCCGAGCACCTCGGGCGCCAGCCGGTAGCTCCCGTCCGAGAAGACGTCGAGCTGCCCCTTGTAGTGCTGGAGTGCCCGGGTCAGCTCGTCCGCGGAGGGGTTCACCGAGACCGTCTCGCGGGCGATCGGGCGCACCCACAGGGCGACCGCCGCGGCCGGGACGACGATCGCGGCGAGCGCAGCCAGGCCGTCGGCCACCTCCGTCCGCGCGAGCGCCGTGCGCGCGACGACGTAGCCTCCGAGCGGAACGAGCAGGAAGAGCGCGTAGGTCGGGTGGACGAGGGCCAAAGCCCCGGACGCGACGGCGAGCGTGGCGAGCCCGGCCCCTCTAGGGACAGTCCCGAAGGGACTGTCCCTAGCGACGTACGCGAAGAACAAGGCGATTACGGCCGGGACGAGCAGCTGGCGACTCGCGGTCGCCGGCAGCGCCAGCGCGGCGTACGAGCCGCCGGAACCGTTTGCGAGGCCGAACATCGACACCTGCGCGAGCAGGACCCCGAGCCCGCCCCACGCCGAGCGGAAGACCTCGCGCCCCGCCTCCCAGGCGACGAGGAACGCGATCGGTACGAGCACGCTCGCCTCGTGGAGGACGACCTCGCTCGGGTCGACGCCGGCGAGTCGCGCGACCAGCGCGAGGAACGAGTGCCAGAGCGGGAACGCGTAGCCGGGGTGCAGGCCTCCGTCCCTGAACTCGTCGACGGCGCGGAGAGACAGCCCGCCGAAGTCGTCGAGCTTCCGCACGCGGGCGAGATGGAAGAAGTCGTCCCCACCCGTCAGGTGGGTGGTGATGAACCAGAGCGCGATCCCGAACCCGATCCCCGCCGCCGCGACCAAAAGGGACAAACCCCGCGGGGTCTGTCCCTGGCGAGACGGCCGAACGAGCAACCAGGTCAGAGCGCCCGCCCCGATCACCACGAGCAGCACCAGCGCCAGCCCGAGCGACGCGTGCACGAGAAACACGACCGCCATGGCGACGAAGAGCGCCGCGAGGCTCCAGGCGAGGTCGGCAGACGCCGAGCGCAGGCGAAGCACCCGCGCGACCAGCGCGCCCGGTAGGAGCAGGCAGGCGGTTGCCGCCGCGAGCCGAACCCAGAGCCCCCAACCGGTGTCGGGGAGCAGGCGCGACACGCCGAGCGCCGGCAGGGCAACGAGCTCCCAGGGCAGGAGCCTCGGTGCCAGGCAACCGCCGTTCCGGTGTTGAGGTGCCTGGCTCCGATTCCGTTTCGGGATCACAGAGCGCGGGCGGCTTCCCGGTACATGCGGCCGCGCTCGCCGCGGAAGACGAGCCCGCGGAGCCGGAGCGCGGCGACGAGCAGCGTGCGGGCGCGGGCGGCCTCCCGCGGGCCGCGGTGCTTCGCGAACCAGCGCACGTGTCCGCGCACGTTCTCGACGAACATCCGCCCGCCGTGGGTCGCACCGCCGACGTGGACCGCCTCGGCCTCCGGCGTGAACCAGACCGTCCAGCCGGCCTCGTGGAGGCGGTAGCACCAGTCCGTCTCCTCGCTGAAGAGGAAGAAGTCCTCGTCGAAGAGCCCGACCGAATCCGTGGCCGCGCGGCGCACGAGGAAGCACGAGCCCATCACCCACTCGACCGGGCGCGCCGAGTCGTGGTCGAAGTCGCCGGCGTAGAAGGCGTTGAGCGCGTGCGAGCGCGGCGCGAGCTTGCGCAGGAAGAAGTACTCGGTGGCGAGCCGCCAGAGGGTCGGGAAGCCACGCACCGACCGCTGCAGCGTCCCGTCGGGGTTCCGCAGCCGCGGCGCGACGACGGCGGCGTCCGGGTGCGCGTCGGCGAACGCGACGAGCCGGTCGACCGCATCGTCGACCACCCAGGCGTCGGAGTTGATCACGAGCCAGTAGCGGGGCGAGGACGCCCGGAAACCGGCGTTCAGGCCGGCCCCGTAGCCGGTGTTCGCCTGCTCGATCAACCGCACGTCCGGGAAGCGGTCGCGGACGAGGTCGAGCGTCCCGTCGGTCGAGCCGTGGTCGACGACGATCGCGTCGAGCCCGCGGAGGCACTCGAGGCAGCGCTCGATCCACGGCAGCCCGTTCAGGGTCACCGTCACCGCTGTCACCTCAGCCACTGCGTTCGAGCCGCGGCCGCGCGTCGCGTGTCCCGCGCAGCCCTTCCCACCCGAGGATCACCGCCCCCGGCAGGGACAGCGCGATCGTGACGACGAAGAAGAGGAAGCCCGTCGCGAACGCGGCGTCGGCGCTCACCCCGAGCTGGGTCAGGAAGCTGACGAAGAACGCCTCCCGCACGGCCAGCCCGTTGATCGTGAACGGGACGAGCATGACGAGGAAGAGGAGTGGCCCCATCACGTAGTACGCCCGCGGCGACAGGTCGACGCCGACCGCCTTGCCGGTCAGCCAGATCGCGAGGACCCGCACGGCCTGGATCGCGAGCGTCAGCACCGTGACGCCGGCGAGCAGCCAGGGGTGGTTGCGGTAGCCGTGGATCCCCTCGTACACCGCCCGCGTCGGCCGCTCGATCCGGAGCCTGCGCAACAGCGGCACCGACCAGCCCAGGGGCCGCCGGGCCCGTCGCGAGAAGAGCACGACCGCGAGCACGAAGGTGGCGATCACGAAGCCGAGCTCGACCCAGAGGTAGGCGCCGACGTCGTAGTGCCCGATCGCCAGCACGAAGCCGATCGCCGCCAGCGCCAGGGTGGCGGCGCCGCCCAGCGCGCGCTCGAGCAGGACCGACCCGGCGATCGGCCCGCCCTGGCCCGGGTGACGGCGGGACGTCTCGAAGATCCGCATCGCGTCGCCTCCGACCGACGTCGGCAGCACCTGACCCGCCGTGTACGCCGTGAAGTAGGCGCGCAGCAGCCAGCGCAGGCGCTCGTGGATCCCGCGTCCCTCGAGGAGCTTCTGCCAGCGCCAGGCCATCGGCCAGACGGTGACGACCATGATCGCGATCGCGGCGAAGAAGTACTCGAGCTGCGCGTCGCGGAGGACGTCGATCGTCTTGCCGACGTCGATCTTCCAGAGGATGTAGGCGGTGCAGAGGCCGGTGACGACGAGGGTCGCGCCGACCCGGATCGAGCGCCGTCTCATTCCGTGAAGGAGGCGTGCACGCGGCGGAGCGCCGCGATCGCGTCCTCGATGTCCCGCTCGGAGTGCGCCGGCGAGAGCGGTAGGGAGAGCAGCTCGTCTCCAGCCCGCTCCGCGACCGGCAGCGGCGGCTGCTCCGGGTAGCGCTCGCGGTAGGCGCTCAGCCGGTGCACCGGCAGGAAGTGGACGCTCGTGCCGATGTTCTCGTCTGCCAGCGCGGCGCGGTAGTCGTCGCGCGTCGCGCCTGCCCGCGCCGCGTCGACCCGCACCGGATACAGGTGATGGGCGTGCAGGTCCCGGGGGTCGCGGCCGACCGGCTCGATGCCGTCGAGCTCGGCGACGGCGCCGTCGTAGAGCTCCACCTGGCGCAGGCGACGCGCACGATGGTGCTCGACCTTGTCGAGCTGGCAGAGCGCGATCGCCGCGAGCACGTCCGAGAGGTTCGCCTTGTAGCCGGGCACGGCGATGTCGTAGAGCGAGCCGTGGCCGCGGCGCATGATCGTCAGCGCGCGGATCGCCTCGGCCAGGCCGTCGTCGTCGGTGGTCACGATCCCGCCCTCGCCGGCGGCGATCGACTTGGTCGCGTAGAGCGAGAAGCAGGTCGCCTCGGAGATGGAGCCGATCTTCCGGCCGCGGTACTCGCTCTCCGCCGCGTGCGCGGCGTCCTCGACGACCGGCAGGCCGAGCGCGCAGATCGGGTCGAGGTCGGCGGCCTGCCCGTACAGGTGCACCGGCATGATCGCCTTTGTCCTGGCCGTGACGAGCGCGGCAACCCTGGCGGGGTCGATGTTCAGGTCGCCTTCGCGGACGTCCGCGAACACGGGGGTGGCGCCGGTGTGGACGATCACGTTCGCCGTCGCAGGCCAGGTGATCGGCGTGGTGATCACTTCGTCGCCGGGCCCGACTCCGAGGGCGACCAGGGCGAGGTGCATCGCCGCGGTCCCGGAGGAGACCGCGAGTGCGTGTTTCGCGCCGACGTACTCGGCGAAGCGCCGCTCGAGCTCCGCCGCCTTCGGCCCGGTCGTCAGCCAGCCCGAGCGGATCGCCTCGGCGACGGCGGCGACCTCCTCGTCGCCCACGGCCGGCGGCTGGAAGCCGAGGAAGGTCTCGCGCGTGACGCTAGACGACAGCTTCTGCGGGGACATCGGCAACGACGAAGCGTACGCAGTCGGCGGCGCGGCCAGCGCGCACGACCGCCTGCTCGCGGCTCGCGCCGGTCGCGAGCACCGCCCCGACACGGTCGGAGCCGCGCCTGAGCGGTCCGAGGACGGTCCCCGGCTCGGGGTAGACACGCACCCAGAGGACGCCGTCGACCGCCCGGGCCTCGTCCAGCCCGTGGACCTCGACGAGCGCGCCCGGCTCGGGAACGAGGAACTGCGTGCAGCCGCCCCCGGCCTGCTGCACCGGTCGGAGCTGCTCATCGTCCACCGGCTCGCCGAACGCCGCGGCCAGCGCGAGTCCGTTCAGGTTGACGCCGAGCACGGCCTCGCACAGCTCGGCGTCGTGCCCGCCGCCGACGCGGGCTGCGAGCTCGACGACATGGGCCCCGCGCTCCCCGACGACCACCTGCGTGTAGGTCGGCCCTTCGCGAATCCCGAGGGCGGTCGCGGCAGCCCGGGCCGCCTCGACCGCAGCGCCGACCTCGACCGGCTCGAGCGAGCTCGGCCACACGTGAGCGAGCGCCACGCCGAACGCCGGCGGCTCGGCGACGAGCCTGTCCGTGACGGTCAGAGGAGTGAACCGCCCGTCGACCGAGAACGCGTTGACGGTCACCTCCCGGCCAGGAACGAGCTCCTCGACGAGCACGACATTCGACCGCGACTCCCCGAGCGCGAGCTCGAACGCATCCTGGAGCTGCCGTCGGCGACGCACGAGCACGAGACCTTTCTGCCCCTGCCGGTCGGGCGCCTTGACGACGCACGGAAAGCCGAAGCCGGCCGCTGCCGCGCGGGCCTCCTCGAGCGTGCCGCAGACCACGTGGCGCGGGTGCGGGACGCCGACCTCGGCGAAGCGTTCGCGCTGGCGGAGCTTCGAGGTCGCGAGAACGGCGGTCGCGGGATCGATCGGATGCGGCAGCGCGAGCCGGTCGGCGATGCGCGCGGCGATTGCGACCGGCCAGTCGATCCCGGGCGCGACGATCCCGTCGACGCGCTCCGCCGCCGCCAGCCGGTCGATCTGGGGCTCGTCCTCGACCGAGATGATCGCCCGCCGGTCGGCAAAGCGGAACCCGGGCGCTGCGGGATTGCGATCGACTGCGACGACGAACAGGTTCTGCTTGCGGGCGGCCTCGAGTAGCCCGAGCTGGCCGGCCCCCGCGCCTAGGACGAGAAGACGCTTTGCCGGTTCCGGATTCCGCGCCACCAGCCGTCATTCTCGCGATACCACTCGACGGTGCGCTCGAGGCCGTCCTCGAAGGACGTCCCGGCGCGCCAGCCGAGCAGCCGTTCCGCCTTGTCGGTCGAGCCGATGTGGCGGTCGACCTGCCCTGGCCGCTCGGCGATGTGCGCCTTCAGCGACTCCGGCTTGCCGAGCGTCTCCAGGACGATGTCGGCGATCCGCGAGACGGAGATGTCGACCCCGGTCGCGACGTTGAGCACCTCGCCGGCGATCGTGTCGACGTCGGCGTCGATGATCGCCTCGATCGCCTCCGCGTCGTCCTCGACGTACAGCCAGTCGCGGCTGGCATGTCCGTCGCCGTGGATGGTCAGCGGCTCGTCGGAGAGCGCCTGCGTGATGAACCGCGGGATCACCTTCTCGGGATGCTGACGCGGCCCGTAGTTGTTGAACGGCCGCACGATCACGACCGGAAGGCTGTAGGTGACGAAGTAGCTGTACGCGAGCCGGTCTGCGCCTGCCTTCGTCGCCGCGTAGGGGCTGCGCGGGTTCAGCGGGTGTTCCTCGTCCATCGGCGCGTACTCGGCGGTGCCGTACACCTCGCTCGACGAGATCAGGATGAACCGCTCGACCGGGGTGTCGCGGACGGCGTCGAGGAGGATCTGCGTGCCCTCGACGTTCGTGGTCACGAACTCGGATGCTCCCTCTTCGATCGACTTCTCGACGTGCGACTCGGCCGCGGCGTTGACGATCACGTCCACCTCCGCAACCACCTCACGCACGAGCTCGCGGTCGCGGATGTCCCCATGGACGAACGAGAGCCGCGGGTGCGCCATCACGTCGGCGAGGTTCTCGAGGTTGCCGGCGTAGGTGAGCGCGTCGACGGAGACGACCTCGTAGGGCGTCGCCTCGAGCAGGTGGCGGACGAAGCTGGAGGAGATGAACCCCGCCCCGCCGGTGACGAGCACGCGCTTCGACCTCACGGGCGAGACGTTATCGCGAAGCGGGCGTATAGGGCTTGGCGTAGAGCGCCCGCTCGGCGGTGTCGACCAGGAGCTGGACCGTGCGGTCGATCGAGAGACCGCGGCCCGCGAAGAGCACGTCGAAGCTCTCGAAGCTCGACAGCATCCAGAGCACGTGCTCGGCGTCCTCGACGCCGAGGTCGCGGCGCAGCACGCCTTGCTCGGCGAGCCGGCCTGCCAGCCGGCTCATCCCCGAGGCCCGGTCTTCGTCCATGCGCGCCACGACACCGCCGACGGCCTGCTCGTCGAGCTGCGCCATCGAGCGCAGCGCTCGATAGACGTCTCGGTTCGCAGCGAACATCTCGCTCGCGGCACGGAAGCCGGCGCGCAGATGGTCCCGGGCGTCCGGCTGGTGCTTGGCGTCGAGCAGCCGCGCGTACCCCGAGCGTGCGAGTAGCTCTCGGCCGACGGCGTCGAAGAGGCCGGCCCGCGAGCCGAAGATCGCGTACACGGTCGACCGCGCCACTCCCGCCGTGCGCGCGATCGAGTCGATCGCGATCGGCTCCGCGGGGACTGCGCGCAGCCGATCCAGTACCGCCTCGATGATCCGCATGCGGGTGCGGGCCGCCTCCTCGGCGCGGGCCCGCTGTTCGTAGGTGCGACCGGCCACAGCGCCGCGGATCGTACCTTCGCCGGACGCAGTGTCCGACTAATGCTACTCTTCGCCGGACATTATGTCCGATGAAAGGAAGGAAGATGGTTGACGAAGAGTTCGAGGTGGTCGTCGTCGGCGCCGGTCCTGCAGGTCTCTCGAGCGCCCTGACCCTCGGGTCGTACGACGTCGAGACGCTCGTCGTCGAGCGGCGGCCGTTCGCTTCGACCTTGCCGCGGGCGACGGTCGCGAGCACCGCGACGATGGAGCTCCTGCGCCGCTGGGGCCTCGAGGAGGCGGCGTGGGAGCGGTCGATCGACGTCGAGTGGCAGGCGTGGGCGTGCACGACGCTCGCCGCCGCGGATCAGGGCCAGGCGGTCGAGGTGGGCCTGCCGACCCGCGCTCAGGCGGCGCTGGTCAGTCCGACGTCGCCGGCCTGCCTGGCGCAGGACGTGCTCGAGCCGCTCCTGGAAGACCATGTCGGATCGTTCCGCAGTGTCCGCCTCGAGCGCGGGATCGAGGTCGTCGGGCTCGAACGCCGAGGAGACGGCGGCTTCGTGCTCACGCTTGCCGGCCCGGGCGGCTGCCGTCGCGTCGGTGCCGCGTACCTGATCGGAGCCGACGGTGTACGAAGCACGGTCCGCGGGGCGCTCGGCATCGCGTCCGAGGGCGACGAAGGGCTCACGACACGCCTGGCGGTGGTCTTTCGCGGGCCTGTCTGGGAGCTCGTGGGCGAGCGCCGCTACGGCATCTACTTCGTCGACAAGGGATCGAGCTTCATCCCGGCCGGCACCCCGGACCGCTGGATATTCGCCATGGAGTGGGACGGCACGCCCGAGCTCGAGGCGATCTCTCCGCGGCAGATGACGCGATGGATCGGCGAGGCGGCCGGCGCCGCCGATCTGCCGATCGCGATCGAGCGGATCATGCCGGTCGCCTTCGGCGTCGAGCTCGCCCGGCGCTTTCGGGACGGTGATGCGTTCTTGGTCGGCGACGCCGCCCACCGCGTGACGCCTCGCGGCGGCACAGGGCTCAACTCGGCGATCGGCGACGGCTTCGACGTCGGCTGGAAGCTCGCCTGGGTCCTGCGGAGCTGGGCCGACGACCCCCTGCTCGAGAGCTACGAGCGCGAGCGTCGCCCGGTGGTCGAGTTCAACACCCAGCGCTCGTCGCGGACGGACGGCTCGATCCTCGAGACCGCCGTCGGCCTCAACGTCGACATCGGCGGACGGATCCCCCACGTCTGGGCGCCGCGTAACGGTGGTCTCGTGTCGACGCTCGACCTGCTCGGCGACGGCCTGACGCTGTTCGTCGGACCCGACTGGGACGGTGCGGACCTGAGCCGTGAGCCCACCTCACCGCCGGTGACGATCGAGCGGCTGGACGCGATCGCCGCGCGCGGCCTCGGCCTGTCGGCGGCGGGCTCGCTGCTGGCCCGGCCCGACGGCGTTCCCGTCGAGCTCCGGAACGACGCGGGGCTGGGTGACGTACGGCCGACTCCGGCTGCACGGAGCGCGGCGTGAACGGCTACAGCTCTCGGTCGATCGTGTAGAGAGGACGGCCCGAGACGTCGCGCTGGATCCGCCCCAGGTACTCGCCGACCAGGGCGAGGATGAAGCCCTGGACGCCGAGGACGAAGAGGATCGCCACTCCGCCGAAGAGCGGCCCCGGGAAGTTCGAGCGGTCGATCCAGTAGACGACGCCGTAGCAGCCCAGTGCGAGCGCGAACAGCGTGCAGATCGTTCCGAGCGCGAGGCCGATCCACTGGATCGGCTGCGGCCAGAACCCGGCGAGAACGCTCAGGGCGGTGCGGACGAGCCGCAGCGGCGAGTAGCGGGACGAGTCGACGCGGGCGGCGTGGCCGACGTCCACCTCGACGACGCTCGCGCCCGTCGAGAGCACCAGCGCCTTCGTGAACTTCTGCTTCCCGATCGCTCCGAGGACGGGCTCGACCGCGTCGCGCCGGTACGCGTTGAAGGCGCAGCCGAAGTCCGAGATGTCCACGCGGGTGAAGCGGCGCAGCATCCCGTTGATCAGCCGGGACGGGAGCGTCCGGCCCCAGGAGTCGCGCCGGGCCGCGCGGCGGCCGCTGGCGACGTCGTAGCCCGACTCGACGGCCCCGATCAGCTTCGGCAGGTCCTCGGGCAGGTTCTGGAGGTCGCTGTCCATCGTCACGACGATCTCCCCGCGGGCCCGAGAGAGCCCCGCGTGCATCGCCGGGTGCTGGCCGAAGTTGCGCTTCAGCTTCACCCCGCGAACGCGCTCGTCGTCGGCGTGGAACCGCTCGACGAGCCCAAACGATCCGTCGGTCGAGCCGTCGTCGACGAAGATCAGCTCGTAGTCGCGGCCATCGAGCGCCGCCGTCGCGCGCCGGTAGAGCTCATCCAGCGAGCCCGCCTCGTCGTAGACAGTGACGACGACCGAGACCTCCGGCCGCGGAGCCGAGGATTCGACCGGAACGGGCCTGGCCATGCGGCCGGAGCGTACAGCTCGCGACACGTCTAGGGACAGTCCCTTAAGGGACTGTCCCTAGAGATCGGCCTTTTAAGCCGCCTCGTCCAGCACCGGCCGGAGCACCTCGACCTCGGCGGGCCGGGTCCGGCGCGGGATCAGCAGTGCGGCCAGCGCTCCCACCCCGACCACGACCGCGCCGACCCAGATCGCCGGCGTCAGCCCGTCGACGAACGACTGCCCGGTGCCGTAGCCGCCGTACTGCGAGAAGATCGAGGCCAGCACGGCGACGCCGAACACGCCGCCGAGCTCGCGGATCGCGTTGTTGGCACCTGACGCCTGGCCCTCCTCCTCGGGCCTGACCGAGGAGAGGACGATGTTCGCGACCGGCGCGAAGAATAGCGCCATCCCGACCCCGGAGAGCACGAACGGGGCGATCAGGTCGGCGTACGGCGTGGTCGGTGTCGACACGGCCGCGATCCACCCGAGCCCAAGCGCCTGGAGCGAGAGCCCGGTGGCGATGATCCGCCGCCCGCCGATCCGATCGGAGAGGGCACCCGCGATCGGCGCGATGAAGATCGGCATCGCCGTCCAGGGCAGGATCCGGAGGCCGGAGCCGAACGGCGAATATCCCTGCACGGTCTGGAAGAACTGGGCAAGCAGGAAGATCGAGCCGAACATCCCGAAGAACATCAGCAACGACGCGAGGTTCGTCATCGCGAAGGTGCGGTTGCGGAAAAAGCGCATCGGCAGCATCGGCGAATCGGTGCGCAGCTCCCACAGCACGAACGCGGCAAGGACGATCGCCCCGCCCGTGAGCGAGAGGACGATCTCGGGGCTGGTCCAGCCCTGGCCGTTCCCGCGGACGAGGCCCCAGACGACGCCGAGCAGGCCCGCGCTGGCGAGACCGACGCCGGCCAGGTCGAGCTTGTCGGAGGGGCCGTGGCTCTCGTCGAGCCGCCGCAGCGCCAGCGGGACCAGCACGAGGCCGACCGGCACGTTGATCCAGAAGATCCACTGCCAGGAAAGACCCGAGACGACCGCGCCGCCGACGAGCGGGCCGAGGGCGACGGCGAGGCCGCCGATCCCGCCCCAGGCGCCGAGCGCGACGCCGCGCTTCTCGGCGGGAACGGCCGCAGACAGGATGGTCAGGGTCAACGGCATCACGATCGCGCCGCCGGCGCCCTGAACCGCCCGGGCCGCGACGAGCACGGCCATCGAGGGAGCGAGCGCCGCTGCGGCGGACGCGAGTGTGAAGATCCCGAGCCCGATCGCGAACATCCGCCGCCGGCCGAAGCGGTCGCCGAGCGCCGCACCGGTCAGGAGGAGAACGGCGAAGGTGAGGGTGTAGGCGTTCACCGTCCACTCGAGCCCTTCGAGGCTCGCGTGCAGGTCCTTGCGGATCACCGGCAGCGCGGTGGTCACGACGAGGTTGTCGAGCGTGACCATGACGAGTGCGAGCGACGTGGCCGCGAACGTCCACAGCATCCGCGCCCTCGGAGTTCCTCCCTTCATCGTGCTCCTCCTTTGAGTAGTGATTGCTTACTCACCTCGCGGTCGAAAAAAACACGGCTCATCGGGGATCGACCAGCTTGGTCACCCACGGGTCGCTCGCCCCGAGCAAACCCATCGAGGCGATCACGTTCATGAGCATCCCGCGGCCGAAGAACTGCGACAGGCGCGCCTCGTCGATCCCGGTTGCCTGCGCCACGAACGTGACGATGTCGCCGTATCCCTTGCGGGCGACCTCGCGGATCTCCGGATCGTGGCACGCCGCGTAGGTCTGCAGCTGGCTGCGGAGGCGAGCCGGCTCGGACTCGATCAACTGCCGGTACGCCTCGCCCATCGCGGCGAGCGCCTCCTCGCCGGTCTTGCCCTCGGCAGCCGCCTCGAACAGCTCGCGCGTCTCGCGGAAGCACCGCTCGACCGCTGCGATGAAGAGCTCCTTCTTCGTGCGGAAGAGCCGAAACAGGTACGGCTGCGAGATCCCCGCCCGGCGCGCGATCTCGTCGGTCGAGGCGCCGGAGAGGCCGTGGTCGGCGAAGACCTCGATCGCCGCGTCGAGCACCTGCAGGCGTCGCTCCTCGGCCGTCTTGCGTGTCGCCGTCGATGCCACGCGTTGTAAGTTATCACTCACTTACAACCGCTGTCAAGGCGCCGGCGACACGATCGAGCTCCGAGTCCGTCAGCCGCGTGTGGAACGGCAGGGCCAGGGCCCGCTCGAAGCAGGCATCTGCGCCCGGGAAGCTCCCCTGGTCGCGATACGCGCTCAAGCGATGGAGCGCATAGGTCCCGATCTGGCACTGGATCCCCTGCGCCCGGAGCGCCGCAATCGCCTCGTCCCGCCGGTCGAGCTGGATCACGTAGGCCTGCCAACCGTGGCGATCGCCCGCGTCGGCGGCCGGCACCTGCACCGGGAGGTCGCGCAACCGCTCCGTGTAGCCGGCGGCGATCCGCTCGCGCGCGGCGAGCAGCTCCTCCAGGCGCCGCACCTGCGGGATCCCGACCGCGCAGAGGATGTCCGAGAGCCGGTAGTTGAACGCGCCCGCGGGCATGTCGTCGTAGGCGTTCGAAGGGCTCCAGCCGTGGTGGCGGAGCGAGCGGACGCGCTCCGCCAGGTCCGCGTCGTCTGTCGTCACCGCGCCGCCCTCGCCGGTGGTGACGATCTTGCGCGGGTGGAACGAGAGGCAGCCCGCGGCGGCGAGGCCGCCGCACGCACGTCCCTGCCGCCGCGCCCCGAGCGCGCCGGCCGCATCCTCGATCAGGGTCACGTCGGGCAGCTCCTCGAGCCGCGCCGGCCGGCCGAACAGGTGCACGGGCATGATCGCCTTCGTCCGCGGCGTGACCTCGACCTGCGCCGGATCGAGGTTGAACGTCTGCGGATCGACGTCGACCAGTACCGGCGTGGCGCCGGCCAGCGCGACCACGTTCGCCGTCGCCGGGAAGGTGTAGGCGGGGACGACCACCTCGTCGCCCGGCCCGATCCCGAGCGCGAGCACCGCCAGGTGGATCGCGGCAGTCCCGGACGAGACGGCGACCGCGTGCTCGACCTCGCAGGCGCGTGCGAGCTCCGCTTCGAGCTCGGCGACCTTCTCGCCCATGGTCAGCATCCCGCTCTCGAGCACCTCGGCGACCGCGGCCGCCTCCTCCGCACCGGTGTCGGGGCGGGCTAGACGGATGACGGGGTCTTCGCCCGATACCACGCGATCGTCCGCTCGAGCCCCTCGTCCAGCTCGACCTTCGCCTCGAACCCGAGCAGCGTGCGCGCCTTGTCCACGTTCGGGATCCGCAGCTCGACGTCGAGGTAGTGGAGCGGCTGGAACACGAGCTCGCCCGGGCAGCCCGTGATCGTCTTGATCCGGCGGGCGAGGTCGAAGATCGTCACCGCCGAGCGCGCGTTCCCGATGTTGAAGCTCTCGCCGACCGCATTCGGGTGCTCGAGCGCGAGCAACAGGCCCTCGACCATGTCGTCCACGTAGCACCAGGCGCGGATCTGGGAGCCGTCGCCGTGGATCGTCAGGTCGTGGCCGGCGAGCGCCGCCTCGATGAAGGCCCTGATCGCCCCGCCGCCGATCTGGCCGGGCCCGTAGACGTTGAACGGACGCACCGAGACCGTCGGCAGGCCGAGCTCCTGGTAATAGGCGTAGGTCATGTGCTCGCCGGCGAGCTTCGAGACCGCGTACGTCCAGCGCGCCTCGCCGACCGATCCCTGCGTGGTCGCGCTCGTCTCGTCGACGCGGAACGCATAGGTGCCGAACACCTCGCTGGTCGAGAACTCGATCAGGCGCTCCACCGTCTCCTTCGTCGCCACGGACGCCTCGAGGACGTTGTAGGTGCCGATCAGGTTGACGCGCATCGTCCGCACCGGGCTCTCCAGGACGGTGTCGACGCCAGCGATCGCGGCCGCGTGGACGACGTGCGTGGCGCCGCGCGCGACGTCGGCGACGGCGTCGGCGTCGAGGACGTCGCCCTGCACGAAGGAGAAGTTCGGATGCTCGGCCAGCTCGGTGCCGCCGAGCGCGTCGCGGTGCAGGTTGTCGAAGGCGACGATCTCGTTCTCGGCGACGAGCCGCCGGGCGAGGGTCGTGCCGATGAACCCGGCCCCGCCGGTGATCAGGATCCGCTTGCCGCTGAGCGCCATGCCGGCGTCGAGTCTAGTCGCCGCCCATCCGTCTGTAGCATCGCCGCGAGTGAAAACGGTCCTCTTCGTCGGCGCGGGGCGCCACCAGCGCCGCGCGATCCTCCGCGCCCGAGAGCTGGGGTTGCGGGTCGTGGCGGTCGACCGAAATCCCGACGCCGCGGGACTCGGGGAAGCCGACGCGGCCGAGGTCGTCGACTTCGTCCGTGAGGACGCGGTTGTCGAGGTCGCCCGGCGGCACGAGATCGACGGCGTGCTCACCGTGTCGGCCGACCGGGCGGTTCCGGTCGTCGCCGCGGTCGCCGAGGAGCTCGGCCTCCCAGGAATCGGCCGTGAGACGGCGCACCTGATGACCCACAAGGTGGCGATGCGGCGCCGCCTGGCGGAGGGCGGAGTCCCGCAGCCGCAGTTCGCCGCGATCCGCGCCTGGCGGGAGGCGCCGGCGGCCGCCGACACCGTCGGCTTTCCGGCCGTGCTGAAGCCGGCCGACTCGGGCGGCCAGCGCGGGCTCTTTCTGCTGCGGTCGTTCGCCGACCTCGAGCGCCACTTCCATGCGGCGCTGGCCGAGTCGCCGACCGGGGAGACGATCCTCGAGGAGTTCACGGACGGTCTGGAGCTGAACGGCCTGGTCGTCGCCCGCGGCGGTGAGCCGTTTCCGCTGCTCCTCTCGGACCGGCTGCGCCCTCACGGGGACGGGTTCGGGGTCGGCTGGATCCACTCGTACCCGTCGCGGCTGTTCGGCGACTCGTTCGAGGAGGCGGAGCGGGTCGCTCTCCGAGCTGTGCGCACGCTCGGCCTGCGCGACGGGATCGCATTCCCGCAGCTGATCGTCGGGGACGGCAAGGCCCTGGTCGTCGAGGTCGCCGCACGCATCCCCGGTGGCCAGATGGCCGACCTCGCGTTCCACGCGCTCGGCATCGACCTCGTCGAGATCGCCCTGCGGCAGGCGCTGGGCGAGGACGCCCCCGACGAGCTGGTCGTCCCGAAGATCTCGAGACCGACGGCGATCCGGTTCCTCACCGCCCACCCGGGCCCGCTCCCGGTCGGAACCGTCCGGAAGATCGGTGGGCTCGAGCGCGTCCTCGCGGCTCCGGGCGTCGTCCAGGCCGACGTGTTCCTCCAGGTGGGCGAGGAGATCCGGCCGGTGCGTCTCGACGGCGACCGCCGCGGGTACGTGATCGCGACCGGGGACACGAACGTCCAGGCACTGGAGCACGCGGAGTCGGCCGCGCGCCTGCTCTACGTGGAGACCGAGTGACAGTCGCGCAAATGCCGGCGCATTTGCGCGAGGGAAAGCGGGTTCCATGAGCTGTAACTTTGACTTGGACCACTACGGCGACATCCTTCAGGCAGCGCGCTCTGGCGGGTACCGGTTCACGTTCTTCGATCGGCCACCGGAAGCGGGGACGGTGATCCTCCGGCACGACGTCGACCTCTCCCTGGACGCGGCGCTGACGATGGCGGGGGTGGAGGCCGAGGCAGGCGCGGCCGCGACCTACTTCCTGATGACCCGGAGCGAGTTCTACAACCTCGGCTCCGCGTCGGGCCGGACCGCGGTCGAGCGGCTGCGGGAGCTCGGCCATCGCGTCGGCCTGCACGCCGTCTGGCCGCACGTCGACCGGGACGACCGCCTCGACCCCGTCGTCGCGTGGCACAACCCCGATCCCGAGTACATGCGCGAGCCGGTCGACGGCTTCGTGAACGTGATGGAGGCGCCGTGGGCGGACGTGTACCGCTCCGACTCGAACCAGCACTGGCGCCAGGGCTGCCCGCACGAGGAGCTCGCCGCGGGCCGGTTCGAGTGGCTCCAGCTGCTCACCCATCCGGAGATCTGGGTGTATCCCGGGCGGACGATGCGCGAGACGATGCTGGCGATGCTCGACGCGGAGCGGGAACGCCGCCTCGAGCAGCTCGCCGCCGACCGGATCGATCTCTCGTGACGACCGTCGAGCGCGTCGGCGACACGGTCCGGCGTCCGCCGGGCAGGCACGCCGACCTCGTCCACGCCCTCCTTGCCCACTTCGAGCGTGTCGGGTTCGACGGGGCGCCGCGTTTTCTCGGCTGCGACGAGCACGGTCGAGAGATGCTGTCCTGGGTGGACGGAGAGGCCGGAGACATCCCGGTACCTCCCGACGATCACCTTGTGGTCGACGTCGGCGACCTCATGCGCCGCATGCACGACGCGCAGGAAGGCTTTCAGCCGCCGACTGAAGCGTGGCCCGTCGGCGCAGAGGTCGTATGCCACAACGACTGGTGGCCCGGCAACCTCGTCTTCCGAAACGGACGCCCGGCGGCGTTGATCGACTGGAGTCTTGCGGCGCCCGGCCGGCGCGTCCAGGATCTTGCTCGAGCAGCAGCCTGGTGGGCTCCACTGCGGCGGGACGAGGCTGTCCTGCAGCGGGGGTTCGACCCGGCGAGGCGAGGCAACCGCCTTCGGTTGATCTGCGACGCGTACGGAGTGGACGCGGCCCAGCGCAGGACCCTCGTCGACGCCGCGATCGCGGAGCAGCGGGCATGGGCGCAGGATCCGCCCGGGGAAACGGAGCGCCGCCTGATGCTCGCCAACGCCGAATGGATGGAAGAGCACCGCGAGGAGCTCGAGCGATGGCTTTGAACCCGATCACGGTCCTCGTCTCCGCGTGCGGTGCGCCCGGGACGGCAGCGCTGATGCGAGCCCTCCGCGCGAA
>JBKPMR010000068.1:0-21325 GCA_046732255.1 Actinomycetota bacterium
CGACCGGGCTGGCGCAGGCGGTGACGGTGGACAACACCCCCGCGCAGGCCGTCCCGGTGCGGGAGCAGAACCTCGACAGTGGGAACATCAAGGTTCACGAGCAGGGCACGGCGAGTGTCCGTAACGTGGACAACCCAGCACGTCAGCCAGTGATGCTGGACGACGGCAGAATCTTCCCGACTGCCTCTAGCAGCTTCGTCGACGATCTGTACACCGTCCCGGCCACCAAGTCGCTGGTTATCGAGTACCTACACGCCCAGCTCTTTCTCCCGACGGGTGACCAGGGATCGTGCAGTGTGGTTGTCCAGCAGCAGCAGTTCGTCCTAGATCTGCCGCTCGTCCATACCGAATCGCTGAATCAGATCATCTCTCCACCGGAGAGATGGGATGCTGACCTTCCCGTGCGCTTGTACTTCAACGCGGGGGATCACATCCAGGTCACTTGTGTTGACGGCCTATCCTCGGGAGTCCGGACTGCGAGCCTAATCATCAGCGGCCACTTGGTGAACCTGGGCTGACAAGCAGCTCGAAGACCTTGCCCATGTAGCGGCGGGCTTCACGGCCCGCCGCTAGCCCTGCGCTGTCAACGGCCCTCCCGGTGGGGGCCGACGGCACTGGTTCCTTGATAGCCCCTGTCCCGGACTCGAACCGGGAGGGATCCTCCAGGGGCTGGGACAAGCGACAGGCGAAGAGTCTGCCTCGCCTACGGCCGCTATTTGGATGCTCCGTCAAGCGCAGTTTTCTCGACTACGTCGGATGGCAAGTCCACGCTTCCATGCCGCGGAAGGTCAGATCGTCGGTGAAGGTCCACCCGGGTCCGGATCAGGGGGTGTCGGGCTCGGTGGCGGGTTGGGATCGGGCCCCGTATCCGGCGGCTGTGGGTCTGGGGGCAGCGTTGTCATGAGTCATCCTTCGTCAAGCTCTTCGCCTTGTTGGCAAACTGCTCGATGGCGTCTTTGGCCTTGCCGGTTGTCTTGTCAATGCTGCCCTCGCGCTTGAGCTGGTCGTTGTCAGTGAGTTCGCCTGCCGCACGCTTTGCACGTCCCTTCGCTTCGCTGCTTTTCGCCACGCCTGCCTCCTTCGCGGTCAGTCGCCTCGCCTGTTCCCCCCTCCGTCGACCACGTAACTCACTGACGAAGAGACATGCTCCGCCGACTCATCGCCGAATCGGACGCGATCCTGCGACTTCACGCAAATCGGGGGGAGAAATGGGACTGCGCGGTACCGGGCCGGACTGAGGCTTAAAAAGACGGCGTCAGCCGCGTGTTTTTGCCTTCCGTGGGATGGCGCACGGCACCAACCTGGCTTCCTCGCCGGTCACGGAAGTAGTCGGGGCCATCGTTTACCGGAGACCGGCGAGGCGATCGAGTAGCTGCCGGTCGAGGACAGTGTCGACTACGTCGGCCAAGCGTTCGAAGGTCACCTCAAGGGTCGTCGTCGCTGCGGCGCCGATCAAGGCGCGGCTGACCAGTGGCTGTTCGAACAGGCCGTGAAGGTAGATGCCCAACACCGGACCTGAGGCGAAGCCAAGACCGTCTGGCAATGCGTCTATGGCGCTGCCAATAATTTCGCTTAGGCCGTGGCGGATCTCATAGCCCGCGATGCTGAGCCCGGCCAGCTTCGCCCAGGGAGCGGGCAGCTGGTCGGTAAAGGTGGCTGTCGTCTCCCGCGTCACCTTCGCTTGAGCGAACGTGGTCGAGATGCCGAGCAGCCCGAGGCCGATGCGCGTGCCGTCGACGCCGCCCCCGTCGATGATCTCCCTGCCCAGCATCTGCAGCCCACCGCAGATGCCGAGGATCGGCCTCCCGGCGTCAGCGCGGCGGCGCAAGACGGGAGCGATGTGGCGCTTTTGGAGCCAGTCCAGGTCGGCAGCGACGTGCTTTGAGCCGGGGAGGACGACGAGATCTGCCTTGCGGATGTGCTGCGGGTCGCGCGCCCAGACGACGTCAGCGACCTGTTCGAGCACTCGGAATTCGTCGAGGTTCGAGGCCGTTGGATAGCGGACGACGGCGACCAGTGGCCGATTGCCCTGCCGGAGCGGCTCGGCGGCGCCGTCCTCGTCAGGAAGTCCGTGCTCGAGCCAGGGCACGATGCCCAGCAACGGCACTCCGGTCAGCTGTTCGAGGCGCTCCGGGCCGGGCGGAAGCAGGTCCGGGTCGCCACGGAACTTGTTGAACACGAACGCCGCGATACGCGCCCGCTCCTGGTCCGCGACCAGCGCCCAGGTCCCGTAGAGGTGCGCGAAGGCGCCGCCGCGATCGATGTCGGCGACGAGTACGACCGGGGCCGCGGCGATCTTTGCGGGCCGCATATTGGCCAGGTCAGAGCGGCGCAGGTTGATCTCCGCCGGACTTCCAGCACCCTCGATCAGGACGAGATCGAAGTCTCGGAGAAGCGAGTGCAGCGCGGCGTCGACCGGCCCGACCAGAAACGGCGAGCGCTCGCGCCACGCGAGACGTGTGAGGGTGTGGTCGGCGACGCCGTTGAGAACGACCTGGCTGCGGTTGTCGGCCTCCGGTTTGATCAAGACTGGGTTCATGCGCACGTCCGGCTCGACACGACAGGCCAGGGCTTGCAGGTACTGCGCGACACCGATCTCCCCGCCTGCAACGACGCGCGCGTTGTTCGACATGTTCTGCGCCTTGTACGGAGCGACGCGGATCCCGCGACGCGCGAAACTACGAGCGAGAGCCGTCGTCAGCAGGCTCTTGCCGGCGAAGCTGGATGTGCCTTGGATCGATAGCCCGCCGATTGCAGCCTCCCGCCACCGTCCCCTTTAGCCCTCAGAAGTCGATTCCGCGTCGCGCCGGGAGACCGCGATCGAAGGCGTGCTTGACCGCGACCATCTCCGTCACGGTGTCCGCAAGCTCGACGAGCTCCGGCGGCGCGTCGCGCCCCGTGGCGACGATGTTGACCTGCGCCGGACGCCCGGCGAGCGTCTCGATCACCTCCGCGCGATCAATCCAACCCCAATTGATGGGGTACGTGATCTCGTCGAGGACGACGAGTCGATACTCGCCGCTGCCGATCTTCTCCGACGCGATCTTCCAACTCCGTTCGGCAATGGCTGCACTCTGGTCGAGATCCTCCGACTCCCAGCTGAAACCGTCGCCGCCGGCAAGCCATTCCACGCCGAGCCGTTCGGCCATCTTCTTCTCACCGACCTTGTACTCGTCGGACTTGATGAACTGGATCACGCAGACACGCCACTCGCGCGCCAGCGCGCGCAGCATGACGCCGAAAGCTGCTGTCGATTTTCCCTTCCCATGGCCGGTATTGACCAAGACCAGCGAACGCGAACGCGGGTGCTCTCGCACCTCCCGCGTGCCGCGCCTCCCTCGCCGCGCCGTCCGCTTGGCTGTTGGCCGGTTATCGCTCATACAAACCTCCGCTTGATTGCGAAGGGAGGTGGCTCGCCGGCTCGCCGGTCGAACCGCCCTTCCTCCGAGGGCCCGTTCGTCCGATGCAGGGCAGGCGACCTGGCTCGTCCCCGGAGGGCATCACAGTTGCGGGACAGCGCCGGAGTCACACCGGCTTCGCTGCGTCTACACCGGCTGGGAATATGTGCCCAGCATCGGCAGACTAAGAAAGCAGCCACCGCGGCGCAAGCGCTGTTTCGCCGGGGTTGGGAGTCGAGGGCCGGCTCCGGAAGCACTCCTTCCGAGTCGACCGGTCCGCGGACAAACTCGTGTTCGGCGTGCTTCGCGAGGAGTGGCCGACGTAAAGAGCCTCCCCGCGGCCGTAGGGGCGTCATCCACCCTCAGTTGAGGACGCCTCCGCGCCACAACCGCTGATAATCACGTTCGACGGGATCGGTTCGTACCAGACCCGTGACCAGATCAGCGGGTGCTCCTTCCTTCTGCTGTTCGTCTTGTTCGCGGCGGCGCCGAGATTGCAGATCGCATGAGAGGGGCCAAGGTATCCACGGCGGTCATCTCGGTGGTCGAGGTGCCAGGGCTGTCCGGGGTCGATCAGTAGGCCGCAGCGACAGCAGGGGAGTTGGCCGGTGGCGACCAGGGGCTCGAGTTCTCGGCGGCGGGCGACGTGGGCGTTGGTGTAGCCGCGGGCGTGTCGGCTTAACTGGCGCTTCTTCTTTGCCGAACCCATGCGGTGCCGTCAGTAGACCGCGAGGATCTCACCGCAGTCGCGCCGTACTGTGGATGCGGCGGCTGGCCGGCATGGTTGGTGCTGCTGCCGGAGCTCTTGCAAGTTCGCGCGGACGTCTGTACGAAGCCGCTCGAGCCGTCGGTAGCGGGGATCGTCTGTGTACGGCGATAACCGTGGCGTCCGTGGATGTGTACGGATGCCGAGCGCGACGAGTCGTCTACCGAGTTGTCGCTGCTCGAACCATTCATCGATCTGCGCGCTCATCACGGCGCCCAGTTTCTCGTCGAGTCGTTCGAGGTTCAGGACGACGAGTTCGCGTGCGGATGGGTCGGACTGTTCGCGGCGGGTGCCTCTTCGCAGGCCGAGGATCGTGGCCTGCGGGTACACGGGCGTGGCGGTCAGCGCGACGCTGTCCAGGTAGGCCCGCTTGTGCTGGCGGACGCCGTCGACGGTACGGCTCGCTAGCGGGGTAAAGCGGATCGAGACGCTTGTCAATGTGCCGTCGTGGATCCGCTCGAGCGCTTCGTCACCGTCTGGGGTGTTGTGGATGCGGAAGGCCCCGAAGAGACTGCTGCCTAAGTTCTTGAGCTCGACGGCGTGACCGACCGGCGTGTCGCGCTGATGGCCGATGTCCAGCGAGACCGTTGCCGGGTTGTCGCCCACGAGTTGATCGCGGAACGCCTCGCAGTGGAACATCTCGGCGCGTCGCTCGAAACGAGGCGGATCGGCGACGTAGGTCACCGTGTAGTACGGGGCGAGTCGCGCGGAGACGATGCGTTCGTCGCTGCGTGCGAGCATCACGGCTCCTTTCGACGCTGGCCGCGCTCGACGTGCTGTCTCAGCGCGATGCGGATTTCGGCGCTCCTCGTCCGCTCGGCCGCTTGCGCTCTCGCGTCAAGGCGGCGGACGAGCTCAGGCTCGACCCACGCGTTCACGTGTTGGCGCTCGTCAGTCTTCGTAGCCATGACTGAAAGCGTAGGGCCGCGGCTGTTCGCCGGTTGCAACGCTAAGCCGCTCAGCCCGAGCGTTGCCATTTCGTTGCCACGCGCCCCGCAGCGTTGACGACCTTAGACGACGAAAGCCCCGCTTCTGCAGGGTATTCAAGGGATGGAGCTAGCCGGACTCGAACCGGCGACCTCCTGGGTGCGATCCAGGCGCTCTCCCAGCTGAGCTATAGCCCCGAGCGGGAGACAGTGTAGCGTCCGTCTCGCGTGGAGCCCTTCGACCAGGTCGAGCTGCAGCTGGCGGCCAGGAACCACGGAATGCCGCTCGAGGCGCTCCGTTACCCCGTCACGCCGGCCGGGTTGCACTACCTGCTGATCCACTACGACATCCCCGTCGTCGATCCCGCGTGCTTCGAGCTCACGTTCGACGGCCGCGTGTCGCGGCCGCTTACGCTCTCGCTCGACCACCTGCGCGCGCGGCCCTCGGTCGAGCTCGAGGTGACGATGGAGTGCGCCGGGAACGGGCGCGCGCTGCTTCCCGGCCCGCGGCCGACCAGCCAGCCCTGGCTCGCCGAGGCGGTCGGAACGGGCGCCTGGACCGGGACGCCGCTCGCTCCGCTGCTGACGGAGGCAGGCCTCGACGAGGACGCTGTGGAAGTGGTGTTCACCGGGCTCGACCGCGGGGTCGAGGGCGGTGAAGCCCAGGACTACGCGCGCAGCCTGCCGGTCGAGGAGGCGCTCCGCGACGACGTGCTCCTCGCCTACGGGCTGAACGGCGGCCCACTCCTTCCCCAGCACGGCTTCCCGCTCCGCCTGGTCGTTCCCGGCTGGTACGGGATGACCCAGGTGAAGTGGCTGACCCGGATCACCGCAGTCGCCGAGCCCTTCACCGGCTACCAGCAGACGCAGGCCTACCGGTTCCGCCGCGACGAGGACGACCCCGGCGAACCGCTCAGCCGGATGCTCCCGCGGGCGCTGATGATCCCACCCGGGCTCGCGAGCTTCCCCGAGCGCGAGCGGACGCTCGCTGCAGGCCCGACGACGATCGAGGGGCGCGCCTGGTCCGGCTGGGCGCCGATCGAGACTGTCGAGGTGAGCGTCGACGCCGGCGCCACCTGGCAAGAATCCGAGCTCGACCCGCCCGGCCAGCGCTGGGCCTGGCGCGGCTGGCGCTTCGACTGGGACGCACCGCCGGGCGACCACGTCCTCTGCTGCCGCGCGCGCGACGAGGCCGGCAACGTGCAGCCGGACGAGGCCACCTGGAACGTCGGCGGCTACGCCAACAACGGCGTCCAGCGCGTGCCGGTGACGGTCAGCTAGCGCGCGACCCGATACCACCGGCACGATACGCCCGTGCGCGCGGTTGTTCTCGACGAACTGCGGCAGCCTGCGCTCGCGGAGGTTCCCGAACCGGAGGGCGAGGGCGAGCTCGTCCGCGTGCTCGCCTGCGGGCTCTGCGGCTCCGACGTCGAGAAGATCGGCGTCGCATCTCCGGGGATCGTCCTCGGCCACGAGGTCACCGCCGAGCGCGACGGCCGGCGGGTCGCGCTCGTCCACCACCTGCCCTGCGGAGAGTGCGAGCGTTGCCTGGCCGGGCACGAGTCGACCTGCGAGACGTTCCGCGGCGCAACCATCGTCCCCGGCGGCTTCGCCGAGCGAGCGCGCGCTGCCGAGTTGCTCCCACTCCCGGACGACGTGGACGACGCAACCGCGACCTACGCCGAGCCGCTCGCCTGCGTGCTCCGCGCCGCCGAGCGCTTGCCCGGTGGACGGGTGCTCGTCGTCGGACACGGCTTCGTCGGCCGGCTGTTCGGCGCCGTGCTGCGCGGTCGCGGGGACGACGTCTTCGCGATCGACACCGATCCGAGACGCGACGGCCGTCACCCGGACGGCCCGGTCGACTCCGCGGTCCTCACTGCGCCCGCCGGCGCCACCCACGCGGCCGAAGCCCTCACGCCCGGCGGGACGCTGCTCGTCTTCGCTCCCTCCGTCCCGCTCGAGCTCGGTGCCGTCTACCGGCACGAGCTGACCGTGATCGGCTCCCGGTCGGCGACACCGCGGCACATGCACGAGGCGATCTCGCTACTCCCGGAGCTCGACCTGCCGAAGGCGACCGTCCTGCCGCTCGAGCGCTTCCACGACGGGCTTGACCTCTATCGCGGCGGCGACACGCTGAAGGTCGTCTTCACGCCATGAGGGCACTGATCTTCCACGGGCCGGGGGACGTGCGGCTTGAGGACGTCCCCGACCCCGAGCCGGGGCCCGGGGACGTCCTCGTCCAGGTCGAGGTCGCGCTCACCGACGGCACCGACGCGAAGGCGTTCCAGCGCGGGCACCCGGTTCTGCTCGGCCCGCCGCCGAGCCCGTTCGGGCACGAGTTCTGCGGGATCGACGTCGCGCTCGGCCGCCGCGTCGTCGCGGCGAACTCGGCGCCGTGCGGCGTCTGCACGCCGTGCACCCGCGGCGAGGAGACGCTGTGCGAGAACCTCTTCCCGCTGCTGAACGGCGCCTACGCCGAGCTGATCCTGGTGCCGGAGCGGATCGCCCGCCGCAACCTCCTCCCCGTCCCGCCCGGCCTCGCGCCCGAGGTCGCCGCGCTGGTCGAGCCGCTCGCCTGCTGTCTCCACGGCGTGCAACGGGCCGAGATCGACGCGGGCGGCTCCGTCGCGATCGTCGGCGCCGGGCCGATCGGGCTGATGCTGTGCGCCTGTGCCGCCGACGCAGGCGGCCGCCCGTTCCTGGTCGGCGGCCGGCCGGAACGGCAAGAGCTGGGGGCGCTGTTCGGGGCCGGCCCGGCAGCGGAGCAGGCCGATGTCGTGATCGAGGCGGCCGGGACCGAGCAGGCCTGGCGGGACGCGCTCGGGCTCGTCCGGCCGGGCGGTACCGTTCTCTTCTTCGGCGGCCTCCCCCGTGGAACCGAGGTCGACGTCGACACGTACCGGCTGCATTACGAGGAGCTGACCCTCCGCGGCGCGTTCCACCACACGCCGGCGACGGTGCGGGCAGCGCTGGGGTTCCTCGCCAGCGGCGCCTACCCGTGGGAGCGGCTGATCACCCACCGGGTCGGACTGGACGGCGTCGCGGCCCTGCTGGCCAACCCGCCGCGCGACTACCTGAAGGCTGCCGTTGTTCCGGGGTAGGTTGGGGCGCGACCGCGAAGCCCTCGATCTCGCTCGCGCGGTGCAGCTCTGAGTCGTAGGTGACCACCAGCACCTCAGCCCGTCTCAGGCTCAGAAGTGCAGCCAGATGGAGAGCGTCCAGGGCGCGGAGACGGTGGGTGTCGGCGGCGCGCACTGCAAGCGCGATCAGGCCGTCATCGACATCGAGCGTCTCGATCCCGTGCCACCGCTCGTCGAGACTTCTCCACGCTCGTACTGCCATCCGCCGATCGACTCGTCGCGCAATCGCCGACCGCATCTCGATGTAGCCGAGCGAAAGACACGTGACCGAGTCTGCTTCGTCCCACAACCCGCGGACTAGATCCGTTTCCGGTTCACGGATGACGAGCTTGAGCCCGGCGGACGAATCGAGGTAGAGATTCAGCCTCGATCACGCTTTCGATCCTCGATGATCATCTCGGACGGCCATGGCGGGCCGTCGATCTCGATGAGCTCGTCTGAATCGATCGGTTTCTTCGGTCTGCGCGCCGGCCGGACACGGCCCTCGGCAATCAACTGCTCGAGGCGGGACGGGCCCTGCAGCCGCGCGATCGGCTTCCCGCGCTCGGTGATGATCACCATGTTCCCGCCCTGCTTGATGAGGTCGAGGTAGTAGCTCAGGTTCTCGCGGAACTTCCGGACGCCGACCGTCACGCTCACCGGCGTAGCGTACACCTCAACACTGCGAAAGTGTCCACAAAAGGAACCGGGGACAAGCCCGTAGGGCCAGTCCCTCTCTGTGCTCATCATCGGACTAGCCGCGCTCGATCGCGGAGCCGCCGACGATCGCGTCGCGGCCGTCGGCGAAGCGCACCCACGCCTTGCCCTTGCCGTCGTAGTCGGGCGACCAGACGACGATCACCGCATCCTCGCCGCCGACCCGGCACGGCTCACTGCCCTCCGGGTCGACACCGCGCCACACGCGCACGAACGGGTTCTCCTCCCACTCGCGGCCGATCGTCGTCTCCTCGGTGTGACCCGGGAGGACGCGGGTTTCCGGCGGAAGCGTCATCAGGACGTCCATCACCGAGCGCCGCACCGCCTCGAACTCGCTCCGGGTGCCGCCGACCGCGTCCTTGAACAGCGTGTCCCCGGTGAAGCAGAGGCCGCCGCCATGGAACGACAGACCGTCGTCGCTGTGGCCCGGGCAGGGAAGCGCGCGGAAGCTCAGCCCCCCGGACTCGAAGTCGCCGGTGACGACGGGAACGCGCAGGTCGGCCTCGTTCTCGACGTGGTCGTGGTGGCCGTGCGTACGGAGGACGGCAACCGGGGTGACCCGCCAGCGCTCGGCCGCGGCCAGCAGCGGGTCGATCGGCGCGCCGCTGTCCACGAAGACCGCGGTGCCCCCCTCGTCGTCCGCGACCAGGTACGCGTTCGAGAGGTAGCCCGGGTGCATGCTGCGCTCGACCAGCACGGCCAGAAGGTTACTGTCGACTGACCGTGAAGCGCCTTCTCATCGCGACGGCGCTGTTCGCTGCGCTGGCGGCGCCGGCCCAGGCGGCGCGCGTGAGCGTGGTGGTCGTGCCGCCGTTCGACCCGCAGGCCTATGCCGGACGGGGCGCGGTCGGGCTCTTCGTCCCCGGCGCGGGCCAGACCGTGACCCGGCGCGCGGCGGTGGCGTCGCTCGTGCGCGGGAAGGTCGAACCGTCGGTGCTCGGCGGCACGCCGTCCGGGAAGCAGCTGATCTCCCTCGGTCGCCGGCCCGCGGAGGTGACCATCTACGTCGCCCTGCCGACGCCGGGCCGACACGGCAACACGCGCCGGTACCCGGTCGCGATCGTCGGCGCCGGCTTCCGGGGGATTCTCGTCTCGGACTCGACACGGATCCGCGGGCTGGTCTCGATCGCCGACATCGCGCCGACCGCCCGCGCGCTCGCTCAGGGCCGCTCGCCGCGGATCCGTCACAGCCCCGAGGCCGACGCGGCGGCACAGCTCCGGCGGCTCGACGACCGCCTGACGAAGACGCACGACGTCCGGCTCTGGGCGACGCTGATCCTCGTCGGCTCGGTGCTCGCTGGCGCCCTGCTGGCCTTCGGGCTCCGCTCCGAGTACCTCGGGCGGGTGGGACTGCTGGCCGCGCCGGCGGTGCTCGCCGGCTCACTGTTCCTCGCGGCCGTGGCCGTGACCCGTCCCTGGGTGGTCGCCCTGGCGCTGATCGGCCTGACGATCGGCGCGTGCTTTGCCCTCGCAGCCGTGCGTGGGGCGCTGCCCTGGGCGCTCGTCGCGCTGATCGTCGTCTACCTGGTCGTCTTCGCCGCCTGGCCGGAGGTGAACTCGCTGGCCGCGATCGGCGCGCGACCCGACGGCGGCGGCCGCTTCTACGGCGCCGGCAACCTCACCGAGACGGTCCTGCTGACGGTCTCGCTCGAGGCGGCCGCCCTCCTCGGCGGGCTGTGGATCGCGGCGATCTTCCTGCTCACGCTGGTGACGGTCGGCTGGAGCCACGCAGGTGCGGACGGCGGCGGGATCGTCGTCCTGATCGTCGCCTTCGGCGTCCTGGCCGCGCGCATGTACGAGATCCGCCTCACCGTCCGCCGGATCGTCGTCGGCGGCCTCGGTCTGAGCGTGGCGCTCGCGGCGATCGTCGGCCTCGACGCGGCGACCGGCGGTTCGAGCCACGTCACGCATGCGTTCCGGCGCGGGCCGATCTCGCTCGCGGAAGAGCTCGCCCACCGCGTCCACATCTCGGCGGCGTCGGTTGGAAGCGGCGCCGGGGAGGCGGCGGTTTTCGCGGTCTCCATCGTCGCGCTCGTTCTTCTGTGGACGCGGCCGCCTCGCTTCCCGGCCGGCGACGCGCTGGTCGCGGGAGTTGCCGTCTCGCTGCTCGTGAACGACAGCCCCGGCGACGTCGCCTCCGCGGGGGCACTCTCGTACGCGGTTCTCTGGGCGTACGAGCGGGTACGGGAACCGGCGCGTGCCGTTGCCAAGCCCGATAGCGTCGGGCTCGATGCGTCGAGCGTCACCTCTCGCCCGTGAGGCGGTCCTCTCGGCGGGCGTCGCCGCGTCCTTCGCCGCGTTGCTGGCCTGGGCCGGTCCGCCCGGCACCGACCTCGCCGCCCACGCCTACCAGCGCGCCGTCTTCCTCGACCACGGCTTCACCCTCTGGAACAACTTCTGGTACGCCGGCCGCTACAGCTTCGTCACCTACAGCCTCCTCTACTACCCGCTCGCGGCCGTGGTCGGGATCCGCCTGCTCGCGGTCGCGACCGTCGCCGTCGCGACGCTCGCATTCGCGGTCGTTGTCGGGAAGGAGTGGGGACCGCAGGCTCGCTGGTCGAGCCGCGCGTTCGCCGTCGTGTGGGCGGGGATCGTCCTCTCGGCGGCGTTCCCGTTCGTGCTCGGCTCGGCGCTGGCCCTGCTGGCACTCTGGGCGCTCCAGGCCCGGCGTCCGTGGCGCTTCGCCGCCCTCGCCGGGCTGACCGCCGCTGCCAGCCCGATCGCCTTTCTACTGCTCGCGCTGATCGTCGTCGGCCTGGCGATCGGGCGGCGCTCCGACCGCTGGCTCCAGGTCGCGGCCGGCAGCGGGCTGCTCGCGATCGTGGTGCTCGAGGCCCTGCTCTGGCGGATCTTCCCGGTGAGCGGCCGGTACCCGTTCTCGACCGCGGAGCTCGCCGCCGCCTGCGCCTACTGCGCGCTCTCGGCCGCGTTCGCATGGCGGGTCGAGCAGCTACGCGCGCTCCGCTACGTCTTTCCCGTCTACGGCGTTGCCTGTCTGACGTTCTTCTTCCTCTCGACCGCGGTCGGCGAGAACATCGCGCGGCTGCGCTACGCGGCCGTTCCCCTCAGCGTGCTCGTACTGTCGCTGCGAGGGTGGAAGCCGCGGATCCCCGCGTTGATCGTCTTCGGGCTCGCCCTGTCCTGGAACATCACGCCGCTGGCGGCGAGCTACGTGAAGGCGGAGGAGGACGCGGCCGCGCACGCCGCCTACTGGCAGCCGGCGATCGCGTACCTGCACACGCACCTGACGCCGTCGTATCGGGTGGAGGCCGTCGACACGGTCGGCCATTGGCCGGCGCTGTACCTCGCCCGGGCGGAGATCCCGCTCGCCCGTGGGTGGTTCCGCCAGGACGACTTCCCCCAGAACGAGCTGCTCTACGACAAGCTCGGGCCGAAGGCGTACGTCGGCTGGTTACGGGGGCTCGGAGTCCGCTACGTCGTCCTCACCGATGCCCCGGTGGACTACAGCGCACGCGGAGAGGCAGCGCTTCTGCGCAGCGGACGCACTCCCCTTCATACCGTGTTCAGGAGCCTGCATCTCACCGTGTATGCGGTGCCGCATGCGACGCCGATCGTCACCGGCCCGCCGGGCGCTCGGGTCGTCTCGCTGACCGAGTCGCGGATCGTCGTCGCCGCGCGGCGGGCGGGTACGTACCGGCTCGCGGTGCGCTCCTCGCGCTACTGGCGGCCCTCCGCCGGCTGCCTGAGCCGGACGGCCGACGGGATGATCCGGCTGGCGATCCCGCACCCGGGCCCGGTGACGCTGAAGTTCGCGCCCAACGCGAAGAGCGCGCTGGCCGCCCTTACGGGCCGGTCGGCGCGCTCTTGCGCTGGTTGAGATCGCTACGGGCTACGGCGTCAACGGAACGACGTCGGCCTGGCCCTGGACGAGTGCCCAGATCGAGCCCCAGAGCACGCCTCCGCGGAAGGCGATCGAGGTCAGGATCGGGATGCCCGAGACGACGGTCTGGCATGAGCCTGTCGTGACGTCGCACGCGTGGACCGACCCTCCGACGCCTCCGCCACCTTCGAAAGCACCTACGCCGGCGTCCTCCAGCTGGGCGACGTACAGCTTGCCGCCCGGCCCGAACTGAAGATCGATGATCGCCGTCAGCCCGCTCACGACGACGGAGCACGCAGGGCTCGTCCCGCACGCGGCATGACGCGTTCCGGGACGGATGCGCCAGACGCGTGAGATACCGGTCGGGAACGGCGCTCCGGTCAGCTCGCCGACGTAGTACGCGCCGTCAGGCCCGATGGCGGCTGAGGTTGGAACCGGCTGGATTCCCCCCTGGGTCGGGAACGTCGCCACCCAGTCGACGCGGCCCTTCTCGTCGGCGACGAGCAGGTCGTTGCCGGCCGCGTCCGCGATCAGCGTCTTGCCGCCCGTCATCCGGGCGAGGTCGAAGGGATTGGAACCTTCCTCCGTCCCGTCGCCGGCTGGGTCGTTCGCCTCCTCGAAGGCCTGCAGGTCGGCGATCATGCGCACCTTCCCCTTCGAGATGCGATAGAGCGAGCTCGTGAGCGCGAGCATGTCGCCGCGCCCGATCGGAGCCACGTCCGTGACCCCAGGAAGCGGCACAACCAGTGCACCGGTGTCGGCGTCCACGATCCCCTGGCCCGAGTCTGCGACCAAAAGCTGTCCGCCCGGCCCCGTGGCGATGCCGAACAGCGGCGTCGCGTAGAAGCTCGGATCCGCCTGTGCCGCTGTCGGCACCAGCATGGCCGCAGCGACAAGAGCGACGGCCGCAGCCAACATCCCTCGTCGTTTCATCTCTCCCCTCTCGTTTGCCGCAGTGCCGGCCCCTTATGCCATGGACAGCCCGGACGCGTCAAGAACCGCGTCCCGCCGCCCGGCTGTCCATTAGACTCGCGCCCGTGCTCCGCCGCGCCCTGATCGCCCTCGTTCTCGTCCTCCCGCTCGCCGGCTGCGGCGTCACCACGACGACGACCCCGACTCCACAGACCGTGATCGGCAAGGTCGCCGCGCCGCCGACCTTGAAAGGCGATCCGGCCGCCGGCAAGCAGGTCTTCGAGACCGCCGGCTGCAAGAGCTGTCACACGCTCAAGGACGCGGCCGCGACCGGCACCGTCGGCCCGAACCTCGACGAGGCGAAGCCGCCGGCCTCCCTCGTCGTCGACCGGGTGACCAACGGCAAGGGCGTGATGCCGTCCTTCAGCGGACAGCTCACCGCCAAGCAGATCGCCGACGTCGCCGCGTACGTCTCGTCGGTCGCAGGCAAGAGCTGAACCTTCCGGAAGGTTTTCCGCAGGGTGTGCGGGCGTTCGCCTGCGATCTCGACCGGACCCTGATCGGCGAGGACGCGGAGCTCAGGCCGCGCACGCGGGCGGCGATCGCCGCCGCGCAAGGAGACGGCATCCACGTGATCCTGGTCACCGGGCGAATGTTCCGCTCGGTGCGGCCGTACGCCGAGGCGGCCGGAATCGACGATCCGGTCGTCTGCTACCAGGGCGCGGTCGTCGCCGACCCGGTCACGGGGCAGTTCCTCCGGCACGAGCCGATCCCGCTCGAGCTCGCCCGCGAGGCGATCGCAGCGGTCGAAGGCGAGGGGTATCCACTCAACTGCTACGTCGGCGACGAGCTGTACGTCGCGCGGCACACGCCCGCCTCCGAGGCTTACGCCTCGTTCCAGCACCTCGAGGTCCACGCCGTCGGCGACCTGCTCGAGTGGCTCGCCGAGCCGCCGACGAAGCTGGTCGCCGTCGGCGATCCGGTCGAGCTCGACGGTCTCGAGGCGCGGATGAAGTCGCGCTTCGGCCCGCGGATGTACATCTCGAAGTCACTCCCCCACTTCCTCGAGTTCGCGAGCCCCGAGGTGACGAAGGCGTCGGGGCTCGCCTTCCTCGCCGAGCACCTCGGCTTCACGCCGGCCGAGACGGTTGCGTTCGGTGACGGCGAGAACGACGTCGAGCTGCTCGGCTGGGCCGGCTACGCCGTCGCGGTCGAGAAGGCGCACGAGCGCGTGCTCGCGGTCGCCGACCTCGTCTGCCCGCCGGTCACCGAGGAGGGCGTCGCCCAGGTGATCGAGGCGTACTTGGCTCGTTAGGACATCTTGCGGCCGGGATGACGACCGACGGGAGGAGTTCGAGGACGTGGTGGGAGCTCTGGCGCCGTTCCTCATGCGCATGAACGCTAAGCTGGACGAGATTCTCGATCCGCTGAGGGACGAGGATGACGAAGCCGAATCTGAGCCGGGAATACCTTCTGAGCGACGAGTATCTGCGGCAATTCGAGCGCATGGTTGAGCGTTCTCTCATCCGCGCAGAGGAACGTCGTGCAGCGTCGGACCGCCGCCGTCGGCGGCTCAACCGCCTGAGCTTCGGCCTGCTCGGCCGCTAGACGCCCGCTTAGACTCCGTCGCGTGATCGACCTCCGCGCGGCGCGCAACGACCCGGACGGCTTTCGCGCCGCGGTCGCCCGCAAGGGCGCAGCGGAGGCGTTCGACGCTTTGCTCGCGGCAGACGAGCGCTGGCGGGCGCTCGTCCCCCGCACCGACGAGCTACGAGGCAGGCTGAAGCTGAAGGGCAAGCCGACGCCGGAGCAGCTCGAGGAGCTGAACCGCGTGAAGGAGGAGCTGCGCTCGGTCGACGAAGAGCTTGCCGCCGCCGAGGCCGAACGCGACCGGCTGCTCGAGCAGGTGCCGAACCCGCCGGACTCTTCCGCTCCCGACGGAGAGACCGAGGAGGACGCGGAGGAGCTCCGTCGCGTCGGCGAGCCGACCGCCGAGGGGCCGGAGCACACCGAGATCGGCCGCTTCGACATCGAGCGGGCGGCGCGCCTGTCGGGCTCGCGGTTCGGCTACCTGATCGGGGACACAGCGCTGCTCGCGCTCGCCGTCTACCGCTTCGGCCTCGACCGGGCGGCCGCCCACGGGCATGTGCCGATGCTGCCGCCTGTGCTCGTCCGGGAGGAGGCGATGTACGGCACCGGCTTCTTCCCGACCGAGCGCACGAACATCTACGCGCTCCCCGAGGACGACCTCTACCTGACCGGGACGTCGGAGGTCGCGCTCGCGGGACTGCACATGGGCGAGATCCTCGACGAGCTGCCGCTGCGGTACTCGGCGTTCTCGACCTGCTTCCGCCGCGAGGCGGGCGCAGCGGGCAAGGACACGCGCGGCATGTTCCGGGTGCACCAGTTCAACAAGGTCGAGCTGTTCGTCTACTGCGAGCCCTCGGCGGCACGGGACGAGCACGAGCGGCTACTCGCGATCGAGGAGGAGATCGTCGGGGCGCTCGGGATCCCGTACCGACTGGTGAACGTCGCCGCGGGCGACCTCGGCGCATCCGCCGCGAAGAAGTACGACATCGAGGGCTGGTTCCCGCACCAGCAGCGCTACCGGGAGATCACCTCGACCTCGAACACGACCGACTTCCAGGCCCGGCGCCTCGGCATCCGCTATCGGCCGGAAGGTCAGAAGAGCACCGAGTTCGTCGCCACCCTCAACGGCACGGCCGTCACCGACCGGTTCGTGCTGGCGATCCTGGAGAACTTCCGCGGCGACGTACCGGACGTCCTGAAGCCGTTCGGTGCTCCCGCCCGAGTCGAGCGCTAACTGCCCCCAGGCGTTCCAGTGGTGCCACCGCAAGGCAGGGGCCAAACTGAAGTCTGGCCCTTCTACATGCAGAAGGGACAGGCTTGAGCCTGTCCCCAGGCCTTCCAGGGGCGCCACCGCAAGGCAAAGACATTACCCGCCGGGTGCGAGACTACGGTGCGCACGCGACCATCACGCGATCGGAGGCCCGATGAACAGGTTCGAGCAAGCCGTCTACGACTGCATGATCCCGACCGCCGAGCTGCTCGAGGAGACGACCAAGCCCCTCCACCGGTCGATCCTGCTCAACTTCTGGCGGCACGTGCACCTCGAGGGCTCGGGCCAGTACGACCGGATCGTCGCGGAGGACATGATGGTCGACGAGCCTGTGTACCGGGTCACCTGGGGCGCGAACCCGGCGGTGATCACGGGCAAGGAGGGTGTGCTCGCCTTCTACAACGCGGTCAGCGAGGCCGTGCTGTGGCACTCCGACGACCGGCTTGCGGTCGGTGATTGGGGGGTCGCGGACGAGATCACCTTCCACCAGCTTGCGCGCGGAGCGGACCTCCAGGCGCTCGGCTACGACGTGCCGAGCCCGGACGCCCTCTACCACGCGTACAGCCGGCAGGCGTTCATCTGGCCGTACGACGACCGGGCGCGGCTCGCCGGCGAGCACCTCTACGAGGACAAGACCAGCCTCCAGATCGAGGAGATCGACCCCGCGGACGCGATCACGCCCGAGCGCGTCCGGGAGATCCACCGCGAGCAGCTGGCACAGCTCGAGGCTGACCGCGGCGAGAACTTCTGGGTGCTCGAGACGGTCGCAGCTTCCGCTTAACTAGGTCTTCGGCGGGGTGCCGGAGCGGCCGAACGGGTCGGTCTTGAAAACCGATGGGCGTGTAAGCGCCCCCTGGGTTCGAATCCCAGCCCCGCCGAAGGCCGTGGGGAAAGCCGGCCGCGACGGGTTTGTTCTCGCGCGGCCGGTGCCCTGCCTGACGCGCGCAGCGCGTCGGCAGAACCCATGGTTCCCCCACGCGCCCCCTCCTCCGCTCGCTCGCTGCGCTCGCATCGCCTGCTGGCGGCAAGCCGGTTCGGGCCGCGCCCGCCATGTCGGTCGCGGCGACGAACGCCCCGACCCGACGTGATATGAACCTCTACGTGGCCCAGGTAGACCAGCTCGAACGGCTCCGTGCCGTGCCCGCCTTCGCGGGGCTTGGTGACGTGGCGCTCGCGCGCGTCGCTCGTGCCTCGACCGAGGTCACGTGCGCCGCGGGCCAGGTGCTCGCGCGGGCCGACGATCCCGGTGCCGGGATGTTCATGGTCGAAGAGGGCACGGTCGTCGTCGAGGCGCCGGGCCGGACGATCGAGCTCGGTCCCGGCGAGGTCTTCGGCGAGCTGAGCCTGCTCGTGCCGGAATCGACGCGCGTGGCGCGCGTCCGCGCAGCGACCCCGGTGCGCTGCCTCGCGCTCGACCGCGGGATCTTCGAGAAGCTCCTCGACACCGAGCCGGCCTTTGCACAGGCAATGCTCCGCGTCGTCGCACGGCGCCTCTGGGACGTCATGCGGAGCCCAGAACCGGCGCGTTGACGCTCGAGAACGCAGAGGGCCGGTCGTGAGACCGGCCCTCTGCGTTCAGCTCAGCGCCGCGTCGGTGCTACGGCGTGTACTTGCTGATTCGCGTCGACCAGTTGGCCAGCGCGCTCCTCGGCCCCGGCCCGTGGCTTGCGCCGCCGCAGGTGCCGAGCAGGTTGTCGCCGGTGCCGCCCACGAAGAACGGGCCGCCCCAGGCGGTGTAGTCGCACGTGTGGGCGATGTACTCGCTCGCGATCCAGACCGAGTTCCCATCCACTGAAGCCGCGCCGTAGTCACCCCAGCGGGTGCGCGGCGGATTGCCGACCTGCGACTTGTAGCTCGAGAACCCGTCCGTGGGTGCGGCACCGTCGCCGCCCGTGACGTGGTCCCACGTGCTGACGCCGGCCTTCGCGTCGATCGCCGCGTAGGCGGCACTCGGGAAGGTCGCGTCACCCGTGTCGGTGAAGGCCATCACGCCGCGGCCGCTCGGCGTCACGCCGATCGCCGGGTACGTGAAGTCGTGGCCCGTTGCCCCCAGGTAGCCCTGAAGAACGAGCTTGCCTGCGCTCGGGTTGACGATGAACCACTCGATCCCCGCGCGCTGCGGGCCACCATCCGGATTGAGCGACGTGTCGAGAGCACCCCACAGCTTCCCGTTCGCGAACGTCACCTGCTGCATGCGTGTGTCGTTCGAGTCCGGCCGTGAGACGACCTCGTCGTGCGCCGGCTCGGCGACGAACAGCAGCCGCCAGCAGCCGACCCCGGCGATCGTCGCCGTCGTCGTGTCGTTGATGCAGAAGCCCTGCGGGGCATTCGTGCCGGGGGCCGACCCCGAGCCGGGCTGCTGCTGCTTCGGCGGGACGCCGTACCGGCCCACGCTCAGGATCCTGTTCGAGAGCGTGAGCGACGGCGACGCCGTGTTCAGCGAGGACGTGTTCGTCAGCGTCCAGACGATCAGCTGCGTCGACGTATGGGGTCCACCGGTCCCCGCGACCGGGTTCGTCGCCTCGTCGGCCGCGTTCGAGCTCAGGAAGTACTCGGTACCGCCGTTGGCGGTCTCGAACGAGCCGGTGCCCGGCGACTGGGCCGGCCAGACCGTGAAGCCGGGCTGGGTCGCGCCGGCGTCGCTCGGGGCGTTGACGGTCCCCGAGGTGTCGATGTGGACCACGTTCACCGACGCCGCCCCGGCGGCTAGCTGCGCCTTCGAGAGCGCGTAGATCTGCGCTCCGCTGAAGCCGTTGCAGCACCACGGGTAGGCGTTGGTGGTCAGGTAGATCCCGTTCGCGTCGGCCCCGATGTGCGGGTAGTCGCCGAGGTACGGGCCCGGGTTCACACCGCCCGTGTTCGTTCCGTCGCCGGTCACGTCGAGGCTGTAGATGTTCCACGCCCCGGTCGGGTTCGACGTCGCGCTGACCGCCAGGTCGAGATGGTTGACGGTCGTGAACGCACCCGTCGTCGGGACGACCTCAAGCGTGAGCACGACGAGGAAGAAGCGCTGGGTCGCCGCGTCGTAGATGCAGGTCGGGTCGGTGACGAACTGCCCACGGATGCCGGTCGTCCGGTTGATCGCCGGCGCGTAGCCGTAGAACGAGTTCAGGTCGACGGCGTGGTTCACGTTCCGCGGGAACCCACCGACGACGTTCGTCGCCGTGTTGTCAGGAAGAGCCGACTGCCCTGACGTGTCGAAGACGTTCAGGACGTCGTTGACGGCCTCGACCACGTAGCCGTTGCCGACACACAGTGCCTGGTCGGGCGGCTCGACCGAGAACTGATTACCGCCCCGGGCGTACCGCTGCTGGTAGTGGTTCAGGCCCTCGAAGCCGACATTGAACGTCGGATTCGACTTCGCCTTCTTGGCGCTGTTGACGGAGACTCCGCCGCCGGCGCCCGTCGAGAGGCTGATCGTGCCGTCGTACGGATCCGGCCCTTCATCCGCCTCCTCGTCTTCACCGGCGAACTCGTCCTCCAAGGCGAAACCTTCGCCCGAGGGCGTGAACGACCCTGTCTGAGGTGATCCGGTCCCGATCCGCGGGACCTGGCTGGCCGCCGACCGCGCGCTGGCGGACGAGGCGGCGAGGCACACGACGCCGACGGCGCCGAGAACCAAGAGCAAGAGTCTCGTTCGCAAAACTCCTCCCCCCTTTGTTGTTGGCGATGGGGCACCCTCATGCCCGTCGCGCTTGAACGCGGCGGACCATAAGCGAACTGGGCGCCTGGGCGTCGTCTCGACCGTCGCGCCCACATTCCCGCCACGGCGAGGTCTAAACCCTCCGGCTCGCGTTTCCGGAGGAAGGCCGCGGGTAGGCCTACGATGGAACAAAGAAAGGAAGGAGGACATGCCTACCTGGGGATGGATGGTGATCGGCATCGTGGTGGCTGCGGCAGTCCTGCTCGTCGCGGCCGCGCTGCTGCGAACCCGCCGAACACAGAAGCTGAAGTCCCGGTTCGGCCCTGAGTACGAGCGCACCGTGGAAAGCGCCGACTCACGGCGTGCCGGCGAGGCCGACCTCCGGGCACGCGAGGCGCGGCATCGCGAATTCGAGCTCCGCGACCTCGACCCGGCCGCGGCCGACCGGTACCGCGACGAGTGGCAGCGGACGCAGGCCGAATTCGTGGACGACCCGCCCGCCGCGATCACCGCAGCGGATCTCCTGATCCAACGCGTGATGCGCGACCGCGGGTACCCGGTCGAGGACTTCGAGCAGCGGGCGGCCGACCTCTCGGTCGACCATCCGGACGTCGTCGACAACTACCGCAGCGCCCACTCGATCGCCGTCTCCTCGTCGCACGGCAAGGCGACGACCGAGGAGCTGCGCAGAGCGATGAAGCGCTATCGGTCGCTCTTCAGCGAGCTCGTCGAGACCAGGGAGCACGCGGAGGTGACGCGGTGACCACCGCGGAGAAGCCGCTCACACCGCTGTTCGAGCGGGACGAAGCCGAGGATCTGGGGAAACGCTGGGAGTCGATTCAGGCCGGCTTCGTCGACCGGCCGCGGGAGTCGGTGCAGCAGGCGGACGACCTGGTCGGAGACCTGGTCAAGCGACTGACCCGGACGTTCGCGCAGGAGCGGACCACGCTCGAGAACCAATGGGCGGACGACGACGAGGTCTCGACCGAGGACCTCCGCGTCGCGTTGCAGCGGTACCGTTCCTTCTTCGAACGGCTGTTGTCGGTCTGAAGCGTGAGGTGTGCGGCGGCCGTCCCCGCCCCCCCCCACCGGTGTAATGGCTCCGCGACGCCTCCCTTTTTTTCCGCACGACCCCCCGGGGAA
>JBKPMR010000069.1:0-14935 GCA_046732255.1 Actinomycetota bacterium
GCTTCGCCCCGTCGCGGGCGATCCCGCCGGCTTCGTACTCGGTGCCGACCATGAAGCCGGTGATGTTCTGGAGGAAGACGAGCGGCACCTTCCGCTCGCAGGCGAGCTCGATGAAGTGGGCGCCCTTCTGCGCCGACTCGGCGAAAAGGACGCCGTTGTTGGCGAGGATTCCGACGGGGAAGCCTTCGATCCGGCCGAAGCCGCAGACGAGGGTCACGCCGTAGAGCGCCTTGAACTCGTGGAAGCGGCTGCCGTCGACGAGCCGCGCGACGATCTCGCGCACGTCGACCTGCTCGCGGAACGTCTCCGGGATCAGTCCGTAGAGATCGCCGGGATCCAGCGCCGGCGGCTCCGACGCGGCGACCTCCCACGGCGGATCCGGCCTCGCGGTCCCGAGGTTCGCGACGATCGAGCGCGCAATCGCGAGTGCGTGCTCGTCGCTCGTCGCGTAGTGGTCCGCGACCCCGGACTGCCGCGTGTGCACGTCCGCGCCTCCGAGCTCCTCCGGGGTCACGTCCTGGCCTGTGGCCGCCTTCACCAGCGGCGGCCCGCCGATGAAGATCGTCCCCGTCCCGCGCACGATCACGGTCTCGTCGCACATCGCCGGAACGTAGGCGCCGCCTGCCGTGCAGGAGCCCATAACCACCGCGATCTGCGCGATCCCCTTGGCGGACATCCGCGCCTGGTTGAAGAAGATGCGCCCGAAGTGGTCACGGTCGGGGAAGACCTCGGCCTGGAGGGGGAGGAACGCGCCGCCGGAGTCGACCAGGTAGATGCACGGCAGCCGGTTCTGCTCGGCGATCTCCTGCGCGCGGAGGTGTTTCTTCACGGTCAGCGGGAAATAGGTGCCGCCCTTCACGGTCGCGTCGTTCGCGACGATCACGCACTCGCGGCCCTCGACGACACCGATCCCGGTGACCATGCCGGCGGACGGCGCCTGGCCGTCGTAGACCTCCCAGGCGGCAAGGGCGGAGAGCTCGAGGAACGCGCTGTCCGGATCGACAAGCAGGTCGACTCGTTCGCGCGCGGGTAGCTTTCCACGCGAGCGGTGGCGCTCGACCGACGCCTCGCCTCCGCCGGCGGCGACTTGCGCCGTGCGCCCGCGCAGCTCGGCCACCAGGGCCGTCATCCGCTCGTGCCGGCGCGCGTAGAGCTCGCTGTCCCGCTCCACCTGCGAGGTGAGCAGCATCGCGACGGAGCCTAGCGCCCGCGCACGCGGTCACTCAGCTTTCGGCGGCCGTTGCCGATAGAGACAGTGCCGGTGCGGCCCTGCTGGGAGAGGCAGAAAGCAGAACCGCACCGGCTGTCTACGTCCGCACACCGTCGCGCGCCGGTGCGTCCTCGCGGCCGCAGTAGGAATAGGGTACCGCGCCTGCCGCAACCTGTCAGCGTGGTGGAACTAGCATCTGCCGGATGTTCCGCCGGACTCTGGCCGAGCTCACGCGGGAGCTGACTGACGTCTGCATGGGCCGGGCACCGGCCGAGCTGGTCGTCCGCGGCGGGCGGCTCGTGAACGTGCACACGCGCGAAGTCCTGGACGGCGCCGACGTCTCGATCGCGCACGGACGCGTCGCCATGTTCGGCGACGTGTCCCACACCGTCGGGCCGGACACCGAGACGATCGACGCCGAGGGCGCCTACCTCGTGCCCGGTCTGATCGACACGCACCTGCACGTGGAGTCGGTGATGGTCACGGTCACGCGATTCGCCGAGGCGGTGCTGCCACGGGGGACGACGGCGGCGTTCATCGACAACCACGAGATGGCCAACGTCTTCGGGTTGGAAGGCATGCGCTGGATGCTCGAGGAGGGCAGGCCGCTGCCGCTGAAGGTCTTCCTCGCCGTCCCGTCCTGCGTGCCGGCGCTACCGGGCATGGAGGACGCGGGCGCCGAGCTCGGCGTCGACGAGATCCGCGAGGCCCTTGCCTGGGAGGGCGTCGCAGGCCTGGGCGAGATGATGAACATGCCGGGCGTGATCGAGGGGGACGAGAGCGTCCACGCCGAGATCGCGGCCGCGCTCGAACGCGGCAAGCCGGTCACCGGCCACTGGAGCCTCGCGGGCGTCCGTGACCACCGGCTTCAGGCGTACATCGCCGCCGGCGTCGACTCCTGCCACGAGACCACCACGCGCGAGGACGCGCTCGCCAAGCTCCGCGCGGGGATGTGGGTGCAGTTCCGCGAGGGGTCGACCTTCCGCGACGTCGAGGCGCTCGCCTCTGTGCTCACCGAGGACGGCGTCGACCCACGGCACTGCCTGCTCGTCACGGACGACGTGCTCCCGGAGACGATCGCCCTGGACGGGCACATGGACCGGGTCGTACGGCGCGCAGTCGCCTCGGGGATCGATCCGCTCGTCGCGATCCAGATGGCGACGGTCAACGGAGCCGAGTACTTCGGGATGCGCAACGATCTCGGCTCGATCGCGCCGGCCCGCCTCGCCGACATCCTGTTCGTGGAGGACCTGGAGGACTTCCGGCCGCACCGGGTCCTCGCCGACGGCCGCGAGCCGGGGGAGCTGCCGGTCTTCGAGTACCCGCAGGAGGCGTACGAGTCGATCAGGCTCGCTCGTCCGCTGGTCGAGGCGGACCTGCGGATCGAGGCCGGCGGCGAGGTCGCCCAGGTCCGCGCGATCGGCGTCGCCTCGGAGCGCGTCACGACCGAGCACCTCGTGGTCGAGCTGCCGGTCGAGGGCGGCGAGGTGCGCGCCTCGATCGAGGCGGACGTCGCCAAGCTGGCCAGTATCGAGCGGCACGGTGGCCCCGGGACCATCGGGCTGGGGTTCGTGCACGGTCTCGGCCTGAAGCGTGGAGCGGTCGCGAGCTCGATCGCGCACGACAACCACAACCTGCTCGTCGCCGGCATGAACGACGCCGACATGCTCTTTGCCGTCCGGCGCCTGGTCGAGGCGCGCGGCGGGATGGTCGCCGTCGCCGACGGCGAGGTGCTCGGTCTGGTCGAGCTTCCGATCGCGGGTCTGATGAGCGACCGTCCGGTGCAGGAGCTGGCGGAGCAGACGCTCGCACTCGGGGAGGCCTACAGGGCGCTGGGGTCGGCGATCAAGAACCCGGAGATGATCTTCTCGTTCCTCTCGCTGGGCGTGATCCCGGCGCTGCGGCTGACCAACCGCGGCCTGGTCGACGCGGTCACGTTCGAGCTCGTCTCCCCGCTCGTATGACCATCTGGGCGAGCCTCGCATAGGTTCCTTCTGGCCCTGGTATTTCCCCGGCGCGGAGCGCGAGCGAGCGGCCGGGCTTTGCCCGGCCTGCGAAGCGACGTAGCTACTTCGTCCGGCGCTTCTGCTGCGGAGCCGGCATGCGGCCCTTCTGCATGCGCTCCATCGCGCGGCGCTGCTGGCGGTTGATCGGCTGCTGCTCCCCCGTCGCGCCCTGCTGGCCGGCCGCTTCGATCCACGCTTTGCGCTCGTCGGCGGTCAGGGTGCTGAGCGCCCGCTGCGCCTGGTTGGGATCGCGATCCGCGCCGGCGCGCTTGAGCTTCTTCATCGCCGAGCCGAGCTCGGGGTTGTACCGGTCGATCGCGGCCTGTGACGCCCTCTCGATCAGCCCCTTCAGGATCGGCACCTTCGAGGCCCACACGATGAGCGGCCGGAGGTACTTGCCGCCGCGGACGCGCGAGAGCACGACCAGCACGCCGAGGATGACGAGCAGCGCGGCGAGGATGAAGACCGGGATGAGGTAGAGGAGCATCGGAGGCATGGTATCCAGCGGATCGGTGCTTCAAGCTGGCCATATGCGCCGGCTCGACCGCAGGGAGCTGCTCGGAGCCGCCGCGGGTGCCGTCGTCACCGGAAGCGCGCTCGGCCGTCTGGCCGATGCGGCGTTCGGAGCCGGGCCGGACCCGCGCGTGGCGGAGCTCGCCCGCCTCGTCTCCGGCCGGGTGATAGCGCCCGGCTCGACCGCATACGGGACGGCGCGGCTCGTCTACAACGAGCGCTTCGACGGCGTGCGCCCGCTCGCGATCGTGCAGGTGAATGACGTGCGGGACGTCCAGACGGTCGTCGGCTGGGCGCAGCGCCACGGCGTCCTGATCGTGCCGCGCTCGGGCGGCCACAGCTACGGCGGGTGGTCGACCGGAACCGGCGTCGTGGTCGACCTCGCCAGGCTGCGCGGAATCCGGGTCGAGGGCGGCACAGCAGTGATCGGCGCAGGGCGGAGGCTGATCGACGTCTACGCCGCCCTCGCCGGCCAGGGCGTGACCATCCCGGCCGGCTCGTGTGCGAGCGTCGCGCTGGGCGGGCTAGCGCTCGGCGGCGGCGTCGGCCTGGCCTCCCGGCGGCTCGGCACGACCTCGGACAACGTCCGGTCGCTGCGGATCGTCACCGCCGACGGCCGCCTGCTGACCTGCGACGCGACCCACAACGCCGACCTGTTCTGGGCGTGCCGCGGCGGCGGCGGCCGGAACTTCGGGATCGTCACCGACTTCCGGCTGCGGACGTCGCCGGTTTCGACAGCGTCGTACTTCTTCGCAACCTGGCCCTGGTCGGCAGGGCCGACGATCGTCCCGGCCTGGCAGCGGTGGGCACCGCACACGACAGACGACCTGATGACGCTCTGCCGACTCTCGACCGGTCTGACCGGGCCGACGCTCCAGATCTTCGGACAGTACTTCGGCCCGGAGGCGCACCTCCCGAAGCTGCTTGCCCCGCTGACGAAGGCGGCACCGCCGCTCCGGTACAGCAGCGGGACGTCGTCGTACCTCGACCTGATGCTGCGCTGGGCCGGGTGCCTGGGGCAGTCACAGGCAGCGTGTCACCTCGTCACCCAGAACGGCACGCTCCGGCGCGCCGCCTTCGCCGGGAAGTCCGACTACGTCCGCACCCCGTTCCCGCGCGCGGCGGTGCGGGCGCTCCAGCACGCTCTCGAGACCCGCCAGAGCGCCGGCCACGGCTCCGGCTCCGCGATCATGGACGCCTACGGCGGCGCGATCGCGCGCGTCGATCCGGATGCCACCGCCTTCGTGCACCGCGCGCCGTTGCACTCCGTGCAGTACCTCGCCTACTGGGGCGCGCCGGTCCACCAGCAGCCCTCGCTGATGTGGTTGCGAGGCCTCCACGACGCGATGCGTCCGTACGTCACCGGCGGGGCCTACGTCAACTACGCCGACCCGGATCTGAAGCAGTGGCAGCGCGCGTACTACGGCTCGAACTACGCCCGGCTCGTCGAAGTGAAGAAGCGGTACGACCCCGACCGGTTGTTCCGCTTCCCCCAGGCGATCGGGAGCTGACCCCGCAGAAGGGGCATTGACCTCATCCGTGCCTCCTGGCAGACTGCGCGGACTTTTGCGCCCAGGGGGTCTGATCAAAGCGCTGTCGTGCCTGGCCGTCCTCGGCTGCTTCGCCGTGTTCGCGGCCGGGTCGGGCGCGCAGGATTCGCAAACGAACGCGGGGCACATCGGCGGCATCGTCAAGCCGCCGCATTCGATTACCAGGCTCAGCCAGTTCGTCTCCGTCGGCCCCTGCGACTACGTCCCCTTCTGCGAGGATCTGACCTACCACGGTGGGCCGGTGATGCATACGTCGACGACGCATGCGATCTACTGGCTGCCGACTGGGTACACGTCCGGCGACGGGATGCAGCCGTACGACGCGACCTACCAGTCACTGATCGCCCAGTACTTCAGCGACTTGGAAGCAGCAAGCGGGGTCGTGAGCAACGTGTACGGCGTGGGCGTCCAGTACTACGACGATCCCGGCCAGGTTCACATCACGACCGGTCAGACCTACGGGGGCTCGTACGTCGACACGGCCACTCCGTTCCCCGCCGACGGTTGCACCGACCCGACCGGCGAGGCTGCCCATTGCCTGACCGACGACCAGCTCCAAGCGGAGATCACGCATGTGATCAACGTCATGGGCTGGCCGAAGGGCACGTCGAACATCTACTTCCTCCTGACGCCCGAGGGAGTGGAGAGCTGTGCCGACGGGAGCCTGTTCGCCGCCTGCTCGTACACCGACTACTGCGCGTACCACGGGTTCTACGGTTCCGGGAGCAATACGGTGATCTACGCGAACCAGCCGTACCCGAAGCTTGCGAACGATCCCTTCTTCGAGTGCGGAGTCAGCGAGTATCCGAACGGAGGAGACGCCGACGAGCAGATCAACGTCCTGTCGCACGAGCACCGGGAGGCGATCAACGACGCGACACTCGACGCCTGGTACGCCGACACCACCCTGTACGAGGGCTCGGACCAGTGCGCCTGGTACTTCGGCAAGGAGTCCGGTTCGACGGGTGCGAAGTACAACCAGACGATCAACGGGCACCACTACCACGTCCAGCTCGAATGGAGCAACGACGGCAGTACGTGCCTTGCGTCATACGTCGGTCCCACGGTCTCGAAGGTCTCTCCGGTTCACGGCGTCGTCGGTCAGCCGATCACGATCAAGGGCAAGGACTTCGAGAAGGTGACTGCAGTGGACTTCAACGGCACGGCCGCGGACAGCTTCACCCGCAAGGGCAGCAAGCTCACCGCGGTCGTCGGTGCGGGCACGACGACCGGCCCCGTTCACCTGACCTGGTTCGGAGGAACCGCGTCCGGGCCCACGTTCACGCTCGACCCGTCGCCGGCGCCGACGATCAAGTCGTTCAAGCCGGCGAGCACGCACGTCGGGAACACGGTCACCGTCACCGGCACGGGCTTCTGGGGAACTTCGGCGGTGAAGGTGAACGGCGTCGACGTCCAGTCGTTCGCGGTCAAGTCCGCCTCCAAGCTCACGTTCGTGGTCGCCGGCGGGAACACGTCCGGGACGATCGCCGTGACGACGCCCGGCGGCACGGTTACCACGGCCGGCACGCTCACGATCGAGTAGCGCCCGGCGGCAGCGGGGCTACACTGGCCCTCGAACCGAGGGGCGTAGCTCAGTTGGTAGAGCGGCGGTCTCCAAAACCGTAGGTCGGGGGTTCGAGTCCCTCCGCCCCTGTTGGCTCGACGCCGCCGTTTCCGCGCAAGGAGCGTGCTAGCGCCGTCCTCGGCAGCAAGAGCGTCTCTGCTCAAGTCCGTTGAAATCCGCCTGAGGGTGGCGCGCGCTGGCGCGCAACTGGCGCGCGGGTTGCCCACCGACGTTACGCCGGCTCGAAGAGCGCCCGAGGGTTGTTTCCGACCCGGCGTACCGGTCAAGACCTTTCCAACGCATTCCGAGCAAGGAGGCAGGAGATGTCGAAGCTTGTTCGTGACGTGATGACCTCGCAGCCGGCGACCATCCAGCGTTCGGCGTCGGTCAAGTCGGCGGCGCAGCTGATGGAGCAGCAGGACATCGGCTCGCTCCCCGTCGTCGACGAAGGCGGTTCGCTCGTCGGCATGGTCACCGACCGCGATATTGCCATCCGAGCCGTTGCTGCCGGACGTGACACGGAGGCGACGCAGGTCAAGGAGATCCTGACTTCTCCCACAGTTCAGGTCATGCCGGACGATTCCCTCGACATGGCGCTCGAGCTGATGGCGAAGTACCAGGTGCGGCGCCTACCGGTCGCCTACGACACGCAACTCATCGGTGTTCTTGCCCAGGCCGATATCGCGCAAGAGGCCAAAGACAAGAAAGCAGGTCAGGTACTGGAGGCGATCTCGCAACCCAAGACCGAGCACGCCCAAGCCTGACTCGGGGCTTATGGCCTGAAGACCGACCGCGCGGTTCCCCGCGCACGTCATGCTCTCCCGGCTGGGGCCGGGCGGCGCACTGAGCCTGCCTACTGAGCCGGCGCGCCGCCGGGCATCACGACTGCTCGTCTCCGCTCGCCTTCGCGAGGACTTTCCGGCAGGCCGCGATCCTACGAACCGTGCCGCGAGGAGTCGTGGTCTCGACATCGGGATCGAGGAACGCTGCCGCCGTCCCAGCATCGCCCGCCACGACGGCTTCGACGAACGCACGTGCGAGGGCGGGCTCCACCGGACGCAACCCTAATGCCTCCGTGGGGCCCGGTCCCGAGACCGCGTCCTACATCTCCTGGTCCACGAGGCTGACGATGTTTCCGTCCGGATCTTTGAACCAGACGGCGCGCATCTCGCCCATGACGTGGATGTCGCCGTCCCGGCTCGTCTCGGGAAGGTCGTACTGCTCGAAGCGCACGCCTTTCCCTCGCAGATCCTCGACCACCGCGTCGAAGTCGTCCCCGACTGCCCACGTCGCTCCCGTCGCCTCGTTGGTCCCGGCGTAGTCGGACGGATAGACGACGAGGAACGACGGCCCGACCCGATACGTCACCGCACCCGGGTTCTCGTCCACCGGCTCCAGTCCGAGGGTCTGCTCGTAGAACCTGCGCGCGCGGTCCAGATCGCTCACCGCCAGCGTCGCGGCAACGGCCTTGTCTTTCAGCATCTCGGCCTCCTTTCGGCTCACTGAGCGCCTTACCCGACCGTCCACGTCCGAACCTACATCCGGCGGGAGCCGTGCACGGGAACACGCGTTCCCACAGCCCTGTTGAAAACCGCTGTGATGGGAACCACTAACTCCATGGGGTTTTGGCAGTCGATAATGCGTAGGGGAGCCAGCAGGGGAGCCGGGGTGCTCGCAGTCAAACTCGCGTTACTCGTCGCCATCGGCGTGCTGCTGTGCGCAGTTCCGTCGGCCGCGACGCACACGGGACAGTCCGGGCCGCCCTGTACCGGCGCGACGTCGTCGATCACGATGGACGAACCGCCCGTGACGATCTGGTACCCACTCGGCTGCGTGCACCCCTAGGCGCCCGTACGATCGGCGTTGCCGCCGCGGGACGAGCGTCCCGCACGGGTCGGGCGTTGTGGTGACTGGAATTCGACATGCGGTGATCGACGTCGGGACGAACTCGGTGAAGTTCCACGTCGGCGAGCTCGGACTCGACGGCACCTGGCGAACGATCGTCGACAGCGCCGACGTGACCCGGCTCGGTGAGGGTCTCAACGAGACCGGTCGTCTGGGCGCCGAGCCGATCCGCCGCACCGCCGGGGCGATCGCGGCGATGGCGGACGAGGCCCGCGATCTCGGGGTCGAGGGAGTGGCCGCCGTGGGAACTGCCGGCCTCCGGATCGCGCGGAACGCAGGCGAGCTGATTGACGCCGTGAAGGCCGAGGCGGGCCTGGAGATCGAGGTCATCTCCGGTGAGGAGGAGGCTCGGCTCGCGTACCTGGCGGTGAGAGCCGGGCTCGGCTCGGTTGCGGGGTCGCTCGTAGTCTTCGACACCGGCGGTGGGAGCTCGCAGTTCACGTTCGGTCACGACGGGCAGGTCGACGAGCGGTTCAGCGTGAACGTCGGCGCGGCGCGGTTCACGGAGCGCTACGGCCTCGACCGACCGGTGTCGGACGAGGTGGTTGCGGAGGCGCGGGCGGCTGTCGCCGCGGAGCTGGACCGCCTGGACGGCCGGTCCCGGCCCGATCGGCTGGTCGGGATGGGCGGCGCCGTCACCAACATCGCAGCGGTAAAGCTCCAGCTCGCGGCGTACGACCCTGGGGCGGCGCAGGGAGTCACGCTCGAGGCGAGCGACATCGACCGACAGATCGAGCTCTATCGCACTCGGGACGACGACGAGCGGCGGGCGATCGCGGGCCTCCAGCCGAACCGGGCCGAGGTGATCCTCGCCGGAGCCTGCATCGTGCGCACAGTGCTGGCGAGGCTCGGGTGCGACTCGCTGACGGTCAGCGACCGCGGCCTCCGCCACGGCCTGCTCGTCGAACGATTCGGCACAGGGAGCTGACCCGGTCAGCTCTGGGTCTTCAGCTCCGCCAGCGCGTCCGCAACGGCGTCCGCGGGCTTCCGGTCGTCCGTCTCGACCACGATCGGATCGAGGGCGCGGAAGAGTGGCTCTCGCTCGGCGGCCTGCTCGGCGAGAAGCCGATCGGGCGACAGGCCGAAGCGAGGTCGGTGGCGCTGGACGTCGAAGCGGCGCGCCAGAGCCGCCGGATCGCCGCGAAGCCAGATCACCGTGACGCCGGGATCGGCGAGCGCCTCTCGGCAGGCAGGGTTGTCGATCGTGCTCGCGGCGGCCGCAATCACGCTCGGCCCCGGCTCGGCGAGCGCGTGCAGCAGATGTGCGGCCTCGAGCTCGTGCATCTCGTCGACGCCGATCTCGTCGGCGAGCGCCTTCACGGTCTTCCCGCGCTCGCGCTCGATCCAGGCGTCGCTGTCGGAGAAGGGCCAGCCGAGCGCGTTCGCGAGGCCGCGGCCGACCGTCGTCTTGCCGGCGGCCATCAGCCCGACGAGCACGATGTGACGCAGCACGCCCGTACTCTTGCGCAGCGGTGGCGACAACCTGTGGACAACGGTCGTTTCACGATTCGCTAATCGGCGATACCAACCCTGACCTCGTATCCACGACCTCACGCAGTGTGCGAACCCAGGAGCCCACCTCGCTCGAGCTTCGCCTTCAGGCCCGGCCTGAGGCGGCCGCAGGCCTACGTCGCTATCTGCGACGTTGGCTGAGCAAGCACGGGGCAACGGGGGACGAGATCTTCGCGATCCTGACTGCGACCTCGGAGGCGTTCGTGAATGCCATCGAGCATCCGCTCGATTCCCCCGTGGACCGGATCGACGTCGACGGGTCCGTCATCGACGGCGCGGTCACCCTCACCGTTCGCGACTACGGCTCGTGGCAACGCCTGCGTCTGCGTCCCGGCGGGCACGGCTTCCAGCTGATGCGGGCACTGATGGACGCGGTCGACGTCGAGCGCCGGCGCGACGGCACGAGGATCACGATGCGGCGGCGCCTGGCAGGTCGCGAGGACGCCGCGCAGGCACGCGGAGCACGTGGGGCGCCGAGCCGGAATCGACGCCGGCCCGCCGGCTCCCGGCCCGGCCGCAAGCCCGCTCGAACGAGGCGATAGCACGGTCGGAGTTACGCTTCGGGTGACCGTGCAAAGCTCGGCGCCTGAACCATGAATTTGCCTCAGAAGACGACGAGCGCCGCCGGCATCCAGACGCTGTTCGCCGACGAAAGCCGGCGGTAGGAGACCCGTCCTTGTCGGCCCCCGCGCAGCGCCGTGCGCTCGGCGTTCTCTTCGTCCTGCTGACCGCCGTCTTCGCCGGAGTGGCGGTTGCCGGGGGCGCCGCCGGCCAGTGGGTGATCGCCGGCGCGGCGGCCGTACTCGCCGTCTGGATGGCCGGACTGGCGCTCCGAGGGCTTCGGCACTAGGTAATCCGCCGGGCGGACTCGTATCCTCTAGCCGACTTGCCCGAAGACACCAAGCCCCTCTGGCGCGATTTCAAGCGATCGGGCGACCGCGCGCTTCGCGACCGCCTGATCCTGACCTACGCGCCGCTCGTCAAGTTTGTCGCCGGCCGGCTCGGCAGCGGCCTGCCCGCGCACGTCGACGAGGGCGACCTCGTGTCGTACGGGCTGCTCGGCCTGATCGGCGCGATCGAGCGCTACGACCCCGACCGCGACGTCAAGTTCGAGACCTACGCGATCGCGAGGATCAAGGGCGCGATCATCGACGAGCTGCGGGCGATGGACTGGGTGCCGCGCTCGGTCCGAGCCCGGGCGCGCGACATCGAGCGGGCGATCGCGGTGCTCGAGGCGAAGCTGCACCGTGCGCCCACCGACGAGGAGATCGCTGAGAAGCTCGGGATCACAACCGACGAGCTCGACGAGAGCCTGACCGACATCTCGCGCTCGTCGATCGCAGCGCTGGACGAGCTCTGGACGGTCTCCGCCGGGAGCGGCGACCAGATCTCGCTGATCGACACGATCGAGGACACGTCCGGCCCGCAGCCCTCGCAGGCGCTCGACCAGACCGAGCTGCGCGAGGCGCTCGGCGAGTCGATCGCCCACCTGCCCGAGCGGGAGAAGCTCGTGATCACCCTCTACTACTACGAGGAGCTGACGCTGCGCGAGATCGGCGAGGTGCTCGGCGTCACCGAGTCGCGGGTGTCCCAGCTCCACACGAAGGCGATCCTCCGTCTCAAAGCCCACCTCGCCGGCACCGCCGCGGCCCACGCGACCGCAGGCGACTGACGCTCGTCGCGCGCTTCGCGCGTGATTGCGTTCGGCCGATGATGACACCCTTCGGCTCGAGAGCGAAGGCGGATACGATCGGCGGTGACATCGACCGAGGAGTTTCGCGCGCATGCCTGCTCAGGAGCCTGGGAAGATCCGCAACGTCGCCGTCGTCGGTCACCGCGGCACGGGGAAGACCTCGCTCGTCGAGGCGCTCCTCTTCCAGTCCGGTGCGGTCAACCGGCTCGGCGCAGTCGAACAGGGCTCGACCGTCTCGGACTGGGACGAGGACGAGACCCGGCGGCAGATGTCGCTGTCGGCGTCGCTCTGCCACTGCGAGTGGCAGGGGCGGAAGATCAACCTGATCGACGCACCCGGCGACGCCGGCTTCCAGGGCGACACGATCGCCGCGCTGCGGGTCGTCGAGGGCGAGCTGGTCGTCGTCAGCGGCGTGATGGGGGTCGAGGTCGGCACGGGGCGAACCTGGCATCGCGGCGAGGACGGCCACGTTGCACGCGTGGTCGTCGTCAACATGCTCGACCGCGAGCGCGCCGATTTCTTCCGCGCGCTGGAGGGTGTGCGCGCGCAGCTGTCGTCGAACTGTGTCGCCGTCCACATCCCGATCGGCGCCGAGCACGAGCTGACCGGCATCGTCGACGTCCTGCACATGTGCGCGTACACGAGCCCCGAGGGTGCCCGCGAAGGCGGGAAGACCGAGATCCCGGCGGAGATGGCCGACGTCGCCGCCGAGTACCGCGAGAAGCTCCTCGACGCGGTGGTCGAGACCGACGAGGGCCTGATGGAGCGTTACCTGGACGGACAGGAGCTCTCCGACGAGGAAGTGGCGAAGGCGCTCAAGGACGCGGTGACGCGCGGCGAGGTCTTCCCGGTCGCCGCCGCGGTGGCGACGAAGAACCTCGGCACGACCGCCCTGCTCGATCTGCTCGTCGAGGGCGTGCCCAGTCCGGCGAAGAAGGGCGGTCCGGTCGAGATCGAGGGCGCATCCACGGGGGCGTTCGTGTTCAAGACGATCGCCGACCCGTTCGCCGGCCGGATCAACGTCTTCCGCATCCTCAAGGGGACAGTCACCTCCGACACGACGCTGACGAACACGCGCGAGCACTCGAAGGAGCGGATGGGATCGCTGCTCGTCCTCCAGGGCAAGGAGCACACGCCGACCGACGCGTTCGGGGAGGGCGACATCGGGGCGGTCGCCAAGCTCAAGGACGTGATGACCGGCGATCTCCTGCTCGACAAGGAGGTCGAGGTCGAGCTGCCGCGATTCGACTTCCCGGAGCCGGTGATGAGCTTCGCCATCACCCCGAAGGCGAAGGGCGAGGAGGAAAAGCTCGGCCAGGCGCTCCGCCGGCTGACGGAGGAGGACCCGACGCTCGTCATGCGCCGCGACCAGCAGACCGGCGAGCAGCTCCTCGCCGGGCTCTCGCAGATGCACGTCGAGGTCGCGGTCGACCGGCTCAAGCGCCGCTTCGGCGTCGAGGTCGACCTCCATCAGCCGCGCGTCCCGTACCTGGAGACGATCCGCTCCGAGGCGCGTGCGCAGGGGAAGTACAAGAAGCAGACCGGAGGCCGCGGCCAGTATGGCGATGCCACGATCGTGCTCGAGCCCCTCGAGGATGGGGTGGGCTACGAGTTCGTCGACAAGATCGTCGGCGGCGTGATCCCGCAGGGGTTCCGGCCGGCGGTCGACAAGGGCATCCAGGAGGCGATGCAGCACGGCGAGCTCGCCGGCGCGCCGGTGCAAGGAGTCCGCGTCTTGCTCGTCGACGGCTCGTACCACACGGTCGACTCGTCGGAGATGGCGTTCAAGATCGCCGGCTCGATGGCGTTCAAGGCTGCCTACGAGAAGGCGAACCCGGTGCTGCTCGAGCCGATCATGGAGCTCGAGGTGACCATTCCGGACGACGCGGTCGGCGCCGTCAACGGCGACCTCAACTCACGTCGCGGGCGCCTCCAGGGCATGGAGCCGGCGGGCGGGATGACCACGATCAAGGCCGAGGTGCCGATGGCCGAGATCCTCACCTACTCACAGGCGCTGACCTCGCTGACCGGCGGCCGCGGGGACTACCACATGCACTTCCTCCGCTATGACGAGGTGCCGGCGCACATCGCGCAGAAGATCATCGAGGAGACGAAGAAGGCCCGCGAGGAAGAGAAAGTCTAGGCGAGCGCCGGTACCAGCCTTGAGTCTGGCTTCGGCTCGTTTCGCGTTTTCCCTGGATTTCCCTATAGTGGGCTCGCCGTGAGGACCATGCGCACGATGGAGGCAAAGCAGTGCGCGATCTGCGAGCGCACGCTGCTCGTGGGCGAGCTGCCCCTCCGCTTCGCCCCCGACGGGATCGACGACTACGTCGACGTGTGCGTGCTCTGCCAGGAGACGGCGCTCGACAACGGGTGGGTCCGCGAAGGCAGCCCGATCGGCCCGGCCGTCCGGCACACCCGGCGCCGGCGTCCGCTCAGCCTGTCCGCGATCTTTGGCGCGAGCCGGCGTCCGGCCGCGGACCAGATCGTCGCCGAGCCGATCCTGCGCCGGCTCTCGCCGACCGAGCAGACCCAGCTCGAGGCCGCCGCCCTCTTCAACGCGAGCGACGCCGTCCGGACGGTCGACGGGATCTCGCGCAGCCTCGGCGAGCCGCACGCGAGCATCGTCGTCTTGCCCGGGCAGAACGCCGAGGTCGTGATCACGGTCGCCTGGGAGATCTCGTGGTACCAGTACCGCATCAGCCCGGGCTCGCCACAACCCGTGCGCCTGGCCGAACGCGGCCTGGAGCCCGGTGAGCTCGACTCGAAGTTCTCCGAGTGGAACGCCCGCTACGAGTCGGGAACGGGGATTCTTCCGGACATCGACAGTCCGGTCTGAGCACCACTAGATGGCTGACCGGAAAAGATCGTCTGCTCCGGTGCGGGAGCTGGTCCCTCTGGGGCGTGCGCCGAGCCCGGCACCGCTACTGAACAAGTAACGGTGACGGGCTCGGCGCGCGAAGCGGACGCGCCGGTGGAGCG
>JBKPMR010000070.1:0-6812 GCA_046732255.1 Actinomycetota bacterium
GGACCCCCCAGTAGTCCCACCCGGCTGGCACCTCGGTCGGGTCGCTTCCCAACCGCGCGACGCCATAGCCGTTCAGGTACTTGCCGACCTGACCGGTCCGGTACCCGGCATCCTGGAGCCAGGCGGGGAGGATGTTGTCCCTGTCGGCAAGTGCCGGGTAGCCGCCCTCGGGCGGGTCTGCCGAGAGGACGCCGTGGTTGTGTGCGTACTGACCCGTCAGGAAGGTCGCGCGGGAGGGGCAGCACTCCGGGGTGGTGACGAACGCCCGGGTGAACGTCTCGCCGTGCTGTACGAGCTCCCGGCGCACCTTCGGCATGAAGCGGAGCGAGCCGATCGCCTGATCGTCCGTCATCACCACGACGACGTTCGGCCGGTCATTCGACGAAACCAGCCCGGAGCGAGCCGGTTCAGCTGGGGTCAGGGCGTACAGGACGGCTACGCCGACGGCCAGGGCGGCGGCGATCGAAGGGCCGAGAATTGCGCGGTGCCTAGCCATAGCTGAACGGTACGTCCAACGGCCCGCCGCCACCCCGCAGACGTCAGGGAGGGCGCGACCTCTACCCTCGCGCCCCCGTGGGAGAGAACATCGATCCGACCTGGCTCGCGTGGGCAAGCGAGCAGCCGCTCGACCCTCAGGCCATCGCCGATGCCCTTGCTCGGGTCGAGGGTCATTACCGGCGCCTTGTCGACTATCCGCTCGCGACGCAGTCTGCGGTGACGAGCAGCCTGGGAGTTGCGGCGATCGGCGACGCCGATCCACGCTGCCGCTGGCCTCACTTCGCCCGCGATGGAAAGCTCGCCGTCGCCACGGCCTATGTCCCGACGGGGTGGGAGCGCCTCACGGGCGAGGTCGATCTTGAACGCGCACCGGTCGCGCTGGCGCGGGCAGCTCTGGCCGACCCGGAGGCGCCGAGCCGTGAGCTGAACGCTCCGGTTGCGCTGGCCGCGCTCGACGCGGAAGCCGGGCGCCTGGTGGTCGCGAATGACGCGATCGGCGCGGCTCGGGTTTACACCGTTGACGCGGGGCCGGTGACGGTCTGGTCGAATCGGCCGGGTGCCCTGTGCCTTTTCACTGGGACGAAGCCGCGGGCGGATAGCCGCGGGTGGCTCGTGTTGGCGGCGGCGGGATGGTTCCTGGCCGACGCGAGCCCGATCGAGGGCGTGCGCCGGGTCGCGGCGGGCACCGTCGCCGAGGCGGACGACGCCGGGGTGCGAGAGCGACGGACCGGGGCGGTGGGCCGACTGGTGACACCGCCTGCCCGGAACGAGGAGCTCGCCGAAGCCGCCGCCGGGCAGGCTCGGGACCAGGCCCACACGGCAGCGCTGCTCTGGCCCGGACGCGCGGATGTCGACCTATCCGGCGGCCGGGACTCGCGGCTCTCGGCGGCCGCCGTGGTGGCCGCCGGCGCCCCGGCGCGATTCCTCACATCCGACGCCACTCCGGGCGAGGCGGAGGTGGCGGCCGCGCTGGTCGCGGCCGCTCCCATCGAGATGGACCACCGCATTCGCAAGACCAAGCAGGGAAGCGCAACGCCGGGAACGCCGCTGCTGGAGCGGGCCGCGCACCTGCACCTGCTTCACGACGGCGTTCGCCACCCGCAGAAGCTGCGCGGCAAGATGACCCTGCCTCGCCCGCGACCCTCGAGCGCCACCTTCTCGGGACACGGCGGCGAGATCGCCCACGGCTTCTTCTACAAGAACTCCAAGCAGCTGCGACGGCTGCGGCGACGCGGCGATCGCCTCGTCAAGCGGCTGATGCGCTTCTTCACGAAGGACCACGAGGCAGCCGTGCCCGCCGCCTATTCCGAGGCGGAGGGAGTGATTCGCTCGACCCTGGAGGCCGGCCGCGAGCTGGGACTGGACGGTCCCGTGCTCCTCGATTGGTTCTACCTCGTGGATCGCTTCGCGCATCGCTCGGGGATCGCGACCGACTCCGAGCGAATCTCGGTGTTCGCAACCCCCGCCTTCATCCGGGCCGCCTTCGCGCTCTCCCCCGAGGACCGACTCGACGACATCCTGCACCAGGACGTGATCCGCAGGCTCGTTCCGCAGTGGCGCGACGTACGGTTCTTCCAGGCCGAGCGGAAGCGAATGCCGAAGATCCGGCGCGAGCGGCTCTGGGAGGTCGCCGCCGACGCGGAGGCCGTCGAGGACATTCTTGCGGCCGGAGGCTCGTGGACCGAGATCTACGATGCCAGCGAGGCTCGATCGGCCTGGCGTGAGCTTCGCGGCGGCGGAGGGTCGGCGAAGTGGGAGGGGATCTTCGAGGGCATCGTCTACCGCCAGTCCTTCGATGCGCACCTCGCCCAGCTCGCCGGCGAGGTCGCCGGTGCCCGGCCGCTCACCGCTTGATCGCCGCTCACGGCTCGTAACGGGAGACCCGAATCGCGCCTCGATCGACGAGGTGCAGGCGATCGCCGGGATTCCCCTCAGTCCGTTTCGGCGTGTTCAGCATCGTCAGGTTGACGTAGAGCGGCACGCGATCGCCGGCGTGATTTCGCGCGTCGTGGCCGATTCGGGCAACCCCCACCTTGTGGTAGGTGCAGGGCGAGCGGGGGTGCACGCAGTTGAAGCCGTTCGACTCGGAGATCTCGGGTCCGCCCTGGGCGACGCGGCGAGCGATCCGGCCCGGATGCGTCTGCGTCGGATGATCTGCCAGCACGAGCTGTGAGCTCACGCGGGCGTTGTAGGGGAGGTTGTTGTCGTTCACGGTCGCGTGGCCATCCACTGAGATCTGATCGCCGGCGTCGAGTCCGGGCAGCCGCTTCGAGTAGACGACCCGGAACTTCTCGTCGAGCGGAAGGCTCTTGTGACGAAGGTTCTTGGTGACCTCCGGCTTTGGTCGCGGCTGGGAGCCGGGCCTGAAGATGATGGCGTTGATCCGGCCTCGGTCCTGGCTCACTGACCCATCGGGCGGACTGCCGCCGATGATCAGGCGATTACCCCGCTTCGCCTTGGGGTTATGGGCCGAGAGGACCAGGTTGATGCGGCATCGCGAAGCGGCGCAGGGGAGCCCGCCCGACCCGACGTGGGTTCCGCCGTGCCTGAAGACCATCACGCAGTGGTGCTCCCTGTTCGGAATGCCGGCCAGGCATACGTGCCGCTTGCGGCCGGTGAGCGGCATCGCATGGGGCCCGCCCGTCGACTTGCGGCCGCGGGCGAGCACGAGCTTCGCGTCGAGGATCGGGCTGTAGGAATACGGCCTCGGCCCTACACATCGCGATTGGCGAAAGAAGCAGTCATCCGTGACCTGAAGCTCGGCCGTAACCTCGAGCTTGTCGCCCTGCATGAGATCGGGCAGGCGATGGGCGCCCATGGTCATCACGACCCGCTTCTTGGCACCGCCGTGGCGTGAGATCGGGATGGTCTTGCGGGTCTCGGACTTGCGGCCGCTGGTGCGGACGAGGACCTTTCCGGGCGTCGCCGCGTGCCTTGGCGAGGTTCCTCCCGACGCGTCGGCGAGCAGGCCGAGGCCGAGCCCGGCGACGGCCAGAAGCGCCGGGAACAGGCGTCTGCTCACGCCGCCTCCAACAGCATGCTCACGTCCAGGGCCGGCGCGGAATGGGTGATCGCTCCCACGGAGATGAAGTCGACGCCGGTCGCAGCGACCTCGGCGACGTTTGCCAGCGTGATGCCGCCCGACGCCTCGAGCTTCGTGGCCGCGCCGGCGGCGTTGCGAGCGGCCACTGCCTGGCTGAGTTCCACCACGCCCATGTTGTCGAGCAGGATCCGATCCGCACCGGCGGCAAGGGCCTCATCCACCTCCGCCGGCGTCCTGCATTCCACCTCGATCTCGACCCCGGGACGGTTCTCACGCGCCCGCGCGATCGCGTCATCCACCCCCCCGGCGACGGCGAGATGGTTCTCCTTGATCAGGATCGCGTCGCCCAGGCCAAGACGGTGGTTGGTCGCGCCGCCCGCCGCGACGGCCGCCTTCTCGAGCTCACGCAGGCCGGGGGTCGTCTTCCGCGTATCCAGGATCACCGCGCCGGTGCCGCTGACAGCGTTCGCGAACCGGCCGGCTAGCGTCGCCACGCCGGACAGGTGGCCAAGGAAGTTGAGCGCCGTCCGCTCGCCGGCGAGCAGCGGGGCGGCCTTTCCCGTGACCGTCGCCACGTCGGCAGGGACCTCGTCGCGCCACTTGCCCTCGAGCGTGAGCCGGTCGAACGTCACCGCCCCGGTCTGCATGAATGCCTCGGCCGCGGCGTCAAGGCCGAAGAGGACCCCCGGCTCCTTCTGGATGATTCGTCCCCGCGCGCGGGCGCTGGGAGGCACGATGGCCTCGGTCGTCATGTCCCCGTGGCCGACATCCTCGGCCAGGGCCCTGCCGACGAGTTGCTCCAGGGCCGCGCTCATCTCCGGGAAACGTAGCGACGACGGTGGGCGAACCTGAGCTACGACGCGGCGCTCGAGAGGAGGTATTCCCGCACGAAGCCGTCCAGGTCGCCGTCGAGGACGCGCGCGGCGTCGCCCATCTCGAAGCCCGTCCGATGGTCCTTGACCCGCTGCGAGGGATGGAGGGTGTAGCTGCGGATCTGGGAGCCCCACTCGACCGACTTCTGCTCGCCGCGCTCGGCGGCAAGCTCCTCGGCGCGCTTGCGCTCCTCCTCCTCCAGGAGCTTCGCCCGCAGGAAGCGCATCGCCGTTGCCTTGTTCTGCGTCTGCGAGCGCTCGTTCTGGCACTGCACGACGATCCCCGTGGGGACGTGGGTGATGCGCACGGCCGAATCGGTCTTGTTCACGTGCTGCCCGCCCGCGCCTGAGGCCCGGTAGGTGTCGATCCGCAGGTCCTCGTCGTCGATCTCGACATCGACGTCGTCATCGACGAGCGGCGCAACATCGACCTGGGCGAACGCCGTGTGACGGCGCTTCTGCGCATCGAATGGCGAGATCCGCACGAGCCGGTGGACTCCTCGCTCGGCGGCGAAGAGCCCGTAGGCGTTCTCGCCGCGGACGATGAAGGTCGCCGACTTGATGCCGGCCTCCTCGCCCTCGGATGCTTCCTTCATCTCGGCCCGGAACCCACGCCGCTCGGCCCACCGCAGGTACATCCGCAGGAGCATCTCCGCCCAGTCCTGCGAATCGGTACCGCCCGCGCCGGAGCGAATCGTGACCACGGCGTCGCCGGCGTCGTACTCGCCGGAGAAAAGGCGCGCCTCCTCGAGCCCGGCGATCCGTGCCTCAACGGACTCGAGCTGCGATTCGAGCTCCGCGGCGAGGTCGGGATCGTCCTGGGCCATCTCCGCGAGCTCGGGCAGGTCCGCAGCGTCGGACTCGACCGCGCGGAACGTTTCCAGGCGCGCCTGCGCCCGCTTGTGCGCGGCCGAGGTGTTGGACGCCCGCTCCTGGTCGTCCCAGAAGCCGGGCTTCTGCATCTCGCTTTCGAGCCGATCTACGTCGGCCTGGAGCTTGGCCGGGTCAAAGGTAGTCCGCGAGCAGCTTCAAGCCGTCGCGGACATGCGCGATGCGCGCGGGGAGATTCTCGATCATGACCTCGGCCATGACCAGAGCTTAGCCGTGGCCGGAGCGCTCGCGCCCTCAGTCGCCGGTGCCGATACCCGCCGCACGCAGCGCCTCGTCGCGGTCGTCGAAGGGCTGCCAGCGCGTGATCCGGCCGTCGGCGCCGATCGTCGCGACGATCGCGAGCTCGTGGGACTCGGCAACGTCCCCCCCTGCCCGCCAGAGCCACTCCCGCCGGCCGAACGCGATCACGTGGCGGCCCTCGTCGCGAATGGCGTCGAGAACCAGCCGCTGGTGGAGCTCGCCGGAGGGCTTGCGGGTTGCCCAGGCCCGCACCTCGTCGTGGCCCTCCACGAGGCCGCGACTCGCCTGGATCTCAACATCGGGATCGAGGACGGCGATGAGGGCGTCGAGATCCTCCGCGTTGAAAGCGTCGATGAAGGTGCGGACGGCCTCCGGCCCGGTCATGAATCACCTGCCGCGGCTTCGCCGCCGGACACGCTGCTTTCGGGGCTGAAGCCCCTCATCCCACCCACTGCCTGACGGCGCTCCGCCTCCACCTCGTCCCGGAAGGCGCACCCGGCGAGGTGGTCGTTGACGACGCCACATGCCTGCATCGCGGCGTAGGCCGTGGTCGGCCCGACGAAGCGAAAGCCGCGGCGCTTGAGCTCTTTGGCAAGGGCCTTCGACTCTTCGGTCGTCGACGGGATGTCAGCCATCGCAGCCGGGGCGCCATCGCGCTCGGCCGCGAACGACCACACGAGCTCCGCCAGCGATTCACCGGCGGCAACCATCTCGGCCGTCGCCCCGGCGTTGGCGATCGTCGCCTCGATCTTCGCGCGGTTCCGGATGATCGAAGCGTCTGCCAGGAGGCGGTCGATTTCGCCATCGCCGAACGTGGCCACGACATCGAAGTCGAAACCGTGAAACGCGGCCCGGAACCCGTCGCGCTTGCGCAGGATCGTGAGCCATGAGAGGCCCGACTGGAACGCCTCGAGGCAGATCCGCTCGAACATCGCCCGATCGTCGGTCACCGGCCGTCCCCATTCGGCGTCGTGGTAGACGATGTCATCCTCCGTCGACGTCGCCCAGCGACACCGCTGGCGGCCGTCGGGACCCGGACTCAGCCCTTCGCCACTAGGCACCGTGGCATTTCTTGTACTTCTTGCCCGAGCCGCACCAGCACGGGTCGTTGCGGCCGATCTTCGCGTGCTCGTCCTTGACCACGGCGCCGGTTGTCGCGTCGCGGTGCGTCCCCGCCGGTGCGGCGGGGGCGGGAGGCGGCGCAGCGGCGGAATCGCCGTTGCCCGCGGCGCCGACTGCACCGCCCGCCGCGGCTCCGCCCGCCGCGG
>JBKPMR010000071.1:0-58748 GCA_046732255.1 Actinomycetota bacterium
ACTTCCTGATGATCACGCTGACCTACTCGGTGATCGCCACCTACACGCTCGGGCAGGTCACGAAGATCTCCGGCTTCTCCGGCATCGGCGGGATCAACCGCTACATGCCCGGGTGGATCGGGGACGTGGTCGCGCACCCCAACCGGCTCTACTACATCGCCCTGGGGACGGCGATCGTCGTCTACGTGCTCATACGCGTCATCGTTCGGACGCCGTTCGGGATCAGCCTGCAGGGAGTCCGCGACGAGCCGATTCGGATGGGTTCGCTCGGGTACGCGGTCCCGCTCCACCGGACGATCGCCTTTGGCTTCGCGGCATTCATCGCGTCCCTCGCAGGTGTCCTCTACGCCTGGTGGGCCGGCCAGGTCGCTCCAGGGGACGTGGATCTCCCGCAGACGATCAGCCTCTTGATCATGGCCGTGATCGGCGGCCTGGTGCGCATCGAGGGCGCCTGGGTGGGCGCCTTTGCCTTCATCCTGATGCAGAACTACATCACGTCGAGCACGCACATCCCGCTGCTCGGCTTCGGCGGGACGCTCTTCGGCGGCAGCTTCAACACGGTGATCGGGATCATCTTTTTGGCCATCGTCGTCGTCTCACCTGATGGACTCATGGGCCTGTGGGGACGGATCTTCGAGAAAAGGCGTCGACCGAACGCCGGCGAGTCGGCCGCAACCCCGGCGGCGACCCCGGCGAAGTGACAACTCATCCACCAACCGCTTGAAAGTTAGGTCGGTACTGCGCGAGAATCGCGCGCACTTCGAAACACGAGAGGGAGGAGGGCACCACCAGTGAGGAGACTCAAACTGCGGACTTGGAAGACGGCCGCGGTCCTGACCGTCGCTGTGGCGGCGATCGCCGTCCCTGCCGCGACGTCATTTGCGGCGTCCACGAAGCCGGTCAGGGTGGCGATCATGACCGACTGCAAGGGCGCATTTGCCTTCGGCTACGAGATCGACATCGGCGGCGCGCAGGCTGCGTTCGCGACGTACGCGCACGGCGTGCCGAAGAACAAGGCGAAGCCTTCCGCGGGCATGACCGGCATCAAGGTCGGCAGCACGCCGGTCAACATCGTCGGTTACGGCTGCGGGAACGACACCGTGCCGCTGGCCGTCACCGAGACGAAGCGCCTGATGGAGAAGCTGAAAGCGGACGTCATGATCGGCCCACTGTCGGGTGACGAGGCCGTGTACGTCGCGAACTACGCCAAGGCCCATCCGACGAAGACGTTCATCATCGGCACCGCCGGATCCCAGGATCCGACGATGCAGATCCACCCGTCGAACATGCTCCGCTACCACGGCGACGGTGCCCAGTGGAACGCGGGCATCGGCGAGATCGCCTACAAGCTGAACGGCTGGCGAAAGGCGGCAATTATCGAGGACGACTACAGCTTCGGCTGGACCTCGGCCGCGGGCATGATCGCTGACTTCTGCGCGGTGGGCGGCCAGATCGTCAAGCGCGTGTTCCCGCCGCTCAACACGACGGACTACGCGCCGTTCGTGCGCCAGCTGCCGCCCCCGAACCAGGTCGACGGCTACTTCTCGACGGTCGGCGGCACGGGTACCGGGGCAATGTTGAAGGCCTTCGAGCAGGCCTACGGCAAAATCGACCCGAAGCAGTGGATCGGCAACCTGTTCTTCACCTTCCTCGGCGCGGACAAGGTGGTCGGCCCGAAGGTGATCGGCTCCTATGTCGGCGGGTTCGGCACTGGTGCCGGCCTGAAGACGCCCCAGGCCAATGCCTATCGGGCGAAGGTGATCAAGGTCTATCCGAAGATCCCGACCGACGACGGCTTCGTCTACAACTACTACAACGCCGCCTGGGCGCTGGTGCAGGGCCTGCAAAAGTCCGGCGGTGCCGTCGGTGTGAAGCTGCAGGCAGCGATGCCACGGACCCTGAAGCCCGGCTTCCAGGTTTCGAACGGCGGCGTCCTGCATCTCGACTCGCGCCGTCAGGGGATCCAGGACCAGTACGAGATTCGGATGGTCAAGAAGCCAGACGGATCGGCCGCTCCGGACGTCGTTGCGTTCGTTCCCAACGTCGACCAGTCGTTCGGCGGCCTGTTCAAGCCCACGAGCCCGCCGCCCGGGCGGACTCAGCCTCCGTGCGTGAAGGCGAAGACGCCGTGGCAGGGCAAGATCCGCGTCGTCAAGAACGGCGTGATCACGAAGCAGTTCCTCAAGTAGGCGCTTGACCGAAGCACCGGCAGTCGAACACGCCGAGCCGACCCTCCGCTTGCGGGGGGTCGGCCGGCGGTTCGGCGGCCTCCATGCAGTCCGGGCCGTCGACCTCGGGATCGCGGCGGGCGAGCGTCGCGCGATCCTCGGCCCGAACGGGGCCGGCAAGACGACGCTCTTCAACGTCATCTGCGGGGACTTCCCCGCGACCTCGGGGAGCATCGAGCTCTTCGGCCGGGACGTCACGCCACTGCCGGCGCGGACGCGGGCCAAGATGGGACTCGCCCGCACCTACCAGCAGTCCCGCCTCTTCCGCGGCCTGACAGTCGAGGACAACATCTACCTCTCCGTGCTCGGCGTCCACGGGGGGCACATGCGTCCGATCGTCACCCGAAAGGACTCCGAGTACCGCGAGCGGGCGCGGGAGGCGGCCCGGCGCGCCGCGATCGACCACAAGCTCTCCGAGCTCTGCGGGCCGCTCTCGCACGGTGAACACCGGCAGGTCGCACTTGCGGTGGCGCTCGCCTCCGAGCCGCGGATGCTGATGCTGGACGAGCCGTGCTCGGGGCTCTCCCGAGGCGAGAGGCAACTGCTCACTGACCTGCTGCTCGCGCTCGGTCGAGAGATTACGCTGATCGTGATCGAGCACGACATGGACGTCGCGCTCCGAGTCGCCGAGCGGGTGACCATGATGCACGACGGGCACGTGATCGTGGAGGGGACACCCGATGAGATCCGGGCGAACGAGCTTGTCCACGACCTGTACCTCGGTCGCGGGTAGCAGAACGAGTAATGGCGGACGCTATCCTCACCGTCGAGAAGCTGAACGCGTTCTACGGGAGCGCACATGTCCTCCAGGACGTCAGCTTCGAGCTCGGGGAGCAGGCGGTCGCGATCGTCGGGCGGAACGGCATGGGCAAGTCGACACTGTGCGCGTCGATCATGGGCATCAGCCCGCCGAGGGCCTCCGGCTCCGTCCGGTTCGAGGGCAGGGAGCTCGTCGGCATGGGCTCGCACAAGATCGCGAACCTCGGGATCGGCTACGTGCCCCAGGGCCGCCGCCTGTTCCCATCGCTGACCGTCGACGAGCACCTGCGGATGTCGGCCCGCGGGAACGGGGCGAGGCGATGGACGATCGAGAGCGTCTACCAGCTCTTCCCACGGCTGGCCGACCGAAAGCGGAACGGCGGGGCCCAGCTCTCGGGCGGCGAGCAGCAGATGCTCGCGATCGGGCGCGCACTCGTCACCAACCCGAAGCTCCTGATCATGGACGAGCCGTCCGAGGGCCTGGCCCCCACGATCATCGAGATGCTGATCGAGACGTTCCAGCAGCTGGAGCAGCAGGGTCTCCGGATACTGGTGATCGAGCAGAACCTCGGTGTCGCGACGTCCCTGGCCGACCGCCAGCTGGTGATGATGGGCGGAGAGATCGCGACCGAGACGACCGCGAGCGCGCTTGCAACTGACTCCGAGTTGCAGCGGCGTTACCTCGGCGTCGAGCCGGTCGCGCGCTAGATGATCCGCTGGGGTTGCGTCGCCGTGCTCGCGGCGCTGCTCGTCGCTGGCTGTGGAGGGTCGTCGCGGCCGAAAGGACCGCCGGCGCTGATCTTCGTCAGCGTCAAGGACGGCGACTACGCGATCTTCGGCGCCGACGCCGACGCCGAGCACGTGTACCGGCTGACGAAGGAGAAGGGTGATCCTTCGACCCCGGCAGGACTCTTCTTCCAGTTGCAGCCCGCGTGGTCTCCGGACGGCGGCAAAATCGCGTTCTCGAGCGGCCGCGACGGGACGCCTCATATCTTCGTCATGAACGCCGACGGCACGGGCACCGTCCGGGTGACGAACACGGACCAGGCCGACGAGCAGCCGTCGTGGTCGCCCGACGGGAAGCGGATCGTCTTCTCCCGGGAGGGTGCGATTTTCGAGGTTCATGCGGCCCGCGGCCCGGCCCACCGTGTCGGCCGTGGTCTCGGCAATGCCGAGGACCCGGCCGTCTCGCCCGACGGCAGGATGATCGCCTACGACTACCGCAAGCCGGGGTTCTCGAACCGAGAGATCTACGTCATGAACGCCGACGGCACCGGGATCCGCCAATTGACCGACCTCCGTTATGTGAGCGGCCTCCCGGCCTGGTCGCCCGACGGCAAGACCCTCGCATTCCAGAGCAACGTGCTGAACGGGAAGAACGAGATCTACACGGTGCAGGCGGCCGGCGGGAAGCCGACGCGAGTGAGCACGTCCGAGATCGACGCGATCCAACCCGACTGGACGGCGGACGGCAGCGGGATCACCTTCTCCCGGAACGGCGCGATCGTCACGGTCTCGAACGGCAAGGAGGCGAAGCTCACCTCCGGCGAGAACAACGACTCTGACCCGGCCTGGCGTCCCCTACACCAGCAGTAGGATCGGCTCGGCATGACGACTGTCGTCCTCCTTGGCACGCTGGACACCAAGGGCAAGGAGTACGACTACCTCCGCGACCGTCTGCGGGAGCAGGGGGTCGACGTTCTGCTCGTCGACGCTGGCGTCTTCGAGCCGCTCGCGACGGCGGACGTAACGCAAGACGAGGTCGCGGCTGCGGCACGGGCCGACATCGCCGAGCTACGGGCGGCTGGCGACCGCGGCGCCGCCGTCGATGCGATGTGCCGCGGAGCGGCCGAGGTCGTCCGGCGGCTGCACGGAGAGGGCCGCCTCGACGGCATCCTCGCGGTCGGCGGCTCCGGCAACTCGTCGATCGCCGCCGCGGCGATGCGCGTGCTCCCCATCGGCGTCCCGAAGCTGATCGTCTCGACGCTCGCCTCCGGCGACACCCGGCCCTATGTCGGCGCGACCGACGTCTCGATGACGTACTCGGTCGTCGACATCTCGGGGCTGAACCGGATCTCGGAACGGATCCTCTCGAACGCTGCCGGCGCGATCGCCGGGATGGCCAGGGTGTCGGTCGCCGAGAGTGGGGATGCCCGCCCCTTGATCGGCGCGACGATGTTCGGCGTCACCACCCCGGCGGTGACGCGGGCACGGGAGCGGCTGGAGGAGCTGGGCTACGAGGTGCTGGTCTTCCACGCGACGGGCACGGGCGGGCAGTCGATGGAGGCGCTCGCGCGGGGTGGTTTCCTCGCCGGCGTCCTGGACCTCACCACGACAGAGCTCGCGGACGACCTGGTCGGGGGCGTGCTCTCGGCCGGGCCCGACCGGCTCGAGGCGGCGGGGGAGCTCGGCCTGCCGCAGGTGGTCTCGCTCGGCGCGCTCGACATGGTCAACTTCGGCCCACGGGAGACGCTGGCGCAGCAGTTCGAGGGCCGCAACATCTACGTCCACAACCCGACCGTCACGCTGATGCGGACGACGCCGGAGGAATGCGCCGAGCTCGGGCGGCGGATCGCGCAGAAGCTCTCGGCGGCGACAGGGCCGACAGCCCTCTTCGTCCCGCTCAAGGGCGTGTCGATGATTGCCACCGAGGGCGGGCCGTTCCACGATCCGGCCGCCGATGAGGCGCTGTTCGCGGCGATCCGCGAGAACGTAGGGGACAACGTCGAGCTGCACGAGCTCGAGCTCGACGTCAACGACCCGGCCTTCGCTGACGCGACGGCGAACCGGCTGCACGAGCTCATCGAGGAGACCGCATGACCAGGGCCGAGGCACTCGCGCGCCTCCGGGCCCAGATCGACGCGGGAAGGCCGATCATCGGCGCAGGCGCCGGGACGGGCCTCTCGGCGAAGTGCGCGGAGGCCGGCGGCTGCGACCTGATCATCATCTACAACTCCGGCCGCTACCGGATGGCCGGCCGCGGCTCGCTCGCCGGCCTGATGCCGTACGGGGACGCGAACGCGATCGTCGTCGAGATGGCCGCCGAGGTCCTACCCGTCGTCAAGGAGACACCGGTGCTCGCCGGCGTCTGCGGAACCGACCCGTTCCGGCTGATGCCGGTCTTCCTCGAGGAGCTGAAGCGAATCGGCTTCTCCGGCGTGCAGAACTTCCCCACCGTCGGGCTGATCGACGGCAACCACCGGATCGGGCTGGAGGAGACCGGGATGGGCTACGGCGTCGAGGTGGAGATGATCCGCGCCGCCCACGAGCTCGACCTCCTGACGGCACCGTACGTATTCACGCCGGAGGAGGCGGTGGCGATGACCGAAGCAGGGGCGGACGTCATCGTCCCGCACATGGGCCTGACGACCGGCGGCGCCATCGGTGCCAGCACCGCGAAGACGCTCGACCAGTCGGTCGAGCTGATCCAGGCGATGCGCGATGCGGCCGTCGCGGTCCGCGACGACGTGATCGTGCTCTGCCACGGCGGGCCGATCGCCGAGCCTGACGACGCCGCCTACGTGCTCGAGCGGACGACGGGGGTCGTCGGGTTCTTCGGCGCGTCGAGCATGGAGCGGCTTCCGACCGAGACGGCTATGACGGAGAACATGAGGCGGTTCAAGACGATTGGAGGTGCCTCTTGAGTAGGTTCGTGATGGCGTCCGAAGTGCCGGTGGAGAGCTACGAGTGGGGTGACGCGGGCATGCGCTGCGCACCGCCGGGCACCGGCTGCACGTCGTTCGTGGTGATGGACGTGCGACTCGATCCCGGCTTCTTCCACGCCTTCCACAAGCATCCGGATCAGGACGAGATGATCACGATGACGGCGGGGCGGGTCGTCCAGTACCTCGAGGGCAAGGACACGGTGCTCGGCCCCGGCGACTCCGTGTACATCGACCGGGACGTGGTGCACGGCTCGTACAACGACTTCGACGAGCCGGCGCAGCTCAGCGTTGTCCTCGCGCCGGCGGTCGGCGACGGCGGGTACGTTGCGATCGACGTCTCCGCCGAAGAGCCGTGGGCGTCGCTGCGCTGACCACCAGGCTCGAGTCGTCGAAACCGTCCCCGCACCGCCCGCGTAGGATTCCGCGACATGCAGGCGGTGCGCGTCCATGATGGCGGCGAGCTGCGCTACGAAGAGGTTGCCGATCCGGTCTCCGGGCCGGGCGAGGTGCTCGTCGAGCTGCGTGCTGCGGCGGTCAACCGGCGTGACCTGCTCGTCCGCGATCCACCGGGGCCGGCGTACGCGTTCGACCTGCCGCTGATCCCCGGCTCAGACGGGGCGGGGGTGCGTCGGGACACCGGCGAGGAGGTCGTCATCTACCCCGGGCTCGGCTGGGGGCCCGGCGAGGACGCCGCAGGGCCGGACTGGCGGATCCTCGGGGGGCCGGACGACGGCACCTACGCGGAGCTGGTCAAAGTGCCCGCAGAGAACGTCTTCCCGAAGCCGGCGCGGTTCTCGTGGGAAGAGGCGGGCGCGTTCCCGCTCGCGGCGCTGACCGCCTACCGGGCGCTGTTCGAGATCGGCGGCCTCACCGACGACGAGAGCGTGCTCGTCCTCGGGGCAGGAAGCGGCGTCTCGACGATGGCCGTGTCGCTCGCGGCGCAGGCGGGGTGCCGCGTCCTCGTCACCTCGTCGTCGCAGGAGAAGATCGACCGCGCGAAGGAGCTCGGCGCCGAGCGTGGGGTGCTCTACACCGAGGACGGCTGGGCCGAGGCCGTGGGGCCGGTCGACGTCGTGCTCGACTCGGTCGGGACGACGTGGCGCGAGTCGCTCAAGGCGCTCCGCCGTGGCGGCCGGCTGGTCGTCTTCGGCGGCACCGGCGGGCCGGAGGTGACGCTCGACATACGAGCGCTCTACCTCAACTGGCAGTCGATCCGCGGGACGACGATGGGCTCGCGGCGCGACTTTGCCGGGCTGATGCGGATGGTGGAGGGCGGCTCGTGGTGCCCGGTGATCGACAGCGTGCGCCCGCTCGCGGAGGCCGAGGCCGCCCACGACCGGATGAAAGCCGGCGAGCACTTCGGCAAGCTCGTGCTGTCGATCGAGTAGCTGCTCTCCGTTAGGCGCTCTCCGTCAGGCGCTCTCCGTTAGGGACTGTCCCCGAAGGGGACTGTCCCTACGGAGGGAAGCGCGCAGCCTTCGGGGGTCAGACCCTCCGGGGTCAGACCCTCGAGACCAACTCGTCGAGGGGCTTCCGGTTGGCGCGGGCGCTCCACTCCTCGGGCGTATGGCCCGCGGGGTCGCGCTCGCGGGCGGCATAGCCGAAGGTGAGCACGATCGCCACCTCCTCGTCCCCGTCGAGGCCGAGCGCCGCGCGCACGGCGTCCGGTTCCCGGAGGCCGTTCGGGCACCCGCCGACGCCGGCGTCCCAGGCGGCGAGCAGCATGTTCTGTCCGCAGCGGCCGCTGTCGAAGCTGCTCCGCCCGACGATCGCGACGATCAGCCGGGCGCCGCGGACGTTCGTCGGCTCGTAGACGGCGCCCGCGAGTTGCTCCCGTGCCGAATCGCTCTCGACCACCACGAACCGCCAGGGCTGGCGGTTGGCGGCGCTGCCGGCGAGGCGACCGGCGTCGAGGATCGTGCGGGCGACGTCCTCGGGGATGTCGCGTGGCGCGTACTCGCGGGTCTCGCGGCGGGAGGCGATCGCCAGCCAGGTCTCCACATGCGAATCGTACGTGGGTCAGTGCCGCAGGCGGGCGATCCAGGTCGCGCTCAGCGTGGAGGCGTCGGCCGGGCGGTCCGACAGCTCGTCTCTGACCGCGACGACGTCGAATCCGCCGTCCGTGAGTGCCGAGCGGATGTCGGCCGGCCGATGGAAGTACTGGCGGTGGTGCTCGCTGAAGGGCGAACCCGCGCCGACGGGGGTGAAGTGGATGCGCGTGTCGCAGATGCGGGCGGCCGGATCGACAACAGCACGGATCGCGAAGCGATGGCCGTCCTGCTCGCCGGAGACGACCGGTCGGGACGAGGTCAGGGTGATCATCGCGTCCGCGTGGACGTCGAAGACGAGCCAGCCGGACGGTCGGAGCACTGCGCCGAGCGCGACGATCGTCGCGTGCAGATCCGGCGGGGCGAGGTAGGTGAAACCGTCGATCGTGCTGGTGACGGCGTCGAAGGTCGTCTCGATCGGGAGGTCCGGCAGCGTCGCGCGGATCAGCGGGACGTCGGGTCCGAGCAGCCCACGGGCGCGGGCGAGCATCGCCTCGGACGCATCGAGTCCGGTGACCCGGTACCCGCGCTCGGCCAGCTCGGCCGCCAGCAGGCCGGTCCCGCAGCAGACGTCGAGCACGTCGGTGACGCCGTGCTCGTCTTTGCCGAAGAGGTCGTCCAGGAACGCCGCCCAGGCACCGTGGCAGGGATCCACGACGATCTCGTCGTAGACCCCTGCCAGCCGCGTGTACGCCTCGACCTGAAGCACGCGACCGGGCCTCGGCTGGAGCTAGATGCCCAGGATCTTGGCCTTCGCGGCCGCGAATTCCTCGTCGGTGAGCACGCCCTGCGCGTGGAGCTGCGCGAGGTTCTGGAGCTCGGCATTCGTGTCGGGCTCCGCCGGCGCGGCGGCCTGCTGCTGCGCCACCTGCTGGTCGTAGGCAGCCTGATCCTGCGCGGCCCACTTTTCGTTCTGGCGGTGGGCGACGCGGCCGGACACCGCGGTCGCGGTCCCGGCGACGACGGCCGTTCTTGCTGCCATCCGCAAAAGTCCCATGTCGTCTCCTTTCGTACCGTGGTGTTGGACTGCTAGCCGGCGGCGTACGCCTGGGCGACGACCTCGGCGGGGATCCGGATCGAGTCGATCAGAACGGCGTCCGCGTCGGCGAGGGCCGAGACGACCTTCTTCGCCCAGAGGTTCTCGAAGGCAACGAGCAGCGCCGAGCTACCGGCCGGGAGATCCTCGCTGACCTCGTCCGCGTCCTCGTCGTTGAGGGACCCCGGCTCGGTGATGTCGAGCTCGGCGAACGCGGCGCCCTCCTGGTCGAGATCCTCGATCGCGAGTGTCGCGACGGTGCCGTCCTCGTCCTTCATCACGAAGAGCAGGTCGAGGATGCGGATCGTCCCGTTGTCCACGAGCTCCTGGATCGCCGGCGCGATCTTGCCCGAGAACTTGTTACCGGGGAAGCCGATGATGTAGACGTCGACTGGGCCGACTTCCATGTTCTCTCCTTGGTTGGGTGGTGGCGACCCAAGCCTAACTCAACGGCTCGAGCAGTTCGTATGCGGGCAGTGTGAGGAATTCGACGAAGTCGTCGGTGAGGGCGACGTGCTCGAAGGTCTTGGTCGCCTCGCCGAGGCGAGGCTGGCTGGGCGCGGCGTCGGCCTCCTCGCGGACGATCGTGAGCAGGTGCTCGCGGTCGAGGCGGCCGTGGTGCAGCCACTGCCAGATCTGCGAGCGGGAGATCTCGGCGGTGGCGACGTCCTCCATGAGGTTGTCGATCGCGGCGGCGCCGGTGCCGTTCAGCCAGGCGTTCAGGTAGCGGATCCCGACGGAGACGTTCTGCCGGATCCCGGCCTCGGTGACCTCGCCCGGCGTCTTCGGTACCGCGAGCAGCTGGTCGGCGCCCACCGACACCTCAGGCCGTTGCCGGTCGAGCTGGTTCGGCTGGTCGCCGAGCACGGCGTCGAACTCGGCGGTCGCGGTCTCGACGAGGTCGGGGTGGGCGACCCAGGTGCCGTCGAAGCCGTCGCCTGCCTCACGCGCCTTGTCCTCGTGGACCTTGGCGAGCGCCTGCTCGGTCACCTCCGGGTCGCGGCGGTTCGGGATGAAAGCCGCCATCCCGCCCATCGCGAACGCGCCGCGGCGGTGGCAGGTCTTCACCAGCAGCTCGGTGTAGGCGCGCATGAACGGGACGGTCATCGTCACCGCCGAGCGGTCCGGGAGCACGAAGTCGTCCCGGTGACGGAACTTCTTGATCACGCTGAAGATGTAGTCCCAGCGCCCGGCGTTCAAGCCGGCCGAGTGCTCGCGCAGCGCGTAGAGGATCTCCTCCATCTCGAAGGCGGCGAGGATCGTCTCGATCAGGACGGTCGCGCGTATCGTTCCCCGCGGGATGCCGAGCGCGTCCTGGGCGTGGACGAAGACGTCGTTCCAGAGCCGCGCCTCGAGGTGGCTCTCGAGCTTCGGCAGGTAGAAGTAGGGGCCGCTCCCGTGCGCGAGCGCCCGCTTCGCCGAGTGGAACATGTAGAGCCCGAAGTCGAACAGGCTTCCCGAGACCGGCTCGCCGTCGACGAGCAGGTGCCGCTCGGGCAGGTGCCAGCCCCGCGGCCGCACGAGCAGCGTCGCCACCTCGTCGTTCAAGCTGTAGCTCTTCTTTCCGGTGTCGAGCGCGATCGTGCGCTCGTTCGCGTCGATCAGGTTCTGCTGGCCCTCGACCAGGTTCGGCCAGGTCGGCGAGTTCGCATCCTCGAAGTCGGCCATGAACACGCGGGCGCCCGAGTTCAGCGCGTTGATCACCATCTTCCGGTCCGTAGGGCCCGTGATCTCGACCCGCCGGTCCTGGAGATCCGGCGGCGCCTCCGCCACGCGCCACGAGTCGTCCTCGCGCACCGACCGCGTTTCCTCCAGGAAGTCGGGCAGCTCGCCGGCGAGCAGCCGCCGCTGGCGCTCTGCCCGTGCAGTCAGCAGCTCCTTGCGCCGGCCGCCGAACGCGCGCTGGAGGCCGGCGACGAATTCGAGCGCCTCGCCGGAGAGGATCGTGGGATCACGCTCGCCCCTGAGCTGAATGCCCGCTGGGAGGTCGACCGGCACCGCGATAGATTGACAGCGATGGCGTTGGCCGGCGATCTGAAGCGGTTCCTCGGCCCCGATGCCGTCATCGAGGAGCCGGAGCAGCTTCGGACGTACGAGTGCGACGGGCTCACCGGCCACCGCGTCGTGCCCTCGCTGGTCGTTCTCCCGCGGACGACCGAGGAGGTCCGGTCGGTCGTCCGGGCGTGCAGTGCGGCGGGCGTGCCGTTCGTTGCGCGCGGTGCGGGCACCGGCCTCTCCGGCGGTGCGCTGCCGGTCGCGGACGGCGTCGTCGTCTCCCTGACGCGGATGAACCGGGTGCTCGACGTCGACCTCGCCGGCGCGCGGATCGTCGTCCAGCCGGGCGTGACCAACCTGCAGGTGACGGAGGCGGTCGCGGCCGAGGGTTGGTACTACGCGCCCGACCCGTCCAGCCAGCAGGTGTGCACGATCGGCGGGAACGTCGCCGAGAACTCCGGCGGCGCGCACTGCCTCAAGTACGGCTTCACCGTCAACCACGTGACGGGGCTGGTCGTCGTCCTGCCGGACGGGGAGGCCGTGCGGCTCTCGGCGGACACGCCCGGGCCGGACCTGCTCGGCGCCTTCGTCGGCTCCGAGGGGACGCTCGGGATCGCGACCGAGATCACCCTCCGGCTGCTGCGCCGCCCCGAGGCGGTGCGCACCGTGCTCGCCGCATTCGACTCCACCGACGCCGCGGGGGCGGCGGTGTCCGGCGTCGTCTCGGCCGGGATCCTCGCCTCCGCGATGGAGATCATGGATCGGCTGACGATCGAGGCCGCCGAAGCCGCGGTGCATCCCGGCTACCCGGACGCGAACGCGCTCCTGCTCGTCGAGCTCGACGGGCCGGCGCAGCAGGTCGAAGAGGATCTCGCCGCAGTCGAGGCGATCTGCCGCGTCTGCGACTCCTGGGAGATCCGCACGGCCGCGGACGACCACGAGCGGGCGCTCCTCTGGAAGGGACGGAAGTCGGCGTTCGCGGCGATGGGGCGGGTCTCGAGCGACTACTACGTCCAGGACGGCGTCGTCCCGCGGACGAAGCTGCCGGAGGTCCTCCGGCGGATCGCCGAGCTCGAGACGGAGTTCGGTCTGCGCGTCGGCAACGTCTTCCACGCGGGGGACGGCAACCTCCACCCGCTCGTCCTCTACGACGCCCGCGCCGAAGGCGAGCCCGAGCGGGCCCGGGCGCTGGCCGAGGCGATTCTCGAGGCGTGCATCGACGCCGGCGGCTCCCTGACGGGCGAGCACGGGATCGGCGTCGACAAGGCGTGCTCGATGCCGCTTCTCTTCGGTGCCGACGACCTGGAGGCGATGCAGCGGGTGCGCCGTGCGTTCGATCCGGCCGGACTCTGCAACCCCGGCAAGGTGTTTCCGACCCCGCGCCTGTGCGGCGAGGTGCCGGGGCCGTATCGCGTCCACCCACTCGAGCAGGCCGGGCTTGCCGAGCGTCTCTGAGGTCGAGAGCGTCCACGACGCCGCAACGGTTCTGAGGGACGCGGCCGAGCGGGGTGAGCGCGTATCGATCGGGCGGGAGGACGGCGACGTCGTCCTCTCCACGCGCCGGCTCGACCGCGTGCTCGAGCACGAGGCCGGCGACCTGACCGTGATCGTCGAGGCCGGCGTGCGCGTTCGCGAGCTGAACGAGCGGCTTGCCGCGCACGGTCAGATGCTGGCGTTCGATCCACCCGGCAACCCGACCATCGGCGCCTGCATCGCCGCGAACCTTTCCGGTCCCCGCCGCCACCGCTACGGGACGGCGCGCGACCTCGTCATCGGCGTCACGGTGGTGCTCGCCGACGGCACGATCGCCAGCTCCGGCGGCAAGGTGGTCAAGAACGTCGCCGGCTACGACCTCGGCAAGCTCTTCTGCGGGTCGGAGGGGCGCCTGGGTCTGATCGCGCGGGTGGGGTTGCGCCTGCACCCGCGGCCTGAGGCGACCCGCACGCTCGTCGTTGCCGTGCCGTCGGCCGACGACGCAGGGGAGAGGACGCGGGCGATCCTGCGGGCGCCGCTGGCCGCATCGGCGGTCGACCTGCTCTGGCCGGGCCGGCTCGCGGTCCTGTTCGAGGGCGGCCGGCGTGGGGTGGACGAGCAGTTGCGGCTTGCACAGGGGCTCGTCGGCGGTGGTGAGGACAACGGCTCCGTGTGGGCCGAGCTCGCGGCGCGACAGGGGGCGTCCGGTGGGCGCGTCGTGTTCCCGCCCGGTCGGCTGGCCGAGACACTCGCCGGCCTCGACGATGCGGTCGTCCGCGTGGCGGCCGGGGTCGCCTACGTTCGGGAGCAGGTGGCGGACCTGCGCGATCCGGCCGAGGTGGCTCTCGCCGAACGCGTGCGGTCGCAGTTCGATCCGGCGGGGGTGCTCGTGTGATCGACCGCGGGCTGATCGACGACTGCGTCCACTGCGGCTTCTGCCTGCCGACCTGTCCGACCTACGGGCCGCTCTGGCAGGAGGAGATGGACTCGCCGCGCGGGCGGATTCTCTTGATGAGCGGGCTCGTCGACGGCACGGTCGAGCTGAACGCGACGACCGTGCAGCATTTCGACCGCTGCCTCGGCTGCATGGCCTGCGTGACTTCATGCCCGTCGGGGGTCCAGTACGGCCGCCTGATCGAGCAGACGCGCGCTCAGGTCGAGGAGCGCTATGAACGGCCTTTGGGCGAGCGGCTGCAGCGCGCCCTCGTCTTCGCTGCGGTTCCGTATCCGCGTCGGCTCCGGCTCGCGTTGGCGCTGACCCCGCCGCGCCTCCCGGGCCGCCTCCGGCCGTTCGCGGAGCTGAAGCCGCGGTGGCGCTCGTCGGAGTGTCCATCCGAGCGGACGGCGCCCGTCGGTACGCCGCGTGCCCGGGTGGGACTGCTGCTCGGCTGCGTGCAGCGCGTCGTCTTCGGGGATGTCAACGCTGCCACTGCGCGAGTCCTCGCGGCCGAGGGTTGCGAGGTCGTCGCGCCGCGGGGACAGATGTGCTGCGGTGCGCTGCACCTCCATGCTGGGCGCCACGCCGAAGGACTACGACGCGCGGAGCGGATCGCTGAGGCGTTCGCCGGGCTCGACGCCGTTGTCGTCAACGCCGCCGGCTGCGGGTCCCATCTGAAGGATGCAGGGCTCGACGTCAGGGTCGTCGACGTCAGCGAGCTGCTGTCCGAGCTGGGACCGCGGGCGCGGCCGCGGCCGCTCGCGCTGAGGGTCGCCTATCAGGACGCATGCCACCTCGGACACGCGCAGGGAATCCGCGACGCGCCGCGGAGACTCCTCCTATCGATCCCCGGCCTCGAGCTGCTCGAGCCGGCCGAGCAGGCGATCTGCTGCGGCAGTGCGGGCATCTACAACCTGACCCAACCCGAGCCGGCCCGGGAGCTAGGTGAGCGCAAGGCTGCGAACGTGGCCGCCACGGGTGCCGACGTGTACGCCGCCGCCAACCCGGGCTGTCTCGTCCAGGTGTCGCGGTACCTGCGTCGCTCCGGCCGCGCGTTGCCCACGGTCCATCCGGTCGAGTTGCTCGACGCGTCGATCCGCGGCGTCGGCCGCTTCAAGGTCCTCACCTCGGGACGGCGCTAGCCACGACCTTCGGCCACTCACCCGAGATCTGGCGGGACTTCCCCGAGCTCGTCCCCGGCGTGCTCGCGGTCGAGGGGATCACGAGCGACGTCGACGTCAGCCCGCGAGTGGCCGAGCTCACTGCCGTCGCCGAGCTGCGGCTCGCCGAGAGCACCGAGGGCGAGCTCCCGGAGATCCAGGCGTGGAGGCGCGCATTCTCGAAGCTGGGGCTCAAGCCGACGCAGTACCGCTGTGCTTCCGAGGCGCTCCTGCGACGCCTCCGGAAAGAGGGCTCGCTGCCGCAGATCAACCCGCTCGTCGATCTGTGCAACGCCGCCTCGGCAGCCTTCGCGATCCCGGTCGCGGCGCTGGACGTCGACGGCATAGCGGACTACGTGGAGGTGCGGTACGCGACCGGCTCCGAGACGTACCTCGCCTTCTCCGGCGAGACGGAGCACCCGGAGCCCGGTGAGGTCGTCTTCGCCGACGCCGCGGGCCGGGCTCATGCCCGCCGCTGGACGAACCGGCAGAGCGCCGCGTCGGCCGTCCGCGACGAGACGGCGGCGGCTGTAATCGTCGCCGAGGCACTGCACGCGAGTGCCGGTGTCGACGTCGCGCGGCTGGTGGCCGAGCTTGCGGACGCGATCGGCCGCGAGTGGTCGAAGGCGGTCGCGACGAGGATCCTCACGGCCGGCTCGCCTCGGTTCGAGCTCTGAGTCGTCACTACGACAGGCTGAAGGTGCTTGCCGAAGGGACAGGCTTCAGCCTGTCCCCCGGCCTTTGGGTGGTGCGACCGAAAGGCAAGGGCCAGACTGAAGTCTGGCCCTTCTACGCTAGGTGGTCGTCGCCTAGATCGGCAACCAGAGCATTCACACGACTGGCGATCTCGTCGCGGATGGGGCGGACCTCCTCGATCGGCAGCCCGGCCGGGTCCGGTAAACCCCAGTTCTCGTACCGCTTGCCGACGACAACGGGACAGGCGCCGTCGCAGGCGGCGATCACCACGTCCGCCCAGTCGACGTCCGCCTGCTCGAGCCTGTGCGCCCGATGGTCGGAGGCGTCGATGCCGACTTCCGCAAGGGCATCCGCGACGGCAGGCTCGGCCGTCTCGCGGTGCGGGTCCGACCCGGCCGACCGCGCCTCGTGCCTCCCGGCCGCAGCTCGCCGGAACAGCCGCTCGGCCATCACGCTCCGCCCGCTGTTGCCGACGCAGACGAAGAGGACGTTCACGCGAGCAGTTCGCGGAGCGCTGCGAGCGGCTCCGGGACGACGCGGTAGTAGGCCCAGCTCCCGCGCTGCTCCCGCTCGACCAGCCCGGCCCGGAGCAGCACCTTCAGGTGGTGGCTGACGGTCGGCTGGCTGAGGCCGAGCGGCTCGGTCAGGTGGCAGACGCACGCCTCGGCGCCCGGCTGCGCCTGGATCAGGCTGAGGAGGCGAAGCCGCGCCGGATCCGCCAACGCCTTCATCGACTCGGCCAGCCGCCTGGCCTCGCCGGCGTCGAGCGGTCCCTGGAGGAGCGGCGGGCAGGAGGCGGCGATGGTCGCGATCGGCTGCATTGGATTCATATTGACAGACATCGATGACCTTGCGATCATCGGTCATCGATCGCCGTCGATGAGAGAGGAGTCGATCGTGCCGGAGCTACTGGATCCAGTCACGCAGCACCACGTCGACCAGGCCGCTGCCGCGCTCAGGAGCGAGTTCGCCGGCATCTTCTCGGAGCAGACGATCGCGATGTACATCGCCGAGTCGCTCGACCTGCTCGGCGCCGCGCGGATCAACGTCTTCGTTCCCGTACTCGCTCACCGGTTCGCGCGCGAACGGCTACGCGCGCTCGGTCAGGCGGAGGGAGCGATCGTCAAGGAACAACCTGAGGTGTTGTTCGTGTGTGTTCACAACGCAGGCCGCTCTCAGATGGCGGCAGGCCTCGTCAAGCTGCGGTCGCATGGTCGCGTTCACGTCCGCTCGGCGGGCAGCGCGCCCGGCGAGGAGATCAACCCGGCCGTCGTCGAGGCGATGGCCGAGGTCGGCGTCGATCTCGGCGAGGAGTTCCCGAAGCCCCTGACCGACGAGGTCGTCCGTGCCGCAGACGTCGTGATCACGATGGGCTGCGGCGATGCATGCCCGATCTACCCAGGAAAGAAGTACGAGGACTGGGAGCTCGACGACCCGGCGGGACAGGATCTCGGGACCGTACGCCGGATCCGCGACGAGATCGACGAACGCGTGCAGCGCCTCGTCGGCGAGCTGCTCGACTAATGCCGCTCCTCCGCAGCCTGGCCGCCGAGGCGATCGGCACGTTCACGCTCGTCTTCGCCGGCGCCGGGGCGGTGATGGTCGACGCCAAGACGCACCAGCTCGGCCACGTCGGCGTCGCGATCACCTTTGGGCTCGTGATCATGGCGATGATCTATGCGGTCGGGCACGTCTCGGGCGCGCACTTCAACGGCGCGGTCACCTTCGCGTTCGCGCTGACGCGCCACTTTCCGTGGCGGCGGGCCGGCGGCTACTGGGCCGCGCAGCTCACCGGTGCGATCGTCGCTGCGGCGATCCTGCGCGGCTCACTCGGTGACATCGCCCACGTGGGTGCGACGCTGCCGTCGGGGTCCGACGCCCAGTCGTTTCTCTGGGAGACCGTGATGACCGCCTTCCTGATGTTCGTGATCATGGCCGTGGCAACCGACACGCGCGCCGTCGGCGAGGCGGCGGCGATCGCGATCGGGGCGACGATCGGCCTCGACGCGATGTTCGGCGGCCCGATCTCCGGCGCATCGATGAACCCGATGCGGTCGGCCGGGCCCGCGATCGTCTCCGGCGACCTGACGTCGCTCTGGATCTACCTCGTCGCACCGCCGCTCGGAGCTGCGATCGGGGCCCTGGCCTACCTGTTCGTGCGCGGCGATGGCGCTAGCAGCACCCGCCGCTTGTAGCCGCCACCGGGAGGCTCTTCGAGCGGTTCGGCCGGGTCGCCTCCGCCGCCGACTTTCGCCCCTTCACGATCGCGCCGTGCATCCCGTCGGCGGCCTCGTACGTGAACTCGACCGACACGTCCTCAAAGCCGGCCTCGGCGAGACCCTCGAGGTACTCCGTCTTCGACAGCGCACCGGCGATGCAGCCGACGTAGCTCCCGCGCTCGGCACGTTCGTCGGGCGTCAGGCGGTCCTCGGCGATCACGTCGCTGATGCCCAGCCGTCCGCCCGGCTTCAGGACGCGGGCGAGCTCGCGGAAGACGGCGGGCTTGTCCGTCGACAGGTTGATCACGCAGTTCGAGATCACGACGTCGACGCTGTCGGCCGGGAGGGGGATGTCCTCGATCTGACCGCGCAGGAAGTGGGCGTTGGTCACACCACGGTCGGCCGCGTTCGCCCGCGCGAGCGCGAGCATCTCCTCGGTCATGTCGAGCCCCCAGGCGATGCCCGACGGGCCGACGCGCTCGGCCGAGAGGATCACGTCGAGCCCCCCGCCGGAGCCGAGGTCGAGCACGCTCTCGCCTTCGTTCAGGTCCGCCATGGCAACCGGGTTGCCGCATCCGAGGCTGAGGATCCCGCCGACCTGTTCCCCTTCGTAGAACTCGGGGCCGCACCCACAGTCGGTGCCGCACGCGCCGCCGGCGGCGGCTTCGGCGTACTTCGCGCGAACTTCCTCACGCAACCGCAACTGGTCGTTCACGATTCTCTCCTTTCACAGCTGTGAGCTCGCCCAGCGCCGCCAGCGCGTCCTCGTCGAGGGAGTAGTAGGCCCACGTTCCCCGCTGCTCGCGGACGAGCAGCCCGGCGTCGGTGAGCTTCTTCAGGTGATGGCTGACGGTCGGCTGGGTCAGCCCGAGAGGTCCGACCAGCTCGCACACGCAGACCGGCTCGTCACTGGTGGCGAGCAGGTTGACGATCCGCACGCGGGCGGCGTCTCCGAGCGCCTTGAAGAGTCTCGCCGTTGCCTCCGCCTCCTCCTCGGAGAGGGGCGCGGCGTCGAGCGGGCGGCAGCACGCGATAACGGGCAGCGCATTCATCGACAAACGCCAATATAGACAATTGTCGATCTATGTCAAGAGGGCGGTCGCAACGCGCCGTCACCCGACACCCGCGTCGCGCGGCGGCCGAAGTCCTCGCCGGACAACCGGCGCACGATCGCGTCGGCGGCTCCGCTCGGGTCCGGGCGCGGCATGCCGTTGCCGGCGATGGTCATCGGGACGAGGGTGCCCCTGACCCACGACCCATCCCGCCCGAGCGTGACGCGCAGGATCCCGGTCACGCCCGAGACGCCGGACGTGTTCAGCGTCTGGTAGCCGACGAAGTTGCCCATCGAGTACGCGATCAACCGTCCGCGGTACCACTCCATCCCGCGCAGGACGTGCGGACCGCTGCCGACCACGAGGTCGGCGCCGGCGCGGATCACCGCGTGCGTGAACGCGATCGAGTTGCCTCGGTTCTCGCCCAGGAACCACTCCGTCCCCGGCCGGACGTGCTGGCGGTCGGAACCCTCTGCGCCGGCGTGCATGGTGACGACGACAAGGTCGGCCCACTCGTCCGCCTTGCGCACGAGTGCCTGGGCCGCGGGCAGGTTCAGCAGGCTCTGAGCCCAGGGATACGGCGCGAACCCGAGCAGGGCGATCCGCGTCCCGCGCACCTTCGCGTAGGCGATCTCGCCTGGCCGCCCGGTGGTCAGCAGGCCCGCTGCGCGCACCGCCGCAACCGTGTCCGCCTGGCCCCCTTCCCCGTAGTCCATGGCGTGGTTGTTGGCGAGGTTCACGACCGTGAAGCCCGACTGCCGCAGCAGCCGGGCATACGACGGCGGGGCATGGAAGGCGAAGCAGTCCGAGCTCCCGGCGGCGCACTTCGACGACGCGCGCTCGGTCAGCGTTCCCTCGAGGTTGCCGAGGACGACGTCCCCGCGGAGGTCGCGCTTCACCGAGTCGAAGTAGGCGTCGGCGGGCCCGGCGACCATCGCCAAGTCTCCGGTGAAGGCGAGGTGGACGACCGGCTTCGACGCCGAGCCTCCCGGGCCGACGACGGCGACTGCGGCCGCCAGGAGGACACCGAGAACGAGCGCCCGCTTCACCGCGGCGCAGACTAGCCGGGCGTTCGGGGGGCCCGCTGCCGGGCCCCCCGAGGATCCACCCGTCGCTACTTGAACTTGCCCGGCGGAACGTGCAGGGCGAGCACTTGGCCGCCCTGGACGAGCTCGCCGCTGATCGCGTAATGCGCCTGCGTATCGAGCAGGTACCAACCCTCGCCGAGGAAGCCGGCCGGGATGATCCCGGACATCTCCTCGTCCTTGGTCAAGAAGTCGGAGGCGCCGGGGGTGAAGCGGTCCGGATCGTGCTCGGCGATCTTCACCAGGTTTCCGCTGTCGATGGAGTAGATCCAGGCGCCACCGAGATATGCCTGGCCGCCGACGTCTTCGACCATCAGCACCTGGCCGCGGTCGTTGACCGTGACGTTGTCGAGCATCTGGGGGCCCGGCGAGCCGGCGCTCTGGGTGCCGGTCGCAGAGGGACTGTCTGCCGTGCCGACCGGCCCGCCGACGAGGAGGGTGATCGTGCCACCCTTGCTCGGATCGGCCGGATCGACGAAGCGCAGCCGCCACAGCCTCGTCTCGCCGGTGCGGTTCTCGGCAGGAGCCGGACCGAACGCCGACGTGGTCACGAAGTAGAAGTCATTCGGGTGCCGCGGATCCCAGGAGCCGTCCTCGGGCCGCTGGAAGTTGGTCACGCCCTTGGACTGGCTGTCCCCGTCCAGCGTGTTCGCGCCTGCGCCTCCGACGCCGGCAAACTGGGAGACGTCGACGAGCTCGAAATTCTGCTCCTCGCCGACCGTCCAGCTGTGCTGGTGCTCGTTCTGCGGGACACCGAGCACCTTGATCCCGTACAGCTTTCCGTTCGTCAGTCCGGCCTTCTGGACCGGGTTGCCGGAGGTCGTCTTCTGGCCGCGGTAGAGGTACACCTGCTGGCCGACCGTGGCGTCCCCGTCGTCCATCTCGATCACCGCCGTCGCGTCGCCGGTTTGCGGGTTCGCGACCACGTTCTCGTAGGACATGCTGCCGAGCCACGGACTCAGCTCGTAGCTGTCGCCGGTCGCGACGACGTGGCCCCACGGACGTCCGGTGGTGCCGCCCTCCTCCCCGTCCATGAAGAGCCGTCCGTCGTAGCCCTTGCCCGAGGCGGGGTTGAAGAAGGCCGACGGCGCCGGCAGGTCGGCTGAGCAGAGGCGATTCAGGCGCGTCGGAGCGCCGTCGGTGTTCGACACCTGCCAGTCGGTTCCGTTCCATGTGTGGAGCGTCTGGATCTGGTCCTCGCCGTGCAGGACGCGCAGCGAGCCCTTCTCGATCGTCCACTTGGAGACGAAGGCGCCCCGGGCGCCGTGTGCCCGCACTTCGCCCTGGGTGCTCGAGAGCTCGTGGTTCATGAGGACGGTGAAGGTGCCGTCGCCGTTGTCGAAGGCCCCGAGTCCGTCGGGGATCCCGACCATCCGGTACGGAGTGACGCCGTCCGGCTTCGTGTTCACCGAGTCACCGACAGTGAGGATCGACTTCGTCACGACCCCCGGCTGCGAGCGCAGGACGTACGGCGACTCCGAGCTGCTCGGACCGGTCTGGGCGCCCGGAGCTGCAACCGCGACCGCCGCCACGGCCGCCGCTCCGAGCACCAATCCGGAGCCGAGCGCGAGCTTCGTTCTCCGCGTCAGCTTCATCGTCTCCCTTTCGGTATCAGCGCCGGCGTGTCCGGCGCGATCGGTCCCGAAGCTAGGCCCGGCCGTCCGGCCGGTGGGTATCCGATCGGTGACCAGCCGGTGAGAGGTGAGGAGGGTAGCCCCCTGAGTTCACGCTTCCGATAGCCGGGCCCTACGGCGCTCAGGCGACCGAGCCTGAGCGCACTGACTAAGACGGGTCCACGTCCGGCCTGGACGCGTCCGTGAACTCGCGGAACTCACCGGTGACGAGGTATGCGGTCTGCTCGCCGATGTCGACGGCGTGGTCTCCGATCCGCTCGAGGCAGCGCGAGACCACCAGCATCCGCAGGCCCCACTCGCGGTGCTCGGCGCCGAGTCCGAGCACCCGCTCCGACAGCCTGCGGTTCGTGCGGTCGATCAGCTCGTCCAGGTCGACGAGCGCCTCCGCCCGTGCCAGGTCCCGGTGCTGAAAGGAGCGGAGCGCGACGCGGGTCATCTCCTCGGCGCGGACGCCCATCTCGGCGAGCGCGGCGACGATCCTGGCCTCGGCCGGAATGTCGCCGGCCAGCTTGGTCAGCTTGGCGACCGTGACGCAGTAGTCGGCCATCCGCTCCAGGTGGAGGTTCACGTGCAGCATCGCGAGCACGAGCCGGAGGTCGGACGCGACGGGCGTTTGTCGGGCGAGCAGCGACTGGATCCCTTCCTCGATCGCGAAATAGGCGCTGTCGACCTCGTCGTCGAACGAAATGACCTCATCGGCCAGCTCGAGGTCCTGCTCGACCATCGCCCGCGTCGCCGCCTGTACCGATCGTACGACGAGGTCGCCTTCCATCTGCAGCGATGCCTCGAGGTCGTGGAGCTCCTCGTGGAACGTGACCCTGAGCGGGCGGCTCTCCATCGCTCGATGCTAGCTCGCCGGGTTCAGAGTGACGAGAGCAGGAGCACGACGGTCAACGTGCCCAGAAGGGCGGCCACCAGGGTGAGGACCGCCAGGACCCGCGTCTCGGGCGGCGCGAAGCGGCCCTCGCTCACCGCCCGGTCGACGATCGTCTGCCGTCGCAGGCCGTAGCCGAGCAGGGCGACGCCGAGCGCGGCGAACCCGGTGCCGACGAGCACATACGCCCAGCGCGCCTCGCCGACCAGCTTCGGGGCGATCCCGCCTGCCCCGATTCCGACCGCGATCGCGGTCAGCCCCGTGCGCCACCAGGCGAGGTAGGTCCGCTCGCTCGCCAGCCGCGTTCGCCGCAGCGCGTCCGACGTCTCGTCCACCCGGTCATGCTCCCGCGAGGCTCGGACGGGACGCGTCGGTGTACTCGCGGAACTCGCCGGTGACGAGGTAGGCGGTCTGCTCGCCGATGTCGACGGCGTGGTCTCCGATCCGCTCGAGGCAGCGCGAGACGATGAGCATCCGGAGGCCCCAGCGCCGTGCGTCGAGATCGTCGGCGATCGCGAACACCTGCTCGACTGCATGGCGATTGGCGCGGTCGATCAACTCGTCGAGCTCGACGAGCGTCTCGGCCCGGGCGGCGTCGCGCGCGGCGAAGGAGTCGACGGCGACGCGGATCATCTCCTCCGCGCGCGTGCCCATCTCCTCGAACGCGTCGATCAGGCTCGACGCCTGCGGCAGGTACTCGGTCAGCTTGACGAGCTTGGCGATCGTCACGCAGTAGTCCGCCATCCGCTCGAGGTGGAGGTTGACGTGCAGGATCGCCAGCACCAGCCTGAGGTCGGACGCGACCGGCGTCTGCCGGGCGAGCAGGTCCTGGACGCCCTGCTCGATCTCGAGGTAGACGGCGTCGACCTCGTCGTCGAACCGGATCACCTCGTCGGCCGCCTCGCCGTCGGCCTCGGCGAGCGCCGACAGAACGAGCCTGAGCGACCGCATGACCAGATCGCTCTCGGACTGGAGCCTCGCCTCGAGACGCTCGAGCTCGCGGTGGAACTCGTCCCTCATCCGAAGCGGCCGGTGACGTAGTCCTCGGTTCGCTTGTCGGACGGATGGGTGAAGATCTTCGCGGTCTCGTCGTACTCGACGAGCACGCCGTGGCGGGCGCCGTCGGCGATGTCGAGGCTGAAGAACGCGGTCATGTCGGCGACGCGCGCCGCCTGCTGCATGTTGTGCGTGACGATCACGAGCGTGTAGTCGCGCTTGAGCTCGTGCATCAGGTCCTCGATCGCGGCAGTCGAGATCGGGTCGAGCGCAGAGGCCGGCTCGTCGAGGAGGATCACCTCCGGCTCGACCGCAAGAGCGCGCGCGATGCACAGGCGCTGCTGCTGCCCGCCCGAGAGGGCGAGGGCGCTGCGCTTCAGCCGGTCCTTAACCTCGTCCCAGAGCGCCGCTCCCTGCAAGGCCCGCTCCACGCGCTCGTCGAGATCCTTGCGCAGGCCGAGCATCTTGGGTGCGAAGGCGACATTGTCGTAGATCGACTTCGGAAACGGATTCGGCTTCTGGAAGACCATCCCGATCCGGCGGCGGACCTCGACCGGATCGGCATCCTGCCCGTAGAGGTCGATCCCGTGGTAGAGAATCCGGCCTCCCACTTTCACGCCTGGAACGAGGTCGTTCATCCGGTTCAGGCAGCGGATGAACGTGCTCTTCCCGCACCCGGAGGGGCCGATCATCGCGGTGATCAGGTTGCGATAGATGTCGAGCCCGACACCGGACAGGGCAAGGTTGGAACCGTAGTGGACGCTCAAGTTGTCGATCCCGAAGACCACGTCGCCCTTCGCGATCGGTGCTTGCCCTTCTCTCAGGCCCGCGGCAACGTCGACCCGTGCGACATCGGTAGCCACATGCTCAGTCTCTCGCATCGCAGAGATCGCCCGGGTCTAAGGCGTGTGACGAAGTGGTGTCGACCTGGTGAACGCGCCTTTCACGTTCCCGACCAGCTGCTAATGCTGCTCCCCGCATGGATGTCCCGGCCGGCAAGCCGACGGCGCTCGCGTCGCGGCGCTCGCTCGTCGACCGCGTAGGAGACGTCACGCTCCGCTGGGTCGCGGCTGCGGCGGCCTTCGGCTCACTCGGACTGATCGCACTCATCATCTACAAGGTCGTCGACGGGGCTCGGCTCTCCATCAGCACGTTCGGCCTCTCGTTCCTGTGGCACCAGACCTGGGACGCGGTCAGCAACCAGTTCGGGGCGCTCGACTTCATCGCCACGACGTTGTACGTGACCGGGTTCGCAGTCCTACTCGCGGGGCCAGTGGCAATCGCGATCGGTCTCTACTTGAGCGAGCTCGCTCCGCGCGGCGTTCGAGGGGTCGTGGGCACGCTGGTCGAAATGCTGGCAGCTATTCCGAGCGTCGTCCTCGGTCTTTGGGGCATTCTCGTTCTTGGCCCTGTTGTCCACAATCAATTCGGGCCATGGCTCAACGATGTATTCGGCTGGACGCCGTTCTTCGCGACCAAGCCGATCTCGGGGAGCACGATGTTCACGGCAGTCCTCGTCCTCGCGATCATGATCATCCCGATCACAGCCTCGATCAGTCGGGATCTGTTCATGCAGGTTCCGCAGGAGATCAAGGAGGGTGCGCTGGGTCTGGGCCTTACTCGCTGGGAGATGGTGCGAGGTGTAACCCTCGCTCACACTCGCGGCGGCCTGATCGCTGCGGTGCTTCTCGGGGCGGGCCGCGCGCTCGGCGAGGCGATCGCAGTGACGCAGGTGATCGGAACGACCGCCCACCTGACAGCGAACCTGTTCGATACCAGCGATACGCTGGCGAGCCGGATCGCTGCGCAGTACCAGGCAGCCGCGTCGAATCTCCAAATCTCTTCCCTGTTTTATCTCGGCGTGATCCTGCTCGCGATCTCGCTGATCGTCAATTTCGGCGCCTTGCTGATCGTCCGGCGCTTCGAGATCGAACGGGGGTCCGGAACATGAGCGCCGAGCCGGCTGGTATCTCGCTCAGGACGACCGGCCGTTCTCGGCGGCGCCAGCGCGTCAACAAGGTTGCCGAGGGGGTCGCGACGCTGGCCGCTTTCTCCGCTGTCGCCGTCCTCGGAATCGTCGTCATCTCGGTGCTGCTGCGAGGAATCCCCGCGCTCAACCTCGACTTCTTCACGAAGAGCCAAGTGACGTTCGGTGAGACGGGCGGAGGCATCGCGAACGGCCTCGTGGGAACCGCGATCATCGTGGGCATTGCGACGGCGATCGCGCTGCCGGTTGGAATCCTCGTGGCCATCTACGTTGCCGAATTTGCGGGGAGCCGGGGCGCCCGGCTCATCGGATTGGGACTCGACGTCTTGAACGGCGTCCCCTCGATCGTCGTCGGGATCTTCGCGTACGCACTCCTCGTGGTCGGCTCGGGGTATGCGGCGTGGAAGGGTTCGGTGGCGCTGGCGATTGTGATGCTTCCGGTGGTCGCGAGGTCGACCGTCGAAGTGCTTCGGCTCGTGCCCGACACGCTGCGCCAAGGAAGCCTTGGGCTCGGCGTGAGTAAGTGGCGAACAGTTCTCTTCGTCGTGGTACCGACGGCGATGGGGGCGATCTTGACGGCCGGAACCCTTGCGATCGCTCGGGCCGCCGGCGAGACCGCGCCGTTGCTCTTCACGACGTCCATTTTTCTGCCGAACCAGGTCGTCACCGACCCGTCACAGGCCATGGCCGCAGTTCCGCTGCTGATCCTCTTCGACTCGGAATCGCCCGAGGAGAGCCTCAACCAGCAGGCCTGGGCGGCCGCGTTCGTGCTCATGACCTTCGTTCTGATCGCGAGCCTTGTTGCCCGGTACCTGCTGAGTCGCCGTCAGCAGAAGCTCAAGGCGCGCTGATCTGGTCACCAAGCCGTAACCAATACATCACCAGAGGTATGCCCACCTGCGATCAGCGCTGGGGCAGACTCGCACCAACTCGGGCTGATCTACGACAAAGAGGGAGAAAGAACCATATGAGAACCAGATTTGCGGCCAACAGGCTGGTTATCACTGCTGTCTGCGCACTCGCTGCGGCCGTTGCAGCTACGACCGCGGCGGCCAATCCGTCGAAGCATTCGGCCGGCCAGCTCGTCGGGGCCGGCAGCACCTTTGTCGCCCCGCTCGTTTCGCAGTGGGCAGGGTCGTACCCACAGCTGACCGGGGTCAATATCGTCTATCAGCCGATCGGCTCGGGCGGCGGGATTCAGGCGATCACGAATCGCACTGTTGACTTCGGCGCTTCCGACGCGCCGCTGTCGCCCGATCAATTCAGCGCCTGCAACGGATGCGTCCAGATCCCGTGGGCGCTCGGGGGCACGGCCGTCCTCGTCAATGTCAAGACAAACGCACACGCGCCCCTCAGGATCTCGGGACCGGTTCTCGCCGGCATCTTCCTCGGACAGATCAAGAAGTGGAACGATCCGGCGCTGAAGAAGCTCAATCCGTCTGTCTCGCTTCCTGACGACAACATCACTCCGGTCTATCGGTCGGACGGATCCGGGACTTCCTACAACTTCACCGATTACCTTTCGTCCGTGAGCCCAGCCTGGAAGACCAAGGTCGGCATCTCCACGCAGCCGAACTTCCCCACAGGCGTCGGCGGCCGGGGTTCATCGGGCGTGGCGGGTGTCGTCAAGAACACGGAAGGGGCGATCGGTTACGCGGACATCGCCTACGCGATCGCGAATCACATCCCCGTGATGGCGGTGCAGAACAAAGCAGGCAAGTTCACCACCCCAGGCATCAAGTCGATCACGGCGGCTGCGGTGGCGACTCCGAAGGTGGGCCCGAAAAACGAGATGCACATCGTCGACCCGCCGAAGTCCGCCGTGACTGCGTACCCGATCTGCACGTTTGTGTACGTGATCGTTCCTGTGAAGGCATCGAAGGCGGCCGACTTGAAGAAGTTCATCTTCTGGGCATTGACCGGCGGTCAGAAGTACGGCGTGAAGCTCCGCTACGTGCCGATTCCGAAGCACGTCCTGGTCGCATCTGAAAAAACGCTGAAGCAGGTCCAGAGCTAGCACCTCCCCGCTCCGGTGCTGGTGAGGCCGTGGGGGAACCCGGGGTTCCCCCACGATCCCCCTCCTTCGCTCGCTCGCATCGCTCGCATCGCCTGCTGCCGGCAGGCGGTTGTGTGCCGCGCCCGCGCATGTCGGGCGCGGCGACGAACCAGACGGGGTCGGGACCACACGACCGCCGGCCCTCCCCCGAAGGCCGCTGGCCGTGTTGAAGAACCGCCTCGGTGACAGGATTAATCCTGTCACCGAGACTGCTTCCTGATCAGGCGGCGTGGACGAGCTCGGCGGCGGGGCTGTCGAGCTGCTCGAGCCGTTCGAGCACGTTCCGCTCGACCTCGTCCAGCCACCAGTTGTCCTCGACCACGCGGATGACGCGGAGGAGCGCTGCCCGCTCCTCCGCGCTCAGGAGGAGGGCGATGCTGCTCTCCGCGTACTTGGACTCCACGTCTCGGAGTCTGCCCCGCAACCGCGGCGGGATGGGTGCCCGTTCGGTGAACGCCGGGCGAACGTCCGGGTACCGGGCGCTAGAAGATCCCCTCGACCGGCCAGTAGAAGGCGGCGGCGACGAGCGCAGCCGCGGGCAGGGTCAGGAACCAGGCGACGACGATGTTGCCGGCGATGCCCCAGCGCACGGCGCGAACCCGGCGCGTCGAGCCGGAGCCGAGGACGGCGCCCGAGATCACGTGCGTCGTGGAGAGCGGGTAGCCGAGCCGCGTCGCGATGTCGATCACGGCGCCTGCAGTCGCCTGGGAGGCGAACCCGGCGGCCGGCTCGATCTTGTACAGCCGCTGGCCGATCGTGCGCATGATCCGCCAGCCACCCACGTACGTACCGACGGCGATTGCGAGCCCGGCGGTGATCTTCACCCAGTTCGGAATGTAGAAGGAGTCGATCGAGCCGTTCGCCAGCAGGGCGAGCGCAATCACGCCCATTGTCTTCTGGGCGTCGTTCGCGCCGTGCGTGTAGGCCATGAACGTGCCCGAGAAGAGCTGGCCGATGCGGAACGTGCGGTTGGCCGGAGTCGACGGCATGCGCTGGAAGATCCAGAAGAGCACCACCAGCAGCACGAAAGCGGCGCCGAACGCGATCGTCGGGGCGATAAAGGCCGGGATGATCACCTTGTGCGCGAGGTTGTGCCACTGGACCCCGTCCACGCCGGACTGGGCGATGCCCGCTCCGACCAGCCCGCCGATCAGCGCGTGAGAGGAGCTCGACGGCAGGCCGATCCACCACGTCGCGAGGTTCCACGCAATCGCGCCGAACAGCGCTGCGAGGACGGTCTTGGTGGTCACCAGCTGGGTATCGAGCACGCCGCTCCCGACCGTCTTCGCGACCGCGGTCGTCACGAACGCGCCGACCAGATTGGCGACTGCGGCGATCGCCACCGCCACCCTCGGCGGGAGCGCCCGCGTCGAGATCGACGTCGCCACCGCGTTCGCCGTGTCGTGGAAGCCGTTCGTGAAGTCGAAACCGAGCGCGACGACCACGACGACGACGAGGAGGATGTCGCCTTCCACGGGCGACTCCTAGCGGTTCTTGACCACGATCGCCTCGAGCACGTCCGCCGCGTTCTCGCAGGCGTCGACCGCCTCCTCGAGCCCCTCGTAGATGTCCTTCAGGCGGATCACCGTCAACGGGTCGGCACCCGACCGGAAGAGCGCTCCGACGCCGTCGCGAAAGAGCCGGTCGCCCTCGTCCTCGAGGTTGCGTAGCTCGATCAGCTGTCGACTCGAGTCCTTGAATCCGTCCAGCCGCTGCACTGCCTCGTCCAGCAGGATCGTCTGCCGGAGGACGATGTCGGCGAGCGCCCTGGCATCGGACGGCACGTCCGACACGCCCCACGAGCCGAGGTGGTCGGCCGTCTCGTCGACGAAGTCGCAGACGTCGTCGATCGCCGCTGCGAGCCGGTAGATGTCGTCGCGGTCGAATGGGGTGACGAACGTCTTGTTGAGCTGGTTGACGATCTCGTGCGTGAGGCTGTCACCGGTGTGCTCGTGCTCCTTGATCCGGCGGATCAGCTCCTCGCCGTCCCGCGGGTACCGGTCGAAGAGCTCTCTGCCGAGACGCGCGACGTCGATCGCGTTCGACGAGGCTCGGGCCAAGAGCTCGAAGAACTCCTTCCGCTCAGGGGTGAAGCGGATCCGCATGGCGGCGACTGTCTATCAGAGCCGCGCCGGGAAGATGCAGGTGACGGTCAGGCCGCCGCCAGGAGTCGTCGATGCCTCGACGGTGCCGGCGGCGGCGACGGCGACGTGCTTGACGATCGCCAATCCGAGCCCGGTGCCGCGGGTGGAGCGGGCGCGGTCGGTGCGGTAGAAGCGCTCGAACAACCGGGGCAGGTCCTCCTCGGCCACGCCCACCCCGGTGTCGGAGACGATCAGACGCCGCTCGCCGTCGGCCTCGGTGCAGGAGATCGTGCACCTCGTGTCGGGGCCGGCGTGCCGGATCGCGTTCAGGGCGAGGTTCTCGACCACCACCTGCAGCATCCGCGCGCGCAACGGCAGCTCGAACGAGGCGGTGCATTCGACCCGGACCTCGACCCCGGCGGCCGCTGCACGGTCCGCGACCTCGGCGACGACGCGTTCGATCACCGGTAGGGCGCGGATCGAGCCGAGCGCGACGACCGCCCGGCCGCTCTCCAGCTCGCTGAGGAAGAGCACGTCGTCGATCAGCTCGCCGATCCGCTCGACCTCGCCGCGCGCGCGGCCGATCAGGTCCGCCTGGTCGGCACCGGGCAGGAGGGCACTCTCGAGGAGGGCGAGCAGTCGCGCGAGCGGGGTGCGCAGCTCGTGGGAGACGGCGGCGGTGAAGCCTGCGCGGAGCTCCTCGTAGGCGGCGAGGTCGCCTGGCGCGCTCAGGTACACGAGCGTTTCGCGCCGGTCGCCGAGCTCGTACGGGATCTCGAGGGGGGTGCGCCCGCCGAGGTGGAGCAGCTCGTCCGGGAGGACGGAGCCCTCGACGAGGCCGTCGAGCGATTCGCGGGCGCGGCGGCTGGCGGTCACCACCCGGCGGGAGTCGTCGAGCACGACCACGATCTCCCGGCTCTCCTCGATCAGGACCCGGGCGCGCTCCAGATCCGCACGCGGAGGCTCCGGCGCAGGAGGCGTCGACGTCCGTCCGAGCAGGCGTTTCACCAGATTCTCACCAGATCGTCACCGGGTCGTTCAGGGGCCGGATCTATCGTAGGCGCGATGCCTCGGGTGTTGATCGTCGAGGACGACGACGTGATCGCGGACGGGATCGCACGGCATCTGGAAGCCGGCGGATTCGACGCGGTGGCGGTCGAGCGGGGCGAGCTCGGCCTCGCCCGGCTCCGCTACGAGCGCCCGGACGCATGCGTGCTCGACCTGATGCTTCCCGGTCTGGACGGCTGGGAGCTGATCGAGACCGTGCGCGGGGAGGGGATCGGCACGCCGATCGTGGTCGTCAGCGCCCGCGGCACGGAGGGAGACCGGATCCGAGCGCTCGAGCTGGGCGCCGACGACTACCTGGTCAAGCCCTTCTCGATGAGCGAGCTCGTCGCGCGGGTGCGAGCTGCGGTCCGGCGCGGCGTCAGGGCGCAGTCCCCTGACCGCGGAGAGCGGATCGAGATCGAGGAGCTGGTCATCGACCCCGCCAACGTCCAGGCGTACGTCGACGGCCACAGCGCCGACCTGACGCTGACGGAGTTCCGCCTGCTGCACGCACTCGCGATCGAGCACGGTCGCGTCGTCAGCCGGGAGGAGCTGATGCAGCGCATCTGGGGGAGGCGCCAGCGGTATCGTGACCGCACGGTGGACGTGTTCGTGCGCAAGCTTCGGGACAAGATCGACCGGCGCGCGCCGACCCACGCATTCATCCATACCCGACACGGGGTTGGCTACAAGCTCGAAGCTCAGCCAAAGTAAGTCTGTGTCCCCCCACACGAAGGCCGTCTCGCGCGAGCGGCAGGCTCCTCCTCTGCGAAAGCGGAAGGCCGGCGACCGGCTGCTGAACCGCGAGCTCTCCAGCATCGACTGGAGCACGCGCGTTCTCGAACAGGCCTTCGACGAGGGCCTACCCCTGCTCGAGCGGGTCAAGTACGCGGCCTTCTTCTCATCTCACATGGACGAGTTCTTCGCCGTCCGGGTCGCCGGGCTGCTCGACCAGCTCGCGTCCGGCCTGAACGTCCGTTCCGCCGACGGCCGCTCGCCACAGACGACCCTCGCCGAGATCCGCGACCGCGTGGAAGCGCTCACGGCACGCCAGGCCGCGCTTTGGTCCGAGGAGCTCGTTCCCGCACTCGCCGCCGAGGGGATCCGCATCGGGAGGATCGCCGACTGCGACGACGAGGAGCTCGAGGAGCTCGCTCTTCGATTCCGGCGCGAGATCTACCCTGTTCTCACCCCGCTCGCGGTCGGACCCGGCCAGCCCTTTCCGTACATCTCCCCTCTCTCGCTGAGCCTGGGCGTCTTCGTCCGCGATCCCGAGAGCGGCGAGGAGCGTCTGGCCCGGGTCAAGGTTCCCGAAGGACTGCCCCGGTTCGTCGCCGTCGGCGCACGCGGGCTGTACGTCTTGCTCGAGGACGTGATCACACACTTCCTGGCGTCGCTCTTCCCGCAGATGGAGATCGGAGCGTGTGCCGTCTTCCGGCTGACCCGCGATGCCGACTTCGAGGTTTCCGACGAAGCGGACGACCTGCTCGAGGCGGTCCAGCTCGAGCTGCGGCGCAGGCGCTTCGGCGACGTCGTCCGGGTCGAGGTGGCTGCTTCGGCGGCGCCGGAGCTGCTCGAGCGGCTGAGGCGCGGCCTCGATGTCGATGAGGATCAGGTCTATCTCGAGCCCGGCCCGCTCGCGCTCGCAGACGCGATGCAGCTCACCCAGCTCGACCGGCCCGACCTGAAGGACGAGCCGTGGGTGCCCGTGACGCCTGCCCGCTTCAACTCCCAGCCGAGTCTGATGTTCTCCGAGATCGCGAAGTCGGACATTCTCGTGCACCAGCCCTACGACTCGTTTGCGGCCAGCTTCGAGGCGTTCGTCAGGTCTGCGGCCGACGACCCGGAGGTGATCGGCCTGAAGGCGACCGTCTACCGGACGAGCAACGAGACGCCGCTCGTTCCCGCGTTGATCGAGGCGGCGGAGAGCGGCAAGCAGAGCGTCTGCCTGGTCGAGCTGAAGGCGCGGTTCGACGAGCGCAGAAACATCGAGTGGTCGCAGGCGCTCGAGCGTTCCGGGGTCCACGTCGTCTACGGCTTCCCGAACCTGAAGGTCCACGCGAAGGCCGTGCTCGTCGTTCGTCGCGAACCCGGAGGCCTGCGCCGGTACGTCCACATCGGGACCGGCAACTACCACTCGGTCACCGCCCGCCTGTACGAGGACTTCGGTCTCTTCACGGCGGATCCCGACATCGCCGACGACGTTGCGAACCTCTTCAACTACGTGACCGGCTTCGGGAAGCCGGAACGGTTCCGGAAGCTCCTGGTCGCGCCGTTCAACCTGCGGGACCGCGTGATCGAGGAGATTCGCAAAGTTGCCCAGGCGGCAGCTGCGAACAAGCACGCGGTGATCAGGATCAAGGTGAACCACCTCAGCGATCCGGCGATCATCGACGAGCTGTACCTCGCGTCCCAGGCAGGCGCCAAGATCGACCTGATCGTCCGCAGCGTCTGCGCGCTCCGACCCGGCGTGAAGGGGATGAGCGAGAACATCCGAGTCCGGAGCGTGCTCGGCCGGTTCCTGGAGCACAGCCGCGTCTACCACTTCGAGGCGCGCAACGCCCGGCGGTACTTCGTCGGGAGCGCCGACCTCCTCCCCCGCAACCTCGACCATCGGCTCGAGGCGGTTGCTCCGGTCGACGACGCACGGCTGCAACAGCGCCTCGGCGCGGCCCTCGACGCGCTGCTCGACGACGAGACGGCATGGCAGCTGCAGCCCGACGGGACGTGGAAGCGGCTCGCGCCGAAGAAGCCCGATCAGGCCCGTTCGGGCCAGGCGACGCTGATGCGGCTGGCGCGACGCCGCCGCCGTTCGCGGCCCGTGACCTGACGCCGTTTTCGGCCCACGTAGCTCCTTTCACCACCTCGTTACCAGAGCGTTTCCGCTTCACAGCCGAGGCTGAAGGGAAGATCCCGGAGATGAATGTTGCCGTGGTGGACGTCGGCTCGAACACGATCCGGCTTCTGGTTGGCGCGCGCGTGGGCGGCGAGCTCACGGCTGTCGCTCGGGGCAAGCGGGTCGTCGGCCTCGGCCGTGACGTCGAGGAGCTCGGGGCGATCTCGGCGCCGAAGCTGGCCGAGGCTGCGGCGTGCGTCTGCGACTTCGTCGACGACGCTCGCGCTGCCGGTGCCGCGATGATCGACGTGGTCGTCGCCTCGCCCGGGCGGCAGGCACGAAACGCCGACCAACTCGTCCGGTTGATCTCTCGGGCGTCCGGGGCACATGCCCGTGTCCTCACGCAGGAGGAGGAGGCGCGCCTCGCCTTCGAGGGCGCGCTGGAGGACACCGCCGGCGAAGGGACGGTTGCCGTCTGCGACGTCGGCGGCGGGTCGGCGCAGATCGCCGTCGGCACCGCCGACGGCGGGCCGGCCTGGCTGCGGTCGATCGACCTCGGATCGCTCAGGCTCAGCGCCCGCGTCGCGCACTCCGACCCCCCGAGCAAGTCCGAGCAGGCCGCGCTGCGGGCCGAGGCCCGGTCGGCGATCTCGAGGCTCACGCCCCCGTTGCCGGCGAACGCCCTTGCCGTCGGCGGGAGCGCACGCGCACTGCGCAAGCTGGTCGGCAAGTCGCTCGGCCGGGACGAGCTCGCGGAGGCGATGCGGATCCTGCGGCGGCTCTCCGCCGAGGAGCTGAGCGAGCGCTACGACGTCGACGTCTGGCGCGCCCGCGCGCTGCCCGCCGGCGCGGCGATCGTGGCCGAGCTCCAGTCGCTGTTGCACATGCCGCTCGAAGTCGGGAAGGCCGGCGTGCGCGAGGGCGTCTTGCTCGACCTGCTCGACCGGCTGCCTGCGGTTCAGGCCGGCGGCAGGTAGGTCTCGGGTCGGACCTCCCGGTCTTCGACCTGGAGCACCCAGATCGAGCCTTTCTTGCACGGCCGATCCCAGCCGATCAGCTCGCCGATCACGTCCCCGTGGGTCGCCAGCGCCGGCACCGAGCCGTGGAGCTCCTCGAGGAGCGCCGTCACCTGGTCGCGGGTCGACCCCTCGGCGAGCTCGTCTCGCTCCTCGAGCGCGACGCCGAGGCGCTTTGCAGCCGGCTCGAACGTCTGCACGCACCGGACGAACGGGCTCGAGACGAGCCGGGTCGCACCGAGCTCTTCCAGTGTCTTCGCGAGGCGCTTCGCCTGCTTCCTGCCCTTCGCGTCGAGCGGCCGCAGCGCGTCGTCGCCGACCCAGGTCTCGCGGTCGCCTGCACGCGAGTGGCGGACGAGCAGCACCCTCATCGGCTCAGCTCTCGATGGTCCGCGCGGATCGGAGGACGGCGACGTCGCGCGGATAGGTGAGCTGCTCCTCGGCGTCGGCGACGGCGATCCAGCGCGCCTTGTCGACCTCGCGTGACGGTCGCAACCGCCCCGCCGCCGGCCGCATCAGCCAGTAGCGGACGAGCTTCGTCCTCCCGGACGAGTCGACATACGACGAGCGCTCGAGCTCGTGGACGAGCTCGCAGACGAGACCCGTCTCCTCCTCGACCTCGCGCAGGGCGCACTCCTCGTCGCTTTCCCCGTTCTCGGCTTTGCCCTTCGGGAGCGTCCAGTCGTCGTATTTCGGCCGATGGACGACCACGACCTCGGGCTCACCGTCGCAGTCGCGAACAACCACGCCGCCGGCTGCGCGGACCGGTTCCGAGCTGCTGCTCACCGTGGGCTGATCCTAGTAGGGACAGTCCCTTAAGGGACTGTCCCTCGACTCACCGCCTCTTCTCCGCCTGTTCACCAACCCGGAAACCGCCCTCCTGCCGTCCGGCGTACCCTTTGAGACGTGGCTCCCCTCGCGCCGCCCGCCCTGCGCGGGCGGCATGCGTTCTCAGGCCGGTGGGCGCAGATCACCCCCGCCGAGCCGGCAGTCGGCGCCGGGCAAAGCCCGACACCGACGCGAAGGCGGACAGTCTAAGCTCGTCGCGATGCCGAAGGTGCTGATCGTCGAGGACGACGAGGTGATCGCGCAAGGCATGGCTGCTCACCTCGCCTCCGAGGGCTTCGACCCCGTGGTCGTGAGCCGCGGCGAGCAGGGGCTCGCCCGACTGCGCTACGAGAATCCCGACGTCTGCGTCCTCGATCTGATGCTCCCCGAGCGGGACGGGTGGAGCCTGATCGAGACGGCCCGTAACGAGGGGATCGGCACGCCGATCGTCGTCGTCAGCGCACGGGGGACCGAGCACGACCGGGTGCACGCGCTCGAGATCGGCGCAGACGACTACCTCGTCAAGCCCTTCTCGATGAAGGAGCTCGTCGCCCGGGTGCGCGTCGCCGTCCGGCGCGGTGTCACGCCGCAGGCGGCGCCGCGCGGCGAGCCGATCGAGGTGGAGGAGCTCCGGATCGACCCGCGCGAGGTGCAGGCGTTCGTGGCGGGCCAGAGCGCCGACCTGACCCCGACCGAGTTCCGCCTCCTCTACGCGCTCGCGCTCGAGAACGGCCGCGTAGTGTCGCGCGACGAGCTGCTCCAGCGACTGTGGGGTCGGCGCGAGACGCACCGCGACCGCACCGTGGACGTCTTCGTGAAGAAGCTCCGAGAGAAACTCGACCTCCCCGGCGCCCGCCACACTTTCATCCAGACGCGCTACGGCGTCGGCTACAAGTTCGAGCCGATCAGCAAGAGCTAGCCTCTGTGGACGGTCGGCGAGCGCTCCGCCGTGGGATCAGCTTCGGCAACGCCTTGGACGTTGCCCGCGACGAGAAGCCGCCTCTGCAGCTCGAGGAGCGATATTTCGCCGAGGTGAGCGCGGCCGGCTTCGATTTCGTCAGGCTGCCGGTGCGCTGGTCGGCCCACGCTTCAGACGTCGCTCCCTATCTGATCGACGAGCCGTTCTTCGAACGCGTCGACCGAGCAGTCGAGTGCGCCCGGAACTACGAGCTGGCAGTCGTCCTGAACGTCCACCACTACCACGAGCTCCAGCGGACACCTGATGCCCACGCCGAGCGTCTTCTGGCGCTCTGGGAACAGATCGCACGCCGCTACGCCGATCGATCCGACTGGCTTCTTTTCGAACTGCTGAACGAACCGCGCGACGCCCTCACAGCCGCGATCTGGAACGACCTGCTCGCCGGCGTCCTCGCCACCGTACGGACATCGAATCCCGATCGGATCGTTATCGTCGGGCCGGCGTCGATGAATGACCTCGGCGCACTCCCCGAGCTCCTGCTCCCCGAAGACCATCGCCTCGTCGCGACGATTCATTACTACGCGCCCTTCAAGTTCACTCATCAAGGAGCACCCTGGGTTGCGGGAGCTGAACGTTGGCTAGGAACCCGCTGGGGCAGCGACGCCGACCAAGCCGCGATCACGCAAGACCTGAGTGACGCCGCCAACTGGGCCTGCGACCGCGGTCTTCCGCTTCTGATCGGTGAGTTCGGCGCCTATGAACAAGCCGACCTCGAATCGAGACGACTCTGGACGAGCTTCGTTCGCTCCGAGGCTGAGCGGCTCAACTCGAGCTGGTGCTACTGGGATTTCGGGACCGACTTCGGAGCATTCGATCCACAGCAAAACACCTGGTGCAAACCGCTGAGAGACGCTCTCTTGCTGTGACGGCGAGGCTCGAGCTGCAGCCCCGCCAGGGTTGCTACGCGGCCAGCTGGACGCGCGCCGGCTCAGCTAGGTCGACGAGGTACGCGGGCAGCTCCGACCGCAGGTAGCGGACGACCGCCGTCTCGCTCGCCACACAGGGGAGCAGGGTCTTCCACGTCCACAGATGTTCTGGCCGGTGGAAGTCGCCGGACGCGACGCCGGGCAGCCCGGCCTGGGTCACCCACGGGAAGACGTCCCGGCGGTTCACCAGCTCGTAGCGGTCGACGAGGGACGCGAGCGCGCGTCCCTCCGCCGCCCATCTGCCGGTGCCGCGGTGGGAGCGAGCCGCCTCTTCCTGCGAGTAGGGGTGGGCCGCGACGAGCGCTGCGCCGCCAGCCCGTGCGTCCTCGAGCGCGCGGTCGAGGCCACCGTCCAGCGACACCGGTGTGCGCAGTCCGATCGCCACCGCATGGGCGGACTGCGCCGGGTCGTGGTCGTCGTACGTCAGCTCCAGTCCGGGGATGAGGATCAACCCGTGCTCGACATCGGCGCGCCACGCTTCCTGCTCGATCTCGGCGAGGTAGTCGGCGAACGCGCCTGCGCCGGTGATGCGCCAGCGCGGATCGTGCCACTCCGGCCCGCTGCGGTCGACGTGGTCGGTGATGCAGAGGACGTCGAACCCGCTTGTGCCGTAGAGGTCGACGAGCTCGGGAATCGAGAGCTCGCCGTCGCTCCAGGTGGAGTGAGCGTGGAGCTCGCAGAGGAGAGGGCGTCCGCTCATCGCTTGTCGTCTTCGGCCAGGCTAGCCGCCGTCCTCGCACCGGTTCGGTGAGCGTCCGGTGTCGCGCCGGTGAAGCCGTCTAGCCCTGCCGCAGGCGGCCGGAGGCGGCGGTCGCCTGCGGCAGGCGCAGGCGGCCGGAGGCGGCGGTCGCCTCCCGCAACCGCCCGGCCAGGCTCGTCGTCAGCTGTCCGCGGCGGAGGCGCCAGGACCAGTTGTCCCTCGTCGTCCCGGGCCTGTTCATCCGGGCGTCGCTGTCGAGCCCGAGCACGTCTTGCGCCTGCACGATCGCGAGCGCTGCGCGCGACGAGAACGCCGCCTCGATCAGCTCCCAGTGCGGCTCGACGCCCGGTAGGTCCGACGCCTGGCGGATCCGCCGAGGCAGGGTCCGCCACCAGCCGACCGCGGTGTCCATGTCGTGGGTGCCCACGTAGACGACGCTCTGATCCTCGTGGTTCTCGAGGCGGTGCGGATTACCGGGCGGGCCGTCGTAGCCGAACTGCATCACGACCATGCCAGGGATGCCGAGCTCTTCGCGCAGCCGCTCCACGGGCGGCGTGATCACCCCGAGGTCCTCCGCGACGAGCGGCAGCGGCCCGAGCTCGCGCTCGGCCGCCCGGAAGAGCTCCGCGCGCGGCCCCGGGCGGAAGCGGCCGTGCTTCGCCGTCTTGTGGTTCTCGGGCACCGCCCAGTAGGCGACGAAGCCGCGGAAGTGGTCGATGCGGACGACGTCGAAGAGGTCGAACGTCCGCCGCAGGCGCTCGATCCACCAGCGGTAGCCCTGCGCGCGCATCGCGTGCCAGTCGTAGAGCGGGTTCCCCCAGCGCTGGCCGAATGCGCTCAGCGAGTCCGGTGGCGCCGCCGCCACGAACCCCCGCTGGAACAGCTCCGGGTACGAGGCGACGTCGGCGCCCCCCTGCGCGACGTAGATCGGGAGGTCGCCGAAGAGACGAACGCCGCGGTCGGCCGCGTACCGCCGTAGCGCGCCCCACTCGCGGTCGAAGCGGACCTGGTCGGCGATCGCGCCGCGCCCCGCGAACGCCGCCCAGTCGCCGATCCAGTAGCGCTGGCGCGCGACGAAGGCCTCCAGCTCGTCGGTCGTGACCGGTGCCCGCGGCCGCTCGAGCAGGCCCGGGTGGGCTGCGAAGGCCGACGGGGAGGCGTACGGCGAGCCGGTCGAGTCGGGAGGCGCGAGCGGGAGCACGGCCCACCATGACTGGCCCGCGTCGACGAGCCAGTCGACGAAACGGTAAGCCTCGGGGCCGAGGCGGCCGCCCGGCAAGGAGGACAGGTGCAGCAGGACGCCGCTCGCTCGCTCGATCTGCATACGGTTTGGGTTTCGCCGACTCGTTGAAATCTGACCGTATCGCGATGCCTCTGCCGCAGACCAGACCACCTCGGATCCAGATCGAGAACGTGTGGCCGCAGATCGACGGCGGCCGCTACCCGGTCAAACGCTCGGTCGGCGAAGCGATCGAGGTCTGGGCGACGATCTTCCGTGACGGCCACGAAGCGCTCGGCGCCTCGATCCTCTACCGACCGCCGGGCAGCGTCACCTGGCAGGAGACGCCGCTGAGCGCGGTCGGCAACGATCGCTGGACCGGCTGGTTCGCCGCCGACGTCCCCGGCCGCTGGGAGTTCACGATCCAGGCCTGGGTCGACAGGTTCGAGTCGTTCCGCGAGGAGCTGCGCCGGAAGGTCGAAGCCGGCCAGACGGACCTCGCGAGCGAGCTCGAGGAGGGCGCCCTGCTTTTCGGCGTCCGAGAGCTCGACGTCAAGACCGCCCTCGCGTCCACCGAGACCGACCGGTCGGAGGCGACCGGGCTCGTACGGGCGCTCAGCGTCATCGTCGATCGGGAGCGGGCGCGCTTCGGCGCCTGGTACGAGCTGTTCCCGCGGTCGTGGGGAGGCTTCGCCGGCGTGGAGAAGGCGTTGCCCGAGCTGGCGAAGGCCGGCTTCGACGTCGTCTATCTGCCGCCGATCCACCCGATCGGCAAGACGAACCGCAAGGGCCGGAACAACGCGCTCGGGGCCGGGCCGGGCGATCCGGGCAGCCCGTGGGCGATCGGGAGCGAGGAAGGCGGACACACCGCCGTCCATCCGGCGCTCGGGACGATCGAGGACTTCGACCGCCTCGTCGTCGCCGGCCGCCGACACGGTGTCGAGATCGCGCTCGACTTCGCGATCCAGTGCTCCCCCGACCACCCGTGGCTGAAGGAGCACCCGGAGTGGTTCCACCGCCGGCCCGACGGCACGCTCAAGTACGCCGAGAACCCGCCGAAGCGCTACCAGGACATCTACAACGTCAACTTCGACAGTCCCGACTGGGAAGTGCTCTGGACGGCGCTGCGCGACGTCGTCCTGCACTGGGTCGGCCACGGCGTGCAGGTCTTCCGGGTCGACAACCCGCACACGAAGCCGCTCGGGTTCTGGGAGTGGCTGATCCAGGAGGTGCACGCGGTCGATCCCGACGTCGTGTTCCTCGCCGAGGCGTTCACCCGGCCGGCGATGATGGCGGCGCTCGCGAAGGCGGGCTTCAACCAGTCGTACACCTACTTCACCTGGAAGAACACGAAAGCCGAGCTGGTCGAGTACATGACCGGCCTCACCCGGTCCGAGCTGCCGCAGTTCTTCCGGCCGAACTTCTTCGCGAACACGCCGGACATCCTCCACGAGTACCTCCAGCGCGGCGGCCGGCCGGCCTTCGAGGCGCGGCTCGTCCTGGCGGCGACCCTGTCCCCGAGCTACGGCATCTACTCGGGCTTCGAGCGGTGCGAGAGCACGCCCGTCCGCGAGGGCAGCGAGGAGTACCTGGACTCGGAGAAGTACGAGGTGAAGAGCCGCTCCCTCGACGGCCCGCTGCTGCCGCTGATCGCCCGCCTGAACACGATCCGGCGCGAGAACGCCGCGCTCCAGTGGATCGGCGGTCTCGACTTTCTGGAGACCGAGAACGACCAGCTGGTCGCGTTCGCGAGGCGCGCAGAGGGAAACGTGCTGATCGTGTGCGTGAACATCGATGCGCGTGCGGCCCAGGAAGGCGTCGCGGTCGTCCCCGTCGCGCTCGGGCTGCCGCCTGCCTTCGCCGCCTCCGAGCTCCTCACCGGCGAGGAGTTCCACTGGCGCTCGGGCCGCAACTACCTGCGCCTGGGCCCAGGCAAATCCCACATCCTTCGGGTGGAAACTCGATGAGCGACCTGCCAACACCCGTTCTCCGGCGTCGGGCTCTGCCCGCCGCACACCGACGAACCGACCCTGCGACCCGAGCTGCGCCGCGCCGATCTCAGAAGATCATCGGCGCGCAGCGCCGGATCTTCTGAGATGTCCGAGCCCGGGGCATGGTTCGAGTCCGATCCGCGGTGGTTCAAGCGCGCGGTGTTCTACGAGATCCACATCCGCGGGTTCTTCGACGGCAACGACGACGGCGCCGGCGACTTCCGGGGCCTGATCGACAAGCTCGACTACCTCCAGTGGCTCGGGATCGACTGCATCTGGCTGCTGCCGATGTACGCCAGTCCGCTCCGCGACGGCGGCTACGACATCGCCGACTTCTTCCAGATCCATCCCGACTACGGCAGCGTCGAGGACTTCCGGATGTTCGTCGAGGCCGCGCACCAGCGGGGGATCCGCGTGATCGCCGACCTGGTCATGAACCACACGTCCAGCGACCACCCCTGGTTCCAGGAGTCCCGCTCGAGCCCGGACTCGCCGAAGCGCGACTGGTACGTCTGGTCGGACGCGGACGACCGCTACCCCGAGGTCCGGATCATCTTCATCGATTCCGAACCGTCGAACTGGACGTGGGACCCGGTCGCCGGCCAGTACTACTGGCACCGCTTCTTCTCGCACCAGCCGGACCTGAACTTCGAGAACCCCGAGGTCCAGGAAGCGATGCTCAACGTCCTGCGCTTCTGGCTCGACCTCGGCATCGACGGCTTCCGGCTCGACGCGGTCCCGTACCTGTACGAGCGCGACGGGACGAACGGCGAGAACCTGCCGGAGACCCACGAGTATCTGAGGCGGATCCGGGCCGAGGTGGACGCCCGCTACCCCGACCGGGTCCTGCTCGCCGAGGCAAACCAGTGGCCGGAGGACGTTGTCGCCTATTTCGGCAACGGAGACGAGTGCCACATGGCGTTCCACTTCCCGGTGATGCCGCGCATGTTCATGTCACTACGCCGGGAGGAGGCGAAGCCGATCCTCGAGATTCTCGACCGGACGCCGCAGATTCCCGACAACGCCCAGTGGGGACTGTTCCTCCGGAACCACGACGAGCTGACCCTCGAGATGGTCACGGACGAGGAGCGCGACTACATGTACGCGGAGTACGCGAAGGACCCGCGGATGAAGCTCAACCTCGGAATCCGCCGCCGGCTCGCGCCGCTGCTCGACAACGGCCGTGACGAGATCGAGCTGATGCACGCGATTCTCTTCTCCCTGCCGGGCGCGCCGGTGCTCTACTACGGAGACGAGATCGGAATGGGCGACAACGTGTACCTGGGCGACCGCGACGGCGTTCGCACCCCGATGCAGTGGACCGGAGACCGAAACGGCGGGTTCTCGCGGGCGGATTTCGCCCAGCTCTACCTCCCGCCGCTGATGGACCCGGTGTACGGCTTCGGCGCGGTGAACGTCGAGGCACAGCTCCGCACGCCGACCTCGCTGCTCCGCTGGCTGCACCGCTTCATCGCCCTCCGGAAGGAGCATCCGGTCTTCGGGATCGGCACCTACGAGCCGCTCCGGCCGGAGAACCCGAGGATCTTCGCGCACATCCGCCGGTACGAGGACGACGTCATCCTCTGCGTCCACAACCTCGCCCGATCGGCACAGGCGGTCGAGCTCGACCTCGCCGAGTTCGAGGGCTGGGTGCCGGAGGAGATGCTCGGCCGGTCGCGTTTCCCGGCGATCGGCAAGCTGCCGTACCTGCTCACCCTCGCGCCGCGCGGCTGGTTCTGGTTCCTGCTCAGGAGGGACGAGTGACGAGGGCCTCCGATCTGACCGAGGACGTCCTCGTCGAGTACGTCGCGGCGCAACGCTGGTACGGCTCGAAGGGCCGGGAGGTGGCGCATGCGGCCGTCGTCGACTGTGCCGAGCTGCCGGGCGCGGTCATCGCCCTCGTCGAGGTGCGTTTCCCCGAGGGAACCCACGACACCTACCAGCTCGTCGCCGGCGACACGCTCGACGGGCTGTCCGAGCCGTCGGTCGCCCGCGAGCTCGTGCAGCGGATCCGGGCCGGTATGGCGCAGCGCACGCGCGCCGACGGGACGATCGCCTTCCAGTCGCTCGAGGGGTTCGCCGAGCTGGGGGCCGAGCTGGCCTCCGCCCGGGTGATCGGGAGCGAGCAGTCGAACACCTCCGTCGTGTTCGACGACGAGCTGATCCTCAAGGTCTACCGGCGAATCGAGGCCGGGATCAACCCCGAGCTGGAGGTGCTTCGGTTCCTGGGCGAGCGCGGATTCGAGAGCATGCCGGCGCTGCACGGCTGGTACGCGTACCACGGCCGTCCGGCCGAGGCGACGCTCGCGATCCTCCAGGAGTTCGTCCCGGAGGGCATCGACGGGTGGGAGCTGGCGCTCGACGAGCTGGCCGAGGCGCCCGACCGCTTCCTCGAGCGACTCCGCCGTCTGGGTGAGGTGACCGGGACGATGCACACGATCCTCGCCTCCGACCAGTCCGACCCCAACTTCGCGCCGGAGGAGCCGAGCCTCCAGGCGCTCGGGCTGCTGAACGCCACCGTCGACGAGGAGATCGCGCGCGCCTTCATCGACCTGCCGGACGACCTGGAGGCGGTCGAGCCGATTCGCGCCCGCGGCGAGGATGTCCGGGAGCGGCTGCGCCAGCGCACGTATTCAGGCGCAGCCGGGCGGATCATCCGCACGCACGGCGACTTCCATCTCGGCCAGGCGCTCTGGAGTGATGACGACTGGGTGATCCTCGACTTCGAGGGCGAGCCCGCACGGTCCCTTCCGGAGCGTCGCCGGAAACGCTCGCCCCTGCGCGACGTCGCGGGCATGCTCCGCTCGTTCGCCTACGCCGCGACCGCAGTCGAGTTCCTCCGCGGAGCCGAAGCGCCGCCCGGCTGGGAGGAGCGCGCTCGGGCCGAGTTCCTCGGCGGGTACCTCCAGACCGTCGACCCCAGCACGATCCCGCCGGGGCCGGAGGCATTCGACAAGCTCCTGTCCGTGTTCGAGCTCGAGAAGGCGGTCTACGAGCTGCGGTACGAGCTGAACATGCGTCCCGACTGGGTGCCGATCCCGGTCGCGGGGATCCTGCGCATCCTCGAGGAGGCTCCTGTCACCACGTGATCCGGGCTCCACGCCAGCAGTCGCCACCCTACGAGCTCGCCGATCCACACGCGTACCTGGGTGCCCACCCTGTGGAGGGCGGGGTCGTGGTCCGAGTGTTCCGTCCCGACGCCGAGTCCGTTCGCGTCCGCCCCGCGAACCGTTCCGCCTGCGAGCTCACGCCGGCGGATCGCGACGGGGTCTTCGAGGGCACGATCGAAGGTGCGGAGCTGCCGCTCGACTACGAGCTGGAGGTGCGGTACCCGGCCGGGGACTCGTACGTCCTCCGCGACCCCTACTCGTTCCTGCCGACCCTCGGGGAACTGGACGTCCATCTGGCCGGCGAGGGACGCCACGAAGAGCTGTACGCGAGGCTCGGTGCCCATCCCCGCGTGGTGGACGGCGTCGCCGGAGCCGCGTTCGCGGTGTGGGCTCCGAATGCGGCCTCGGTCAGCGTCGTCGGCGACTTCAACTCGTGGGACGGTCGGTTGCACCCGATGCGCTCGCTGGGCGGAACGGGCATCTGGGAACTGTTCGTGCCCGACGTTTCGCCGGGCACGAGGTACAAGTTCGAGCTCCGCACGCGGGCCGGAGGGCTGCGGCTCAAGGCCGACCCGTTCGCCTTCCAGACCGAGGTACCCCCGAAAAACGCGTCGATCGTCTTCGACTCCGGGTACGAGTGGGGAGACGCGGACTGGCTCGCGCACCGCTCCCGACGCGACGCGCTGGCGCGTCCGCTGGCGGTGTACGAGGTCCACCTCGGCTCGTGGCGGCTCAACCCGCTCGAGGACAACCGGCCGCTGACGTATGCCGAGCTGGCCGACGAGGTCGCCGAGTACGTCACCGACCTCGGCTTCACGCACGTGGAGCTGCTGCCGGTGATGGAGCATCCGTACGCGCCGTCCTGGGGCTATCAGGTGAGCGGCTACTTCGCGCCGACCGCGCGCTTCGGGCCGCCGGACGACTTCCGCGCGTTCGTCGACCGACTGCACGCCGCTGGGGTCGGCGTGATCCTCGACTGGGTGCCGGCGCACTTTCCTAAGGACGACTGGGCCCTGGCCCGCTTCGACGGCACCGCGCTCTACGAGCACGACGATCCACGCCGCGGCGAGCACCCGGACTGGGGCACGTTCGTCTTCAACTTCGGCCGGAACGAGGTCCGCAACTTCCTGCTCGCGAGCGCGCTCTTCTGGTTGCGCGAGTACCACGCCGACGGGCTGCGCGTCGACGCGGTCGCCTCGATGCTCTACCTGGACTACTCGCGGAAGGAGGGCGAGTGGGTCCCGAACGTGCACGGCGGCAACGAGGATCTGGACGCGATCGCCTTCCTGAAGGAGCTGAACACGGTCGCGCACGGCCGCGAGCCCGGCGTCCTGATGTCCGCCGAGGAGTCGACCGCCTGGCCCGGCGTGTCGCGGCCGGTCGAGCACGGCGGCCTCGGCTTCGGGCTGAAGTGGAACATGGGGTGGATGCACGACACGCTGTCGTACTTCGCACACGAGCCCGTCCACCGCCGCTTCCACCACGACCAGCTGACGTTCAGCCTGATCTACGCGTTCACGGAGAACTTCGTGCTGCCGCTCTCACACGACGAGGTCGTCCACGGCAAGGGGTCGCTGCTCGCCAAGATGCCCGGCGATCCCTGGCAGAAGCGTGCCAACCTGCGTGCGCTGTACGGCTACATGTGGGCGCATCCCGGCAAGAAGCTCCTGTTCATGGGCGGCGAGCTGGGCCAGGAACACGAGTGGCGCTCGGACGGATCGATCGACTGGCACCTCCTCGAGCGGCCCGAGCATGCCGGCATCCAGGAGCTCGTCCGTGATCTCAACCACCGCTACCGCGACGAGCCTGCTTTGTGGGAGGTGGACTTCGACCCCGAGGGGTTCCGCTGGCTGGAGGCGAACGACGCCGACGCGAACGTCGTCGCCTTTCTCCGCCTGTCGCGAGACGGCGAGCGGGTCGTCGTCTGCGTCTGCAACTTCTCGCCGGTGCCCCGGTCCGGATATCGCATCGGGCTGCCCCGAGCCGGGATGTGGCGCGAGCTGCTCAACACCGACGAGGCACGGTACGGCGGCGGCGGGGTCGGCAACCAAGGCCCGGTCGAGGCGAGGCCGAGATCCTGGCACGACCAGCCGTACTCGGCCGAGCTGACGCTGCCGCCGCTCGGGGTGCTCTGGCTCGTCCCGGTCTAGCCGTCGCCGGTCAGGAAGAAGGCGGCGAACGACCCGCCGATCGAGGCGACCACGACCACCGCCCAGACCTGGAGGACGACGTCGACGACCCGGCCGGCCGCGGTGAGCGGGTTCGCCAGCTGGGACGAGATCGTCAGCAGCTGGACGGTGGCGAAGAACAGCGCGTCGCCGAAGGTGTGGATATCGGTGCCGTGCGCGTGCCGCTCGGTCAGCCAGACGAGGACCGATCCGGCGAGGTCGATCACGAGCGTCAGGCCGAGGGCGATCAGCAGGCGGGAGAGCAGCCGCCGGTGCCGCTCCTCCCAGGTCAGCAGCCGGTCGAGCTCCTCGCGGACCACACGGGCAGTCTCGCGCTCGGGGCGGACATGCGGCTACGAGCGGATCGTCCGGGCGGGGTGGCGACCAGGGCCGTCCCGGCAACGTCGCTAGCCTGGCGATGTGGGACTGTTCGCCCGGTTCTTCCGCCTCGTCTGGGGCAGCGAGGTCGATCGTGCCCTGCGACCGGTGCTGGCGGTGTCGGTCGCGGGATCGACCGCGTTCGCCGCCGGCTGGTCGTTCGTCGGCATCTGGGCGGTCGAGGAGCTCGGCGCCTCCAAAGGCGCGCTCGGCGCAGCCTTCCTGGCGGCGGCGATCGTCGGGATGGTGACCGGCTACGCCGGCGGGCACCTGTCCGACCACGTCGGGCGCAAGCCGATGATCCTCGTCGGCTGGGTGACGATGGCGCTGACGTTCGTCGCGTACGGCTTCGCGGGCCACGATGTGCTCCTCGGGCTCGCGTTGATGTCGGCGGCATCGATCGGGGGATCGATCGGCAGCGGCGCCGACCAGGCGATGGTCGCCGACCTCGTCCCGCCGGAACGGCACGAGGCCGCGTACGCATCGGTTCGCGTCGCGTCGAACCTCGGGGTCACGCTCGGGCCGCCGATCGGAGGCCTGCTGCTGATCGGACGACACTGGTCGTTCTTCTTCTTCGGGATTGCCGCTCTGACGGCGGTGGCGATCGCGATCGCCGTCCGCTACCTGCCGACGCGGGGGGCGTACTCGCCCGAGGCGCCGCCGACCCGCGGCTCCTTCGGGGTGATCCGCCGCGACCACGCCTTCCTGCTCTTCCTCCTGTCGGGAGCGCTCGCGTACCTGGTATACGTCGCGATCGAGACCGTCCTGCCGGTCTCGGCCGTCCACACGTACGGCATCGCACCCGCGGTCTGGGGCGTGATCGTCATCCTCAACCCACTCCTGGTCACGCTCTTCCAGCTGCGGGTCACCCGACGCACGGCGGGCTTCGCCCCAGGGCCGAAGCTGGTGACGGCGATGTTGCTGATGGGCGGCTCGTTCCTCTTGCTGATCGTGAGCGGGTCGCCCGCGATGTTCGTCCTGGTGATCGTGATCTTCGTGACGGGCGAGATGCTCTGGGTCCCGACCTCGCAGGCGATCGTCGCGGCACTCGCCCCGGCGGACGTACGTGGGGCGTACATGGGCGCATTCGGCAGCACCGCCTCGATCGGCTTCGCGCTCGGCCCGTTCATCGCCTTCCAGCTCGCCGACACGCGCGGGGACGACGCCGCCTGGCTGTTCTTCGCGGCGGTGTCGCTGTTCGCCGCCGCGTCGGGTGCCGCTGCAGTCCGCGTGTCGCTCGGGCGGCGGAGCGACGAGCCGCTGCCGTCGGTCGGCGCTTGACCCGCATCCTGAACGGGTAGCACGCGGTTCGTGTCCAGCGCAGGCAACAGCCTCGGCCGGCTCGGTGCGATCCCGCAGCAGAACGGGACCGTGGAGTTCCGGGTGTGGGCGCCGGCATCACGGAGTGTCTCGGTGCGGATCGGCGGCGAGACCCACGAGCTCGGACGCGACGAAGGCGGCGTCTTCGCCGTGTCGTTGCGCGCCGCTACGGGCGATCGCTACCGCTACGTGCTCGACGACGGCGCGGAGCTGGCCGACCCCTGCTCGCGCTTCCAGCCGGAGGGCGTGCTCGGGCCGTCGTGCGTGGTCGAGGTCCCGCGGGCGGCACGTCTGGGACTCGACCTCGACGAGCTGGTGGCCTACGAGCTGCACGTCGGCACGTTCTCGGACGAGGGCACCTTCGACGGCGTCGTCCCGCACCTGCCCGCCCTGCGCGAGCTCGGCGTCACGGCGATCGAGCTGATGCCCGTCGCGACGTTCCCGGGCGAGCGCGGCTGGGGATACGACGGCGTCTACACGTACGCGCCGCATCCCGCGTACGGCGGCCCAGACGGTCTCGCCCGGCTCGTCGACGCCGCGCATCGAGAAGGGCTGGGCGTGATCCTCGACGTCGTCTACAACCACGTCGGGCCGGGTGCCGGTGCGTTGACCGCCTTCGGCCCGTACCTCGATCCCGGAATCGGGACGCTGTGGGGCGACGGCGTCGACTTCGCACACACGGGGGTGCGGGAGTGGGCGATCCAGAACGCGCTGATGTGGGTCGAGGAATACGGGATCGACGGCCTGCGCCTCGACGCCGTCCACGCCGTGCAGGACCGGTCGCAGCAGCAGAACGTGCTCTCCGAGCTCGCCGACCGCGTGCATGCGACCGCTCCGCGGGCGCTGGTGATCTCCGAGACCGGCGACGAGGACGACCGCGCCCTCGAGGAGTGGGGGCACGACGCCCGCTGGTCGGACGGGCTGCACCATGCGCTCCACGCCCTCCTGACCGGGGAGCGTGAGGGCCACTACGCGGCGTTCGGCTCGATCGAGGACGTCGTCCGCGAGGTGGAGCGGCGGCTGCCGGAGCGCCACGTCGTCTGCGCGCAGAACCACGACCAGGTCGGCAACCGGGCATTCGGCGACCGGCTGACGCCTGAATTGCTGCACGTCGCCTCGTCCGTCGTCCTCTTCTCCGCCCAGATCCCGCTCCTGTTCATGGGCGAGGAGTACGGCGAGCGCAACCCGTTCCGCTTCTTCACGAACCACGTCGATCCCGCGGCTGCGGAGGCGGCGCGCGAGGGGCGGAAGCGCGAGTTCGCCGCGTACCGGGGCTTCGCCGCCGAGGTGCCGGATCCCGAGGCGGAGGAGACATTCCTGCGATCGCGGCTCTCGTGGGTCGAGGTCCCCGGGAGGCGCGACCACTACCGCAGGCTGCTCTCGCTGCGTCGTACGCTGCCGCGCGAGGTGCGGACGGAAGTCGAAGGTCAGAGGCTGACGATGCGGCGCGGCGACGCGACGCTCGTCGCCGACTTCGACCAGAAGACAGCGGTGCTGACCGCGTGAGGGTCTGGCCGGGACAGCCGTTTCCGCTCGGGCCGACTTGGGACGGGCGCGGGACGAACTTCTCGCTGTTCTCGGAGAACGCCGAGCGCGTCGAGCTGTGTCTCTTCGACGAGCACGACCACGAGATCCGTGTGCCGCTCACCGAACGAACCGCCTTCAACTGGCACGCTTACCTGCCCGACGTCGGCCCGGGTCAGCGCTACGCGTTCCGCGTCCACGGGCGCTGGGCGCCGGAGCAGGGCCACCGTTTCAACGCGGCGAAGCTCCTGATCGACCCGTATGCGAAGGCGATCGAGGGGCCAATCCGCTACGACGCCGCGCAGACGCTCCCGTACGTGCCGGATGGTGCGGACGCCGACCTGAGGGCGGACGGCTCCGACGACGCGGCGGCGATTCCCAAATGCGTCGTCGTCGACACCGCGTTCGACTGGGAGGGAGACACGCTCCTCCACCGGCCGTGGCACGAGACGGTGATCTACGAGGTGCACGTGAAGGGCTTCACGCAACGACATCCCGGTGTGCGCGAGGACCTGCGCGGCACGTACGCCGGGCTCGCCTCGGACGAGGCGATCGCCCACTTCCGCTCGCTCGGCGTGACCGCCGTCGAGCTCCTGCCGGTCCACCACATCGCCGACGAGCACCACCTGATCGAGCGCGGCCTGACCAACTACTGGGGCTACAGCTCGATCGGCTATCTCGCCCCGCACGCGCTCTACTCGGCGACCGGCACGCGCGGTGAGCAGGTGCGGGAGTTCAAGGGGATGGTCAAGGCGCTCCATCGGGCGGGGATCGAGGTGATCCTCGACGTCGTCTACAACCACACCGCCGAGGGCAACCACCTCGGGCCGATGCTCGGCTTCAAGGGGGTGGACAACGCCTCCTACTACAGGCTCGTGCCCGACCAGCGGCGCTTCTACATGGACTTCACCGGCACCGGCAACAGCCTCAACCCGGTGCATCCGAGCGTTCTTCGTCTGATCATGGACTCGCTCCGCTACTTCGTCATCGACTGCCACGTCGACGGGTTCCGGTTCGACCTCGCCTCGGCGCTGGCGCGCGAGTTCTACGACGTCGACCGGCTCTCCGCCTTCTTCGACACCATCCACCAGGATCCGGTCGTCTCGCAGGTGAAGCTGATCGCCGAGCCGTGGGACGTCGGCCCCGGCGGCTACCAGGTCGGGAACTTCCCGATCCTGTGGACGGAGTGGAACGGCCTCTACCGCGACTGCGTCCGCGACTTCTGGCGGGGTCGGTCACCGGTCGCCGAGCTCGCGCAGCGGCTCACCGGCTCGAGCGACCTCTACCAGCCCGACGGCCGCCGCCCCTTCGCCTCGATCAACTTCGTCACCGCCCACGACGGCTTCACCCTCGCCGACCTGGTCTCGTACGACGGCAAGCACAACGAGGCGAACCGTGAGGAGAACCGCGACGGCACAGACGACAACCGCAGCTGGAACCACGGCGTCGAGGGGCCGACCGACGACCCGCAGATCCTCGCGTTGCGGGAGCGGCAGGTGCGGAACTTCCTGACCACGCTCTTCCTCTCCCAGGGCGTGCCGATGCTGGTCGGCGGTGACGAGCTGGGCCGGACGCAGCGCGGCAACAACAATGCCTACTGCCAGGACAACGAGATCAGCTGGTTCGACTGGGAGCTCGACGACCGCCGGCGGCGCCTGCTCGAGTTCGTCCACCGCGTGATCCACCTGCGCAACGAGCATCCCGTCTTCCGGCGGCCCCAGTTCCTGACCGGCGAGTCGCACGTCGGCTCGGGCCTACCGGACAGCTGGTGGTTCCGCACCGACGGGCGGAAGATGACGCGGCGGGACTGGGGAGACGGCGGCCTGCGCACGATCGGGCTCTTCCTCAACGGCGGCGAGATCCCCACCCACACGACGACCGGGGAAGCGATCCACGACGACTCGTTCGTCGTGCTGGTCAACTCGGCGGCCGAATCCGTGACCTTCGTGCTTCCACCGCGCAGGTTCGGGACGCGCTGGACCCTGGAGCTCTCGACCGCCGATCCCGACGCCCGCGGCGGATCGTGGCAGGCGCGCGGGGAGGTCGCGGTTCAAGGGCGGTCGATCGTCGTCCTCCGCCGAATGTAGGTGGTTCCGCGCAGCGCTGTCGTGCGTCCGCTCACGCCTGATCGTCAACGCGGCGGGCGGAGCACGGCGAACTGGTCGGTGATCTCCAGGTCGGCCGACCGGAAGCGGAACACCTCGGCCGGCCGGCCGCCTGCCCGCCCCGGCGGGCGCCGCTCGCCGGTGGGGGCGAGGACGCCGCGGCGGACCAGGACGCGCTGGAGGTTGGTGGCCGACACCTCGTGCCCGAGCGCGGCCGCGTAGAGGTCGCGCAGCTCCGAGATCGTGAAGGTCGCGGGGGCAAGCGCGAAGCCGAGGTTCGTGTACGAGAGCTTCGCCCGCAGGCGCTCCCGGCCGGCGAGCACGAACGCGCCGTGGTCGAACGCCGTTGCCGGCAGCCGGTCGACCGCGTGCCACGCCGTGTCGGCGGGGACGGCCGGGTCGAGCCCGGCGCGCACGAGGCCGAGGTAGGCGGTGGTGACGCGGCCGCTCCGCGGTTCCGCCCGCGTCTCCAGCTGCTCGAGGTGGGAAAGCTCGCGGACGTCGACCTTGGCTGCGAGGTGACGGCGGATCGACCGCTCGAGCGCCTCACGGCCCAGAACGCCGCCGGGCAGCGCCCACCGGCCCGCGAACGGAGGAAGAGCGCGCTGCCAGAGCAGCACCTGGAGAGTCCCATCTCGAACCTGGAGCACGACCCCAACCGTCTCCTGCGCGTGCGTGGTAGGCTCAGGCAGAGGTTTTCGATTCACAGTCGTAAACTAGCGAAAGGGTCGGGATGAAGTCGAAGGCGGCAGGGCTGGCTGTTCTGGCGGCGGCGGTCGCGGCGCTCGCGGCCGGGTGCGGCGGCGGTGGGAAGAGCGCGGCGACGACGGAGGCGACCACGACCGGCGCCTCGAAGGCGCTCCGCATCGGCATGGTCACGGACACCAGTGGGCTGAACGACCGCGGCTTCAACGCCCTCGCCTACAAGGGCGTGAAGCAGGCACAGCGCGAGCTCGGCGCTCAGATCCAGGTCGCCGCCTCGAAGTCGCCGGCGGACTACATTCCGAACCTCGCTTCGTTTGCCCGACGCGGGTACGACCTCGTCGTCGGCGTGGGGTACACCGAGATCGCGGCCATGGGCGCGGCGGCGAAGCGCTTTCCGGACACGAACTTCGCGATCGTCGACGTGTCCAACAAGGACCTGCCGGGGACACCGTCGAACGTGCTCGGCCTCCTCTTCCGCGAGGAGCAGGTCGGCTACCTCGCGGGATACCTGGCCGGGCTCGAGGCCAAGCGCCTTCCGGGCAGGGACGTGATCGGCTCTGTCGGCGGCGAGAAGCAGCCGCCGGTCGACCGGTTCATCGCCGGCTACCAGGCAGGCGCGAAGGCGGCCGATCCGGGGATCAAGACACTCAACGCCTACTCCCAGGACTTCACCGACCAGGCGAAGTGCAAGGCGCTCGCGCAGAACCAGATCAGCGCAGGCGCGGTCGCGGTCTTCGCGGTGGCGGGCGGCTGCGGGCTCGGCACGCTCGACGCCGCCAAGCAGGCCGGCGTCTGGGGGATCGGCGTCGACGCCGACCAGTCGTTCCTCGGCCCGCACATCCTGACGAGCGCGACCAAGAAGGTCGACCACGCCGTCTTCCTCGCCACCGAGGACGTCGCCAACGGCAAGTTCAAGGGCGGCGACGTCGTCTACGGCCTGAAGGAGGGAGGAGTCGGGCTCGGGAAGATCAGCCCGAAGGTGCCGAAGAGCGAGGTGGACGCGGTCGACAAGGTCAAGGCGCAGATCATCGCCGGGAAGATCACTCCCCCGACCACGGTCGGTAGTAGCTAGCCTGCGGCCCGGCGGGTGCTCAGGCCGGCGCCATAGCGGAAGAGCGGCCTTGCAGGCCTGCCGTCGAGCCGCCGGTTCAGAGCCATGGGGACGTCGTGAATGCTCGCCGGCCAGGTGAAAGGGAGTCTTCCGCGGGCGCGGGCACGGCCGAAGAGCAGGTCGGAGACTGCAGTGCCGCCCTCGCTGCCGGGGAGGTAGGCCATCAGGAAGGCCGCGGCGCTGCGGATCTCTTCGGCGATCATCAGCGGTCGGCCGGACATGAGAACGAGCACAGTTGGCACGCCGGTCCGTTCGACCGTGCGGACGAGCCGGGCCTCGTCGGGTGCGAGCGCCGCGGCCGGCGAGTCGCCTCGCCACTCGGCGTACGGGTCCTCGCCGACGACCACGACCGCGGCCCGGGCGCCGTGGGCGGCTCTGCGGACCGCCGCCGCGTCTCTCCAGTCGGCCACCGCGCGGACGTTCCCGGCTCCGAGCGCCGCCCGAACGCCGGCGAGCACCGTCACGCCCGCAGGCGGTGGCGAACCTGGCGGTACGCCCTGCCAGCCGACGGTCCAGCCGCCGTACTGCCGGGACAAGTCGTCGGCGCTCGGCCCGACGACGAGGACCGGTTGACCTCGCCGAGCGAGCGGCAGGAGCCTGCGCTCGTTCCGGAGGAGCGTGATCGACTCGGCGGCCGCCCGGCGGGCCAGCCGCACGTCTGCCGCCGTTCGCACTGGACCAAAGGTGCTCAGCGCATACGGATGCTCGAACAGCCCGAGCTCGAACTTCAGCCTCAGGACCCGCGCGACGGCGGCATCCACCCGTGCCGCGGGAGCGAGCCCGTCTTGAACGGCGGCCTGGACCGCACGCGTGAAGGCAAGCGCCTGTTCGGGCACCATCGACACGTCGAGGCCTGCGTCCAGCGCCTCGGCGGCAGCGTGTTCGTAGTCGGCGGCAACGTGCGGCTTCCGTCTGATCGCGGGTGCACCCTGACAGCTGCAGAGGAGGTTCTCGACGTCGCCCCAGTCGGAAAGCGCCACGCCCCGGAACCGGAGGTCGCCGCGCAGGAGGTCGGTCAGGAGCGGCTTCGAGGCAACTGCGGGCTTGCCGTTCACCCAGCCGTGCTGGTTCATCACCGTTGCAACCCCGGAGCCGACCGCTGCAGCAAAGGGGGGAGCGAATACGTTCTTCAGGTCGGCTTGCGAGAGCTGCGCCGGCGCCGTGTCGACGCCGCCCTGCGGCTGGGAGTAGCCGAGGAAGTGCTTGGCGGTCGCGGCGACGACCGGCTTCGAAGGGTCGCCGCCCTGCAGGCCGCGCACGGAAGCCGCGACGAGCCTGCCGGCGGCCGCCGGGTCCTCGCCGAAGGTCTCGTAGTAGCGGCCCCAGCGCAGGTCGCGGGCCACGTCGGCGACCGGGCCAAAGACCCAGCGTACGCCCGCCGCCTTCGCGACCCGCGCCGTCGCCGCCGAGACCGCCTGCACGAGTGCGGGGTCGCGAGTCGCCGCGAGGCCGAGTTGCTGCGGGAAGATCTCGGCGCCGCGCGCGCCCGTGAACCCGTGGGTCGCGTCGGAGCCATAGACGATCGGGATTCCGAGCCGTGAATGCGCGAGTGCGTATCGCTGGAGGCCGTTGACCCCGCGCACCCAGCCGGCGAGCGAGGAGTCAGGAGCCGGGGTCTCTCCTCCGCCGCTCAGGATCGCTCCGGCCTGCGCCTCGGCGAGCACCTCGTTCAGATCGGCGTCGGTCTTCAGACGGCCGACGTGGATCATCGCCAGCTGGCCGGCCTTCTCGGCGAGCGTCATCCGTCCGAGCAGGTCGGCGACTCGTTTGTCGAGCGGGGCGGAGGGATCCTGGTACGCCGGCTCGGCACCGACGCGGCCGCTCGCCCCTCCGGCGAGGAGCGCCAGCAGCGCGAGCGCGACGATCACGGCAGCTCCCCGACGCATTCGCCGTCACCCTATTCTGACGACGCACTCCTCCGCGAGCGCCGCGATCTCGCCGTCGGAGTAGCCGGCCTCGGAGAGCACCGCCGCCGTGTGAGCGCCCAGCGGCGGCGGCGGCGAGCGGTACTCGGGGCGCTCGCCGTCGGCGGAGAACGCCGGGCCGAGGGTCGTGTACGGGCCGGTGCGCCGGAGGATGCCGACCGCGTCGAGCTGTGGATCGGCGGCGACCTCGGCGATGTCCTGAACCGGGGCCGCCGGGACGCCGGCGGCCGCGAGCCGCTCCAGCCAGACGGCACGGGTCTCGTCGCGGAGGCGCCCCTCGAGTGCCGCGACGAGCTCCGCCCGGTTCGTCACGCGGTCGGGATTCGTGCGGAACCGCGGGTCGTCGGCGAGCTCGGGCAGGCCGATCGTCTGGACGAGCCGGCGGAAGAGCCGGTCGTTCGCGGCGGTGATCATCAGTCCGCCGTCGGCGGCCGCGAACACCTGGTAGGGCGCGATCGCATGGAAGGCAGTGCCCTGCGGCGTCGGGACGGCGCCGGTCTCGAGATGCCCGATCAGGTGGTACGACACGAACGCGAGGGCCGTCTCCCAGAGCGAGACGTCGAGCGTGTGCCCGCCGCCTGCGTGCAGGGCGGCGAGGATCGCGAAGGCGGCGTACATGCCCGTGGCGTGGTCGATCAGGGACACGCCGACACGGACGCCGGTTCCGCCGGGCTCGCCGGTGACGCTGATCAGTCCGCCGGCGGCCTGCAGCAGCGGGTCGTAGCCGGGCAGCGACCGCTTCGGGCCGACCCGACCGTACGACGAGATCGTGCAGTGGACGAGCTCCGGCTTGCGCGCCCGCAGCGCGTCGGCATCCAGGCCGAGCTCGTCCGCCAGGCCCGGCCGCAGGCTCTGGACGAAGACGTCGGCGCGGTCGACCAGCCGAAGGAGGACGTCGCCGCCGCGGCGCAGGTCGAGCGCGACCGACCGCTTCCCCGAGTTGACGGCGACGAAGAGCGTGCCGAGGTCACCCGCGAACGGCGGGCCCCAGGAGCGTGCCTCGTCGCCGCTCGGCGGCTCGACCTTGATCACGTCCGCGCCCAGCGCGCCGAGCAACTGCGTGCAGGTCGGCCCCGCGTACGAGGTGGTGACGTCGACGACGCGGACGCCGTCGAGCGGCGCGAAGCTCATCAGAAGAAGACGGCCTTGATCAGGAAACCGATCCCGACGAGGATGCCGAGGACGACGACCAGGGTGGTCAGGCCGAGGGCGGTCAGGCCGGCGAGCTTCCCGGTCGGCGGCTTGCCGCCTGCGAACACGGCCTCGAGCTGCGCCTCGACGATGCTCTCGACGTGCTTGTTGATCCGGTCGCCGAAGTCGGACTTCGAGGCCTCGGTGCGCAGCAACGGGAAATACGTCGGCGAGCCGTCGAAGTCGAGCTGGAAGATGCGCTCGGTGGAGACGTCCTTGAGCTTCTGCTCGCCGAGGTCGCGCACCGACACCCCGGCAGGGAGGTCGGCGCCGATCAGCGCTCGCGTGGGCTCCGAGAGCAGCACCTGCCCACCGTGACCCGCGGAGCAGATCCGCGCCGCGCGAACGACGTCGAGCCCGATGTAGCCCTCGTCGCCGACCGCGGGCTCGCCGGTGTGGAGCCCCATCCGCACCCGCACCTGTGCGCCGCCCGGCCACGTGTGGGCGGCGAGCGCGCGCTGGGCCGCGACCGCCGCGGAAACCGCGTCTCGCGCCCGCTGGAACGAGTAGAAGAAGGCGTCGCCCTGCGTGTCCACCTCGCGGCCGTCTGCCTCGGCGAAAGTCTCGCGCAGGATGCGGCGATGATCGCCGACGACGGTCGCGTAGTCGGAGCCGAGCTGCTGGAGCAGCTTGGTCGAGCCCTCGATGTCGGTGAACAGGAACGTGACCGTTCCGGTCGGGTAGGCGGACACGGCGTGATTATCGTGGCGGAATGAACCGGCTCGCTGCCGCGACCAGCCCGTATCTCCTCCAGCACGCGGACAACCCGGTCGACTGGTACGAGTGGGGTGAGGACGCACTCGCCCGGGCGCGCGACGAGCACAGGCCGATCCTGCTCTCGATCGGATACGCGGCGTGCCACTGGTGCCACGTGATGGCGCACGAGTCGTTCGAGGACGCCGAGACTGCGGCGCAGATGAACGAGCAGTTCGTGAACGTGAAGGTCGACCGGGAGGAGCGCCCCGACCTCGATGCGATCTACATGGACGCGGTGGTGGCGATGACGGGCCAGGGCGGCTGGCCGATGACCGTGTTCCTGACGCCCGAGGGGGAGCCGTTCTTCGGCGGCACGTACTTCCCCCCGGCGCCTCGGCACGGGTTGCCGAGCTTCCGGCAGGTGCTCGACGCGGTCGCCGCTGCCTACCGGGAGCGGCCCGACGACATCCGCCGCTCCGCGGCCGAGCTGGTGGGCGCGGTTCGCTCCTCGAGCGAGACGTGGCCTTCCGGGGAGCCGCTGACCGAGGGGATTCTCTCGGACGCGGCGGGCAACCTGCGACGGACGTTCGACCCGGAGCACGGAGGGTTCGGCGGCGCGCCGAAATTCCCACCGGCCTCGGCGCTCGAGCTCCTGCTTCGCCGCGGCGAGGTGGAGATGGTGACGGCGACGCTCGACGCGATGGCGGCGGGCGGCATGTACGACCTGGTCGGCGGCGGGTTCCACCGCTACTCGGTGGACGCCGACTGGCTCGTGCCGCACTTCGAGAAGATGCTCTACGACAACGCCCTCCTCGTTCCCGCCTACCTGCACGGCTGGGTCGTGACCGGCGAGGAGCGGTACCGCCGGGTCGTCGAGGAGACGTGCGACTACCTGCTGCGCGACCTTGCGCTGCCTGAGGGCGGCTTCGCTTCGTCCCAGGACGCAGACACCGACGGCGTCGAGGGCATGACCTACACCTGGACCGAGG
>JBKPMR010000072.1:0-26824 GCA_046732255.1 Actinomycetota bacterium
ACGATCCGCTCGCCGACCGGGACGCCGTCGCCGGTGACGACGTTCAGCACGCCGGCCGGGATCGCGTCCTGGGCGAGCTCGACGAACCGGAGCAGGGAAAGCGGCGTCTGCTCCGACGGCTTCAGCACCTGGACGTTGCCCGCCGCGAGCGCCGGTGCGAGCTTCCAGACCGCCATCATCAGCGGGTAGTTCCAGGGAGCGATGCCGCCGACGATCCCGATCGGCTCGCGGCGGATCATCGACGTGTAGCCCTTCATGTACTCGCCTGCGGAGCGACCCTCGAGGATCCGGGCGGCGCCGGCGAAGAACCGGAGGTTGTCGGCGCAGACCGGCATCTCGTCGCGTGCGTACGAGAGCGGCTTGCCGACGTTCCGCGACTCGATCTCGGCGAGCTCCTCTGCATTCTCGTCGATGACGTCGGCCAGCTTGAGCAGGAGCTCGGCCCGTTCGGCCGGGGTCGAGTCCAGCCACTCCGGCAGCGCCTGGCCGGCGGCCTCGACGGCGGCGTCCACGTCGGCGGCGGCGCACGAAGGCACCTCGGCGATCGCGTCGCCCGTCGCCGGGTTCAGCACGTCCATCGTCGCGCCGTCGGCCGCGTCGGTCCACTTGCCACCGACGAAGATCTTGGTTGTCGTCACCGTGGCCACGCGTTCACCGTCCTTTCACTCGGTGCGAAGAATTCCAGACTCGCGGGTGAGGCGCTGCGCGACCGTCACCGGGATGATCGTCGCGAGCAGGATCAGGAACACGACCACGTTCACCTCCGGCAGCTGCTGGCCGAGGCGGATGTTCCCGAAGATCCAGATCGGCAGGGTGTTCTGGACGCCGGCCGTGAACGTCGTGACGATCACCTCGTCGAACGAAAGCGCGAACGCCAGCAGCGCCCCGGAGATCAGCGCGGTCGAGATCGAGGGCAGGGTGACGTGCCAGAAGGTCTGGAAGCCGTCGGCGCCGAGATCCATCGATGCCTCGGTCAGGGACGTCGGTAGACGCCGAAGCCGGGCGACGACGTTGTTGAAGACGATCACGATGCAGAAGGTCGCGTGTCCGACGATGATCGTCGTCAGACCCAGCGAGCGACCCACGTACGAGAAATACGAGTTCAGCGCCATGCCGGTGATGATCCCCGGGAGCGCGATCGGGAGCACGAACAGGAAGGAGACGATCGTCCGGCCGAAGAAGGATGCCCGGTAGAGGGCGAACGCCGCCAGTGTGCCGAGCACCATCGCGAGCGCCGTCGCCACCGCACCGGCCTTCAGCGAGAGGATGAGCGCGTCCTGCATCTCGCCGTTGTGGATCGCCGGACCGAACCACTCCGTCGTCCAGTCGGTGATCGGCCAGCCCTGGACGTTCGAGGCGTTGAAGGCGTACAGGACGATGATCACGATCGGGATGTGCAGGAACAGGACGACCAGCGTCGTCCAGACCCAGAGCCCGATGCGGGTTGCGCGCGTCTCCATGCCTACAAGGCGTCGAAGGCGCCGGTCCGCTTCGCCAGCGTCAGGTAGATCGCCATGATCGCGAGCGGGATCGCCGCGAAGGCTGCGGCGAACGGCAGGTTGCCGGAGACGCCGAGCCCGGTCGAGTAGACGATGTTCCCGATGAACGTCGAGCCCGCACCGCCGACGAGTGTGGGCGTGATGTAGTCGCCGAGCGTCAGCGCGAAGGTGAAGATCGAGCCGGCGACGATCCCGGGGAGCGCGAGCGGGAGGATCACGCGCCGCAGGGTCGTGAAGCCGCTCGCGCCGAGGTCGCGGGAGGCCTCGATGTACGAGTGCGGGATCCGCTCGAGCGCGGCGAAGACGGGCAGGATCATGAACGGCAGCCAGATGTAGGTGAAGACCAGCCACATCGCCCAGTTCGTGTAGCCGAGGTTCGGCGCCGGGAGGCCGACCTTGCCGAAGGACCAGTTGAGGATCCCATCCTGGGCGAGGATCACCTTCCACGCGTAGACCCGAACCAGATAGCTCGACCAGAGCGGGAGCAGCACGAGGACGAACAGGACCGCCCGGACCCGGGGCGAGGCGAGCCTGGCCATGAAGTAGGCGAACGGGAAGGCGAGCACGGCGCAAGTGACGGTGACGGCCGCCGAGATCCATAGCGTCCGCCAGATCACGCCGCGGAACGGGCCGCTCTGGAAGATCTCGCGGAAGTTCCCGAGCCCCCACGAATGGACGACCTTGCCGGTGAACGAGTCCACGCCCCAGAACGCGTAGACGAAGAGGGCAGCGAGCGCCGCCAGGTAGATCAGGGTCATCCAGCCGACCGGTGGCAGGAGCTCCGCCGCCGTTCGCAGCCAACGGTGCCGCCAGAAGGGAAGCGACAGGCGGCGGCGGGCCCTCCGCAGAGAGAACCCGCCGCCGGTTGCCGTTGCTACGAGATCACCTCGTTCCAGGACTTGACCCACTGGGAGTAGTCCATGCAGTCCTTCTTGCCGTTGCCGCAGTCGGCGACCGGCGTCTTCCAGAACTTGATCGAGGCGTAGTACGACTCGGGCGCGTTCGCGTGGTACGTGGCGCACGAGCCCTTGCTGAACTTGTTCATGTACCCGCAGGCGAGCTTGTTGACCGGGGTCTCACCGTAGGTCGTCGCCTGCATCGCCTGCACCTTCGGGCTGGAGATGTAGGAGTACCAGGCGTACGCGCAGTTCGGATGCTTCGCTTTCTTCGACAGCATCCACGTGTCGAGCCAGCCGGTCGCCCCTTCCTTCGGGATGATCTCCTTGACAGGCACCTTCGCCGCCTGGAGCTGGCCGGTCGTGTACGGCCAGGACGCACCGACGGTCACGTCGCCGTTCTTGAAGAGGCTGATCTCGTCGGAAGCGAGGCCCCAGTACTTCTTCACGAGCGGCCGCTGCTGCTTCAGCAGGGCAATCGTGGCGTCGAACTGCGGCTTGGTCAGCTCGTACGGATCCTTGATCCCGAGCGACGGCTTCGTCTTCGAGAGGTACAGCGCCGCGTCGGCGATCTGGATCGGATTGTTCGGGACGGTGATCTTGCCCTTGAACTTCGGGCTGTACAGGACCGAGACGCTCGTCGGCGCCGGCTTCACCTTCTTCGTGTTGTACAGCAGCGTGTTCGGGCCCCACTGGAGCGAGATCCCGTAGTGCTTGCCGTCGACCGTGTTGTTCGGCGGGCCCTGGAAGGTCTTGAAGAACTGCTTCCAGCCGGGAACGCGGCTGGTGTCGACCGCTGCCACGTCGCCGCCGTAGATCAGGCGCAAGGAAGCGTCGCCCGAGGCCGAGACCATGTCGTACTGGCCGCCGCCGCCCGAGCGCATCAGCGTCACCATCTCGTCCGAGGAGCCGGCGTATTTCGCCTGCACCTTGCAGCCGCTCTGCTGCTCGAACGGCTTCACCCACTTCGCGTCGAGATAGCCCTCCCACGCGATCATCGTCAGCTTGCCCTCGTTCGCACCGGCCTTCGACGTGCCGGCCGCAGGTGCAGCGAGGGCGACCGCCACGAGCGCGAGCGCGACGTAGCGGAGCTTGACCTTCCTCATCCGTCCTCCTTCCTTCTCTGCTCGATGTCGAATGTCTGATTGCGGTCCCAGGCGACCGTCACGGGGCGGCCTTCTTCGCCGACCGGGAACGGGCCGGAGGTGTTCTGGCGGACGACGACGAGCTCGCCGCCCTGGTCAAGGTCGATCCCGTACCGGGTGATCATCCCGGCGTATACGACGTCACGAATCGTTCCTCGTTCGGAGTGGTCGTTGGCATGGGCCTGCTCGCCGTCGCCGAGCAGCCGGATCTTCTCCGGCCGGATCGTGAACCGGCGGCCGTCACGGTCGAGCAGGTTCGAGATCCCGACGAAGGCGGCGACGAACTCGTTCGCGGGCTGCTCGTAGATCTCCGCGGGCGCTCCGATCTGGTCGATCCGGCCCTGGCTGAAGACCGCGATCCGATCGCTCATCGTCAGCGCCTCCTCCTGATCGTGGGTCACGTAGACGAACGTGATCCCGACCTCGCGCTGGATGCGCTTCAGCTCGGTCTGCATCTCCTGGCGCAGCTTCAGGTCGAGCGCGCCGAGCGGCTCGTCGAGCAGCAGCACCTCCGGGTGGTTGACGATCGCGCGGGCGAGCGCGACGCGCTGGCGCTGACCGCCCGAGAGCTGTACGGGCCGGCGGCCGCCGAAGCCCTCCAGGCGGACCAGGGCGAGCACGTCCTCCGTTCGGGCGCGACGCTCCTGCCGCTTGACACCCTTGACCCGCAGCCCGTACTCCACGTTGTCGGCGACGGACATGTGCGGAAAGAGCGCGTAGTCCTGGAAGACCGTGTTGACGTCGCGCTCGTACGGGGGGCGGCGGGTGACGTCGACGCCGTTCAGCTCGACACGCCCGCTGTCGGGTCGCTCGAAGCCGGCGATGATCCTGAGCGTCGTCGTCTTCCCCGACCCCGACGGCCCGAGCATCGTGAAGAACTCGCCGCGGGCGATCTCGAGGTCGATCGAGTCGACCGCGACGACGTCGCCGTACGTCTTCCGGATCCCGCCCAGGACGACGTCGGCCGCGGCGGCGGCCGAGGACGCGTTCGGGTGGGGAGCCTGCTGGGTCCGCTCCTGCAACGTCACGGAGCGTCCGATTATCGTCGTTTCGCCGACGAAACCATGAAGGGACTGTCCCCGCAGAGACCGGTTCGAGCTTCGCCTTCTGTTGGGCAGATCCCTTCGGAGTCAGACCCGACGAGTTGACGCGGCATCGAGCGGCGTCAACTCGTGCGGATCAGGGCCCAGGCGTCGGACCAGTCGAACCAGTCGACGCACACGGCACCGCGGCTGTCGTGGCAGCCCTTCTGCGGCGTGCGCCAGAAGGAGAGCCTCGACCACCAGGCCTCGTTGCCGGCGTGAACGGCCCCGCAGCGCATGTACGCGCACGCGGCGGGAGTCGCAGGGCTTTCGTGGAGGTACCGAGCGGAGGCTGCGTTCGCCTTGTCGGAGACGATGTAGTCGAACCAGCGGTACATGCAGCCCGGGTGCCGGGCCCCGGCGAGCAGCATCCACGAGGCCGAGTGCGCGGTCGATCCACGTGGGACGGTCGTCGCCACCGGCACCTGGTCCGCGCGGAGGAGCGCGGCGATCCGTGCTGTGACCACTCCGACGATCGCGTTCCCGCCCGTGTAGTCGGCCAGCGCCCTGGTCGCATCCTGCCAGTAGGAGCCGGCGCTCGTGCTTTGCTTCGCGGCAACGCGGACGACCCTGCGGAACTGCGTCGCGTCGAGCTCGTACGGGTTGCGGTACCCGAGCCGGATGGCCGTCATCGCCAGCGTGATCGGCCCGTCGTACAGGCCGATCCGGCCCGCGTAGCGCGGATCGTCGAGCACCGCCCAGCCGGTCGGAGCCGGCCGCACGAGGTCGGTCCGCCAGACGAGCAAGTCGGGGCCGCGACCATGCGGGATGCCGACCACGCGGCCGTGCTCGGCGTTCTGCGGCAGCGCTTCCAACGCCGGGTAGACGGCGCGGTAGCCGGGGATCAAGCCGGTGTCGATCGGCTGCACCTTGTGCCCCCCCGTCAACACCTGGGTGACGTCGCCGAACGCGGCGACGCCGTCGTATCCACCCCGGTCGACCGCGTCGAGCAGCTCCGTGGAGCTGTGCACCGTGCGGACGTGCACCTTGCAACCCGTTCGCCGGACGAACGGCGTGACCCAGTTGACGCGGGGATCGTCCCCGCCTGCCTCGGCGTAGCCCGGAAAGGCGACGAGGTTGAGGCGACCCTCCGCGTCGGGGAGCTTCGGCGCTCCGCGGGCGCCGAGCGCAGCCGCCGCCGACGCCGCGACCACTGCAAGCGCGCAGGCGGCGAGTCGGCGCATCGGGGTGATGCTAGACGAGCGATCGAAGACCCGATCGCTCATTTAGGCTTCCGGTGAGGGCGACTGAAGAGGAGAGGAGACCATGGCCAGAACCCGGCTCGCAACCGAGCTCCAGATGGCTGCCGCCGAAGGAGAGAACCGGCTCGATCGCAAGCGCCTGCTCCAGACCGCCGGCGTTGCCGCCCTCGGGGCGAGCGCGTTCGCCCGCTTCGCACCCGAGGCGCGCGGTGCGGCCCAGCCGAAGATCGTCGTGGTCGGAGCGGGCCTCGCCGGCCTGACCTGCGCGTACCGGCTGAAGCAGGCGGGCTACGTCGCGGAGGCCCACGAAGCGTCGGACCGGATCGGCGGACGGTGCTGGACGATCCGAGGCGCCTTCCAGCAGGGCCAGATCGCCGAGCACGGCGGGGAGCTGATCGACACGGGCCACCGCGAGCTCCGCAACCTGGTCAAGGAGCTCGGTTTGACCACCGTCGACCTGCTCGCCGCGGAGGCGCACGGGACCGAGGAGACGTACTACTTCGACCGCTCGTTCTACTCGGTGGCGCAGGCGACGGACGACTTCCAGGCCGTGAAGCCGAAGCTGCAGAAGGACCTGAGCGCGGCCGGGTATCCGACGCTCTACAACAGCTACACGCAGCGCGGCTACGAGCTCGACCACATGTCGATCATCGACTGGATCGAGGAGAGCGTCCCGGGCGGGATGGACTCGAAGCTCGGTCAGCTCCTCGACGTCGCCTACAAGATCGAGTACGGCGCCGAGTCGAGCGTCCAGAGCGCGCTCAACCTCGTCTACCTGCTCGGCTACGCGACCGGGGGAACGCTGGCGCTGTTCGGCCCATCGGACGAGCGCTACCACGTCGTCGGCGGCAACGACCAGGTGGCGACGAAGCTGGCGGCACTGCTCGACACGCAGCTGACGACGGGATCGGTTCTCACGTCGATCGCACGCACGGCGGGCGACCGGTTGCGCCTGACGTTCCAGGAGGGGTCGTCGACCAGGACGGTGACCGCGGACAAGGTCGTCCTCGCCCTTCCGTTCTCCTTGCTGCGGTCGGTCGACTACTCGGGCGCGGGCTTCTCCTCGTTGAAGCAGACCGCGATCCAGCAGCTGAAGATGGGAACGAACTCGAAGCTCCAGCTCCAGTTCACCAGCCGGCTCTGGCAGGCGCAGGGCTCGAACGGGTCGACCTACGCGGACACGGGCTACCAGAGCACGTGGGAGGTCACGCGCGGCCAGTCGGGCACCGCCGGGATCCTCGTCGACTACACAGGCGGGAACATCGGGGCGAGCTTCGGGTCGGGCACCGTCCAGAAGCGGGCGACGAAGTTCCTCGGCCAGATCGAACCCGTCCTGCCCGGGATCACTGCGAAATGGAACGGCCTCGCGACCCTCGACTACTGGCAGGGCTACCCGTGGACGAAGGGCTCGTACTCGTATTGGGGCGTGGGGCAGTACACGAAATTCGTCGGGGTCGAGCGCGAGCAGCAGGGCAACTGCCACTTCGCGGGCGAGCACACGTCGATCGACTTCCAGGGTTACCTGAACGGCGCCGTCGAGACCGGCGAGCGGGCCGCCGCCGAGGTCATCGCCAGCCTGAAATAGCATCGGTGCCAGGCACCCGCCGTTCCGACGTTGAGGTGCCTGGCTCCGATTCCGTTTCCGCGGGCTACGCGGCGCCGCGGCGCTGCTCGGTCGCTGCGTGTTCCTCGATCGCGCAGAAGTGCTCGACGACGGCCGGGTCGAACTGCGTTCCCGCGCAGCGCTGGAGCTCGGCGAGCGCTTGCTCACGGGCGACCGGAAGGCGGTACGGGCGCTGGGAGGTCATCGCCGAGAACGCATCGCAGACGGCGATGATCCGGGCTGCCAGCGGGATCCCCTCGCCGGCCAGTCCGTCGGGATAGCCGCTGCCGTCCCAGTGCTCGTGTGTGGCCCGGACGATCGCGCCGATACCGGCCCAGCCGGGCGAGGCGACGAGGATGCGCTCGCCCATCACCGTGTGCTGCTTGATGAAGTCCCACTCGTGGACGTCGAGCGGGCCCGCCTTCTGGAGAACGGCGTCGGGGATCGCCAGCTTGCCGACGTCGTGCAGGCGGGCGGCGAGACGCAGCTCCTCGAGGTCGTCGCCACGCAACCCGAACGACCGACCGAGCTCGGTGGTCATGTCCAGGACCTCGTCGACGTGGTCGCGGAGGCCGGGCGAGCGCTCGTACAACGCCTGGAGCAGCATCTCGTGCGGCCGGCCGCGCTGGCCGGAGCGGGCCCGCTTCTGGACGTACAGGCGCTGGTCGGCGAGGCGGAGGGCATCCGTCGGCGTCGAGGCCTCCTCCGGCAGGTACACCGCTCCCAGCGAGCTCGTGACGCTGAAGCCCTGGCCCGACTCCGACAGCGCGAGCGCCGTCGCCTCGAGGAACGCTTCCTCCGAGCCCTGCGGCACCTGGGCGAGCACGCAGAACTCGTCGCCGCCGAGCCGGTAGCACGTCCCATTCGGGGCGACCACGTCGGAGAGCGAGGCGGCAAGCCGGCTGAGGAGCGCGTCGCCGGCAGGATGGCCGAAGGAGTCGTTGTACAGCTTGAAGCCGTCGAGATCGTAGATCGCGAGCACCATCGGCGGCTGCAGGTCGGCGGCGAGCACCCGCTCGAGGTCCTCGACCAACTGCCGCCGGTTGCCGAGCCCGGTCAGCGAGTCGGTGACCGCCTGGATCCGGAGCAGGCCCAGGATCCGCCCGTTGTCGCGGAACGTGAGGCAGAGACGGACGGTGACTGCGCCCATCGTCAATCCGGCGAGGCAGAGCGCGAGGAAGTTGACCCGGTGGAAGTGGTCGTAGACGAGGATCAACAGGCCGATCGCGCCGCAGACGATCGAGGTGGCGAGGAGCGGCCGGCCGGCGAGTGAGACCTCGGTCCGCTGCGGCTGTTGCCAGACCGCCGCCCCGAGCAGCAGCATCGACGCCGGCCAGAGGGCGTCGACGATCGTTCCCTCGTGATACGTGCCGGCTGCGGTTGCGAAGAGGAAGACCGCGTCCGCAACGGTGCTGACCAGGAGCGCGGCCCCGATCAGCCCCCAGGTCCGGTCGGGCCTCCAGCCGGTCAGCGCGAAGACGCCGACCACCGCCGAGAGCAGCATGATGTCCCCGAGCGGATAGGCGAGGTTGATGATGATCACGCCCGTGCTGCCGCCGGTGTCGCGGAGGACGACCTCGAAGAGCACCGCCGACCCGAGCGCCGCAGCCGCAGTGGCCGCCATCACTCCGTCGAACCAGACCAGCCGTCCGAGCTCGGAGACCCGGTACCTGACGAGCAACAGCATCCCGACGTAACAGGCGGGGTAGAAGGCGAGGTAGAAGGCGTCTGCGCTGGACGGGTAGGGCGGATCCCCGGCGTAGACGAAGTCGAAGATGAGCTCCCCGATCGCCCACGACACCGCGCCGATCGCAAAGGCGATCCACGCTCCACGCTCCGAGCGGGCGGTGAGGGCCCGGGCGACGGCCGCGACCGTCGCCAGCAGGATCAGGCCGTTGTACCAGTAACGGTTGAAGAAGTCGTCCAGGCCGACGGTGCTCGAGAACAGCGTGTAGGCAACGAAGACCGCGATTCCGCCGGTCGCGGCAGCCACCCAGGCTGTTCGTGCCCTTTTCCAGGTGTGCTCGTCGACGAGCGATGAGGCAGGCCCCACCGACATACGCCTGCTATCGGCTTGAAAGAGCGATCGGCTTAGCGCTTGAGCGCCGGGATGATCTCCCGGCCGTACGCCTCCAGCGTCTCCTCCTGGCCTTCGGTCATCAGGTAGATGTTCCACTGGTCGACGCCCGCCGCCGACAGTCGCCGGAGCTTGTCGACGTGGTCCTCCGGAGCGCCCAGGATGCAGAACCGCTCGCACGTCTCGTCCGCGATCTGCTCGCCGTGCTTCGCGCCGACGCGGCTGTGCTCGGCGTAGTCGTACGCCTCGCGCCGCATCCGCGACACGTAGTCGGTCAGCGCCGGCGGCAGGTCGGCCGGGTCGTGCTTGGAGATGACGTCGAAGACGTGGTTCGAGACCATCGCCGGGAACCAGCGCACCTGCTCGCAGGCCGCAGGGAGGTCGCCGCCGACGACCGCCGGCGCGCAGGCCATCACCTTCACCTCGGCGGGATCGCGGCCCGCTTCCTCTGCCGCCCGCCGCACCTGGCCGACGATCCACTCGACGATCTCGGGATCGGCGAGCTGGATGACCACCCCGTCGGCGATGCGCCCGGCGATTGCCAGCACGCGCGGGCCGTACCCGGCGACGTACAGCGGGATGCCCGGCCGGCCCTGCGCCCACTTGAGCTCGATCTCGGTCCCGTTCCACTCCACCGGCCGGCCGTTCATCAGGTCGCGCATCATCCGGCACGCGGCCTCGAACTCGGCGACCTTGACGGGCTGCTGGCCGATCACCCGCCGGGCCGAGTCGCCGCGCCCGATCCCCATGATCATCCGCCCGCCGGAGACGTCCTGGAGGGTGGCGAACGCGCTGGCGGTCACGGTCGGCTCGCGCGTGCCCGGGTTCGTGACGTTCAGCCCGAGGTGCAACCGCTCCGTGTTCATCGCCGCAAGCGTCAGCAGCGGGTAGGGCTCCTGCCAGAGGACGTGCGAGTCGTACGTCCACCCGTAGTCGAACCCGTTCCGCTCGGCGAGCTGCATGAGCTCGACAAGCCGCTGCCAGGGCGGATCGGGAAGGACAGTGACACCGAATTGCATCGCCCGGTGAGGATAAACGGCCCAAACATCGCAGCGCCCTGCCGTACAAGACGCCGCGCCGAGGCGACTGAGGCCTCGGCGCACGAACTAACCGGCCGCCGCGGGGGCTCGTTGACGGGAGGCGGCCGCGGCGGCCGGGACCTGCGACGCGCCGGATTCGGGGACGGAGGATGAGGAAGCGTCCGGCGTCGTCGTCGTTCGGTTGCAGTCACACAGTGCCCGTCGAAGCTGAAAACAGCCTGAGAGCGATGTTGGAAGTCCATTAAGCCCGTCCTAGACTCGTGACACGAATGGAGCGGAAGCTCGCGACGATGCTCTTCGCCGACCTCGTCGGCTCGACCGAGCTGGGCGCCTCGCTCGACCCCGAGCACACCCGTGACCTGCTCGAGCGCTTCTACGACTCGATGGAAGCGGAGATCGCCCTCGGCGGCGGAACCGTCGAGAAGTTCATCGGCGACGCGGTCGTCGCGGTGTTCGGCGCGCCGGCTGCCCAGGAGGACCACGCCGAGCGCGCCCTCCAGGTCGCGCTCTGGATGCAGGAACGGCTGGTGGAGCTCTTCGGCGAACGGCTGGCGCTGCGGATCGGCGTGAACACGGGCGAGGTCGTGGTCGGCCGCCCGCGCGAGGGAAGCTCGTTCGCGACCGGCGACGCCGTGAACGTCGCCGCCAGGCTCGAGCAGGCGGCGCGGCCCGGGCAGGTGCTCGTCGGCGCGCGGACCGCCGCGCTCGCCGGCGGTGCGTTCGCGTTCGGCGAGCCGTTGACGGTCGAGGCGAAGGGCAAGGAGGGCGGTGTGCCCGCGCGCGAGCTCGTCCACATGGTCGCCGCTCGGCGACCGCGGGGCACGACTGTCGAGTTCGTCGGGCGGCGCCGCGAGCTCGAGTGGTTGGAGCAGGCGGTCGCCGCGACCCGCGGCAGGCCGCGGCTCGCCCTGGTCGTCGGGGATCCTGGGATCGGCAAGACCGCGCTCGTCCGCGAGCTGCGGGAGCGACTGCCTGCCGACACGACCTTCCTGGTCGGCCGCTGCCTCCCGTACGGGCGAGGCGTGACCTACAGCCCGCTCGCGGAGGTTCTCCGCCGGCATCTCGGCCTTCGCGAGGAGGACGCCGCCGAGACAGTGCTCGAACGGCTCGGCGACCGGCAGATCCTCGGTCTGACGCTCGGTCTCGACGTCGCCGGCGATCTAGAGCCCAGGTCGGCTGTGCTGGCGCTCCAAGACGAGTGGGTGCGCCTGGTGTCGGAGCTCGGCCGCGCGGTGCTGGTGGTCGAGGACCTGCACTGGGCGGCTGAGCAGCTCCTGGAGCTCCTCTCTCGTGTACTGGACCACGCGCACGGGCCGGTACTCATCCTCGGGACGACCCGACCGGGCCGCGAAGGGCCCGCCGGCGACTCGCTCGTCCTCGAGCCGCTCGGCGAAGACGAGGCCGGCGCCCTGGTCGAGGCGACGCTGGGCGCGCCGCTCGAGGCCCGGGCGCGCGAACTGGTCGTCCGCCACACGGAGGGGAACCCGTTCTTCGTCGAGGAAGTGCTGTCCGAGCTCGTGGACCGGGGAGGCCTCGGCCGTTCCAACGGAAGCTGGGTGCTCGTCGACACTGGGGGCGGCCTCGGCATCCCCGACTCCGTCCAGGGAGTGCTCGCCGCACGCATCGACCTGCTCCAGCCCGAGGCGAAGGAGGCGCTGCAGGCCGCTGCGGTGATCGGACGCTCCTTCAGTCCTGCCGGCCTGGCCTCGCTCGTCGGTTCGGCCGCACAGGTTCGGACGCTGGTCGAGCGCGGCTTCGTGCGCCCGACCGAGCCGGAGCTCGTCTTCAAGCACGCGCTGACCCGCGAGGTCGCATACGGCGGCCTGCCCAAGGCAGAGCGGGCCCGGCTGCACGCGACCTATGCCGACTGGCTCGCCGCCGACGATGCGGGAGACGCACGGGCGGGCGCGCTCGCCTACCACTACGCGGAAGCGGTGGCCCCCCAGATCGTCGACCTCGCCTGGCGCGACGACGAGAAGCGCCTCGCCGCGCTCAGGAAGAGCGCGCTCCGGTGGCTCGACCGCGCGACCGAGCTCGCGCTCGGCCGATTCGACCTGGACGACGCGCTGGTCAACCTGCACCGCGCGGGAGAGCTCGAGCCCGGCGACGCCCGGATCTGGCACCGGATCGGCCAAGTGAACGCACTGAAGTTCGACGGTGCTGCGATGTGGCCGGCGATGGAGCGGGCGATCGAGCTCACCGACGACGACGAGCAGCTGGCCGACATCTACGGCGAGCTCGCGTTCGAGTCGTCGATGCGGGGCGGGATGTGGAACCCGCCGCTCGATCACGAGCTCGCCGCCGGCTGGGTCGAGCGAGCGCTCGAGCTGGCGCCGGAGGGAAGCCGGGCGCACGCCCGCGCGCTGATCACGAAGGCGTCGTGGGAGGACGACGCCGGCGTGGCAGCCGAGGCGGTCGCAGCGGCCGAGCGCCTCGACGATCCCGTGCTGCTGTCGTACGCGTACTGGGCGCGCTCGGGCGCGGCGTTCATCGAGCTCGACTATCCGGCGGCGTACGAGTGGGCGACGCGCCGCTTCTCGCTCCTCGACCGGCTCGGCGACCCCGACAAGATCGCGCACGTGCACTACTACGGTGCGACCGCCGCGCTCGCGACCGGCCGCATCGACGAGGCCGTGCACCTGGCGCGCCGGCACGATGAGATCGCCTCACGCCTGAGCACGCATCACGAGGTACACGCACTCGGCGTGCTGCTCTTCGTTGAGGAGGCCCTCGCCCACTGGGAGGAGATCCGCGGGCTCCAGCCGCGGGTCGAGCGGGCGGTTGCGGACAACACCGGAACGCCCTGCGTCCTCAACCCGCGCAACCTGAGCTCGTGCGCGGTCGCCTGCGCGGCGCTCGGGCTGGACGGGGAGGCCGACCGGCTGGACGCAGATGCCACCTCACACGGCTTCCAGGGCTACCAGTGGTGGCTCGGCCCGCCGGCTGCGCATCTCGCGCTCCTCCGCGGTGACCTCGAGCGGACCGAGGAGCTGTTCGAGGAGTTCCGCGAGAGCTGGGCGTGGTCGATGGACGGCAGCCCGTACGCAGCGACCGTGCTTCTCGACGGGCTGCTCGCGCTGGGTCGGAACGACGAGGCGGCCGCGCTCGCGGAAGAGGTCAACCGGGCCGAGACGTACCTCGAGCCGTTCGCGGCCCGCACGCTCGGCGTCGTCCGGGAAGACCCGCAGCTGGTCGAGCAGGCGGCGAAGCGGTTCGAGGCGATGGGGCTCGACCGACATGCGTCGACGACGCGCGCGCTCGCTCAGGCGTAGGCAGCGAGCGCCTTGGCCGCGAGCCGGTCGAGCGCCTGAACGGCGAGCTCCAGATGCTCGGGCTTGGTGTCCTCGAGCTTCGTGTGCGAGAGACCGCGCAGGCTCTGGACGAACAGCATCACGGTCGGGATGCCGGCCCGGGCGACCTCGGCGGCGTCATGAAGCGGGCCGCTCGGGAGCCGATGCGACGTTCCGGCAACCTCCGTCACCGCCTCGTCTGCGAGCTCGATCAGGGCATCGTCGAACAGGATCGGCTCGATGTTCCAGATCCGCTCCCAGGCGACCTCGATTCGTTCCTCGGCGGCGAAGATCTCGGCCGCGTGCTTGGCCTCGGCCAGCATGGTCGCGAGCTTCCCGGCGTCGAGGTGGCGCTGGTCGAGCAGCTGCTCGGCCGTCTCGACCACCGAGGTGACGATCCCCGGCCTGCAGACGACGCCCCCGCTCGTGCAGACGGCGCCGTCGCCCGTCTCGGCGGCGATCCGGCGGATGTCGAGTGCGAGCTTCGCCGCCCCGGCAAGCGCGTCGCGGCGCTTGTCCATCGGCGTCGAGCCGGCGTGGGCCGCCTGACCGGTCCAGGTGATCCGGTGACGCTCCACCCCGAATGTGCCGAGCACGACCCCGAGCGGCAGGTCGAGCGCCTCGAGCACGGGGCCCTGCTCGATGTGCAGCTCGAGATAGGCGGCCGCGTTCTCGAGCTGCGCCCGCGCGTCGCTGGCGCGGTCGAGGTCGACCCCGTGCGCGGCGAGCGCCTCGGGCAGCGAGATGCCGTCGCGGTCGGCGAGCTGCCGCAGCTCGTCCCGATCGCGCATCGAGCCGGCCGCGGCGCTGGAGCCGAACAGCGACCGGCCGAAGCGCGCGCCTTCCTCGTCTGCCCAGTTGACCAGGCGAACCGTCTGCGGCGGCGTTCCCTCCTCGGCGATCCGGCGCAGGACCTCGACGCCCGCGAGGACGTTGAGGCAGCCGTCGAGCCAGCCGCCGTTCGGGACCGAGTCGATGTGCCCGCCGATCAGCAGCGCCCGTTCCGAGGCCCCCGCGACCGTGAACCACTGATTTCCGGCCTCGTCGATCTCCTCCGTGACCGCCACGCCGTCGAGCCTGCCCCGCAGCCACTCGCGCGCCGTCGCCCACGTATCGGTCCAGGCGACGCGCTGGGCGCCGTCCTCGTCGCCGGTCAGCTCCTGGAGCTCGCGGAGCTGGGCGACGACGCGGGCCGGGTCGAGCGGCATGGCGGCGACTCTAACGCCGACGGTGAGGGCGCGGAGCCCCGGTTGACCGCGTAGGGGTTCGCTCAGGCAGGGCGGACCGTGACGGTGACGTCCGTCCGGTCCTCGTCGCACTTCTCGAGCTTGACCTGGCCCGTCTTTCCCTGGCCCTCGAAGTTCACCTCGGCGTCGTCCTCTTCGTGCTCGTCCTTCGTCACCGAGTAGCCGGACGCGCTGTCGAGGGCGGACTTGTAGCCGTCGAAGGCGGCGTCCAGGTCGCCCTTCCAGAATCCCTCGACCTTCGTCGTCGGGCCCTCTTTCGTCTGTCCGGTGTAGACGACCTCGCTCGGCGACGGAAAGCCCGTCGGCAGGGTCGGACTCCCGCTCATCGCCGCCGGCGTCGGCCCGCAATCCTTCGCCGCTTCCTCCTCCTCCGAGCCGCCGCCGCCGCACCCGGCAACGGCCAGCGCCGCGGCGGAGACCAGCACCAATGCGATTCGCCTGCCCACCGCGCGCGATCCTATAGGTGCGCCCAGAGGATGACGGCGCCGACGAGCGCCGCCGCCCCGAGCGTCGCGGCGAGGACGATCGCGAGCGTGTCGTCGCCGCTCGAGCCTGCGGACGGCTCGGCAACCAGGCGCGGCTGCGAGACGGTGCGGTAGACGTAGGCGGTGCGCGTCGGACCGAGCGGGTCCGGTGAGGCCAGGAAATGCCGGTACTGCCACGAGAGCGCCATGGCGCCGAGCGCGTGCTGGAGCGACGAGACCGGGTCGCGGGCACCGGCGAGCTGGTGCGGCGCCGGCAGCAGCTCGAGCGGGTCGAGGAGGTCCACCCGGAGCGAGAGCGTCGGCAGCGAACGGCCGGGCAGCGAGATCGTCCGCCTCAGCGGCTGTCCGCGACCCAGCTCTGTCGACACGGGTACCGGGCGCCGACCCGGCAGGGTGATCGTGCCGCGGATGCGGAGGGGTGCGGCGACGAGAGCGCGCACCTGGCCGGCGGGCGCTCCGCTGAGCGCGAAGACGCCCGCGGTCGACACCTGGTCGGGCGAGCGCCTCAGCGCCGTCCGCAGGCGAGCGACGACGCCGTTCACTGCAGCCGGTGATGCGGTTCCGGTCGCGAGGAGGATCGTGCGCGCGGCGACGTCGTCGAGCCGAACGGTGACACGGTCGTCAACCTTCCGGACCGTGACGCGGAGCGGCAGCCCCGCCGCTGCGGCGCGGGGCTCCAGGGTCGCCCTCGCGGCCAGGACCCGGCGCCCGGATGAGAACCCCTGCCACACGATCCCGAGCCGGCGCAGTCCGGGCTCCCCCTGTGAGCCCGGGGCGGCGACCACGTCCGTCACGGGGCCCGGCACGGTGAACGAGAAGTCGCCGGGCCGGGAGAGGACGAGGCGTTGCGTGACCGCAACCCGCGTGGGCGATCCGTCGCGCGCCAGGCCCACCTCGACGAGCTCCATGTTCCGCACCTCGCCCGGAACGACGTTCTCCTGCACGCCGCGAAAGGCACTGGTCCCGGAGAGCGGAGGCGGCGCCGTGCTACTCGCCGTCGGGAGCAGCAGGACGATCGTTCCGCCGTGCGCGGCGGCGGCCGCGATCCCGGCCGCAGCGCAGGCACCGAGGAGAAGGATCACCCCGCGCCGCACTAGCCCTCCTGCGGGATTACCGGCAGAGTCGCGGAGAGCGCGTCGTCCTTCACCGGCCGGTGGGTCATCCCGTCGAAGCGCGCGAAGTAGACGTCGTCGTCCACGACGCCTTCGTGGTTCCGCCGGTTGAAGCCGCGGAGATCGCCGTTCGCGCCCTGGACGGAGACCTCGTTCAGGGCGTCCAGCAGCGTCTCGCCGCGGGTCGAACGCGCCGCCTCGAGCGCGGCCGCGAGGACGTTGACGAAGTCGAACGGGTACATCGCGTAGTCCGGCGGCTGGACCACCGGCCGGCCGGAGGGTGTGCGCACGCCGACTTCCTGGGCACCGAATGCCTGCTCGTACGCCTTCTGGAAGGCGACGAACGGACCGGCGCCCTGCTCCGCGGTCATCCGCCCCGCCGCGAACGTCAGGCCGTCGAGCCGGCGGGGATCGGCGGCGAGCTCCTGGCGGACGAGCGGATCCTCGCCGGCCGGCGACGTGTACACCGGAACGTCCCACCCCGAGCTGCGCGCGGCGATCACCGCCTCCGCGATCGCCGAGGGCTGTGCCCACACGAGGAGCGCGGTTGCACCCGAGCGGCGCGCCTGGAGGATCTGCGGCGCGAGATCGGTCGCCGTGGCGGGAATCTGGATCCGCGCCGCGACCGAGCTTCTGTTCCCGGCGAAGGCGTGGTCGAGCGCGGCCAGCCCGCCCCGGCCGTAGCCCGTATCGTCGGTGAGAAACGCGACCTTCAGCTTCTTGGGGATCAGGTATTCGGCGAGCCGGAAGGCGATTCCGTGGTTCGTCGGGGCGATCCGGAAGACGTTCGGCCGCCCCTCGGGATCGACGAGGCCGCCGGCCCCGTCGTAGACGATGCCGATCGGGATGCCGGCGCGGTCGGCGATCCGCCAGGCGGCGTCGACACCGGTGCCGTCGGTGACGATCGCGACGGCATGCTGCGCAACTGCCCGCCGGATGTCGGCGACCGCCTTGCTCGGCGAGTGTGCGTTGTCGTAGCGCACCACCCGGAAGCGGTACTGATCCTTCCCGACGGCGATGACGCGGTTGAGCACCGCGAGCCGGACGCCGTTGACGATCGTGTTCCCGAGGTACGCGTCGCGGCTGAAGGGCGCGTCGACAGCGATTACCAGCGTCTTGACCGGCGACGAGGAGCCGGAACCGCCGCACCCGGCGGCCAGGAGCGCGCAGGCGACGCAGAGGAGGACGATCGCGCGCACCCGTTTCAGTCTACGAGGGAGCCCTTTCCGTCCGCCATCACGACGACTCGGTCGGCGACCGCCCGCACGAAGGAGATGTTGTGCTCGACCACGACGAGCGTGACGCCGCCGGCTCGGATCTCTCCGATCGCCTCGGCCAACCGGCCGAGGTCCGAGGCGCTCGCGCCTGCGGACGGCTCGTCCAGCAGGAGGAGCCGCGGCCTCGCTGCGCACGCCGCCGCCAGCATCAGCAGCCGCTGCCGGAAGCCGTCGATTTCCCGGGCCGGGACCGCCGCGAGCTCGTCGAGACCGACGAGGCCCAGCGCATGGAAGGCCGCGGCCCGGATCTCACCCGCCTCCACCCGGCTCTTCGGTGTCGCGGCGAGCGAGCGAAACGGGCCGCCGTAGCGGGTGTGGAGGGACGCACCGACGATCGCGTTCTCGAGGACGGTGAGGCTGCCGAACGTCGCCGTTCGTTGCAGCGTGCGGACGACCCCGGCCTCGGCCGCGTCTGCAGGCCCGGTCGCGTGAAAGGACCGTCCGTCGAGCCGGATCTCGCCACCGTCGAGGACGACCGCGCCGGCGAGCGCGCGCAACGCCGTCGTCTTCCCCGACCCGTTCGCACCGACGAGCCCTACGGTCTCGCCGGGGGCGACGTCCAGGTCGAAGCCGGCGAGCGCCTGGACGCCGCCGTAGCGCTTCGACAGCCCGCGCGCCGAAAGGCGAGCCGGCTCGCGGCGTCCTGGCCGCGGCCGCGCGCTTTCCCCTAGGGACAGTCCCTTAGGGACTGTCCCCAGGGCGCGGCGCCGAAGCCGTGCGACGAGCGGGATCACGCCCTCCTCGCCGAGCCCGAGCACGACCAGCAGGAGGATCGCGGCCAGCATCGGCTGGACCCGCGTCGACGAGCCCACCTGGAGGAAAGCCCAGAGGCGGGCGACCAGGGCGATCACTCCGAGGACGGCGACCCCGACGACGCCGCCGCAGGCGTAGGACGCGCCGCCCAGCAGAACGGCGACGAGCAGCTTGAACGAGACGACGGGGCCGAATGCGTCCGGGTCGGTCACGCCTGCGAGCTGGACTGCGAGCGATCCGGCCAGCCCGGCCACCGCGGCCGAAGCCGCGAACGCGCCGATCAGGAGACTGTTTCTGCGCACGCCGAGGGTCACGGCCACTGCGCTGCGGTCGCGGTTCGCCCGCAGGCGAATCCCGGCCGGGCTGCGCCGGAGCACGGACACCGCGGCGACGGCGAGCGCGGTGAGGACGAGGGCGAGCTCGTAGTGGCCGGTCGTCCCCAGGAACGAGTCGACGACGTATCCCTGCGAGCCGCCCGAGACGCCGGGAAACGCAAGCGCGAGGAGGACGACGAGCCAGGTCAGGATCCAGGTTGCGACGGCGAGAAAGAGGGGCGCCAGGCCGACGACGGCGACCCCCGTCGCCGTACCGACGACGAGCGCGGCGGCCGTCGCCGCCGGCACCGTTGCTTCGACCGGCCAGCCGGCCCGCGCGAACAGCAGACCCGTCGCGAACGCGCCGATGCTCATGAACGCCGCCTGGCCCAGCGACGGCAGCCCGGCGATTCCGACCGTGATCACGAGCCCGGTTGCGGCCAGGGCGAGGTAGAGCCACCCGGCGAGCTCGTCGACATGAACCCATCCCGGCGCGAACCAGGGCAGCGCCGCCGCGACGGCAACGGCGCAGATCCCGGCCGTCTGCGGCGCTCGCCAGGCCGACCGGGCGTCACGCACCGCCTCCCCGACCGCCGCCTGTGTCCGTTCGAGGACGGCGATCACTCGAGCTCGGGAGTTCGGGCCCGCCCGCGAAGGGCGAGAAGCAGGAAGACGAACGCGAGCGGCAGCACCTCCCGGTACGAGGACCCGAGCGTGTGCCCCGAGATCCGACCACTCGCGATCGCCGACTCCACCAGTCCGAGCCCGAGACCGGCGGCGAACGCCCAGCCGGGCGAGGCAAAGCCGACGACGAGGGCGGCGACGAGCCCCTTCAGCCCGTACAGCGTCCCCGTGGTCACCGAGAACGGGCCGCTCGGCGCAGCCGCCACCGCGATCACGACGGCGATCGCGCCGACGAGCCCGAAGGCGAGGCCCACGTAGCGGTCGAACGGCACGCCGACCACCTGCGCACCGTCGACGTCCTCGGCGATCGCCTGCAGCCCGCGGCCGAACCGGGTTCGGCGGGTCACGTACGTCGCCGCCGCCGCGAGCGCGATCCCTAGCCCGATCACGAACAGCGACCGCAGCTGGAAGGTCGCACCGCCGACGGTGACGATCCCGTCGTTGCCCGCGTCGTGGAAGGGGATCGGGTCGGGGAAGACGTAGGCGGGACGCGTGAAGACGACGTCGAGCAGGCTCTGGATCGCAAAGGCGATCGCGACGGTCGCCGCCACCCAGCCGAGCGTCGAGCCGCGCGCGACGTGCTGTTGGATCACCGCGAAGTAGCTGCCGGTACCGAGCGCAGCGACGGCGACCAGCGCGACGAGCAGCCCGACGGCGAAGCGCCAGCTCGAGGCCGATTCCTGCGTCACGGCGCCGCGCCCGGCGGTGACGAAGAGTGCGACGAAGACTCCCAGCCCGACGAGATCGCCGAGCGCGAAATGGACGATGCCCGTGAGCCGGTAGACGAACGTGTAGCCGACGGCGAGGAGCCCGTAGACGCTGCCTGCGGCCAATCCCGACAGGACGATCTGGAGCGTCAGGTCCACGCCCGCGAGCCTAAACCGCCCGTTTGTCGGCTGATGGCGAGGCGCGAGCTCTACGATCGGGTGAGTGGCAGCGAAGCAAGACGTCGCGATCGTCGGAGGCGGCGCGATCGGCGTGTGCTGCGCCCTCGAGCTCTCCCGCCGCGGAGCTCGTGTGACGCTGTACGAGCGCGGATCGACGCTTGCCTCCGGGTGCTCGTCCGGCAATGCCGGCCTGATCTGCCCGAGCCACTCGACGCCGATCGCCAACCCGTCCTCGCTGCGAAACGGGGTCCGGTGGATGTGGAAGCGCGACAGCCCCTTCTACCTGCGGCCGCGGCCGGCGGTGCTCCCCTGGCTGGCCCGATTCGCCCTCGCATCGCGGCGCTGGGAGCAGGGCACGCACGCGCTCCGGGAGCTGTCGGTCGCGAGCCTCGAGATGCACGCGGCGCTCGGGGCCGAGCTCGAGACGTCGTTCGAGCGCACCGGGACGCTGAACGTGTACGAGACAGGGCAGGGGGTCGAGGCCGAGGCGCGCGCAGCGGCGCGGTCGGGGCTGCCGTTCGAGGTCTTCGACGCCGACGGGACACGCGGGCTCGAGCCGGCGCTCGTCGGCCCCGCCGCCGGGTCGGTGCGGTATCCCCGTGAGGGCAGGGTCGACCCGCGACGGTTCGTCGAGTCGGTCGGCCGGGCGGCCGCCGACGCCGGCGCCGAGATCCGCACGGAGGCGGAGATCCGGTCGATCGACGAGCTCGAGGCAGAGACCGTCGTCGTCGCCGCCGGGGCGTGGTCGAAGGAGCTCGTCCGGCTGCCGCTCGAGGGCGGCAAGGGCTACCACATCGACTTCGCGCACGCGGAGGACGACCCGCGCGCCCCGGTCTGGGTACAGGAGACCTGGACGATCGCGACCCCACTGCCGGGGCTGGAAGCGTCGCCGGCAGAGCCGGCAACGCCCGGCCCTGAGACCGGGGCGCCTGTGGCGCCCCCAGGTCGGCTTCGGCTCTCGGGCACGCTCGAACTGGCCGGTCTCGACCTGTCGATCTCGGAGCGGCGCGTGGAGACGATCCGCGCCGGCGGAGAGCGCTGGTTCCGAGGTCTCCGGAGCCGGCCGGTGCTCGAGACCTGGGCAGGGCTGCGGCCTTGCCTCCCGGACGGGCTGCCGGCGATCGGCCGGCTCGGCCGCGTCGTGGTCGCGACCGGCCACGCGATGAAAGGCGTGTCGCTCGCGCCGGTCACCGGACGGCTCGTCGCCCAGTTGCTCGGCGGCGAGCAGCCGGAGCACGACCTCACCCCCTTCCGGCCGGATCGTTTCTCGTCCTGGGGCTGAGATGCTGAGCCTATGAAGATCGCGATTGTCGGCACCGGCGCGATGGGGTCGGTCTACGCGGCCCTGCTCGGGAGCGCCGGGCATGAGCTCTGGGCCGTCGACACGTGGCGGGAACACATCGAGGCGATCCGCGAGCGCGGCCTCCGCGTCGAAGGCGCGAGCGGAGACCGGATCGTGCGGATCAACGCCACGACCGACCCGGCCGAGGCCGGGCCGGCGGAGCTGGTCGTCCTCGCGACCAAGGCGACGGACGTGGTCGGCGCGGCCGAGGACGCTCGGCCGCTGGTCGGGCCGGAGACGCTAGTGCTCTCGATCCAGAACGGGCTCGGCGCTCCGGGCGCCGCCGCGGCCGTCCTCGGTGACGACCGGGTTGCGGTCGGCGTCGCCGGCGGCTTCGGAGCGTCGCTGGTCGCACCGGGTCACGTCCATCACCACGGCCTCGAGCTCATTCGGCTGGGCGAGCGGAAGGGCCCGTCGACACCGAGGATCGAGGCCGTCGCCGACGTCTGGCGTGACGCCGGCTTCACCGTCCGCACCTTCGACGACGTCGACCGGCTCGTCTGGGAGAAGCTCGTCTGCAACGTGGCGTTCAGCGGCACGTGCACCGTGCTCGGCCGGACGATCGGAGAGGTGATCGACGACGACGCGGCGTGGGCGGTCGCCTCGCGCTGCGCGGGCGAGGCGTTCGAGGTCGCGCTGGCGCGGGGGATCGAGCTCGGCTTCGACGACCCGGTCGCACACGTACGCGACTTCGGCCTGGCGATCGCCGGTGCGAAGCCGTCGATGCTCCTCGACCTGGAGGCCGGTCGGCGGACCGAGGTGGACTTCATCAACGGTGCAGTCCCACGCGCCGGGCGAGAGGTCGGAGTGGCGGCGCCGGTCAACGAGTCCGTCAGCGCCCTCGTCCACGCGCTCGAGCGGGCCTAGGATACGCCGGTGGCGGTTCCCGTCGACCCCGCCCGGACGATCGCCTCGGTGCTCGAAGAGCTGCGGGCGGCGCTCTGCGCCGATCGCGTCACGCTCCGGAGGAACGTCCCCGGCGACTACGCGTACCCGGTGACGGACGAGGCGCTCGGCCCCGGAGTCGGTTCGTTACGTGACGACCGCACGGTCGACCTGCGGACGCAGCCGGTGGTCGCCCTGCTCCTGCGCGGCGAGCAGGCCGTACAGGACGACACGCGCGCGGCGTTCGACGACCCGGCGTTCCACCGGATGCTCGACGCCTACGGCGGTCTCGCCGCGCAGATCGTCACTCCGGTCTTCGTCGAGGACCGTCTCGAGGCGATCGTCTCGCTGCACGCCCTCGGCGGCCCGCGGGCATGGAGCGACGACGACGCCCTCGCCTGCAGGCGTGCGGCCGATCGCGTACGAGAGCTCCTCTGATGCACAATCGCTGGCATCCCGATCTCGAGCCGATCGCCGAGATCGCACCGGGCGAGGAGATCAGGCTCGAGACCGAGGACGGCCTGGACGGCCAGCTCACGCGGGAGAGCTCGCACGCCGACGCCGGCGAGCTCGACCTCGGGCTCGGTCACCCGCTGACCGGGCCGGTCCACGTCACCGGCGCCAAGCCCGGGGACCTGCTGGAGGTCGAGCTGCTGGTGTACGAGACCGCGGACTTCGGGACGACCGCCGTCATCCCGGGCTTCGGCTACCTGGCCGACGTCTTCCCCGATCCCTACCTGGTCAAGTGGGAGATCGCCGACGGGCTGGCGCGCTCGGCGGAGCTGCCCGGAGTGGCGGTGCCGGAGGACGCCTTCGCCGGTGTGATCGGCGTCGCCCCCTCCCGCGAGCGGCTCGAGGCGATCCGGCGGCGGGAAGAGACGTTGGCCGCGAGGGGCCAGCCGGTCGCGGACTCGATGCCGGAAGGCGCCAAGCCGCCCGAGGCGGCCGACGGCCTGCGCACCATCCCGCCGCGGGAGCTCGGCGGCAACCTCGACGTCCGCCAGCTCGTCGCCGGGAGCCGGCTCTGGCTGCCGGTGGACGCCCCCGGCGCGCTCTTCTCGGTCGGCGACCTCCACTTCGCGCAGGGTGACGGCGAGGTCTGCGGGACGGCGATCGAGGTCGCGGGCGCGGTCACCGTCCGCTTCGGGCTGGTCGAAGGCGGCGCAGGACGGTCGCGCTTCCCCACCTTCGAGACGCCGGCGCGCCCGGGACGGAGATCGTTCGCGACGACCGGGATTCCCGTCGAAGTGGGCATGGACCTGAACGTGGCCGCCAGGGAGGCGCTGATCGAGATGATCGACCACCTCGAGCGGACGTACGGCTTCGCCCGCCCGGCCGCGTATGCCCTCTGCAGCGCCGCCGTCGACCTCCGGGTGTCCGAGGTCGTGGACGTGCCCTATCCGGTCGTGTCCGCGCTGCTCCCGCTCGACGTGTTCGAGGACGCCGACTAGCTCTTCAGCGGCACCGCGTAGCAGGGTGAAGGAGCGCCGGTCGCGCCCCGCAGCTTCAGCGGGAAGCACAGGAACGCGAACTCGTACTGCTTCTCTGTCGCGATCTCCTCCATGTCCACGACCTCGATGATGTTCGCCCCCGCGGTCGCGAACATGTAGCAGTGCACCGGCAGGAAGACGTCCGGCTCCTCGGACGGCAGCACTTCCAGCGCGATCGAGTCGGCCCCGATGCACATGGCCCCCATCTCCTCGCACAGCCACTTCGCTGCCGGTAGGCCGAGCCCGGGTGGCTTGAGCAGGTAGTCGTCGAAGTCCGGCCACTTGGTCATCCGGCCGGTGCGCACGAGGACGACGCTCTTCGGCTGAATCGTCACGCCCTGCTCGCTCGCCGAGCGCTGCAGGTCCTCGGGCGTGATCGCATACCCGTCGGGCAGGCAGTCGACGCCGTGGAGGCCGGCGACGTCGAGCAGCACCCCGCGGGCGACGATCGGCGGGTACTTGTCGGGGCCGCCCTTGTTCCACACCCGGCTGCCGAGATCGGCATCCGCAGTCCAGCCGTTCCAGAACTGCCCGTAGAAGCCGAGGTGGTTGAACGTGTCGATGTGCGTCCCGCAGTGGGTGTACAGGTGGATCGAGTCGCCGCAGTACGAGTACTTCTCGTGCACGTGCGAGCCGACGCCCGAGAGGTTGTCGTTGATGGAGCCCTGCGGCGTGTGCGTCATCCAGATGCCGTACGGGGGGTCGCCGGCCGCCACCCACGACGGCATCCCGAGGAAGTAGTCGACGTTCAGGTCGAACAGATGCGAGCCGTCGAGGTGCTCGAGGATCGCCTTGTTGGTCTCGGGCGTGATCCAGTTCAGCCGGCCGATCTCGTCGTCCGGCCCCCACGGGCTCTTCGAGACCTTGACGCCGTCACGGTCGAGGATCGACTCGAACACGTACTCACCCACGCTGTCCTCCTTGTACGCCGGCTGTCTGAGTCTCCTCGACCAGGGCGCCGTACAGCTCGGGCCGCCGGTGGCCGAAGAGGTAGAGCTCGTACTCGCCCGGGATCACGTAGTCCTTGTCGCGCGCCTTCTCGACGTCGACGTCGGCGACGAGGAGCGCCTCCTCGGTCGGATCCGCCTCGGCGAGACGCGTGCCGAACGGGTCGACGATCTGGCTTTGCCCGCAGAACTCACCGCGTCGCTCCTTGCCGACCCTGTTCGCCGTCAGCAGGTAGACGCGGTTCTCCGCAGCCCGCGCGAGCGTGATGATCTCGGTCTGCACCTTCGCCGCCACCGGGAAGTTGGTCGGGTGCGCGACGAGGTCGGCGCCGCGCAGGGCGAGGGTGCGGGTCACCTCCGGGAAGCGGAGGTCGTAGCAGATTTCGACGCCGATGCGGCCGAGCGCCGTCTCCCAGACGTTGAGCTCGTCGCCGGGGGTGGTGAACCGGTCGACGCCGAGGAAGGGCAGGTGCGTCTTCCAGTAGGTCCCGATCAGCCCGTCCGGGCCGACGAGGACCGCGGCGTTGCGCAGCCGGTCGCCGTCGCGCTCGAGCAGGCCGCAGACGGCGTGCATGCCGAGGCGCGCGCACTCCCGCTCGAGCGCCTCGACGGACGGCCCGGGCACGTCCTCCGCGAACTCCATCCCCTCCTCGAGGCTGTCGAACATGTAGCCGGAGATCGCGCACTCCGGCAGGACCAGGAGCTCGGCCCCGGAGGCCGCTGCCTCGTCGAGACGTTCCAAGCAGGTCTCGAGGTTGCGTGCCGGCTCGCCGATCACCGGGTCGAGCTGCGCAACTGCGACTCTCGCCACCGGAGGAGTCTAATAGTCTGACATTCGCGTGACCAGCGTCAGGTTCTACTACGACGTGGTGTGCCCGTACTCGTACATGGAGTCGCACGTCGTGGAGGCGGCCGAGGACGCGGGCGACGTCGAGGTCGAGTGGCTTCCGTTCGAGCTGCGACCGGCCCCGCGGCCCCTGCTCGAGGTGCGCGGCGACCACCTGCGGACCGACTGGACGCAGAACGTCTACGGGCGGGCGCAGGCGATGGGCGTCGAGATCCACCTCCCGCGCTACCAACCGCGGTCGACGCTCCCGCTCGCGGCCTGCCTGTGGGCGGGCGACCAGGGCCGCCTGCGCGCGTTCAAGCACGCGCTCTACGAGGCCTTCTTCTGCGAGGGCGAGGACATCGCCACGGACGCACAGATCGCCCGCGCAGCTGCCCGTGCGGAGCTCGATCCCGACGGTGCGGTCGCCGCCGCGTACGACCCCGAGCGGTTCCACCGGATCGCCGCGATCCGGGCCGACGCCGAAGCCGCCGGCGTGAGAGGCGTCCCGTCGCTCCTCACGGCCGACGGGTCGAGTCACTGGGGAATGGGCGGGCTCGACCGCCTCCGCCGCGGCGAGCCGCTCGTCCCGCGACCGGTCTAGATGGCTGACCGGAAAAGATCGTCTGCTCCGGTGCGGGAGCTGGTCCCTCTGGGGCGTGCGCCGAGCCCGGCACCGCTACTGAACAAGTAACGGTGACGGGCTCGGCGCGCGAAGCGGACGCGCCGGTGGAGCGGCCA
>JBKPMR010000073.1:0-20040 GCA_046732255.1 Actinomycetota bacterium
GGCGGCCGAGATCGTCGCGACGGTCGACGCCGAGATCCCGCTGGAGCCGGTCGAGCCCAACTACCGGGGCGAGGTGGCCCGGCGCTGGCGCTACCGCGACGGCGGCGGGGAGATCGGCCTGATCGCGTCGGTCACGCAGGCGTTCTGCGGCGACTGCACCCGGGCTCGACTCTCGGCCGAAGGCCGCCTCTACACGTGCCTCTTCGCCGTTCGCGGACACGACCTGCGGGCGGTGCTCCGCGGTGGCGCCTCCGACGACGACCTGCACGCGGAAATCGGCCGGATCTGGGGCCCGCGCACCGATCGCTACTCCGAAGTGCGCTCCGAGAACACCGCTGAGTTGGCCAGGGTCGAAATGTCCTATATCGGGGGATGACCGGGATGACTCAGTCCAGCCCCGACGTTAGTATCCACATGCCCGCCCGGGAGCTCGTTCTATGACCGCACTCGTCGCAGCCGGACGCAGACACCTGCCCAGAGGTTGGGCCGATCTCGGCCTCCAGGTCGCCATCTGGTTCGGTTTCCTGGGCCTCTACCAGCTTGCGCGCGGGGTTGCCGACCGCAACCCGACGCAGGCGTTCGAGAACGGGCTCGGGGTGATCCGGATCGAGGAGCGCGTCGGCGACCTGTTCGAGCTGACCGCGACCAATCTCATCTCCGGCTCGCACTTCTTGATCCTGCTCGTCAACTGGACGTACTGGAACTCGGAGTTCACGGTCGTCGGGCTGACGCTGCTCTGGGTGTACCTGCGGCGGAACGAGTCGTTCATCCGGTTCCGCAACTGGATCCTGACCGCGAACATCATCGGTCTGATCGGCTACGTCGTCGTGCCGACCGCGCCGCCCCGAATGTTCCCGACCTTCGGCTTCCGCGACTATCTCGCGGACAGCGGGACGTTGAACCACGGGAGCGGACTGATCCAGCTCGCCGCCAACCCGTACGCCGCAATGCCGAGCCTGCACGCGGCCGATGCCCTGATCGTCGGTATCTCGCTGGCGCTCGTCTGCCGGCACTGGTGGGCGAAGGTCCTGTGGCTGCTGTGGCCGGCGTGGGTCTGGTTCGCCGTGATGGCGACCGGCAACCACTTCTGGCTCGACATTCTCGCGGGCATCGTCGTCGCGGTCATGGGTGCGCTCATCGTCTATCGCCGCCCGATCCTGCGGCGCTTGCGCCCGAGCCCGTCAGCGGCCTGACCCCGCAGCGAGTGGACGTCAAGTCCACCTACACGGAGGGCGCTCGGCGGATCGCGTCGCGCTCGATGAACGGGCTCGCGCAGACGCGGGTGACGCCGTCGATGCTCACGACGGCGGGCGTGTCGCTGTGCATCGTCGCGTCGCTGCTCGTCTACTTCGAGTACCGGAACGAGTGGTTCTTCTTCTGGGCCGGCTCGATCGTGTTCGCGATCGGTTCGATCCTCGACATCCTCGACGGCGCCTTGGCGCGCGCCGGAGGCAAAGCGACCCCGTTAGGCGCCTTCCTCGACTCGACCACCGACCGGATCGGCGAAGCCTTCATGCTCGGCGCGATCGCGGTCGCCTTCTTCCGCGACGGCAACGAGACGGCGTTCATCTTCACGTTCGCGGCGCTCGCCGGGTCATTCCTGGTCTCCTACACGCGCTCGAAGGCCGAGACCATCGGCCTGAAGGGCGACGTCGGCATCGGTTCGCGGGCCGAGCGCGTCGTCGTGATCTGCATCGGCCTGGCGCTCGCACCATGGGGCGGCCTGCAGTGGGCGATCTACCTGCTCGCCGCGACGGCCTGGATTACCGTCGGCCAGCGAATCTGGAGCGTGTACTCCCAGCTTCTCGACCGCTCGAGCGAGTAGCCCGAAAGCGGGATTGCGGAGGTCGCCCGGCGGCGCGACCCTTCCGACGAGCACTCACGCTCGGCATCTCACAACCAGGGAGGAGCACGATGACCAAGCGAGACCTCGTCGCCGCAGCGGCAGGGGCACTGGCTGCGTCGGCGTTGGCAGGGGGCGTCGCCTGGGCGGCGATCCCGGACTCCGGCGGCGTGATCCAGGGCTGCTACAACAGCGGTGGAAACCTGAAGGTCGTTGACGAGCTCCCCTGTCCCAAAGGGTGGACGTCGCTCGCGTGGAACCAGCAAGGCCCGAAAGGCGATCCCGGCACCGCCGGTGTCAATCCTTCGGTGACACAGCTGAGCCCGGGCGACGCGAACTGCCCCGACGGCGGTGCCGCGCTCACGGATGCTTCGGGCTCCACGGCCTATGTCTGCAACGGCGCAGCGGGCGCAGACGGCCAGTCGTTCGCGGGCACGTTCACGAGCCCGAACGGCGAGTACTCGATCACCGTCAGTGACGCCGGCATCACGCTCGGGCACGGTGGCACCAACTCGGTCGTCCTCACCGGCGACGACCTCACGGTGCGGAGCGACAATATTTCGCTTCGGAGCGACCGCAGCACCACGCTGCGCGCGGGGTCAACGGCAACCGTTCAAGCCGGCACGACGGCGACGTTCGACTCGGCCGGCAACCTTTCGCTCACGACGGACGGAACCGGCCTCTTCCGCGCCGGCGGCCCGCTCAACCTCCAAGGCAGTGTCATCAACATGAATTAGCCGTCGCTCAGACCGGACTGCGTATACTGCTAGCACTGCTGTGCTAGCACCTCGCCGCAAGAACGTCTTCGTCCGCATGCCGCCGGCGCTCAAGCGCCGGCTTGCGGACGAGGTGCAGGAGACCGGCCGCAGCTTCAACGACGTCGCCGTCGGCCACTTGGCCGCCGGCTTCGCCGTCCCCTTCGAGCCGAGCGGCCGGAAGGGGTCCCCGCCCCGCGAGAGCGGTGCGGTCCTCCTGCGGATGCCGCCCGAGCTGAAGGACCGGCTCACCAGACGCGCGGCCGAGCGCAGGCAGAACCTGAACGAGCTCATCGTCGGGACGCTGTCCGAGCGGCTCGGCTTGACCGGAAAGGACGCAATGAGTTCCACAAACGGAAGGTCGAACGGCAAGGCGCCCGCGAGCGACAAGGTTCGCGTCGCGATCATCGGCGCCGGTAACTGCGCAAACTCGCTCCTCCAGGGCGTGCAGTACTACAAGGACGCGAGCCCGGACGACTCTGTCCCGGGATTGATGCACGTCGACCTCGGCGGCTATCACATTCGTGATATCGAGTTTGTCGCCGCTTTCGACGTCGTCAAAGGCAAGGTCGGTGTCGATCTCGCCGACGCAATCTGGGCACCTCCGAACGACACGATCAAGTTCGCCGATGTCCCGAAGACCGGCGTGAAGGTCTCACGCGGGATGACCCACGACGGGATCGGCAAGTACCTCGCCGAGGTGGTCGAGAAGGCTCCAGGGGAAACCGACGACGTCGTCGGGATCCTCAAGGAGAGCGGCGCCGACGTCGTCGTCAACTACCTCCCCGTCGGCTCCGAGGAAGCGACCAAGTGGTACACGGAGCAGATCCTCAACGCCGGCTGCGCGATGGTGAACTGCATGCCGATCTTCATCGCGCGCGAGCCCTACTGGCAGCGGCGCTTCGAGGAGGCCGGCGTCCCGATCATCGGCGACGACATCAAGTCCCAGGTCGGCGCGACGATCTCGCATCGGGTCCTCACCACCCTGTTCCAGGACCGCGGCATCCACCTCGACCGCACGATGCAGCTCAACGTGGGCGGGAACTCGGACTTCCTGAACATGCTGGAGCGCGACCGGCTCGAGTCGAAGAAGATCTCGAAGACGAACGCGGTCACGTCGATGCTCGACTACGACATCGGCGCGCGGAACGTCCACGTCGGCCCTTCCGACTACGTGCCGTGGCTGACCGACCGCAAGTGGGCGTACATCCGCATGGAGGGCAGGGCCTTCGGCGATGTCCCGCTGAACATCGAGCTCAAGCTCGAGGTCTGGGACTCGCCGAACTCGGCCGGGATCGTGATCGACGCCGTCCGGCTCGCGAAGCTGGCGATGAACAACGGCGTCGCCGGCGCGCTCGAGGCGCCCAGCTCGTACCTGATGAAGTCGCCGCCGGCGCAGATCCGCGACGACGAGGCGCGCGAGAACACCGAGCGCTTCATCAAGCAGCACGCGCGCACGACCACGAAAGTCGCCGCGAAGGCGTAAGGACGACGTCGCTCTGGAGGGACAGACCCGTCTGGGTCTGTCCCTCTCGGAAGGGCAACTAATCTCTCGGCAGATGAGGCTGTGCCTGGTCACGCCGTTCGCCTGGTCTGCCCCGCACGACGTCAACGACCACGTCGCCGGCGTCGCCGGCGAGCTACGGAAGCTCGGCCACTCGGTCACCGTCCTCGCGCCGTCCGGCCGTGCAGCCGATCTCCGCGCAGGCCGCAGGGCGCTGCTCGGCGATGCGAACGCCGAGGTGATCGCCGTCGGTCCGGCAGTGCCGATCTCGCGGCGAACGAGCATGGGTATTCCCGTCGGCTCGCGCGCGAACCTGACGGTCGCGCTCACGCACGGCGACTACGACGTCGTCCACGGTTTCGAGCCCGGCCTGCCAAGCCTCTCCTACCTCGCGCTGCGATCGGCCCGGACCATCTCGGTCGCGAGCTTCTTCTCCCCCGACCGCCTCGGCTACCCCCCGGGACGGGCGCAACGCGCGAAGCTGCTCGGCCGGATCGACGCGCTGATCGCCTCCTCGCCGGAGGTGGCCGCTGCGGCCGGCGAGCGCTTCCCGGGCGACTACCGGATCGTCTCGCCCGGCGTCGACACGGAGCTCTTCCGTCCTGGAACGAAGAACGAGCTGATCGTGCTGGAGTGGCGCGGGCTCGAGCGCCCGGTCGCGCGAAGCGTGATCCGCATGCTCGACGAGCTGCCGAACTGGGAGCTGACGCTCCTGCGGACCAGGCCCTTCTCCGGACGGCCATACGTTCCGCGGCGTCTGGCGGAACGCGTCCACTCGCGGCTCGGCCGAGACGGCATCAGCCGTGCCGAGCTCCTCCGCCACGCGTCGATCTTCGTGCCCGCGATCGAGGGGAGCCAGCGGCTCGGCCTCGAGGCGGCCGCGTCCGGTACGGCGCCCGCCGACCCGCCGAGGGTCGACACACAGCCGGAGCTCGCCGCCGCTGCGGTTGCCCGGCTTGCCGAAAACGATGCGCTCCGGAACGAGCTCGCCGCCGGGGGGCGCACCGAGGCCGAGGGGCAAAGCTTCGAGACGGTGGCGGCCGAGCTCGACGCCCTATACGGCTCACTGACGCGCCGCCGACGCCCGCGGACGGGCGGCGATCCGCTGGCCGGGCGCCCGTGGATCACCTGCGACTTGCACATGCACACGTCGTGGTCGCACGACTGCTCGATCCAGGTCGAGGAGCTCCTCGACCACGCGGGATCGATCGGGCTCGGAGCGATCGCGGTCACCGACCACAACCGGTTCGGCGGCGCGCGAGAGGCGGTCGAGCTGGCGCGCGGCCGCGACCTCGTCGTCATTCCGGGCGAGGAGGTGAAGACGGACACCCAAGGCGAGGTGATCGGCCTGTTCCTCCGCGACGAGATACCTCGTGGGCTCTCGTTCGCCGACACGATCGCGGCGATCCGCGCCCAGGACGGGCTCGTGTACCTCCCCCACCCCTTCGACCGCAGACACGCGGTCCCGGATGCGAGGACCCTCCACCGGCACCTCGCGGACATCGACGTGTTCGAGGTCTACAACGCCCGGCTGATCAGGGAGACGTTCAACGACGAGGCGTTGCGGTTCGCGCGCAAGTACGACCTGACGATGGGAGCCGGCTCGGACGCGCACGTGCTGCTCGGGGTCGGCGCCGGCGCGGTCAAGATGCGTGCGTTCACCGACCCGGAGGAGTTCCTCGTCAGCCTGCGGAGCGCGGAAATCCTTCGTCGGCCGAAGTCGCTGATCGTCCAGCAGGTCCAGAAGTGGGCGGCCCAAGCCAAGGAAAGGGTCCGCTAGAGGAGAACTCTGACAGTGCCACACGTGACCGCTGTGCCCGCCGACGAGATCCACGAGAAGTACCTGCAGAAAGCCATCTCCGAGATCAACGAACTCGGAGACGAGATCGCGCGCGGCGCCGGCGGCGTCTCGGTCCCGGTGCTCGGCTCGGGGCATCCGCTCGCCGACATCTTCCTGCTCAAGCACCATCCGCAACCCTCGGAGACCCAGGAGGGCGTCGCCTTCTTCGGACGCTCTGGGCAGGCGATCCTGAAGTCGCTCCAGCGCCTCCACGTCGATCCGATGGCCGTGTACGGGACGAACTGCGTCAAGCTGGCCGACGGGGCCGCGGATGCCGAGGCGCGGGCCTGGCTCACGCGAGAGCTGCACATCGTGCAGCCGAAGCTCGTGGTCGTCATGGGCGAGGACACGCGTATCTTCCTGAACGAGCTCGAGTTCCCGCTCGCTGCCGACGTCGGACCCACGCTCGGCGAGCTCCAGCACTTCACCCCGACGGTCGAGGCGCTCCTCGTCCCTGATATCGACGGGTCGCTGGACGACGCTCCGGCGAAGACTGCGTTCTGGAACGCCTTCAAGGTGCTCGGCTCCTGGTGGGCGGAGCTCCCCCCGTACTAACTCGCCCCCGCTCGGTCGGGCTCGCGGTCTGGGTTGGAGCCGGGGCGGCGTGGTATTTCTCGGCCGACGCGATCCCGCTGCTTCCGCTCTGGTGGGAGGTCGCGCTGCTTGCGTTGGTCCTGATTCCCGGTGTCTTCGCCTTCGACTGGATCGTGCTGCCACTCGCGCGTGCGCGCGGTCTCCTCGCGCTCGCCGTGGCCCTGGCGGCGGTCGCGATCCTGGCCGAAGCAGGCGACCTCGAGGTGCTCGCGAACGCGGCCAAGCTCGGGGCGATCACGTTCTTCGCCTTCTGGTTCCTGAACCTGTTCGAGGAGCTCGTGCTCCTGGTCGTCGTCGCGGCGATCGTCCCGTTCGTCGATGCCTACTCCGTCTTCCGCGGCCCGACGGGCAACATCGTCGAGCACCACTCCAACGTGTTCACGTACTTCTCGGTCTACTGGGCTCTGCCTCATGAGTCCGACGATCCGCGGCTCGGAATCCCCGACGTTCTGTTCTTCGCGCTCTACCTCTCGGCCGCCGTGCGGTTCCGGCTCCGGCCGGGCTGGACCTGGCTGGCGATGGTCGCCGCTCTCGGCGTGACGATCGTGATCACCGTGTGGGCAGATGTCGCCGGTCTGCCCGCGCTGCCCGCGTTGTCGATCGGCTTCTTCGTCCCGAACGCGGATCTGATCTGGAGGCAGCTGCGCCGCAGAGGCTGGGACGGCCCGTAGCGGGCCGTCCCAATTCCTCAGCGGTTACGCGTGGCAGTTCTTCTGCGCCCAGGCGGCGATCTTCTGACCGGCTGCGCTGACCTTCTGCGCGTCACCCTGCAGTCCCTGCAGCTTCTGCAGCGTGGCCGCGTCCGGCACCTGGCCGGGCTTCACGTTGCCGTAGATGTCGGCGACCTTGTCGACGAACTGGGCGACCGTCTTGAACTCGGACTTGATCTCGGACGGCGCCTTGTCGGCGAACTCGTTCAGGACCTGAGCTTCCTTCTTGATGTCGGAAGCGTTCGGATTGGTGCTGCTGAAGACGCTGGAGAGCTTCGTGCTGAGGTCTTCGAGCTCCTTGCAGTTCCCCGACGTGGCGAGCCCGCCGAGCGGAGTGGTGGTCGCCGCCTCGGTGGTCGCCGCCTCGGTGGTCGTTTCCTCGGTGGTTGCTTCTTCGGTCGTGACCGCTTCGGTTGTCGTGGCCTCGGTCGTCGCGGCCTCGGTGGTCGCAGCGGAGTTCTCGCTGCCGCCGCCGCAGCCCGCCGCCAACAGCGCGAGCGCTGCCAGCAGCATGACCGCGAAGGCCGTCATCGTCGTACGACGCATTCTCTGACTCCTGTTCGTATCGCCTGTCTTTACGGGGGAACAGGGCCGACGTTAGTCAAGGCCCCGGACAGGAGCAACAGAAATCACTCGAATGCGGGAACGAGCTCCTCGCCGATCAGACGCACCATCTCGAGGTCGGTGTGGTCGAGGTGTTGGAGGAAGACACGCTCCACCCCGGCGTCGCCGTACGTCTCGAGCTGCGAGCGGACCTCGTCCACGGTCCCGACGAGCGAGGAGTCGCCACCGAGCAGCTCGGCCGGATCGCCGTCGCTGCCACTCCGCTCCAAACGGCGCCGGGCTCGGGCGAGCGTCTCCTCCCGGTCGCGGCCGACGCAGCAGGCGGTCATCAGCGAGAAGGGGATCGGCGACCGCCCTTCCCGCTCGCACGCCTCGACGATCCGCGCACGCCGCTCGCGGCACTCCTCGGGCGAGGCGAACGTCGTGTTGTATTCGTCGGCCCAGCGGGCCGCGAGGCGGGCGACACGCGGCCCGGCGGCGCCGCCGAGCACGATCGGCGGATGCGGTCGCTGAAGAGGCTTCGGCTCGGCGCGGCTGTGCTCGAGGCGGTAGTGACGGCCCTCGAACGAGAACTCGTCCTCCGTCCACTGGCGGTGAACGATTTCGAGCTGCTCTTCGAGGATCTCGACCCGCTCGCCGAGGTCGGGGAACGGGAAGCCGTACGCGTCGTGCTCTGCCCGGTTCCAGCCGGCGCCGAGGCCGAGCTCGACCCGGCCGCCGGAGATGTGGTCGACGGTGGCGACCATCCGCGCGAGGATCGACGGGCGCCGGAAGGTGGCGGGCGAGACCATCGTGCCCAGGCGGATCCGTTCCGTGACGGCGGCGAGCCCTGCCAGCGTCGCCCACGCGTCGAGCGAGCCGCGGCCCGAGACGTCGAAGACCGACTGGTAGTGGTCGGAGCGGAACAGCCCCTCGAGCCCGTGCTCCTCGCAGGCGCGGGCGAGCGCGACCCACTCGTCCCAGGACACGCCCTCCTGCCCCTCGATCATCAGGCAAACGCGCATGGCGGCAATCCTAGGGCAGCTCCTTGCTCACCTACGGGGACCGGACTACGGTTGGAGAGACCTCTTTCGAAGGACCTCCGTGGAAGCCCCGAGGACCCGAGGCTCTGGGTGGAGGACACCAGCCGTCTGGACCGAACCCTCATCGCGGCCGCAGCTCGCTGACAACGTCGTCGACGTGTGGCGGGTCGATCTCGCCGGCACCACCGATCTCGTCGCCGATCTGCTCTCGCCCGACGAGCAGGAACGCGCCGCTCGTTTCCGCCAGGACGTCCACCGGCGCCGGTGGACACACGCTCGCGGTGTGCTGCGGACGCTCGTCGGCGCATATCTCGGTGCCGATCCACAGACGCTGAGATTCGCGCAGGGGCCGTACGGCAAGCCCGAGGTGGAGCCACGCTCGCGCCTGCGCTTCAACGTCTCGCATTCGGACGAGGTGGCCCTCTTCGTCTTCGCGTTCCAGCGGGCGGTCGGCATCGACGTCGAGATCGGCAACCGACCGATCGACGCCGAGACGCTGGCACGTCAGGTGCTCGGCGCCGAAGACTCCCGTCGGCTCAAGCAGCTCAGTCCCCCGGACCGGCAACGGGAGTTCCTCCGCCTGTGGACGCGTTACGAGGCCGAGCTCAAGTGCCGCGGCCTCGGGATCGGCGCGGACCGGTCCGGCCGGGACGACGAGCCGGTGTGGATATCCGATCTCGACGTCGGCCCCGACGCTGCTGCGGCCGTCGCCGTCGTAGGCGCGGGAACGCCGAGCCTGCGCCTCTGGAGCGGAGACGTTCGAGCGGTGTTGCTCGCCACTCGATGATCGAGCCCCGAGTCAGACTCTCTCGAGCAGCGCCACGCTCTCGACGTGCGGCGTGTGCGGGAACATGTCCACGGGCCGTACGCGGACGAGCCCGTAGCCCCAGTCGGCAACGAGATCCTTGACGTTCCCGGCGAGCGTGGTCGGGTTGCACGAGACGTAGACGATCCTCGGCGCCTCGAGCCGCGCGAGGGCGCGGAGCGCCCTGCCCGAGAGCCCCGCGCGCGGCGGGTCGACGACGGCGACGTCTGGCGGCCCGGCCCGTTCGACGAGATCCTCGAGCGAGCGGCCGACCTCACCGGCGAAGAAGGCCGTGTTCGAGATCGCATTCAGGCCGGCGTTCTCGATCGCACACGCCAAGGACTCCTCCGAGACCTCCACCCCCCACACCGTCAGCGCCCGCGAGGCCATCGACAGCCCGATCGTCCCGATCCCGCAGTAGAGGTCGTAGACAGTCTCCTCCCCGGTGAGCCCGGCGTAGTCGATCGCGAGCTCGTACAGGCGCTCGGCCATCGCGGTGTTGGTCTGCAGAAAGGCATTCGGGCGCACCCGGTAGCGGAGCCCGAGCAGCTCCTCCTCGATCGACTCGTCGCCCCAGAGCAGGTTCGTGGGCAGGTTCGTCACCTCCGCCGGCGAGTCGTTCACCGCCCAATGGATCGACCGCACCTCGGGATGAGTACGAAGCGCGTCGACGAGACGGTCGGCTCCCTGCAGGTCGCCCGGAGCGGTGACGAGCTGGACCAGCGCCTGGCCGGTGTTGCGCCCCTCGCGAACGACCAGGTGGCGGAGGTAGCCGGTGTGGGTCGCCTGGTCGAACGCCGGCAGGCCCTCCTCCTGCGCCCACTCACGAACGGTCTCGCGAACCCCGTTGCCGAGGTCGGTGGTCAGCCAGCAGCGCTCGATCTCGAGCACCTGGTCCCAGCGCCCGGCCCGGTGGAACCCGAGCCCGGCGCCCCTCGGCGTGTCGGTGAACGAGTACTCGAGCTTGTTCCGGTAGTGGAACTGCGACTCCGCCGGAAGGACGTCCTCGAGCGGCGGGTCGGCGACCCGTCCGATGCGGACGAGCGCATCGCGCACCTGCTCCTGCTTCGCGGCGACCTGCGCCTCGTAGGCGAGGTCCTGGAAGCGGCAACCGCCGCAGGCCGGGAAGTGTGCACAGGGAGCGTCGACCCGAGGCGCCCCGGGCGCGACCACCTCGGTCGCGGTCGCCTCGGCGAAGCCGCGCTTGACCTTCGTCACGGTCGCGCGCACCGTGTCCCCGGGCAACCCGCGCCTGACGAAGACGACGAACCCGTTCAGCCGCGCGACGCCGTTCCCGCCGTAGGCGAGCGAGTCGACGTGGAGCTCGAGCTCGTCCCCTTTGGCGACAGGCGCGGCCATGGCCCGGAGCGTATCCGCCGCCTACACTTTGCGTGATGCTGGAACGGGCGCAGAGGCGGGCGCTGCCGCTGCTGAATCGGGCACCGGACCTGACCCCGGCCGCCCAGGCGTGCTGCGGGGTCTGTCGCAGCTGCATGACCACGAACGTGATCACGCTGGCGGGAGCGACGCTGGCCGGTGCCGCCGTCTACGTCACGCGCGCTGTCCGCCGCCTTCTCCGCTAGCGAAGCGCACCCAGAGATCCCTTCTGGCCTTGGTACCTCCCCGCCGCGAGGCGAGCGAGCGGCCGGGCTTTGCCCGGCCTGCGACGCAGCTTCAGCTCAAAACGGTGACGAAGATACTGCGCTCGCGCGGGCCGTCGAACTCGCAGAAGAAGATCCCCTGCCAGCGGCCGAGGCCGAGCTTGCCGTCGTCGATCGGGACGAGCACCTGCGGCCCGATCAGCGAGCCGCGCACGTGCGACGGCGCGTTCGGTCCGTCGGGATCCTCGACGTGCTGCCAGGGCCAGCCGTCGTCGACGATCTTCTGGAGGGCGGCCTCGAGGTCGCGGGCGACGAGCGGGTCCGCGCCCTCGTTGATCGTCACTCCGGCGGTCGTGTGGGGGACGTAGACGAGTGCGGCCGCCGCGCCGTTCGTCCCTTCCAGCGCCTGTTGCACCTGATCCGTGATGTCGACGAGCTGCGTCTTGCGCTCGGTCGTGATGCTGATCCGCCGCACGCGGGTATCCTAGGCGCCCCGGATGGCCGCCGTACCGACCCCACGCGAGCTGGACGACTACCGCGAGCAGGCGGACCGCTTCATCGCGGCGATCGACGAGGAGTACTACCTGCATTACGCAGGACACAAGGACTCGCTCGACATCGTCCCGATCTACGAGCAGTTCGCGGAATTGACCAGCCTGGATCAGGCGAACCGGGTCGGTTCCGCGGTCGACGGCAACCGGCGCGTCAGGGAGCTCTGGCGTTTCGCCTGCCAGGGCTACCTCGGCAACCTGACCCGCGAGTACGACGAGCGGTCGGCGAACCTCGAGGCCGAGCTGACCGCGACCGTGGACGGGGACGAGATTCCGTTCAGGATGCTCCGCCCGACGATCGCGAACGAGCCCGACCGGGACAAGCGAAAGCGGCTCGAGCATGCCCGGAATTCGCTGACCGAGGAGCACCTGCTGCCTCTCGAGCTCGAGGCGGTGCAGGTCGTTACCGACGCCGTCCACGAGCTCGGCGCACCCGACTACGTCGAGCTCCACCGCCGGTTCGGATTCCGGCTCGACGAGATGGGCGAGCAATGCCGTGCGTTCCTCGACGCAACGGAGCGGATGTGGGAGGACGCAGGCGACAAACTCTTCCGCAATCGCATCGGCATCGGCCTCGACGAGGCACAGCGCTACGACGTCGCGCGCGTGTTCCGGGCACCCGAGTGGGACCCTTCCTTTCCCGGCGACCGGATGCTGCCGGCGCTCGAGGCCACGCTCGCCGACCTCGGCGTCGACCTCTACGCACAGGAGAACGTCGAGCTCGACGTCGAGCAGCGGGAGAAGAAGACTCCCCGTGCCTTCTGCTCCCCGATCGAGGTCCCGCAGCGGGTCGTGCTCGTGATCCAGCCGATCGGCGGCGTCGACGACTGGCGCGCGCTCTTCCACGAGGCCGGGCACACGGAGCACTTCGCCCACACGCGGGCCGACCTGCCGGTCGAGGAGCGGCGGCTCGGCGACTTCGCGGTCACCGAGGGCTGGGCGATGCTGATGGAGCACCTCGTCCAGGACGCGGCGTGGTTGAACCGCCGCCTCGATGTCCCGAGGCCGAATGAGTTCGTGGCCGAGAGCGCGACAGGGCTCCTCTACCTCGTGCGCCGCTACTGCGCCAAGGTGCTGTACGAGCTCGAGCTCCACGCCGCCCCCGATCCGCGCCCGCTCCAGCAGCGCTACGTCGAGATCCTCGGCGACGCGCTGAAGATCGAGCCGAGCCCGACCGACTACCTCGGCGACGTCGACGCCGGCTTCTACTCCACCGAGTACGTCCGCGCCTGGGCATTCGAGGCGGCGCTCAAGCGCTTCTTCCGCGAGAAGTTCGGCTCGACCTGGTTCACGCGCCGGGACGCCGGGTCGCTGCTCCGAGAGCTGTGGTCCGAAGGCCAGCGGCCGACAGCCGACGAGCTGCTCAAGGAGCTCACCTCGGCCGAGATCGAGCTCGAGGCGGTCGCCGAGTACGTGCGCGACGCGCTCGCCGCCGCGTAAGCGTCTAGCCGACCCGAGTGTAGGCCGTCAGCAGGACTCGCTAGAGCGCCCCGCCGGCGGCCGGCGGAGCCGACGGGTCGACGCCCTGGTCGCCCACCGGCGTCCGGGCGAGCGACTCCTCAGCGAGCAGGATGTTCGACTCCAGCGCGCGCTCGACGAGCTTGAGCACGTCGCTCATCGACGAGACCTCCTCGCGCTGCTCCTTGAGGAACCAGTGCATCGCCTCCTCGCCGACGAAGTCACCCTCTTCGCGGGCAAGCCTGAGCAGGTTCGCGATCTGGTCGGTGACCCGCTTCTCCTGCTCCAGCGCTACGGCGACCGGTTCCGCCGCGTTCGCGAAGTCGGTGCGGGGCGCCGTCACGCCCGGGATGGTCACCGCCTGATCGGCGTCGAGCAGGAATTGCACCAGCATCATCGCGTGGTTCCGCTCCTCGACCGCCTGCCGATAGAAGTGCGCCGCCAGGTTCGGCAACGTCTCCACGTCGAAGTACGCCGCGATCGCGATGTACTGCTGCGAGGCAGCGAACTCGTAGCCGATCTGCTCGTTGACGGCGTCGTGGAACTTGCCCATCGGCGCAGACTGTATCGGGGACAGGATCAATCCAGTCCCGATGCCGTGATCGTTCGCGTACGCTCCGTTCGTGCAGAAGCGTGCGTTGCTCGCTCTCTCGCTGCCGCTCGCGGCGATCGGGACGCTGGCCGGGCACGCAGCCGGCTACGCGCTCGTCGGGACGAGCCACCAGGACGAACGGGTGCACGGCTACCTGTCGTTCGCACCGCAGTTCGTGGCGGTGTGTCTCTCGTGCATCGCGCTGGCGCTGCTGCTCCGCGTGGGCGGCCGGCTTCAGGGCCGTCCGGCGGCATGGCCCTTCGCGATCGTGCCGCCGCTCGCCTTCTTCGGCCAGGAGCTGATCGAGCGTCTGGTCGCCGGGCTCCCGGTGGATGCGGTGCTCGAGCGCGCGGTGTTCGTCGGGCTCGCAGCACAGCTGCCGATCGCGCTGCTCGGCTTCCTCGCCGCGAGGACGCTGCTCCGTGTCGCCGACGAAGCGGTCAGAGCACTCGCCCCGCAGCCGGTGATCGCTCCGCGCAGGGCGCTCGAGTCGACGCCGCACCCGCTTCCCGCGCTCCTCTCCTCGCACCTCGCCTTCGACCGGCTGGGCCGCGCGCCTCCTCGCCGAACCGCCCGTTCGGCAACTCGGTAGATCCAACCGACAAGGAGGTTTCCATGCGGTACTCCCTCGTGTTCCTGCTTGCCGCGGGCGCACTCGCCGGGTGCGGCGGCAGCAGCAGCAGTAGCGGCACGACAACCCAGGCGACCACTGCCGCGACGACGACTGCGGCCGCCGGCACGACGACGACCGCCGCTACGACCACGACGGCGAACGCGCCGGTGACGATCAGGGTGCTCGTCAAGGGCGGGAAGCCGGTCGGTGGCATCCGGCGGGCGACGGTGAAGAAGGGCCAGACCGTCGCGATCGTCGTCCACTCCGACGTCGCGGACGAGGTTCACGTCCACGGCTACGACCTGCACAAGGACGTCTCTGCAGGTGGCACGGTCCGGATCGCGTTCCCCGCGACGATCGTCGGTGAGTTCGAGGCCGAGCTCGAGAGCATGAAGCTCCAGATCGTCGAGTTCACGGTCAAGTGAGCTGGATCCTTGCCCACGGGATCGGCGGCATCCGCGACCTGCCGGTCCCGCGGTACGTCTTCTACTACGGGGCGGCGGCTGTACTCGTCATCTCGTTCGCCGCCCTCGCCTTCCTCTGGCGGAAACCCGTGCTCGAGCGCCGGCGGGAGGGGCGGCCGCTCCCCGCCGGGCTCCAGCGCTTCCTGCTCTCCACCCCGCTCGCCATGGTCGTCGGCGCGGTGTCCGTCGCCGTGTTCGTCTTCTTGTGGCTCGGAGCGCTCGTCGGCAAGAACGACAGCGGCGTTAACCTCACCCCGACCTTCGTCTACGTCTACTTCTGGATCTTCATGCCGATCCTCGTCGTCCTGTGCGGCAACGTGTGGTCGGTGCTGAGCCCCTGGCGCGCCGCCGCACGCGGGGTCGGATGGACGCTCGGTCGCCTCGGCCTCTGGCGAGGCGCGCCGTTCGGGTACCCGCACTGGCTCGGGCGTTGGCCGGCGGCGGTCCTGCTCCTCGCGTTCGTGACGATGGAGCTGAGCTACACGAACCCGTCCGACCCCCACGCACTCGCACTCGCAATTGCGATCTACAGCGCGGTCACGTGGGCCGGCGCAATCGCGTTCGGCGCCGAGGCGTGGTTCGAGAACGGTGACGGCTTCTCTGTCGACTTCTCGCTGCTCTCACGGATCAGCTGGTTCGGCAGTCGCGACGACGGCACGCTGGTCACACGGACGCCGTTCTCGGGCCTCTCGGTCACCGACTGGACTCCGGGCATGATCGCGATGGTCGCGGTCATGCTCGGTTCGACGTTCTTCGACGGCTTCAGCCGGACGAGCATCTGGCAGAACCGCTACTACGACGTCCAGGTCGATCTGATCGACCGGCCGAGCCTCGCCGATCTGGTCGGGCAGCTGATGAGTCTCGGCGGGCTGCTCCTCTGCGTCGTCTTCGTCGGGCTCGCCTTCCGGCTGGCGGTCGCCGGAACGGAGTCGATCGCGGACCGGCGGCCGCTTTCCCAGGAGTTCATCGACAGCCTGATCCCGATCGCGTTCGTGTACATCATCGCCCACTACTTCTCGCTGCTGCTCTACCAGGGCGAGGTCGGGGTAAAGCTGCTCTCCGATCCGTGGGGCAGGGGCTGGGATCTCTTCGGGACGCACGGCTTCGAGCCGAACTTCACGTTCCTGACGCCGCACATGATCTGGTACGTGCAGGTCGGCGCGCTCGTGATCGGCCACGTGGCGGGGCTGGCGGTCGCGCACGACCGAGCTGTGGGACTCTTCCGCTCGCCGCGGATGGCGCTCTGGGCCCAGTACCCGATGCTCGTGTTGATGGTGCTCTTCACGGTGGGTGGACTCTGGGTGTTGTCGCAAGGATGAGCCTCGTCCTTGCGCATGGCGGCATTCCGGGGCTCATCGGCGAGACCGGCGGCGTGTTCATCGCGCTCGCGGTCTTCGGCTACTTCATCCGCCGCTCGGCGAAGAAGGAGCGCGAGCGGGAGGACGACCAGAAGCAGTAGTGCGCGACCCTTCGTCGCCGCGACCGACATGCGCGGGCGCGGCACACAGCCGCCCGTCGCGAGCACGGTGATGTCGGGGAGGGGGGATCACGGCGGGAACCGGCTGTTCCCCCCGTGGGAGCGAGCCAGCGGTTCAGTCGACCCTGTCGACTGAACCGCGCGAGCGGTTCGCGCGAATCAGCGCCCGTACGACGGCCATCACTTCGCAGACCTCATCCGACCGGCCGTCAGAAAGGAGCCAGACCGAATGCGCAAGCGTTACGCATTCATGCTGCTGGCGGTCGTCGGAGCAGTGCTCGCCGCGCTCTTCGTCGCCCGCCTCGGCCCAGGCTCCGGGCACGCGTCCAGTCACCGCGAGGCGCCTCTGATCTCGGAGGATCCGACCGCGGACAACACCGATCTGTACGCGTTCCGCAGCCCGGACCGGCCGAACACCCTCACGATCGTCTCCAACTGGATCCCCGGCGAGGATCCGGCCGCAGGGCCGAACTACTACGCCTTCTCGCAGAACGCCCGGTACAACATCCACATCGACCGGTCGGGCGACGGGAAGCCGGACATCACGTACAGCTTCCGCTTCAAGACGCCGACCGGCCCGTACTTCCTGGGCAACACGCAGCAGACGTGGCAGATGTGGCGGAACAACCGTGGCTTCGCGAACGGCAAGACCCCGATCAACAACATCGGCCCGCGCTTCAACGGGTTCGTCGGGGTCAAGGACTACGAGGCCGCCGCGGAGAAAGAGATCGTCACGAAGCGCGGTCTGCGGATCTTCGCCGGCCAGCGTGACGACCCGTTCTTCGCCGACGTCGGCGCGATCTTCGACCTGGTCGCGATCCGCAAGGCCGGGACGACGGGCAACATGGGCGGCGGCAAGGACTTCCTGTCCGGCTACAACGTCCACACGATCGCCCTGCAGATCCCGATCGGGCTGATCGACACGCCCAGTCACACGATCGGCGTCTGGGCCTCGACCGATCGTCAAAACGTCACCGTGAACGGCAAAGTGCGCCCCGGCTGGACGCAGGTGTCCCGCCTCGGCGAGCCGCTGGTCAACGAGGTCGTCATCCCCACAGGGCTGAAGGACCTCTGGAACCGCACGAAGCCCGCGCAGGATGCGCAGTTCAAGAAGTACTACGAGACGCCCATCCTCGCGGCCGTGCTGAACAAGCTGTACAAGCTCGGCGTCCCGGAGACGGGCCGTGACGACCTCGTCGCGGTGCTCGGCACGGGCATCCCGAAGGTGACCTTCACGGGCAACACCTTCGCGGACGAGCTGCGGGTCAACCTCGCCGTCCCGGTCACCCCGGCGGCGAAGGCGAGCCGCATGGGCGTGCTCGGCGGCGACAACGCCGGCTTCCCGAACGGGCGCCGGCTCGCCGATGACATCGTCGACATCGAGGAGCAGGCGGTCGCCGGCTTCCTGAAGGGCAAGAAGGTGCCGCTCGGAGACGGCGTCGACGCGAACGACGTCCCCAACCTCGATCACTTCCCGTACGTCCCGGCTCCGCGCCAGGGCTACGAGAACGCGAAGGCGACGAAGTAGGCAGGCGTCAGGAGAGGGCCCGCGACCACGTGGGCCCTCTCCGCCGACCGAACCGTCGTGCCTCTACGGACGAACTGTCGTTACCCACGAAGGGGAGGAGGGCAGGCATGACACGCATCACGAACCGACGGGGAGCAGCAGCGATCGTCCTGACGCTCGCCGCCGCACTCGTCCTCGCAGCGCTCTTGAGCCGGGCGTCCGCACCGCAGTCCGCGGCCGCCGCCAGCCACCGCGAGGCACCGCTGATCTCGCTCGACCCGGAAGCGGACATCACCGACTTCTTCATGTTCCGCAGCTACGAGCCGGGGCAGAGCGACAAGGTCGACCTGATCATGGACGTCATCCCCGGTGAGGAGCCGAGCTCGGGCCCCAACTACTTCAACTTCGACCCGAGCGTCCTGTACACGTTCAACGTCGACAACGACAAGGACGGCGTCGCCGACGACGTCAAGTTCGAGCTCAGCTTCCAGAACCAGCTGCGCGGCGACACGACGGCGCTCGGGCTTCCGCTCGCCTACACGGCCGTCCCGCCGATCACACACCTCGACGGACCGGGCTCGGAAGGCCTCGGCGTCCGCCAGACGTACACGCTGACCATGGTCAAGAACAAGAAGCGGACCGTGCTCGGCAGCGGGCTGTTCGCCGTCCCGTCGAACGTCGGCCCGCGGACGATGCCGAACTACCAGCAGCTCGTCGACGAGGGCACCTACACCCTCGCCGGCGGCGTTCGGATCTTCGCCGGGCAGCGCGACGATCCGTTCTACATCGACCTGGGCGCGGTCTTCGACACGCTCAACCTACGCAGCCCGGGCACGGACATGCTCTCCGGGTTCGACGTCCACACGATCGCCCTGCAGGTCCCGTCCACGCTCCTGACCGGCGACACCGGCACGACGACGCTCGGCGCCTACGCGAGCACGAGCCGGCAGAAGATCAGCGTCCAGGGCAAGGGTGACGACAAGGGAAAGTGGGTTCAGGTGCAGCGCCTCGCGAACCCGCTCGTCAACGAGGTGATCATCGGGCTCCAGGACAAGGACCGCTGGAACGCGACCGAGCCCGAGGACGAGTCCAAGTTCCTGCCCTACTATCTGAAGCCGAGGCTCGCGCTCGCGATGCAGCTCGTCTTCGGAGCGAACACCGGGTGCACGCCCTTCGGGGATGCGTCGTGCTCGCCGAACCCGCCCGCCGCGGCGGCCGACCTGGCGCTCAGCAACTTCAACCGCACCGACCTCGTCAACGTGCTGCTCAAGTACCAGCCGAGCGACACGAAGCTGTCGGAGCTGCTGCGGCTGAACCTGAACGTCGCACCGACGCCGCTCGCGTCGCAGCAGCGGCTGACGGTCCTCGCCGGTGACAACGCCGGGTGGCCGAACGGCCGGCGCCCGATCGACGACGTCACCGACGTCGCCGTGCAGGTCGTCGGCGGCCCGAACTACATCGGCCTCGGCGCCGGCGACGGCGTCGACGCGAACGACAAGGCGCTGCCGGCTACGTTCCCGTTCGTCGCGTCCCCGTGGGACGGCCGCGGCCGGTTCCACGCCAATCCGTGACCTGGAGGAGACTCATCGTCGCAACGGCGGTGGCGGCCCTGGCCGCCACCGCCCTCCTCCTCGGCGGTGTCCTCCGAGAGTCGTCGACGGCCGCTCCCGCGTCTGTCGCCGGAGCCCAGTCCGCGGAGGACTTCAAGGAAGGGTTCTCCCTGAACGGGAGCACCGCCTCGCTCGTGGCCGACCTCCAGTCGCGGCTCGAGGCGGACCCGAAGGAAGAGCACGCCTACGCGCTGCTCGGCCTGGCCTACCAGCAGCGGGCCCGCGAGACGGGCGACCCGAGCTGGTACCCGAGGGCGGAGGGCGCATTGCGGCGTGCTCTCTCCCTCGATCCGAAGGATTCGCTCGCGGTCGGCGGGCTCGGCTCGCTCGCCCTCTCTCGCCACCGCTTCCGGGCGGCGCTCGCGCTCGGCCGGCGCGCACGCGCCCTGAACCCGTACTCGGCCCAGCCGCTCGGCGTGATCGGCGACGCTCAGGTGGAGCTCGGCCGTTACGCGCAGGCGTTCGCCTCGTTCGACCGGATGAACAACCTGCGCCCGAACCTCGCCTCGTACGCGCGCGTCTCCTACGGC
>JBKPMR010000074.1:0-22263 GCA_046732255.1 Actinomycetota bacterium
ACGCCGAACCGCTGCGTGAGCTCGCGTTCGGTCGGCAACCGGGCTCCGGCCGTGAACTCGCCGGAGCTGATCAGCTCCTTGATCTTCGCGATCGCCTGGTCGGTGGCTTTGCCGCTCGTCGTCGCATTCATGCTGGCTCTCGCAGAAACGGTACCGCCGCGTCCGCGAGCCGGTACAGGCGCTGTGCAGTTCCCGCCAGGATCGGGCCCGGATCGTCGCAGGCGCGTTCGACCGCGAGCACGGTTTCGCGCTGGACGCGTTCGTACGTGCCGTTCAGAAGGCACACCGGCCAGTCGCTCCCGTAAACGAGCCGCTCGGTCCCGAACGCGTCGACCGCGACGTCGACCGCGGGCTGGAGGTCGTCCGCCGTCCAGTGCCGGTCGGCCGTCGCGGTGTTCAGCCCCGAGACCTTCGCGTGCACGTTCGGCCGCTCCGCCGCCGCGCGCAGCAGCTCTTCCCACCGCCCCAGCTCGTTGGTGCCAAGCGGCGGCTTGGCGAGATGGTCGATCACGATGGTCAGGCCCGGGTGGCGGGCGGCGATCGTCGGGATGTCCTCGAGATGATTCGGGTACACGGCGGGAAGCTCGAGCAGGAGTTGCCGCTCCTCGAGCAGTGCGAGACCGTTCGCGACCGCCGGCTTGAGGATCCAGTGCGGGTCGGACTCCTGGTGGATCAGGTGCCGGACGCCACGGAGCTTGGACCGAGGCTGCAGTTCGTCGAGCCGGCGTCGTGCAGCAGCCGGTTCGTCGAGTCGGCACCAGCCGACGATCGCTCCCACCCAATCCACTCCGCCGGCGACCTCGAACATGTAGTCCGTGTCCTGGTTGCTCGCCGCACTCTGGACGAGGACGGTCCCTCCGACACCGCACTCGACGAGCAGGGGCTCGAGGTCGGGCGGCTCGAACGCACGCGCGATCACTTCGTGCTCTGCGGTCATCCACGGCTGCGGGATGCGGCCCGGATTCCAGAAGTGTTGGTGGGTGTCGACGAGCACGGCGGTGGGGTGCGGGTCTCGCGGCGAGGAGGGGAACGCCGCGAGACCCGCGTTCGGAGGACTACTTGGCGTTTGCCTTCGTGATCAGCGACGTGCCGGTGTCCACCTTCTTCGCCACCTTCTTGCCGAGGACCGCGCTGTAGAGCGTCGCGATCCCGAGCGACCCGATCTTGTCCGGGTGCTGCGCGACCGTTGCGCTCTCGCAGCCGGCCTTCACTGCCTTCACCTCGTCCGCAAGTCCGTCGAAGCCGACGAGGATGATGCCGCCACACTTGATGCCGGCGTTCTTGATGGACTGGATCGCGCCGAGGGCCGGCGGACCGCAGGCGGAGTAGATCGCAGTCAGGTTCTGGTTCGCGGTCAGCATCGTCTGAGCCGCGGTCGCACCTTTCGTCTGGTCGCAGTCGGTCTCGAGCTTCGACACGACCTTGATCTGGGACTTCTTCGCGCCGAGCCCGGCCAGCATGCCGTTGACGCGATCGTCGAGGGCCGGGACGCCGGGGACGCCCTGGAGGATGCCGAGCGTGTCGCCCGCCTTCAGCTTGGTGGCGAGCCACTTGCCGGCGAGGGTGCCGCCCTTGAGGTTGTTCGTCGAGACGACGGCGCTCTTCTTCTTCCAGGTGGGCAGGTCGTTGTCCATCAGGACGACCTTGACGCCCTTGGCGACCGCCTTGTTCAGGGCGGGGATCACCGCCGGGCTCGTCGGCGTGATCGCGATTCCCTTCACGCCCTTCGCGACCATGTCCTGGATCGCCGCGATCTCGCCGGCGTCGTCGGTCGCCGCCTTGCCCTGCGCGAACGTGATGCTGACGTTCTTGTGCGTCTTCTGCCACGACTTGGCGCCGTTCTGGAGGATGAAGAAGAAGTCGACGGGGAACTTCGTGATGAAGCCGAGCTTGACGGACGCGGAAGCCTTTGCGGGTCTCGCGGGCTTCGCGGTCGCCGTGACCGACGCGACTGCAGCTGCGCTCGCCATGACCAGGACGAGGACGGTCACTGCAGCCAGCCGTTTCTTGCTCATGTTCGTCCTTTCGTTTTGCGGCCTTCTCGGGCCGCGGCTGGCGTTGTCCGTTCGGCGACGGCGCCTCCTCGCCCTGCAGTAGCGAGAGAGGCGCCGTACGTTGTGCCGCCTTCGGGCGGGCGGCTCGTGGGTCGGCGTTACGCACCACCCCCCACGATCAGCGAGACGATCTCCGAGTGCGTCTCCGCACTCGGGACGACCTCGCCGACCTTGCGGCCGCGGCGCATGATCACGGCCCGGTCCGCGACCTCGATCACGTGGTCCAGCGCGTGGGAAACGATCAAGACTGCCTTCTGCTCATCCCGGAGCCTGAGGATGAGATCGAGCACTCGACGCGACTCGCGCACCCCGAGCGCGGCGGTCGGCTCGTCGAGGATCACGACCTTCGAGGCGAAGGCGGCCGCACGGCTGACAGCGACTGCCTGCCGCTGACCGCCCGACATGAGGCCGACGACACCGTGGTCATCGAGGGTCACGTTCAGGCGCTCGAGGGTGCTCCGGGTCGTGGACGCCATCTCGTTCCGCTTGAGAACGCGGATCGACCTCGGCAGCCAGCGAGGCGACGCGAGCTCGCGACCGGCGTAGAAGTTGTCGCTCGGACGGAGATTGTCGAAGAGCGCGAGGTCCTGGTAGACGGTCTCGATCCCGAGCGCGCGGGCGTCGGCCGGCGAGTGGATCGAGACGTGCACACCGTCCATCTCGATCGTTCCGCGGTCGAGACGGAGCGCGCCGCTCAGGCACTTGATCAGGGTCGACTTGCCGGCCCCGTTGTCGCCGAGGAGTGCCACGACCTCGCCCGCCGAGACCTCCACGTCGACCCCGTCGAGCCCGACGACGGAGCCGAAGCTCTTCGTCGCGCCGCGGACCGAGAGCACTGCCGCCGCGGTCATGCGTCCCTCATCGATCGCGCAACGCGGACGCGGTTCTCGACGTAGCCCCGGAGCACGTCGGCCTCGACCGCGAGCAGTACGACCACGCCGATCGCCATCAGCTGGTAGAAGGCGTTGACGTTGTGCAGGTTGAGCGCGTTCCGGATCACGCCGATCGTGAACGCGCCGACGAGAGCGTTGCCGACGTTGCCGCGTCCGCCGGCGAAGGCCGCGCCGCCGATGATCACGGCCGCGATCGAGTCGAGCTCGGCGAGGTCGCCGGCAGTCGGCGACCCGGAGGCGATCAGGCCCGCCGTTATCAACCCGCCGACTCCCGCTGCGAGACCGCTGAGCGCATAGACGCTGATCAGCACACGTCCGACCGGGATGCCCGAACGGCGGGCCCCTTCCGGGTTTCCGCCGACGGCGTACAGCCAGCGACCCCAGACCATGAACGCCGTCAGGGCGACCGTCACGAGGGCGAGGCCGAGAACGACGAAGAACGAGTAGGGCAGCCAGTCGATCGAGCCGCCCCCGAGCGTGTTGACGGCGTTCGGCATGCCGGCGATGAGCGTGCCGTTCGCGGCCCAGAGCGCAAGGCCGCGCACGATGCTGAGGCTGGCGAGCGTGACGATGAACGGATGCGGGACCCGGCCGACTACGTACACGAGCCCGTTGCAGAGCCCCACCGCGAGGCCGGTGCCGAGGATCGCGAGGATGACCAGCACGCCGGAGTGGTCGTGCTGGTAGACGATCGCCCCGACGACCCCGGAGAGCGCGACCGTGGCGCCGACCGAGAGGTCGATTCCCCGACTGATGATCACGAGCAGCTGCCCGAGCGCGAGCACCGCGATCACCGAGGTCTGCGAGAAGACGTTGCCGATGTTCCGGGTGGTGAAGAAGACCGGCGTCGTCAGGCTGACGACCACGACGAGGATCAGCAGAATGAGCGCAGGGCCCGCGCGGAGCACAAGCAGCCCAAGCTGCAGGAGGCGCTGATTCGGACCGGCGGTCACCCCACGCCTACGGGTGTCGGGTTGCTCCGCCGTTCGGGTCAGCTCCACCACTAGTCCACCAGAGCCTCGCGCGGCGACCAGGCGGGCCCGTCGGGGTACGCGTACTCCTCCAGCGACCCCGGCAGCATCTCGACGCTGTAACCGGGCGCGGTCGGCACGCGATACCGGCCGTGCTCGACAACGGCGGGCTCGACGAAGTGCTCGTGGAGATGGTCGACCCACTCCACGACCCTGCCCTCGAGGCTCCCGCTGATCGCCACGTAGTCGAAGACCGCGAGATGCTGGACGTATTCGCAGAGGCCGACCCCGCCGCCGTGCGGACAGACCGGGATGCCGTGCTTGGCCGCCATCAGCATGATCGACAGCACCTCGTTGACGCCCCCGACGCGGCAGGCGTCGATCTGGCAGACGTCGATCGCCTCTGCCTGGAACAGCTGCTTGAAGATGACGCGGTTCTGGACGACCTCACCGGCCGCGACCCGGATCGGCCGGATCGCCCGCCGGATCCGCGCATACCCGAGCACGTCGTCGGGGCTGGTCGGCTCCTCGAGCCACCACGGGTTGAACTGCGCGAGCATGCCGGCCGCCGCGATCGCCTCGTCGACACCCCAGACCTGGTTCGCATCCATCATCAGCGAGCCGTCTGCGCCGAGGACGTCGCGGATCAGCGCCGCGCGGCGGGCATCGGCGTCGAGGTCCTGCCCCACCTTCATCTTCACGTGGCGGAACCCGTCGGCGACCGCCTGCCTGACGAGCGCCGTCACCTTCTCGTCGTCGTAGCCGAGCCAGCCGGCCGAGGTCGTGTACGCCGGGTAGCCCGTCTCGAGCAGCTCGAGCTCGCGCTCTTCCCTCCCCGCCTGCCCGAGGCGGATCAGCTCGACGGCCTCGTCGGGGGCGAGGACGTCGTCGATGTAGCGGAAGTCGATCGCGGCGACGAGCTCCTCGGGGTCGAGATCGAGGAGCAACCGCCAGAGCGGTACGCCCCGGCTCTTTGCCCACAGATCCCAGACCGCGTTCACGACCGCGCCGACAGCGAGGTGCACGGCGCCCTTCTCGGGGCCGAGCCAGCGGAGCTGGCCGTCGGACACCAGCGACCGCCAGAAGGCGCGCATGTCGGCGGTGATCCCCTCGAGGCTGCGCCCGACGACAAGAGGCTCGAGCGCCCGGATCGCGGCGACGCAGACTTCGTTGCCGCGCCCGCACGTAAAGGTGAGCCCGTGTCCCGAGGGCTCCGCTCCCGCGTCCGTCCGGAGGACGACGTACGCGGCCGAGTAGTCGGGACTGGTGTGCATGGCGTCCGAGCCGTCGAGCGACCGGGAGGTCGGAAAGCGCACGTCGTACGCAGTCAGGCTCGTGATCTTCATCGCCGCGACGCCCGAAAGGTCTGATCACATTGGGCGAAAATGCCGTGCCGCCGCTGCATGACGGGCGAGAATACGCCGATTGGTCTGATCTTTCAACCCTTCATCTGATAGAAGTCGAGTACACCGGATGCAGGCCGCGTACTACATGGGCGACCGGCGGGTCGAGATCCACGACGCGGAGGGCGTCCCGCCCGCGCCCGGGATGGTCGAGCTCGAAGTTGCCTACACCGGGATCTGCGGCACCGACCTCCACATCGTCCACGGCGCAATGGACGGCCGCGTGTCCCCGCCCGCCATCCTGGGCCATGAGATGGCCGGTCGCATCGGGGCGACCGGAGACGGCGTTCACGACTGGCACGCCGGCGATCCGGTGACGGTCATGCCGCTCGTCTGGTGCGGGGAGTGCGCAGCGTGCCGTCGGGGCGCCTCCCACATCTGCCAGCACCTCCGCTTCCTCGGGATCGACGCACCTGGCTCGCTCCAGCCGCGCTGGACGGTCCCGGCGGACACGCTCGTGCCGCTCCCGGCCGATATGCCGCTGCGCACGGCGGCACTGGCGGAGCCCACGGCCGTCGCCGTCCACGACGTGCGGCGGGCGCAACTCGCGCACGGCGAGAGGGCGGTCGTGGTCGGCGGAGGTCCGATCGGGCTGCTGATCGCCGCGGTCGCGAGAGACGCCGGCGGCGACGTCCTGCTCGTGGAGCCGAACGACGGGCGCCGACAGCTGGCCGAGAGCGTGGGTCTGAACACCCTCGACCCGCGGAGGCTGCCGGTCGCCGATCACGTGGAGGCGTGGACGGACGGCACCGGGGCCGAGGTGGCGTTCGAGGTCTCCGGCGCCGTCGCCGGGATCCAGAGCGCCGTCGACGCGCTCGGGCCACGGGGTCGCCTGGTCGTCGTCGCGATCCACCCGACGCCGCCCCCGGTCGATCTCTTCCGCGTCTTCTGGCGCGAGCTGACGCTCGTCGGCGCCCGGGTCTACGAGCGCCCCGACTTCGAGGAGGCCGTCCGCCTCCTGGCGGAGGGGCGGATCCCGGTGAACGTGCTCGTGACGGACGTCCTCCCGCTCGCGCTCGCCGGCGAGGCATTCGCCGCGCTCGACGCCGGTGAGGCGATGAAGATCCTGGTCGACTGCGCCGGAGCCGCGCCGTGAGCTTCGAGCTCACGGGGAAGGTCGCGCTCGTCACCGGCTGCCGTCGCGGGATCGGCCTCGCGATGGCCGAGGCGTTGGCAGCCGCCGGAGCGGACGTCGTCGGCTCGAGCCTCAACCTCGATCCCGGCGACAGCGACGTTCGGAGGCGCGTCGAGGCCCACGGCCGAGCCTTCGCGGCGTACCGCGCCGATCTCGGCTCGGAGGCGGGTGCCAGAGAGTTGGCCGCGGCGGTGCTGACCGACGGGCTCGAGGTGGACATCCTCGTCAACAACGCCGGCACGATTGCGCGGGCGCCGGCGCTCGACCACGGAGACGAGCAGTGGAAGCGTGTCGTCCAGACGAACCTGACCTCGCCGTTCGTGCTCGCGCGCGAGCTGGGGCGTCCGATGGTCGAGCGCGGCCGAGGCAAGATCATCTTCACCGCGTCGATGCTGAGCTTCCAGGGCGGAATCAACGTCGTCTCGTACGCGGCCGCCAAATCAGGCGTCGCCGGGCTCGTCCGCGCGCTCGCGAACGAGTGGGCGCCACACGGCGTGAACGTGAACGCGATCGCGCCCGGCTACGTGGCGACAGACAATACCCAGCCCCTGCGGGCCGATCCGGAACGGTCGCGGGCGATCCTCGAGCGCATCCCCGCCGGACGGTGGGGCGAGCCGACCGACGTCGCCGGGGCGACAGTCTTCCTGGCCTCGCAGGCCTCGGACTACGTGCACGGCGTGATCCTCCCGGTCGACGGCGGCTGGCTCGGACGATGACCGACGCGCTCGGAACGGTTGCGGCACAGCGGGTGCTCCCGGTCGTGACGATCGAAGACGTGGGTATCGCGGGCGAGCTCGGCCGGGCACTTGCGAGCGGCGGAGCCGGTGCCGTCGAGATCACGTTCAGGACCGCGGCCGCGGCGGCCGCAATCGAAGCGTTCGCCGAGGCCGGCTTCGTGGTCGGCGCCGGCACCGTGCGCTCGGTCGAGCAGCTGCAGGAGGCGACGGCGGCCGGAGCGACGTTCGTCGTCTCGCCGGGGCTCGACCGCACGATCGTCGAGCGCTGCACGGCCATGGGCGTCCCGGCGATGCCGGGGGTCGCGACCGCGTCGGAGCTGGCCGAGGCGCTCTCGCTCGGGGTGTCGGTCGTCAAGCTCTTCCCGGCCGAGGCGATCGGGGGCGTCGGCATGATCCGCGCGCTGGCGGCGCCGTTCCCGGAGGCACGATTCGTCCCGACGGGCGGGCTCAGCGCCGAGAACGCCGGCGGCTATCTCGCGCTGCCGCAGGTCGTCGCCGTCGGGGGGAGCTGGATGGTCGCGCCGCCGCTGCTCGCAGCCGGAAACTGGAACGAGGTCGAGCGCCTGACCGCGGAGGCGCTGGCGCTGGGACGCACGCCGTGACAGCGCTGGAGATCCGTCCCGCGGAGCAGTGCCGGTTCGACCTGGTCGCGCTCGGCGAGATCATGCTCCGCCTCGATCCGGGCGAAGGCCGGGTGCGCAACGCACGCTCGTTCCGGGTCTGGGAAGGCGGCGGCGAGTACAACGTCGCCCGAGGGCTACGCCGCTGCTTTGGGCTGCGGACGGCCGTCGTCACCGCCTTCGCCGACAACGACGTCGGGCGCCTGCTCGAGGACTTCGTCCTTCAGGGCGGGGTCGACACCTCGCTCGTGCGCTGGGTGCCCTACGACGGGATCGGCCGCACCGTCCGAAACGGCCTCAACTTCACCGAGCGCGGGTTCGGCGTGCGCGGCGCGCTCGGAGTCTCCGACCGCGGCAACACTGCCGCCTCCCAGCTCCGGTCGGGAGACGTCGACTGGGAGCACCTGTTCGGGACGCTCGGCGTCCGCTGGTTCCACACGGGCGGGATCTTCGCCGGTCTGTCCGAGACGACACCGGAGGTGATCGAGGAGGCCGTCGCCGCAGCCTCCCGCCACGGCACGGTCGTCTCGTACGACCTCAATTACCGCCCGAGCCTGTGGAAGGGGCTCGGAGGTGTCGAGCGGGCGCGGGAGGTCAACCGCAGGCTGGCGACGCGCGTCGACGTGATGATCGGCAACGAGGAGGACTTCACCGCCTGCCTCGGCCTGGAGGTCGAAGGCGCAGACGAGAACCTGACCGAGCTGAGCACGGCCGCCTTCCGCGGCATGATCGAGCGCGCCTCGGCCGAGTTTCCCAACTTCGCCGTCGTCGCGACCACGCTCCGCGCCGTGCACAGCGCCTCCGTCAACGACTGGTCGGCGATCGCCTGGTCACGCGACGGAAGCTTCGTCGAGGCGACCCCCCGGCCGGGTCTGGAGATCCTCGACCGCGTCGGCGGCGGCGACAGCTTCGCCTCCGGGCTGATCTACGGGCTGATCGAGCTCGGCGACCTGCAACAGGCGGTCGAGTACGGCGCCGCCCACGGCGCGCTCGCGATGACGACGCCGGGCGACACCTCGACCGCCACCCTCGCCGAGGTCGAGGCGCTCGTCCGCGGCGCCGGCGCGCGCGTCGATCGTTAGTCGTAGATCGCGACGCCCGTGTTCGGGTCGAAGAAGTGGAGCGCCCGCGGGTCGACCGCCACCTCGATCGCGTCGCCCTCGCGGATCTGCGTGTGTGGGCTGAACCGCCCGACCAGCGTCGCCTGCGCGGGGGCGCCCTCGGCAAGGTGGTCAAGCGTCCGATCGTCGCCGACGTCCTCGGCCAGCTGGCGGACGTCCTCTGTAACCGCCTGCCGACCGGCGACGGTGAAGTGGACGAGCATCTCGGATCCGAGCGCCTCTCTGAGCTCGGCCCGGCCGCGGAGGCGTGGCCGTTCTCGGTCCGCGAGCGCCGCGTCCTCGAGGCTCTCCGGCCGTATGCCGACCGCGATCGGTCGGTTCTCGTAGGCTCCAAGCCCGCCGTGCGCTGCGGCGGCCTCTCCGTCGAGGGCGATCGTCGAGCCGGCGACGGAGACCTCGAAGCCGCCGTTCCGGCGCGCGACCGCAGCCTCGAGCATGTTCATCGCAGGGCTGCCGATGAAGCCGCCGACGAACATGTTCAGCGGGCGGTTGTAGAGCTCCACCGGATCGGCGACCTGCTGTAGCTCCCCTTTGCGCAGTACGGCGACCCGGTGGCCCATCGTCATTGCCTCGACCTGGTCGTGCGTCACGTAGATCGTGGTCACACCGAGGTCGCTCTGGATCTTCTTGATGTCCGCACGCATCTGGACGCGGAGCTTCGCATCGAGGTTCGACAGCGGCTCGTCCATCAGGAACGCCTGCGGCTGGCGCACGATCGCGCGGCCCATCGCTACGCGCTGTCGCTGACCGCCCGAAAGCGAGCGCGGCTTGCGGTTCAGGTGCGGCCCCAGGTCGAGAATGCGCGCGGCCTCGTCGACGCGCCGCCTGATCTCGTCCTTCGCCACCTTCTTGATCTTCAGCGCGAATGCGATGTTGTCGTAGACCGTCAGGTGCGGGTACAGCGCGTAGCTCTGGAAGACCATGGCAATGTCGCGGCTCTTCGGCGAGAGGCCGTTGACGACCCGGCTGCCGATCCGGACGACGCCCTCGCTGATGTCCTCGAGTCCCGCCACCATCCGTAAGGCCGTCGTCTTGCCGCAGCCGGAGGGGCCGACGAGCACCATGAACTCGCCGTCCTCGATCGAGAGCTCGAGCTTGTCCAGGGCGCGCGTCCCGTCGCCGTAGACCTTGGATGCTGCCTCGAACGCGACCTGCGCCATGGCTATTGCTTCACCGCCCCACCCAGCGTCCCGCGGACGAGTGCGCGCTGAGAGAGGAGGAAGACGATCGCCACCGGGATCACTGCCAGCAGCGTGGCCAGCGCGAGCTCCGGCTTGAAGATGTTGACGGACTGGCCGCCGCCGCCGACCGCCGGGTTGAACGACGGCGTCGAGGCGAGCAAGTTCGAGAGACCGACCGTGATCGGGTACTGGTTCGAGTCGGCCAGCACGACGTAGGGCAGGAAGAAGTTGTTCCAGTTGGAGACGAAGCTGAAGAAGAAGACGAGCGCGACGACGGGCTTCGCAAGTGGCAGCGCGATCCGGCGAAAGGTCAGCCACTCGCCGCACCCGTCGACGCGGGCGGCGTCGAGTAGCTCGGACGGGATCGCGGTCGCGTAGTAGATGTAGGCGAGGTAGACGCCGAAGGGGAAGAACGAGAAGGGCAGGATCACCGAGAAGATGCTGCCGATCAGGTGCAGGGCGTTCAGCTCGAGAAAGATCGGGAGCACGAGCGACGCCGCCGGCATGATCATCACGACCAGCGTCAACGTCAGCATCAGCCTCCGGCCGGGGAACTTGCCGAGCGCGAGGCCGTAGCCCGCCGGGATCGAGATCGCCAGCGTGATCGCAGTCGCGCTCAGGGAGTAGACGAGTGTGTTGCCAATCCAACGCCGATAGAGGTGGTCGCTATACGCGTCGAGGTGCCTCCATGCCTCTGCCACGTTGTGGAAGCTGCCGAACGAGAACGGGCTGCTGGTGACGAGCGCGTGATCGCTCTTCGTCGGCGCGAGGATCAGCCAGAGGACCGGCGCGATGAAGAAGATTGCGAATACCAGGAGGATCGCCGTTCGTGCGCTCAGCGCGAGGAGACGGCTTGCCATCAGTCCTCCGTCCTGAAGAGACCGCTGCGGGTGACGATCAGCACCGCACCGACAAGCCCGATCGCGAGCAGGTCGACGGCGATGGCGGCGGCGCCGTTGAAGTCCGCGTAGCGAAATGCCAGCTGGTAGGCGAGCTGGTTCGTCGACCACGTATCGGGGACGAGGCCGAAACTGGCGTGCTGGACGATCTCCGGCTCGACGAAGAGCTGCGTGCCCGTGGCGAAGGAGAGGATCAGCATGTACGCGATCCACTTGCGGATCAGCGGCAGCTTCAGACGGAGCGCGATCGTGAGCGGACCCGCTCCGTCGATCCGAGCCGCCTCTTCGAGGTCGGGCGGGATCGTATTCAGTGCGCCGTACATGACGACGATCCAGCCGCCGGCGCCGGTCCAGAACGCGATCATCGCGAAGATGAACGGCAGGTTCCCGGGGGCGATCGACTGGGCGAAGATATGTGCCCCGAGCAGGTCGTGGAGGAGGAAGGAGCCGGGGCTGACGGTCGGGTCGAGCATGAAGAGCCAGATGACGACCGCCGCGGCGCCTGCCAGGGCGCCGGGCATGTAGAAGAGGAAGCGGTACGTAGAGGACATCCGGTTCGCTCGTCCGTGGAGGAGCAGCGCGAGCCCGACGACGAAGACCATCAGTGCGCCGAGCCAGACGGCCGTGTAGACGAGGATGTGCTTGAACGCCGGAACGAAGCGGAAATCGTTGTAGGTCCGGGTGAAGTTGTGGAAGCCGACCCAGCCGCCGCCCGTGTCCGTGAAGGCGAGGTCGAGGGCGTAGATCGTCGGAGCGATGCCGAAGACGATCAGGAACGGAAGGTAAGGGAGGACGAACGGCAGGCCGCGCGGGATGTGGAGGCCACGCGTTCGCGTGGCCTCCACGTGCTCCGTCGTCGCGGCGGTCGAGGTCAAGCTGTCACTTGACGACCTTGTACCCGGACGCCTTCGCGTTGTTCGCGAGACCACTGCCCAGCCCCTCGAGGAGCTCGCTCAGCGCCTTGCCTGCGACGAGCTGCGTGACGACCGAGTTCGACCAGACGGGCTGATCCTGGTAGCTGACCATGTTCCAGCCCTGCCAGACGAGGTTCGCAGCCGCCTTGAACGCGGCCCCTTCCGGCGCGGCGAAGTATGGATCCTTGTCCAGCTTCGCGAGCCAAGCGGTGGCCGCCGGGCCGTACGACGGAAGGCCCGGTGCGACTGCCTTCGCGCGGTTCGTCGTCGTCACCCACTTCACGAAGTCGACGGCCGCCGCCTGGTTCTTCGTGTGCTTCGAGACGATCCACGGACCGCCACCCACCTGTCCTGTGACCAGCGGCTCGTTGTTCCACCGCAGCGGCAGCGCCGCCGTGAGCTCCCCGGCCGGGACATGCAGCGTTCCGCTGAAGATGTCCTTCGCGTACCACACCGGACCCGGCATCAGCAGGATCTTGTCGTTGTCGCCACCCCACTTCGTGGCGAAGTCCGCGGTGAAGACGCTTACGGGCGGCACCACGCCGCTCTTGATCAGCGGGTCCAGCAACTTTGCCATGCGCGTGCAGTGCACGTCACCCACGTTGATCCTGACGGTGTTCGGGCCGACAACCTGCGAGATCGGGCACTTGTCCGGCCAGAAGTAGAGCCAGTGACCGTACGAGTCGCCGATGTTCCCGATGATGTAGCCGGGGTGTTCCTTGGCGACCTTTGCGCCCAACGCCGCCCACTGCTGCCACGTTTTCGGGACCGAGTAGCCGAACTGGGTCATCAGCTTCTTGTTGACGTACAGGACCTCGGGCGCCAGGTTGTCCTGCAGACAGACAAGGCGGCCGTTGACCGTGCACTGTGCGAGCGACGGCGCGGGCCAGCCTTTGAGGAGGTTCGCCGGGAAGATGCCCCGGAGGTTGAGGGCGAAGTCGAACGGCTTCTGTCCCATCCAGACGGGGTCGTTGGCCTGCTCGCTGAAGACGACGTCCGGCCAGCCCTTGCCGGTGCGGTTCCAGAGCTGGATCTTCGTCTGCATGGTCGTCGCGCCGTTCCCGTCGCCGTCGTAGGTGACGATCTTCAGCTTCACGTTCGGGTGCGTCTTCGCGTAGAGCTTCGTGACCGGCAGGCGGACTGCGTCGACCCAGACGGTGATCGAGCCGGACACCTTCCCCGAGCTCGCTCCGCCGGTTGTTGCGGCGACCAACGCCGCCGCCACCACCGCGAGCGCGGAGAGCGACGCCAGCGCGAGCCACCGACTCTTGACCTTCATGTGGGCTCCTTTCATGAGGTTCACGACTTCAGGTGCGTGCTCCGGCACGGACCTCGTGGACGACGTCCGGAAGTGCGATTCCGGGCTCCGTGGGCGCGTGCACGAAACCGTCCCGGCCGACCCGCGACTCAGGAATCACGGGGTTGGACGTGACGAGCGACTCGTAGTAGGTGCAGTTGGGGATCGCCATGCAGAGATGCACCGCCGGCTCCGTGGGCCCGTGCACCTCGGCCCGGAGCCGGAACGAGTCCGCGAGGTGCGCGATCCGCATTGCGCCGGTGATGCCACCCCGGTGGTTGGCGCTCGTGCGGACATACGTGGCGCAGCCGGAGGCGATGAAGTCGGCGGTGTTGAGGTGACTGCCGTCGGAGGTCTCACCGACGAGCAGCGGTACGCCCACCCGATCCGCGAGCCATCGGTAGGCGGTCACGCTGAACTCACGCATCGGCTCCTCGTACCAGCGGTACCGGGCCTCCGCGAGCGCCTCGCCGACGTAGACCGCGCTCGGCAGGTCGAATCCGGCCGAGCCGTCGTACATCAGGTCGACACCCGGACCGACGTGTGCGCGGAGCCGCTGGCAGAGGTTGGCGTCGGCGCGGGCGTCACCCCACCCATGGAGCTTGATCGCCGGGAAGCCGAGCTCGAGGCACTGGTCCGCGACCTCGAGGTATTCCTCGACGGTCGAGAATGTGACGGTGGAGGCATAGGCGGGGATCGACTCGCGGTACGTGCCGAGCAGGCGATGCACCGGAACGCCCAGCGCGCGGGCCTCGAGGTCCCAGAGCGCCACGTCGACCACCCCGAAGAGCCAGATCGGGAACTCCTCGGTCCGGTCGAGCTCCCAGAGACGGTGCCAGAGCCATTCGCGGCGGTCGGCGCGTTCGCCGACCAGCTCCTGCCGGAGCACGCGGTCGACGATGTCGTCGAGCATCGGGCCGCTCCACTCGTGGTACGCCTCGCCGACCGCGCCCTCCTCCGTGGTGATCCGCAAGACCGCGGTCGTGCGTGCCTGGGCCGAACCGCGTAGACCCCGCCGCCACGAGAACGGAGGAGTCACAGCGGGGAGGGGAATCAGCTCGACATCGACAGCCGCGATCCGCATCGCGGATGATCATCATACGAATGATCAACTGTTGTCAAGCTCTACTTCGCGTTCGCTTCCTCTCGTTCCAGGCGCTGTCGATGTGAGTCGAGATGAGCTCACCGGCCGCCTCGCCGTCGCGCGCGGCGAGCGCGTCGTAGATCGCCCGGTGTGCCTCCACGGTTCGCTTCAGCGCCGTCCGGGACGAGGCCGACGCAAGCGGCGGCCTCGCTCCGCCGTGCGTATGGATCGTGCGCACGATCGTCAACCCGACCTTGTTCGCCGACGCCTTCATCACGATCGCGTGGAAGGCGTTGTCGAGCGCGCGGAAGCGGTCGTAATCGTCGTAACTCGCTTTCATCCGCTCGATGTTGTCGGCGAGCGCCGCGAGATCAGCCTCTGTCAGCCGTGTTGCCGCTTCTCGGGCCATCTCCCGCTCGAGAATGCGGCGCACCGTGATCAGGTCGTCGAGGAGAGACATGTCGCTGTCGTAGGCGAGCGCAATCCGGATCACGGTCGGGTCGAGCAGGTTCCACGAGTCCCGCGGCTGAACGCTGGTCCCGCGGCCCTGTTCCACGCGGACGAGCCCGCGCTCCTCGAGCTGCTTGAGACCTTCGCGGATGACGGTGCGGCTGAAGCCGAACTGCTCGCAGAGCACGGGCTCCGTCGGGAGGACGGTCGCCTCTCCGAAGGCGCCGCTGATGACGCGATGCGCGAGTTCCTCGAGGACGACGGAGGCGAGGCGCGCCGGCCGCCGCGACCGTGCGCTGTCGAGCATGAGGGGCACGCCGGGCGGGGTGTGGACGCCTTCCATCGACAAACATCATATGTTCTCGTCCGGTGGGCTCTGTTCCAGAACGCCGACTCCCGAGGGCAGGCATCGCCTTGAGCGAGCTCTCCCTCGGCTGCGCCCAGCTCGGAAATCTGTACCGCGAGGTGTCCGACCGCGACGCGCGGGCGACCGTCGACGCGGCCTGGCGGCTCGGTGTTCGATACTTCGACACCGCGCCGCACTACGGGCTCGGTCTGTCGGAGCGGCGCCTCGGAGCAGCGCTGGCGTCGTTTCCCCGTGACGCATACGTGCTCTCATCGAAGGTCGGTCGGCTCCTCGAGCCGGTCGAGGTCGTCGATGGTCTGGACGACGATGGGTACGTCGTGCCCGCCACGCACCGGCGTGTCTGGGACTTCAGCAGAGACGGGATCCGCCGCTCGCTGACGGAGAGTCTCGATCGGCTCGGCCTCGATCGCGTGGACATCGTGTACCTCCACGACCCGGACGAGCACTGGTCTGAGGTGGTCGAGACCGGCTACCCCGCCCTTGCGGAGCTTCGCGCCGAGGGGGTTGTCACCGCGATCGGCGCCGGCATGAATCAGTCGGCGATGCTTGCCGACCTCGTCCGGCAGACGGACGTCGATGTGGTCATGCTCGCCGGCCGGTACACGCTCCTCGACCAGAGCAGCCTCGACGACCTCTTGCCGGCGTGCGAGGAGCGTGGCGTCGCGGTCGTCGCCGCCGGTGTCTACAACAGCGGCATCCTCGCCCGGTCGGAGCCTCCCGAGCAAGCGAAGTACGACTACGTCGACGCACCGGCTGAGCTTCTCGAGCGGGCGCGCGCGATCGCGCGCGTGTGCGAGCGGCACGGAACAACGCTGCCCGCGGCAGCAATCGCCTTCCCGCTCGCGCATCCGGCGGTGGTCAGCGTTTGCGTCGGCGCGCGGAGTCCGGAGCAGATCGAGCTAAACGCAGCCAGGTACGCCGACGCCGGCCCGACGGAGCTCTGGGCCGAGCTGAAAGCGGATGAGCTCCTCCGAGAGGATGCGCCGACCCCTTGATTTTCGCTTGACCTCCCCAGCGCGACGGTGGGACGTACGCCGCTCTGCGTCCTCCGGGAGACGGCAGCTTCCGGACCGCGCGGCGGCAGCCCTGCGTGCGGTCGTGCTGCTCGTCTTCACGGCGTTCTTCGCGGGTCCCATCGTCTGGCTGCTGCTCGCGCCGACGAAGACCGGCTACGAGCTCGCGACGCGATCGGCGTTCGCGTTTGGGAGCTTCGACACGGTCGCCGCGACGTGGCACCAGCTCGACTCGTTCAACGACCACGTCTACCGACGCTGGCTGGAGAACTCGCTGCTCTACTCGTTCGCCGCCACAGGGCTCACCCTCGCGACCGTGCTCCCGGCGGGCTACGGCCTGGCGATCGGACGATTCCGCGGCCGGAAGGTCGTCCTCACCGCCACGATGATCGCGATGCTCATGCCCGCGACGGCGCTCGCACTCCCGACCTTCCTCGAGCTGAATGCCCTGCACCTGCTCGGGAACATGCTCTCCGTAGTGCTGCCCTTTGCGTTTTTCCCGTTCGGGGTCTACCTCGCATATCTCTACTACTCGACGGTGATGCCGGCCGGGCTGCTCGATGCCGCGCGGATCGACGGCTGCGGAGAGTGGCAGATCTTCCGCCGCATCGCCCTCCCGCTGGGGAAGCCCGTCCTGGCGCTCGTCTTCTTCTTCGCCTTCGTGGCCGACTGGACGAACTTCTTCCTGCCGTACATCGTGCTCGGCGATTCGCGGCAGTTCCCCGTGCAGGTGGGGCTCAACGACATGCTCCTCGGCGCGCCCCGGCCGATGCTCGCGCTCGCCGCGCTGATCGCGGCCGTTCCGGTCGCGGTGGTGTTCGTGCTGGTGCAGCGGGCGCTCGTGCGCGGGCTGCTCGCCGGTTCAATCGCCGGCTGACGCGCGGTACCGCAGTCAATCTCGCTGCGGAAAGCCGGCGCCGAGCGCGCGGACCGCGGCCATCAGGCCATTGCGCATGCTCTTGATCTGGTGCGGCGTCAGCTCAGCCAGCATTTCGCGCTCCAGGGCCTCCACCTCTGCGTCGCAGGCCTCGACGACGCGGCGCCCCTCGGGGGTCAGGGTCGCGGGGAAGACGCGCCGGTGGTTGGGATGGGCGTCTCGGACGACCAGCCCGCGCTGCTCGAGCGCTGCGAGCACCTCGTTCATCGCCTGCGGCGTCATGAACGAGCGCCGTGCGAGCTGCGCGTTCGACAGCCCGCCCCGGTGATGAAGAAGGATCGTCAGCGTCGTGTACTGCAGCGTCGTCAGGCCGAAGGGCTTGATGCGCTCGGCGATTGCCTTCCTGCTCGCCCGCTGCAGCCGTGCGGCGAGGTAGCTGATGCCGGGTTCCGGCGCGGTCGCGTCCGCCGGCTCCCGCTCGGCGCGGCCTGCCGGGGTCGGGGGAGTCATGCGTCGATCATGTCAGCCGAACCGGCAGGGGGCGATCGCCCCCTGCCGAGGTTCGAGCATGCGCTCTGGTCAGCCGGACGCGTTCCGACTCGGGTCGAAGGGGCCGTTGTCGCCCGACAGGGCGGGCGGCTGGAACTGGACGAACGCCGCCTCGCCGAGCCCGAGCCGGCTCGCGACGTCCTGCAGCTTCTGCGGCTCGGCAACCGAGTCCCAGCGGCCGGTGTCGACGCGATGGCGAAGGGCCTCCACGCCGGCGACGAGCTCCGCGACCGTGAACGAGCAGTGGCCCCAGTGGTCGACGTACGCCTGTCGCAGCAGGCTGTTGCTGCCCGCCGCCTGCACAGTCGCCGCGTACACGCCTTCGTGCTGGACGGGGACGAGCGGATCCGCCGTGGTGTGCATCGTCAGCTCGGGCACCTCGAGCTGCCCGGTCGGAACGGAGGTCTCCTCCAGCGAGGCGATCGCGGCGGGATCGGCCGGGATGTTCGCGCCCGCCGTGAGCGCCGCGAGATCCGACTTCAGGTCGAGACCTGACGAGCGGTAGAGGGATCTCACAACCTCGTGGTACGGCGAGTGGGCAAGTAGCCGGCCGAAGTCCTCGCCAAGCGTCCACCCGCCGTTCCCGCCGGCGGCGAGCTCGATCCAGAAGCGTCCGAACTCGATGAAGTCGAGCAGCGGGAAGAGCTCTACCCCGCTCGTGTACTGCGCCGCCTCGATCGCGGCGGCGTCGTTCGGAGCAGGCGTGGGCACCCCGGGGGCCGACGGGACCACGTTCAGCAAGGCGAAGACGAGCGCCAGCCGGGCCCGTCCCTGAGCGGTTGCCTGGGCAGCCTGGACGGCCGCGGTCAGAGTGGCTCCCGTGGCAGAGCCTTCGCCGGGATTCGCGAAGTTCACGAGCTTCGGCGGCGGCCCCGACACGAGCAGCTTCGCGATCACGTACTCGGCGTCGAGCTGGTAGTTGTTGAGATCGATCGCGCCTGCGACCAGACCGCACGTCGACAGCGCTCCGTCGATGTGCCCGCGGCCTTGCTCGGCCTCCAGTGCGCTGATCAGGCCGCCCATCGAGGTGCCGAATGCGAGGACGCGGCCGGGCGCGTGCGGCAGCAGCGGCGCGACTGCTCCGATCGTCTCGAACTGGTCCCGGACGGCGCTGTCGAGCGCCCACCACGACCCGTTCGGGTCGTACGACGATCCCGCGAGCACATAGCCGCGCGCGAGCAGCGCGTCCTTCGTCGCCGGGTCGGGCGCGTTGGCGGCCACCGGCGGCCCGAAGCCGTGGCTGTACAGCAGCAGGACCCCGTTCCATTCCGACGGCACGTCGGCGATCCACGTGGCGCCGTCCGTCAGCGTCCCGCTGTAGCTGGCCGTCGACGCGGACGCCGACGAGCCGGTTCCGACCACGATCGCAAGGGCCGCGAGCAGCATGACGAGCCCGCTCCGCAGCCAGGGCCTGAGGTGATTCACGATCGACCTCCCCGACTCGTGCCGCCCGGCCGCTCTACCCGCGCGGCAGATGACCGGGGAAGTATTTCGAGTCTCAGGTTACCTGTCAATCAGCCGACGCGTGAGACGGGTGCCCCGCTGCGCCGGAGAACCTCGTCGACGTCCGGAGCCGTGGGCGCCCACGCCGAGGGACGCATGCACTGCGCGGCGCCGGCCGCAGCCGCGTAGCGAAGAGCCGCTTCGAGCTCGGTCGGGCCGATTCGGCCGAGCTCGTGCTTGCTCAACCGGTCGTGGCGCCACAGCCAGGCGAGCCAGCCGGCGCCGAAAGCGTCTCCCGCTCCGATCGTGTCGGCCACTGTGACATCCGGCGCGGGGACCTTCGCCGACTCCCCGGAGCCCGTCCAGGCCTGGGCCCCGTCCGGGCCGTACGTCACGAGGACGCAGCCGGCTCCGAGGTCGAGCAGCCGCCCGACGACCTCGGCGACGCTGAGGTCGGGATCGAGCCAGGCCAGGTCGGAGGCGCTCAGCTTGACGATGTCGGAGACGGCCACGAGCCGGTCGAGCCGCCGCTGGTAGACGCGGCGATCGCCGATCAGCGACGGCCGTATGTTCGGGTCGATGATCAGCACGCGGTCGTGCGCCTGACGCTCGACGAACGCGGCCACTGCGTTGCCGGGCGGGTCGGTGGCGAGCGCCAGGGTGCCGACGTGGAGTGCCGCGACCTGGTCCGGAAGGTCGACGAGATGTTCGTCCAGCGTCTCGTGGGCCGTGCCGGCCAGATAGAAGCTGTATGAGGGCTCGATCTCTGCCGGGTCGACGATCGCGAGCGGTGTGGGGGCATCGACGCGCGCGGTGAGGCCGGTGTCGACCCCGGCCGAGACGAGCGTCCGCAGGAGCTTCCGCCCGAGTCGGTCGCGCGAGACCGCGCCCACGTACCCGACGGGGACGCCGAGGCGTGCGAGCGCGACGGCGGTGTTGAACGGAGCGCCGCCGGGGAACAGCCGGAGGTCGTCCCGGTCCAGATGCGCGTCGAAGAGCGCTTCGCCGACGACCGCGATCATGCAACTCCACTCGCACGCTTCGCGTCCGCGACTTCCGCCGGCGGACCGTGAAGTGCACGGCGCAGGCCGGCGACCACCTCGTCCATCCAGGCGCGAGCCGGTTCCCACGTCTGCCACAACACGCTCGACCCGTGCGTGTGGCCGGGGAAGCGACGAAGGGTCGTTTCCACGCCTGCCGCCTCGAGTCGCCTTGCGTACGCCTCGCCGCTGTCGCGGAGGACGTCGTACTCGGCGACGAGAACGTGCGCCGGCGCCACCCCCGTCAGATCGCCGGCGACCAGCGGCGACGCGTACGGCTGCGACCCGTCTGCGGAGGTGACGAGATAGGCATCCGTGAACGTGTCCATGGCGGCGCGATCGAGTCCGTAGCCCTCGCCGAAAAGCGCCACCGACGGGTGCTCCGCCGCGGCGTGGCTCAGGTCCGTCACCGGCACCTCGAGAAGCTGGAGCAGGAGCGGGGGCCCACCGCGGTCGCGCGCCATCAAGGCGACGACGGCGGCGAGGTTGCCGCCGGCGGATTCGCCGCCGACGGCGACTCGGGCAGGATCGAGCCCGACCCGATCGGCGTGCTCCACCGTCCAGCGCAGGGCTGCGAAGCAGTCTTCGGGTGCGGTCGGGAAGGGGAACTCGGGGGCCAGTCGGTATTCGACGGTGACGACGAGGCATTCGGCGGCGAGGCAGATGTGCGCGCATTTCGCGTCGTTGATGCGCGAGTCGATCGTGCCGAAGACGAACCCACCGCCGTGGAAATGCAGGTAACCCGGATGTGGGCCCCCGCCGGGGGGCGCGAACACGCGAATCCGAATTTCGCCGCCCGCCACCGCGAGTGTGTGATCGGTGACCGCGGCGACGTCCTCGACGACGACTCCGAGCCGCCGCAGCTCCCTGTCGAGCTCGTCGCGGAGCACGCGGCGGAGCTCCGGGAGCGGACGGTCGCGGTGGCGCTCGTTCACGGCATCGCCCCAGTCGATGAAGGAGCGAACCTCGGGAGCGACCGTCACGGAGCTCCCTGCGAGATCCGATCGGGAACCGCGACGACGATGCGGCCGTTCGTGTCCGCCTCGATCGGCAGCGGGTCGGTCAGCTCCCCGAGGAATTCGCGGTCGCCGTCGCCTCGGAAGGCCATGAACTGCCAGGCGCCGCCGGACTCGACCAGCTTGCCCGCATACAGGGGCCCGAGCGGGCCGTCGGGTGCGACCAGCGGACCGTCTGCCGATGAGTACGGACCGAGCACGTGCTTCGCCGAAAAGGCGAACGTGCCCGTGAGGCCCGGTCGTCCGAGCCGCTCGAGCCGCTGACGCGAATGATCTTCGGCGAGGCAGGAGACGAGGATCTGGTAGCGCCCGTTGAGCCGGACGAGCTGGGGCGCCTCGACCTGGGCGAAGTCCCCGCCGGGCGTGAGCGGCGGCAGCACCTCCCACTCGAGGAGGTCGTTCGACTGCGCGTGCCCGACGATGCCGGCTGCGTCGGGCTCACCGTCGCGCGATCTCGCGGTGATCAGTGCGTGAAACGAGCCGTCCTCGGGATGACGGAAGACCCACGGGTCGCGCCACGACTGGTCGCGCCACCGCGCCCGGTCGAGGAGGTCGTACCACCGCGGGTCGGCCTCCATCACCGGATTGGACGCGTGCTTGTCCCAGTGAACGAGGTCGTCGGAGACGGCGAGGCCGATCCGCTGGATCAGACCCCGCTCGCTGCGGTTGACGCCGGTGTAGAGCATGTACCAGCGGCCTGCGTGGCCGATCGTGCTCCCGGTCCACGTCGCCTGGTCGTCCCAGCTTCCGTCGGGCCCGGGGTGAAGCGCGTCGGGGAGCACCTGCCACGAACGGAGGTCGGTGGACACCGCGTGGCCGATCGAGGCGTGCTTGTGCCGGAGCGAGGGACGCTCGAGTGAGCGTGGCGCCTGGAGGTAGAAGAGGTGGTGCTCGTCGCGATCGCGGACGATCCAGAAGTCCCAGATCCATTTGTCCGGCAGACGGAGGGCCATGCTCCTACCCCTTCAGGGATCCCTGCAGGAGGGCGGAGACGAAGTGCCGCTGGAAGACGACGAAGAGGATGATCATCGGCGCGAGGATGAGCAGCGACCCCGCCGACAAGAGCGGGATGTCCGCCCCCCATTGACCCTGGAAGGCGCCGAGCGCTCCTCCCATCGTTCGCTTCGTCGGATCGTCGACCAGCACGATCGCGAGCAGGAACTGGTTCCAGGTCCAGACCGTCAGCAGGATCGCCAGCG
>JBKPMR010000075.1:0-25574 GCA_046732255.1 Actinomycetota bacterium
ACCTCCGCTCTGCTGCCCGCCGCTCGTCGAGCTGCACGAGCTTGCGACGCAGACAGGGGCGTTGACGTTCACCGGTGCCGAAGCTGCCACCGCGGGCTCGACGTCGGCCGAGCCGACCTGAGCGGTGCCGATCGAGCTGTCGGCGGACTGGCGTGCATCGGAGCCCGAACCCGAACCTCCGTTCGTGCTCGCCGACGCTCCACCGTCTGCCTGGGCGCCGGACTGGTCGTCGCAGGTACTCGCGACGCACACCGGCGCATCGACGTTTGCCGGGGCGTCCGCCGATGCCGACGGCGAGGCGTTCACCGACCCGACCTGGACGGTCACGACCGAGTGGTCTGCCGACTGTCCGTGGTCGGCCAGCGCGGGGCCCGCCGTCGCCAGGGCGACCAGCATCGCGCCCAGCATCAGTAGCCGTTTCACGTGTTCCTCCTTGTTCGAACGAATCCCGATCGGTTGCGGACCAGGGGTCAGCAACCGCTGACGCGTGAAGTCGCGCTAGCCGGGTCGTTCAGGCAAGGAGGCGATTGCCGGCTGTAGAGCCGGCCCGATCGCCGGCCGGAGCCAACGGCCGACGAGCGGAGCAGCCAGCATGAGCAAAAACGTCAGGATCGCGAAGAAACCGCCTGCGAAGAGACCCGAGCCGAGCGCGCTGCCGGGCCCGCCGGAGCCCGGCGCGGAGGCTCCGCGTCCAGGTGCTTGCCATGCCGAAGCGGTCGCCGGCGTGCTCGCGACCGGCTCGGAGGCCTGTCCGGCACTGGATTTCGCGTCGGGCAGAGGCGTCGCGACCGGCTTCCGGTTCGCCGGCGGGGCGGACAGGGCCTGTGCACGGGCAAGAGTCACCTTCGGCTTCGAGGACGGGATGATGCGTTCGTGGTGGGCTTTCGTCCGGCCGGCGTGCCGCGGAGCCGGAGCGGCCGCGGTATCCGCCCGGCGCGTGACGACTGCCGGGGATCCCTCGTTCGAGGGAACGGCCGGGGTCGCAGCCTGGGCGGTCGTCGGGGCCGCCGCCGTCCGCGCCTGTCCCGAAGCGATCGCAACCGGAGTTTCGACGCGCACGGAGGCGTCGAGGCCCTTCTTCGTGCCGGCATGTGCCGACGCCGAGCCAGCCGGTGTCGAGGCCTTCGCCCGCACCTGCACAGGGGTGCCGGTCGACGCGCCGCCCGCCGATGCGCTCGTCTCCACACCCGTTCCGCCGACGGATGCGGAGGCATCGGTCGTGGCCGAAACCGGCGTTCCAGGAGACGAAACATCGACCGCTGCGCCGGCCGACGCGGACGGCGTCGAGACATCGACGCTTGCGTCGCCGTCGCTCGAGACGTCCGCAGAGACCGACGTCGACCCGACATTTACCGAGACCGAAATGCCAGGGTTCTTCGGCGGAGACGAGCCTGCAGCGGCGCTCTGGGCGTAGACCGCGAGACCGATCAGCGCCACCACGACGAGGGACACCAGCGCGCGCATTCGTGACGATTGTGATACCCGAGACGAGGTGCGCTCAGCCTCACTCAAACGAGTGATCTTGCGGCACCGCGTCAGCCGACCAGCAGATCGAGCAGCACGTTCGGGTCGCGCCGGAGCCGCTCGCGCCGAGGAGGCAGGGCGTCCAGATCGAGCTGCGCGGCGTCCCGCAACTGCACCAGCCGGCCGTCGCGGATCAGGCCCTCGTCGACTGCACCCAGACGGCCGCCGAACGTCGTGTAGACGGGTGTGCCGAGTGCGACCGCCTCTCGATTCATCGTCCCTCCCGCCGAGACCACCACTGCCGCCGCAGCGATCAGGCTCTGCGCCTCGACGGCCCGGTCGGGGACGACGAGCGAAGGGAGACCGAGACCGCGGATGGTCTCCCGCTGCTCTGCCGTCCGCGTGAGGACGACCGCCTGCACGCCGTCGTCGCGGCCGATCCGGTCGAGGACGCCGCGGAACAGCGGGTTCCCGTGCCGGTGGTAGAGCGAGACCTCCGGTGGGGTGCGGACGACGACGAGCTGCTTTCCGCCAGGCACGTCGATCGGTTCCGGGTCGAAATCGGACAGGTAGTACTCCTCCTTCAGGCCGGGATAGCGCCGGAGCTTCGGCGGCTTCGCGCCGTACGTGGCGAGCCGCTCGGGCGGGATCGCGTCCGGCACCACCACGCGGGATGCCGCACGGCAGCCGAGCTGGTGCTGGAGCCAGGCGAACTCGTAGTCGAACGTCGTCGCGCTCGAGATGCCGAGCGACCGCGCGGTCAGCGTCAGGTCATGCGAGCTGTGGGCGAGTGCGAGGTCGAACCGCCGCGGTTTCGCCCAACGCCGCAACGCCGGCACGCGGGAGAGCTCGGCGCGCGCCTTGCCCAGGGTGGAGGCTCCGCCGTGCCGGCCGACGACCGTCGCGTCGATCCCGTGCAGGTCGAGGAGCTGCAGCGTCTGCGCATACTCGCGGGCGGTGACCTCGACCTCGTGTCCGCGCGCTCTGAGCAGCGCGATCAGCGGCCGGAAGACGAGCACGTGCGGCGAGTTGGTCACGTCCACCCAGACGCGCATCGAGAAACGGTATCGGGGACAGGTGTGCGGAGTGCCCCGTGTGGCTGCCGAGCACCAGAGACCTGTCCCCGATGCTGTTGCTCGCTGGATAAGCTTTGCTTATGGACACCCGCCAGCTCGCCGCATTCTGCGAGGTCGTCGAGCGACGGAGCTTCTCCGAGGCTGCTGCGCGGCTCGGGGTGACGCAGCCGGCCGTCTCGCAGCAGGTGCGCTCGCTCGAGGAGCGGCTCGGGACGCGGCTGCTCGACCGCTCCGGCCGCCGGGTGGAGCCGACCGAGGCGGGGCTCCGCCTGTACCGCGGCGCCCAGAGGTTGCTCGCGCTCGAGGATCAGCTGCTCGAGGACCTGGCGGAGCCGGACGCGCCGCTGCGCGGCACGCTCGAGATCGGGGCGTCGACGGGACCGGCGGCAATCGTGCTCCCCCTCCTGCTCTGCCGGTTCCAGCGACAGAACGCCGAGCTGCGTGTCCATCTCTCCGTCTCGGACACGCAGTCGGTGGTCGAGCACGTCGCCGAACGCAGGCTCGAAGTGGGGATCGTCGGCGCCGCCCGTCGCCATCGGAGCGTGACGTTCGAGCCGTTCCTCCGCGACGAGGTGATTCTCGTCTGTCCGCCCGGCCACCCGTTCGCCGGCCGTACCGTCGCGCTGGACGAGCTCCGCGAGGGGCCGCTGATCCTGATGCAGCAGGGCGCCGGCGTCCGGCAGATGGTCGAGGACGAGCTGCGCAGGGCGGGCCGGCGGCTCCGCGACCTCGACGCACCGCTCGAGCTCGGGCTCCAGGAGTCGGTGCGCAGCGCCGTCCTGGGAGGTTTCGGGGTCGGCTTCATCTCGCGGCGCGCAGTCGAGACGGAGCTCACCGCGGGGACCCTCGTCGAGGCGCGGGTACGCGGTCTCGACCTCGCCCGCGACATCTACATCGCGCGCGCGTCGGGGCGGGCCGGATCAGCCGCAGCACAGGGCTTCGTGGCATTTGCGCGGGAACAACTGGGTTAGATCTCCGACGATGCGTCCGTTTGACCCACGACCCTCGGGCTCTCAACGCACAGGGTGGACAAGCGTCCCGTTCGCGGAGGCGAGACCGCGCTCTCGCCGGAGCACAAGAGCCGCTGGTCATGCGTGCCGAAGGAGGGGGACCACGGGGGAACCAGGGGTTCCCCCGTGCTAGTCCGCTGGGGTCTCGAGCAGCTGCCCGGCGTCCTCGAGGACGTCGGCGTGGAACGGCCGCTGCTCGTGGCCGGCTCGCGCTGGGACGCGCTTGCGATCCCGGCCGCGGCCCACTGGAGCGAGATTCCCTCGGACCGGATCTCGGTACCGCCCGAGGTCGACGGCGTCCTCGCGATCGGCGGCGGGAGCGCGATCGACACGGCGAAGGCCGCGTCGGCTGCGTCCGCACTTCCGCTCGTGTCCGTGCCGACCACGTACGCCGGGGCCGAGTGGACCGAGTTCTTCGGTATCCGGACGCCCGACCGCCGCCAGGTCGGCGGCGGGGGAGGCGCCCGGCCAGCCGGAATCGTCTACGACCCTGAGCTGACGCTCGACCTGCCGCGGGCGGAGAGCGCGGGGACGGCGATGAACGCGCTGGCGCACTGCGTCGAGGCGCTGTATCCAGGCGAGCTGGAGATCGCGCGCCGAGGCGCAGCCGGGATCGACCGCTGGCTCCCGCGGGTGCTCGAGGACGGACGCGACCTGGAGGCACGCACAGGACTGCTCGAGGCGGCGGGCGACGCCGGCCAGGCGCTGGCCGAGCGCGGCCTGTACCTCGCGCACGCGATGGCGCAGGCGGTCGGCGGCGCCTACGGCCTCCCGCACGGGGCGATGAACGCGATCTGCCTGCCGCCGGCGATGCGCTTCAACGCGCCGGTCGTGCCGGACGCGATGACGGCCGTTCCGGTCGAGCGGGTCGAGGAGCTCGCTCGGCTCGGCGGCTTCGAGCGGCTCCGTGACTTCGGCGTGCCGGAGTCCGATCTCGACGAGCTCGGCGGCCGGGCGGCCGGGCGGCCGGGTGCGCGCGCGAACCCGCGGCCGGTCAGCGGCGAGGAGATCGCCGAGCTGCTTCGATCCGTCTGGTGACGCCGACCACCACCGGGTCGGTGACGCGGCTTACCTGCCGAACGGCCCACGCGACGTACGGTCTCCCCGGGAGCGTCACCACCAGCGCGGCTCCGAGCCCGACGAGCACGCTCGCACCGACGTCGATCGGGTAGTGGACGCCGACGAGGATCCGGTCGAGGCCGACGCCGAACGCGACGGCGACGAGCAGCACGCCCAGCCGGCGGTGGAACATCAGCACGGCGAAGGCGACCGCGAAGGCGACGCTCGCGTGGTCGCTCGGAAACGAGTTGTCGGCGCCGTGGTGGACGAGCAGCAGGGTCTGCTTCGGATGATCGGCGAACGGCCGGGCGTGGTACCAGAGGTGCCCGACGGCGGCGTTGACCAGCAGCGCCAGCAAGGCCGAGGCGCCGGCCGAAGCCGCAGCCAGCTTCGAGCGGAGCGAGCCTCCCGGGCGGGCCAGAAACCAGGTCGCGGCTGCGATCGCGACCAGTGCAAAGATCGCCCAGGCGTTGAAGATCTCGGCGGCGTCCTGGGCAGGATCGTCGCCGCGGAGCTGACCGTTCAGGGCGTGGAAGATCGACCAATCGATCTCGGCACGGTAGCTGCCCCCCGGACTGTCCGGCGGGTGGACGGGATAGGGTGACGGCCGCCATGGCCGAGTCCGCACCGACCGCCGCCGCCGACGAGCCGAGCGACCGCTGGTCGGACTGGTTCGTCTACGGCACGGCGACGCTCATCTTCCTCGTGGCGGTCGTGATGGCCGCGTTCCGGATCGGCGAGAAGCCCGGCCGGCTCTCGGATTGGCAGGCGCTCGTGCTCGGAGTCGTCCAGGGCGCGACCGAGCTGCTACCGATCTCGTCATCGGGTCATCTGATCCTCGTCCCCTGGGCCGCGAACTGGCACTACCTGGAAACGCACAAGTCGTTCAACAAGACGTTCGACGTCGCGCTCCACCTCGGCACGCTGGTCGCCGTGGTCGTGTACTTCTGGAGCGACATCGTCCGTTACGTGGTCGCGTGGTTCGGGACGCTCCGGCGGCGGCGGATCGAGACCGCCGACGAGCGGATCGCCTGGGCGGTCGCCGCCGCGACGATTCCGGCTGCGATCGCCGGCGCCGCCGGCGAGAGCGTGATCGAGAAGCATCTGGGTGACCCCTGGCAGATCGCGATCGTGCTCGCAGTGTTCGCCGTTCTGTTGTGGCTTGCCGACCGACTCCCGCAGCGGCGCAGGCTCGACGAGGTCGGGGTCCGCAACGGGTTTTTGATCGGCGTCGCGCAGGTGCTGGCGCTCGTTCCGGGGGTGTCGCGTTCGGGGATCACGATCACGGCCGGCCGCGCGTGGCAGCTGGAACGAGACGATGCCGCCCGGTTCTCCTTCCTCCTGCTCGTGCCGGTCGTGCTCGGCGCGGTTGTCTACAAGGGGCTGAAGGACGTCGTGCTCGAGCCGCTGCCGGCCGGGTCGACCGGCCCTTTCATCGTCGGCACGCTCGCGGCGGTCGCCGTCGGGCTGGTCGCGATCAAGGCGCTGCTCGGCTACGTCCGCCGCCACGACTACACGATCTTCGTCGTCTACCGGCTGGTGCTGGCGGCCGTGATCGTGATCCTGATCGTGTCCGACGCGCGTGGATCGAGCTTTTGATATTCGCCTTTCTAATTTAATGCATTAGGTCTGGTAGGGTTTCGTGCATGGGCGAGCGGCTCTCTGTCGACGTGCTCGTGATCGGGAGCGGCGCTTCGGGGCTCGCGGCGGCCGTGTCGGCCGAACGTGCGGGCGCCCGGGTCGCCGTCGCCACCAAGGGCTCGCTCCAGTCGTGTAACTCCGCCAAGGCCCAGGGCGGCATCCAGGCCTCGTTCGGGAAGGACGACTCGCCGGAAATCCATGCCGAGGACGTCTGGACGTCGAGCCACGAGACCGCCGACATGCGGCTGGTGGAGGTGCTGACCGGCGACGCCCAGTCGGCGATCCACTGGCTCGAGGAGCTCGGGGTCGAGTTCACGCGCGAGAACGGCGGCTACCGGATCGCCAGGTGCGGCGGCGCCTCCCGCAAGCGCCTGCTCCAGGTCGGCGATCGCACCGGCCATGCGATCACGACGGGGCTGCGCGAGACCTGGGAGGCTGGTGACGGGACGACCCTGACGAAGAGCCCGCTCACGACGCTGGAGCGCGCCGAGAACGGTTGGCGCGCGCGCTGCGGCGAGCACGAGGTCGACGCCGCGGCGGTCGTCCTCGCCGCAGGCGGTCGCTGCTTCAAGGAGGCCGCCGCCCGCGGCGAGCTCTCGACCAACCACCCCGGTGCGACCGGCGAGGTGACGCAGATCGCGCTCGAGCTCGGGGCGGAGTCACGCGACCTCGACGCGCTGCAGTACCACCCGAACGGCGGCGCCTGGCCGGCGAACATGCAGGGCTACTCGATCCCCGAGACAACCCGTGCGTATGGCGCGGTGCTGCTCAACAAGGAGGGCGAGGAGTTCACCGACTCGCTCGGCCCGCGCGACGCGGTCTCGCAGGCGATCTTCGACGAGGTCGAGCGAGGGAACGGCATCGAGACGCCCGACGGCCGCCCCGCCGTCCTGCTCGACACGACGCGGATCCCGGAGGCTGACGCCGAGGTCTCGCTGCCGTACATGTTGCGCCGCTACCGGGCGGCGGGGATCGACCCGCTGCAGGAGCCGATCTTGACCTACCCCGTCCTCCACTACCAGAACGGCGGGCTGGTGATCGACACCGAGGGCGAGACGACGCTCAAGGGTCTCTTCGCGTGCGGCGAGATCGCCGGCGGCACGCACGGCCGGAACCGGATGATGGGCAACTCGCTGCTCGAGTGCTGTGTCTTCGGACGCAGGGCTGGGAAGGCAGCGGCTGAGAGGAGCAAGAGCTGACGACTGCGATCGACACCGATCTGTACGGGGTGGTCGAGGATGCGGCCGCACATCTCTACGTCTGGGCGCTGAAGGACATCCCACAGGACTTGCGCGACGCGCTGGCGGACGCAGCCGGCCGGGAGACGTCGGTTCCGGGGCAGCGTGTGCTCTCGACGATCCTCAAGAACGTCCAGATTGCCGACAGCGAGAAGAACCTCGTCTGCCAGGACACTGGCATCGCCGTCTACACCTGCCGGGTCGGCGAGCACTTCCGGCTCCACCCGGCGCGGATCTACCAGGCGCTGAAGGCCGGCACCGAGCGCGCGACGGTCGAGCACCCGTTGCGCTCGAACGCCGTCCACACGATCACGCGCGAGAACACCGGGCCGAACACCGGCTACAGGCTGCCGATCGTCCACTGGGAGTTCGTCCGGGACTGGGACGGCCTCGACGTGAAGTGCGTCCCCAAGGGCTCCGGCTCCGAGAACATGAGCTTCCTGAAGATGTGTGTCCCTGCCGACGGGGTGAAGGGGATCAAGCAGTTCGTGCTCGAGTCGATCGTCGGCGCCGGCGGCAAGCCCTGTCCGCCCGGGATCGTCGGCGTCGGCATCGGCGGCTCGGCGGATTACGCGATGTACCTGGCCAAGGAGGCCATTACCCGTCCGATCGGGACGCGGAATCCTGATCCCGTGGTTGCCCAGTTGGAAGAGGAGCTCTTCGGACTGCTCAACGAGACCGGGATCGGCCCGATGGGCCTCGGCGGCGACGTCACCGTTCTCAACTGCCACATCGAGCACGCCGACACGCACATGACCCTGAACCCGGTCGCAGTCAACTACCAGTGCTGGGCCGCCCGGCGAGCCACGGCCCATGTGGCCGCGGACGGAACCGTCGACTACGACCGGGAGGCCTGAGTGCTCCACAGCCTGAGGACGAACTGTCACACAAACGGTTCACCCCCGGTCTCAGAGACCGGGGTGGAAACGCTGGAACCACGCCAAACGCTCGGAACCCTGTGGGCGAATCGTCCCAAGAACGTTTCACCCCCGGTCTCAGAGACTGGGTTGGAAACGTCACGAAGAAGGACACGGCTCTGATGGCCACGCACGAAGTGACCTTCCCCGTCCGGGACGAGGCGGAGATCCTGAAGCTCCGCGCCGGGGACGAGGTCGTCGTCCAGGGGCACATCATCGGGATCCGCGACCGCACGCAGATCCGGATCTTCGACCAGGGAGTCGAGCCGCCGATGGACCTGACCGGCGCGTTCCTGCTCCACACTGCCCCGAACGTCCGCAAGGTCGGGCCCGGCCGGTACGAGAAGCTCTGCATCGGGACGACCACGTCGGCCCGGATGGTCCGCTTCACCGAGCCGCTCGGCGCCAAGTACGGCGTCAGGGCGATCTGCGGCAAGGGTGGTTTCCCCGACGAGGCGATCGAGCCGATGCAGGCGCACGGGATGGTCTACTTCGCGATCGTCGGCGGCGCCGCCGCGCTGGAGACGACCCAGATCGAGGAGATCGAGGAGGTGGCGTGGGAGGAGCTGATGCCGGAGTGCCTCTGGAAGTTCCGGGTGAAGGACTTCGGTCCGCTCACGGTCGGCATCGACGCCCACGGCAACTCGCTCTACCACGACGTCCAGGCGGCGGCCCAGGAGAAGCTGAAGGAGATCTATGCCCGGCTCTAGCGACTTCGACCTCGGCATCGCCCGCGACGGCGGCCTGACCCATGTCCTCGACAAGGGTCTCGGCCCGCGCGCGTGGGAGGACGTGCTCGAGACCGCAGGCGACTACATCGACATCGTCAAGCTGGGCTGGGGCACGGCCTGGGTGACCGAGAACCTGGAGCGCAAGCTCGAGGTGCTGCGCGGCAAGCCCGTCGTCATCGGCGGCACCTTCTTCGAGGTCGTCTATGCCCGCGACAAGCTCGACGAGTACAAGCGGTGGCTCCAGCGGCACGGCCTGACCCACGTCGAGATCTCCGACGGTACCGTCGACATCCCGCGCGAGCGCAAGCTCGAGCTGATCGCCGAGTTCGCCGCCGACTTCACCGTCCTCTCCGAGGTCGGGTCGAAGGACTCCGAGGTCGTCTTCGCTCCGTACGAGTGGGTGCGCTGGATCCAGGAGGAGCTCGCAGCCGGTGCCTGGAAGGTGATCACCGAGTCGCGCGAGGGCGGAACGGCCGGCATCTTCCGCCCGAGCGGCGAGATGCGCACCGGTCTGGTCGACGAGATCGCCCACTCGGTCGACGTCGACGACCTCGTCTGGGAGGCGCCGACGAAGGCCGCCCAGGCGTGGTTCGTGAAGCACTTCGGCCCCGCGGTCAACCTCGGCAACATCCCGCCCGACGAGGTCATCCCGCTCGAGACGCTCCGGCTCGGCCTGCGGGGCGACACCCTGAAGGAGGTACTGCTTGGCGACGCCGAGCCTGCTCCTTCCTGAGGACACGATCTCGGCCGAGGATCTGCTCGTCTGGGGCTACGAGCAGTTCGGCGACCGGTTCTGCCTGACCTGCTCCTGGCAGAAGCAGTCGTCGGTGCTCGTGCACATGGTCTCGGAGCTCGACCTACCGATCGACTTCGTCGAGCTCGACACCCAGCTCTTCTTCCGCGAGAGCTACGAGACGCGCGACCGCCTGATCGACCGGTACGGGTTCACGCTCATCCGCCCGGAGGTGATCACGGTCGCCGAGCAGCACCGGCGCGAAGGCTCCAACCTGTGGGAGCGCGACCCCGACCGCTGCTGCGAGATCCGGAAGGTCGAGCCGCTCGTCCGCGTCCTCGAGCCGTACGACGCTTGGGCGTCCGGCATCCGCCGTGACCAGTCCCCCAGTCGCGCGGGAACGCAGAAGGTGGAGTGGTCGGAGCGCTACGGCGTCTGGAAGCTCCACCCGCTCGCCGACTGGGACGAGAAACGCGTCTGGGCCTACATCCACGTCAACGAGATCCCCTACAACCCGCTGCACGAGACCGGCTACCGCTCGATCGGCTGCATCCCCTGCACCCGTCCGACGACCCCGGCGGAGGAGGAGCGCGCAGGCCGCTGGGCCGGCTCCGACAAGCTCGAGTGCGGCATCCATGCGCTTTCGCCTTCCGGCGAAAGCGCTAGCACCAACGAAAGGACAGAATGACCGAGAACATCCATGCTCACGAGCACCCAGAGTCCGAGCGGGTGCGCGAGGGCGGCTTTACCCTCTGGTTCACCGGCCTCTCCGGCTCGGGGAAGTCGACGATCGCCCACGTGATCGGCCCCGAGCTCGACCGGCGGGGCTTCGTCGTCGAGTACCTGGACGGCGACACCGTCCGCACCCATCTGTCGAAGGGGCTCGGCTTCTCGAAGGAGGACCGCGACACCAACATCGAGCGGATCGGCTGGGTCGCCTCGCGTCTCACGCGCCAGGGCGGCGCCGTGATCGCCGCCGCGATCTCCCCGTACCGCGAGACCCGCGCGAAGGCCCGCGAGCTGGTCGAGGAGTTCGGCCGCTTCGTCGAGGTCTACGTCGCCACCTCGCTCGAGGAGTGCGCGCGCCGCGACGTGAACGGCCTCTACAAGAAGGCGTTCGCCGGGGAGATCAAGGGCTTCACCGGCGTCGACGATCCGTATGAGCCGCCCGAGAGCCCGGAGGTGGTCGTCGAGACCGAAGGCAAGACGCCCGAGGAGTCGGCCGAGGTCGTGATCGCCAAGCTGGAGGAGCTCGGTCTGGTCCCCGCGCAGGTAACGGCGTGACCGCTGTGACCGCCACCACCGACCACCTGATCAGCGCGCATGGGGGCGAGCTCGTCGACCGCACCGGCCCGGCGCCGGACGACCTCGAATCGCTGAACACGATCGAGCTCACCTCGCGCGAGCTCTCCGACCTGGACATGCTCGCCTCGGGTGCGCTCTCGCCGCTCGAGGGGTTCATGGGTCAGACGGACTACGAGTCGGTGCTCGACTCGATGCGGCTGGCGAGCGGCCTGCCGTGGTCGTTGCCGGTCTGCCTCGCCGTCGACGGCCCGCCGCAGTCCGACCGGGTCGCGCTTGCGGACGGGACCGGAAGGCCGGTTGCCGTGCTCGAGGTCGAGGGTGTCTACGACTACGACAAGGAGCGCGAGGCGGAGCTCGCCTACCGCACGACCGACATCGCGCATCCGGGCGTTGCGCGCCTCTTCGACCAGAAGCAGATGTACCTCGCCGGCAAGGTGACCGTGTTCGAACGGGCGATCCCGCAGTTCCCGGAGCTCGCGCTCGACCCGGCCGAAACGCGACGCCTGTTCGCCGAGCGCGGCTGGCGGCGGGTGGTCGGCTTCCAGACCCGGAACCCGATCCACCGCGCACACGAGTACCTGACGAAGGTCGCGCTCGAGACCGTCGACGGCCTGCTCATCCACCCGCTCGTCGGCGACACCAAGGGAGACGACGTCCCGGCCGCCACCCGCGTCGAGTGCTACGACGTCCTCGTCAGGAACTACTACCCGGCCGACCGTGTGGTCGTCTCGGCGTTCCCGGCGGCGATGCGCTACGCCGGCCCGCGCGAGGCGATCTGGCACGCGATCTGCCGCAAGAACTACGGCTGCTCGCACTTCATCGTCGGCCGTGACCACGCCGGTGTCGGCAGCTACTACGGCACCTACGACGCGCAGCTGATCTTCGACGAGTTCGAGCCCCACGAGCTCGACATCGAACCGATGTTCTTCGAGCACTCGTTCTGGTGCAAGACGTGCGGGTCGATGGCGAGCGCCAAGACGTGCCCGCATGCGTCCGACGACCACGTCTTCCTGTCAGGGACGAAGGTGCGAGAGCTGCTCGCCGCCGGGGAGCTTCCCCCGGTCGAGTTCTCGCGGCCCGAGGTGGCCGAGGTGCTGATCGAGGCGTATCGAAGCTGAAGCCGTGACCCTGTCGGAACCGAGCCCTTGGTGCGCGCAGGCGAGACCGCGTCTCGCCGGAGCGCGAGCGCCGCGTGAGACTGAGCGCGAAGAAGGAGGGGGCCCATGGGGGAACCATGGGTTCCCCCATGCTGAATGACCTGGCAGTTCGTCCTCACCGGCCTGCTGATCGGCGTTCTCGTCGGGATGACCGGCATGGGCGGCGGCTCGCTGATGACGCCGATCCTGGTGATCGTCTTCGGGTTCAAGCCGACGCTGGCGGTGGGGACGGACATCCTCCACGGGGCGATCTTCAAGACCGTCGGGGCGATCCGGCACCGGACCCTCGGAACGGTGCACGCCCAGCTCTCAGGCTGGATGTTCGTCGGCAGCGCGCCGTTCTCGCTGCTCGGCGTCGTGCTCGGAACGCGCCTGACCGACAAGTACGGGGACAGCGCGACCTCGGTGATGGGGTACGTCCTGGGCGGCGCGCTGCTCTTCGGTGCGACCGGCCTGGTGTTGAAGAGCTTCATCAGGAAGAAGATCGTCGGTCCCGACGACCGGTTCGACATGGTGTGGCGCGACCGGCTGGCCGCGGTCACGATCGGCATGTTCGGCGGCTTCATCGTCGGCCTGACGTCGGTCGGGAGCGGGACGTTCTTCGCCCTGACCATGCTGTTCGTCTTCCCGCTCGGCGCGCACAAGATCGTCGGCACCGACATCCTCCACGCAGCCGCCCTTCTCTACGTCGCGGGCTTCGGGCACTTCATCGCCGGCAACGTCGACATGCACGCGGTCGGCTGGCTCCTGATCGGATCGGTCCCCGGCGTGCTGATCGGCAGCCACTACTCGGTACGGATCCCGGAGGCGTGGCTCCGCCTGGCGCTCGCCGACGTGCTCGCGATCAGCGGCCTGAAGCTCGTCCAGGTGCCGAACGTCTACCTCGCGATCGCCATGGGGATCTCCCTCGCCGCGGCTGCCGTCCTGGTCGTCCGGACACGGCGCCGCCTGCGCGCTCAGGGCAAGCGTCTGCTCGTCCCGGCCGGCGAAACGTAGGCACGTAAAGTTGCGGGGGCCGTGCCCCGGTTCCTCTCGACCGTACTCGTGATCGCGTTGCTGGGCGGCACGGCGGCGGCCTTCGCGGTCACGCAGGGACTGAAGAACGAGCCGAGCCCGATCGCGGCGCCCCGGATCGCGAAGGTGTTCTCGCCGACCTGCGACTGCGACACCCGCGTCGCATCGATCCGGTTCCGCCTGCGGAAGCCCGACCGCGTACGGCTCCAGATCGTCGACAGCGACGGCAACGTCGTTCGCACGCTCGTTCCCGGCCGGCGGCTCCGCCGCGGGACGGTGAGCTACACCTGGAACGGCCGGGACGACGACGGCGAGTTCGTCCCCCAGGGGGTCTACAAGCCGCGCGTCCACCTCGCCGACCAGCACCGGACGATCGACCTGCCCAACGAGATGCGCGTGGACACGACCGCGCCGAGACCGAAGCTGGTGGCGGTTGCGCCCGAGGCGTTCTCGCCCGACGGCGACGGGCACGCCGATCGTGTGGTCATCCGCTACTCGATGTCAGAGCGCGCTCACGCAATCCTGACCCTCGTCCGGCAGCGCATCGTCTTCACGCGAAGCTCGAAGCCTCAGGGTCAGATCGAGTGGAACGGGCGGGTGAACGGGCACGTCCTCCGTCCGGGCGTGTACGTGCTGTCGTTGCAGGGCCAGGATCCGGCCGGCAACGTCTCTCCGCCGGTCGAGCTGCCCGAGCTGCAGCTCCGTTACGTCGCGCTCGCGAGGAACCGGATCGAGGCGAAGGCCGACACCCGCTTCGGCGTGCGCGTGTCGGCCGACACGCGTGTGCAGTGGCAGCTCGGAAAGCGGATCGGCAGTGCCAAGCCGGGGCTGTTGATCCTCCGCGCACCGAAGCGGCCCGGCCGCTACACGCTGACCGTCCGCGTCGGTGAGCGTGCCGCGCGGGCGGCCATGATCGTGAGCAAGCGTTGAGCGCCGATCTCGCCCACGCCGGCGGACCGATCGCCGCGGCCGGCCTCGCGGTCTTGATCGTCGCGCCGCGCCGGGAAGCGCGGGTTGGCGGACTGCTCGCGTGGGTTCTCGGCTGCGCGCTCCTCGCCGCGTACCTCGCCCCGAGCGGGCACACGAAGGTGTATGCCGGAGCGGTCGTCGTCGGGGCGATCGGCGCCTTCGTCGTCGCAGCGCTGTTCCACAGCTGGCCGTGGCTGATCGCGGTGTCGGCGCTCGCATGCGCGCCCGCGCGGATCCCTGTGCACGTCGGGTCGACCGACGCCAACCTGCTCGTCCCGCTCTATGCAGTGATCGCCGGCGCGGCCGTGCTGCTCGGCTGGGAGCTCCTCCGCGGCGACGGCCGCTCGAAGGAGCTCGGGCCGATCGCCTGGCCGCTCGCGCTCCTGGTCGGCTGGAGCGGGCTCAGCCTCGCCTGGACGAAGGACCTGCACGAGGGCGCCGTGTCGTTGCTCTTCTTCTGGCTCCCGTTCGGCCTGCTCGCGGTTTCGCTTTCCCGCCTCGCCTGGAGCCGCCGCTGGCTCTCGTTCATCTACGTCGAGCTGGTCGGAATGGCGCTCGCCTTCGCGTGGATCGGCGTGTACCAGTACGCGACCCGGGACGTGTTCTGGAACCCGAAGGTGATCGTCGGGAACGCCTACGCGCCCTTCTACCGCGTGAACTCGGTCTTCTACGACCCGTCCGTCTACGGGCGGTTCCTCGTCGTCGCGATCCTGGCGGCGCTCGTGCTCGCGCTCTACGACCGCGACCGTCGTGCCGCGTGCGCATCGGCGGCGGCGATCGTCCTGATCTGGCCGGGGCTGCTCTTCTCTTTCTCCCAGTCGAGCTTCGCGGCGCTGATGGTCGGAACCGCCGTGGTTGCCGCCTTCCGCTGGCGCTGGCGGGCGGCGGTCGCCCTCGGGGCCGCCGCGGCCGTGATCGCAGCGGTCGCGCTCGGAACCCCGCATATCCGCCACTCGCTGCTGCGCGAATCGGGCTCCGGGCTGAACCAGGCTTCGAGCGGCCGTGCGAAACTCGTCACGCAGGGGATCAAGATCGCGCTGCACAACCCCGTGCAGGGAGTGGGGATCGGCGGGTTCAAGCGCGCCTACGCCGACCGGGTCGGCCTCAAGGGCAAGGAGCCGAAGAAAGCCGCCTCGCACAACACGGCGGTGACGGTTGCGGCGGAAACCGGGATCCCCGGGCTCGCCTTCCTCGTCTGGCTCGCGTTCTCGGCGCTGCTCGTCACGCTGCGTCGTTCCGGCTCGTCGTTCAAGGGCCGTGCGTGCCTGGCGATCGCCGCCTCATTCGCGGCGATCGGTCTACACAGCCTCTTCTACAACGCGCTGTTCGAGGACCCGATGTTCTGGGGCCTCCTGGCGCTCTCGGCGCTCTGCGCGCGCCTTCCGTTCAGCCGGGAACCCGCTCCCCTGCCGCCGGCCCAGGAGGCGTCCGAGCCGAAGGAGAAGGTGATGACGTGATCGAGGCCTGGAAGCGCGTGCTCGTCCTCGCCCCGCACACCGACGACGGCGAGTTCGGCTGCGGTGGGACGATGGCCCGGCTGGTCGAGACCGGGGCCGACGTTCGCTACGTCGCCTTCTCGATCGCCACGAAGTCGCTGCCGGACGGCTTCGCGCCGGACACGCTCGCGCGCGAAGTCCGCGAGGCGACGGCCGAGCTCGGGATCCCCGAGGCGAACCTCACCGTCCACGACTTCGAGGTGCGGACGTTCCCGGAGTTTCGCCAGGACATCCTCGAGCTCCTGATCGCGCTCTGGGAGGAGTGGCGCCCCGATGCGGTCTTCCAGCCGAGCCTGCACGACGTCCACCAGGACCACCAGGTGATCGCCGCCGAGGGCCTGCGCGCCTTCAAGCGGACGACGATCCTCGGCTACGAGATCCCCTGGAACAACTTCGACTTCGCCTACCAGTGGTACGCGGCGCTCGAGCGGAGCCACGTCGAGCGGAAGGCGGCCGCGCTCGCGAAGTACGCGTCGCAGCAGCACCGCCGCTACGCCGACCCCGAGTACATCTGGAACGTCGCTCGCACGCACGGGATCAACGTCAACCGCGAGTACGCCGAGGTCTTCCAGGTGTACCGGGTGGTCGACTAGCTAGGCGTGCTGACTAATCCGGGTACTCGTCCTTCCGCCGGGCGAGGGGCTCGTCGGGCTGTTTCTTGGGGGTCCGCTCGAGCAGGAAGTTGAAGTACGGCGCGACGAACGGGTCGGGTGCCGACACCGTGTAGGTGTGGTAGACGGTGCCGTTCTCGCGCGCGAAGGCGATCCAGGCCGGTACCTCTCGCAGCCCGTCCTTGAGCTCGGCGCCGACCTGGCGCGACCAGTCCTGGAGCCACTCGGGCGGGTTGTCGACCATCTCCATCAGCTCGGGGATCTCTTGCGCCTGTTCCTCGGTTACGGCGAGGCTGAGGTCGAAGGCGAAGTCGGTGTTGTAGGTGGAGACGTAGGGGAACTGCCAGTCCATCCGCTCCTTGTAGGCGGTGAGCCGGTCGATCGGCGCCCGCGAGAAGCAGATCAGGGTCACGTCCTGGTGGTTCAGATGCACGAGCCCACCGTCGAGGCCGTCCGCGAGGCTGGTGCAGCCGGGGCACGCCCCCTTCGTGTAGTCGGGCCCGAACATGATGTTGTAGGCGAGGAGCTGTGAGCGGCCGTCGAAGAGCTCGGCAAGCGTCTTCTTGCCCTCGTCGGTGTCGAACTCGTACTCCTTCTCCAACGGCACCCAGGGAAGCTCGAGCCGCTTCTTCTTGACCTCCTCGTTCTGTTGCGCCTGCTCCGCCTCGAGCTTCGCGAGCTCGTCCCGAGCCGCCTGCCACTCCTCGCGGGTTCCGATCCTGTGCTCCGACATCTACTCCCTCCTTTGGGTTTGCTGCTTCCGGTGGGGGGTATCCAGCGCCGGCCGACGCTACTCCAACAAGAGACCCCGGCCCGGCGGCGAATTCATCGGTTGTCGTCCGCCGCTCCGGGCGCCAGACTAGCGGGGTGCGAGCCCACCGCCGGAGTTCCCGTACGTGACCGCGTCCGCCCCCGAGGTGTCGGCGGTCGCCGAGCGGGAGCCGCACCACCGGCGGATCACACGGATCGCGGCCTGGATCGTCGCGGTCGTCGTCGTGCTCGCGTTTCTGCGGGTTGCGGGCGTCGACGTCTGGGGTTGGTTCGAGCAGCTCTGGGACACGGTCACCGAGATCTCCGTCGGGTACGTGATCCTCGGGTGCCTCTTCCAGTGCCTCCAGACGATCTTCACGGCGCTCGGCTGGTACGGGATCCTCAGCTACGCCTACCGCGGTCAGGTCGCGTTCATGCCGGTGCTCGCGTCCTACGCGACCGGCGTTGCGCTGAACAACTTCCTGCCGGCGAACATCGGCACGCTCGTCACGCTGCTGATGTACGTGGCGATCATCGAGACCGCCAACTTCCCGGGCGTCCTCGCCGGCTACGTAGTCCAGAAGATCTTCTACTTCATCATCGGGACGGCGATCTACATCTACCTGTTCGCCGCGATCTCGGGCTCGTTCAGCTTCCAGTTCGGCGGCATCCGCGACGCGATCTCGGGCCACTGGGTCCTGATCATCGTCATCGTCGGAGGGGGCGGGTTCCTGATCTACGCGCTCCTGCGGTCGTTCTGGGCCTGGTTCAAGAAGATGTGGGCGAAGGCCAAGGAGGGAGCGGCGATCCTCGGCGACCTGCACGCGTACCTGACGCGAGTGCTGGTTCCCCAGGTCCTGGGCTATGTCTCCAAGGTGCTCGTGATCATCGTCTTCCTGGCGGCGTACAGCATTCCGATCACCTTCGGGTCGGTGATGTCGGTGCTGGGCTCGAACCAGCTCGCCAACATCCTCTCGGTGACGCCCGGCGGGGTCGGCGTCAACCAGGCGTTCAACTCGTTCGCGCTGGCCAGCTACACCAGCTCGACGACAGCGACCGCCTACTCGATCTCCCAGCAGCTGGTCACGTCCGCGTTCAACGTCCTCTTCGCGCTCGCGCTCGTCTGTTACGTCTTCGGCTGGAGTGGCGGCTCTCAGCTCGTCCGGCAGTCCTACGTCGGCGCCAAGGAGCAGGCGCGCGAGCAGAAGGAGAAGCGGCGGCTCCGGCGCGAAGCGGCCCCCGAGGAGGCCGCTTCGCAGGAGGAAGGAGCGAGCTAGCTACTGGCTAGGAGGGCCGCACGGCGAGCTTGAGCTGAACCGTGTGGGTCGAGCCGTTCCGCGTGTAGGTCACCGACACCGTGTCGCCGGGGCGCTTCGCGTCGACCGCTTGGCCGAGCTCGCCGGCGTTCGTGACCTTGTGACCGTCGAACCGGGTGATCACGTCACCTGTGTGGAGCCCTGCGTCCGAGGCCGGCGTCCCCGGGCGGACCTGCGTGATCTGGACACCGTTCGAGGAGCTCGCAATGCCGACGCCCAGGTACGCGTGCTGCACGTTTCCGTTCTTGAGCAGCTGCGAGACGATCGACTTGACCGTGTTCGACGGGACCGCGAACCCGATGCCGGTGTTCTCGTTCGTCTCGCTCTTGATCTGGGAGTTGATCCCGATCACGTTGCCGGAGAGATCGAGCAGCGGGCCGCCGGAGTTGCCATGGTTGATCGCGGCGTCGGTCTGGATCGAGTCGGCGATCGTGAAGCCATTCGGCGCCGTCATCTCACGGTGCAGGGCGCTGACGATGCCCTGCGTCGTGGTCTCCTCGAGCCCGTACGGGCTGCCGATCGCGACCACGGTCTGACCGACCTGCACCGCGCTCGAGTTGCCGAGCGTGATCGGGTGCAGCATCGACGAGGGTGCGTTCACCTTGATCACGGCGACGTCCGTCGATGGATCGGTGCCGACGACGTTCGCCTTGTAAGTGGCGCCGTTCCAGAACCGGACGGAAACCGAGTTGGCGCCTTCGACGACGTGCTCGTTCGTGATGATGTGCCCGGCGTCGTCGTAGACGAAGCCGGAGCCCTGGGCCTGCGCCTGGCCGCCGAGCGGCGAGCTGTTCGTCGAGACGGTGATCTCGACGACGCCGCGGTACGCGCCCTGGTAGACGCTGCTCGCCGACGCGCCGCTCGCAGCCGCGGTCGGCGTCCCACCGGAGACGGTTACCTCGCGCACGACGGTCTTCGATCCGTCGTGGGCAACGGCCGCGTACGACGCGATGCCGACGGCGACGGCGGCGAGGGCGGCAGCGGCGATGGCGAAGATTCGGGTCATTTCGTCCTTTCCTAGTTACTGAATACCCTCGGAATGAGACCTCGTCCACCTGAGCGGCCTCTGAAAAGAACCTGAGAGGCGGGTAAGAGCGCAGCGCAGCCCGCCACGCGGGCTGTATCCGTCAAGGCTCTGACCCGAAGGGGCAGAGCCCTCGGGTTCCTTTTGAGCCTCGCCCTAGACTGTTCTGCTTGACCGCGATCCTCGGTTTGAATGCGTACCACGGCGATGCGGCCGCCGCTCTCGTCGTCGACGGAGAGCTCGTCTGCGCGGCGGAGGAGGAGCGCTTCAGCCGGGTCAAGCACTGTGCCGGCTTCCCCGCCCAGGCCGCCGCGTGGTGTCTGAGCTACGGCGGGCTCTCGGCAGGCGATCTCGACCACGTCGCGATCGGGCGCAACCCGAAGGCCAACCTCGGCGCGAAGCTCGTGCGAACGCTCACCCACGGGGCCAGCCCGCGGTACCTGAAGGCCCGGCTCGAGAACGCGGCCAGGGTGCGCGACGTCAAGGCGGAGCTCGAGGCGGCCCTCGACGCCGAGGTGCGCGCCGCGCTCCATCACGTCGAGCACCATCAGGCCCATGTTGCCAGCGCCTTCTTGGCCTCACCCTTCGAGGAAGCCGCGGTCCTCTCGGTCGACGGGTTCGGCGACTTCGCCTCGACGATGCTCGCCGAGGGCAGCGGCGCGTCGTTCCGCGTGCTCGAGCGCGTCCTCTTCCCGCACTCGCTCGGGATCTTCTACACCGCGGTCACCCAGTGGCTCGGCTTCCCGAAGTATGGCGACGAGGGGAAGGTGATGGGTCTGGCGCCCTACGGGACGCCGCGCTTCCTCGACGAGATGCGTCGGATCGTGCGGCCGAAGGGCGATGTGTTCGAGCTCGACCTCGACTTCTTCCGGCATCACCGTGAAGGAGTCGACATGACCTGGGACGAGGGGACGCCGACGATCGGAACCCTCTTCTCCGAGCGGATGGAGGACGCCTTCGGCCCCGCGCGCGAGCCCGGCTCCGAGCTGACCGCGCTGCACGAGGACGTCGCCGCGTCGCTCCAGGTCGTGCTCGAGGAGACGTACCTGCACCTCGTGGGCGCGCTGTGGGAGCGGACGAAGCTGCCGCGGATCTGTCTTGCCGGCGGAGTGGCTCTGAACGCCGTCGCCAACGGCCGCATCCGCCCGGAGACGCCCTTCGAGGACGTGTGGGTGCAGCCCGCCGCCGGCGACTCCGGCATCGCCGTCGGTTCCGCCTTGTCCGTCTGGAACCAGGAGCTGAGCCGCCCGCGTGGCTTCGAGATGCGACATGCGTACTGGGGACCTGAGTTCTCAGAGGCCGAGTGCGGCGCCGCGCTCGCAGCCGCGGGTCTGCAGGCGGAGCACCTCGACGACGGCGCGCTGTTCGACCACGTCGCCCGGCGGATCGCGGAGGGCGACGTCGTCGGCTGGTTCCAGGGCCGGATGGAGTACGGCCCGCGTGCACTCGGCCACCGGTCGATCGTCGCCGACCCACGGCGGCCGGACATGAAGGACGTGCTCAACGCCCGGATCAAGCACCGGGAGCCGTTCCGTCCGTTCGCGCCCTCGATCCTCGCCGGCTCGACCGGCGAGTGGTTCGAGCAGGACTACCCCTCGCCGTACATGGTGCTCGTCTACAAGACCAAGCTGGAGAAGCGCGAGCTGATTCCCGCGGTCAACCACGTCGACGACACCGGCCGGCTCCAGACCGTGACCGAGGAGGCGAGCCCGCGGTTCTACCGGCTGATCGAGGCGTTCGACCGGGCGACCGGGGTGCCGATCCTGCTCAACACGTCGTTCAACGAGAACGAGCCGGTGGTGATGACGCCCGAGCATGCGATCGAGACGTTCCGGAAGACGCGCATAGACCTGCTCGTGCTCGGCAACTCGGTCGTTCGGCGCTCACGCGGAGGCGCCGATGTAGCGTCGGAGCCGGCGGCGCTCGGCGGGCAGGTAGAAGCCCAGCGGTAGCAGCACCAGCGGATACGCGAGCGCGATCAGGATCGCGACCGCGAGCGGCACCTCGGGGACGCTGCCCGCGACGGTCAGGCCGACCGCGACGGCGGCAAGCGTCGCGACCCGCCGCCATTGGTAGTCGACCGGGTAGACACGCTGCGAGTTCAGCACCATGCCGAGGAAGAGCGCGAGGTAGGCGGCCAGCGTCGCGATCGCCGCGCCGATCATCCCGTACGGTGGGATCAGCGCGAAGTTCAGGCCGATGTTCACCGCCGCGGCGATCCCGCTCACGATCCAGTTGAACTGCGTCTGCCGCGCCCGGCCGATGCCGATCGCGACCACGGTGTAGCCGGCGTAGGCCGTCGCCGCGAACGAGAGCAGGGCGACCGCGTCCGCGGCCCGGCCGAACCCGGGGCCGCGCGCGAGCAGGTGGACGAGCCAGGGGGCGAGCACTCCGAGCGCGACCGAGATCCAGCAGCAGAGGAAGAGCAGGTAGGTGAGCACGTACGAGTAGGCGCGCTTCGCCTCGCGGTCGTCCTCGATCGAGTAGGCGAAGGCCGGCCAGGCGAGCCGGAACGCGATCATCAGGAACACCACCGCGGACGAGATCCGCACCGCTACCGAGTAGACGCCGACCTCGGCTTGGCCCTTGTACTGGGCGATGAAGATCCGGTCGATGAAGTTGATCGCCCAGAGCGCGAGCGCCGAGGGGACGAGCGGCAAGCCGAAGCGGTTCATCTCGCGCAGCAGCGAGCGCGAGAACTCGAGCCCGAGCTGGTAGCGGCGGTACGCGAGCAGGACGACGTACACGCAGAGCGTCCCGACGAAGTTCCCGACGACGGCGCCGGTCGGGCCCTTGTGCAGGCCGACCACGAGCAGCACCGTCATCCCGACCGTGATCAGCACGTTCGCGATGCTGGCGAGCACGAACTGGGTCGACCGCTCCTCGACGCGGAAGAGCGACGTCAGCTGCTCGTAGTTCATCTGCGCCCAGAGCCCGATGAAGGCGGCGCGCACCAGCCAGGGATCGTTGCCCAGGCTCAGGGCATGGGCGATCGGCGTGGCGAGGACGAAGCCGACGATCAGGCCGGCGGTCGCCATCGTCATCGTGAACCAGAACGAGGTGCGGACGACGAGCGTCCGGTGCGCTTCGTCCTTCGTGTCGAAGTAGAACCGGAAGAAGGCGCTCGAGATCCCCATCCGCAGGACGATCACGAGCACCGTCGACAGCGCGACAATCGTCTCGATCTTCCCGAAGCCGCTCGGACCGAGGTAGTGCGTGTAGAGGGGGAGGAGGAGAACGGCGAGGATCCGCGAGACGAGCCCGCCGAGGCCGTACACGGCAGTGTGCTTGCCGAGCCGCTTGACCTCCGCTCCGAGGGGCATCGCTACAGGCGAGCGTAGATGTCGAGCAGGCGGTCGGCCACGGTCTCGATGTCGTGGACCCGCTCGACGTACTCGCGGCTCGCCGCCCCGGTCCGGCGCCGGTAGTCCGCGTCCTCGACGAGCGGACGGAGGTGCGCAGCGAGCGTGTCGGCGGTGGCGGAGACGATCGGCACGCTCGTTCCGAAGGCGTCCTCGGTGCGCGCGACCGCCTCGTCGTGGAGGAAGGTGACCACCGGCTTGCCGAGCGCCATCGCCTCGATTGCGAAGATGCCGTACCAGCCGGCTTTGAGCTGGTCGACGACGATGTCTGCATCCTCGTACTGCTTCCGGGCTTCGTCGTGGTGGAGGCCCTCGACGATCCGGAGCTCGACCGGGAGCTCGGCGCAGGCGGCGACCACGTGCTCGGTGCCCTTGCGGCGGCGGCTGGAGGGGGCGTGGACGACGACCGGGCGGTCCCGGTCGCTCGGCAGGCGCGGCTCGTAGTCGCGCAGATCGATGCCGGGCGGGACGACCTCGGCGTCGGGCACCCACCGGATCGCGTCGAAGGAGCCGACGATCCGGGCGCCTGCCTTCTGCGCCCACGCGAGCTCGCCCGGCGGCTTGCCGCGGATGTCGGACCCGAGGAAGTGCATCACCGAGCGCTTGCGGGTTGCGCGCAAGAGCGGGAATTGCAGGGATTTCGGCACCAGCGTGAGCCCGAAGTAGAAGTGGAAGACGTCGGTTCGGGGGGCGAGACGCGCGAAGGCGCGCCACTGCGTCAGCTGCTTCCGGACGAGCCCACCGTGCCGCTCGAGCGACTCGTCCGCCTCGGGGTGGAGGTTGTAGCGCTCGAAGACGACCAGCCGCGCGGCGACCCCCTTTCGCCGCTGCGCGAGGACGTTCTGCCAGGGCACGCCGGCCGTGTTGACGGGGCAGTGCGTGACTCTCAGGGACTGTCCCCGCAGGGGACTGTCCCTAGAGGAAGGAGGCGCGCTTCCCTCCGTGGGCGAGTGTGGCGGACCGTCCACAGGCGTCTGTGCCTCAGCGGGATTCGGTCAGAAGGAGGCGGCAGCGGCGCAGAAGCTCTGCAAGCGTTGCCGGACGCAACGTGCCGAGCCGACGGGCGACGCGCTCGTGGGACAGCGTTCTCAGCTGCTCGGGCATCGCGAAGCTCCGCTCGCGCAGGCCTCCCTCCGGTGGCGAGATCTCCAGGTGGAGAGCGTTCGCGAAGTCGGTGCGAGTGAGAGGGACCGCAAGCGAAAGCCCGAGCCCGGAGCGGTTGAGGTGGTCGACCGACACGACCGCGAACGGCCGCGCCTTGGCCTGCTCCGAGCCCCTGGTCGGGTCCGGATCAGCCCACACGATGTCCCCCTGCCGAGGCTGTCGAGTCAATAAGCCGGAAGATCGGCGTCGAATGTCTCGAGCTCGTCCGTCTCGGCGCGATAGCGAGCGAGCGTGTCTGGGTCGCCGACGAGCCGCTCCCAGCCTTCGAATGCAGCCGCGAGCAGCGCGCGGTCGTCAGCGTCGCGGACCAGGGCGGCGACGATCTCGCCCGCCGGCTCGCCGCTCCTGCGGGCAAGCTCGTTCAAGCGGTCGCGCGTCTCTGCAGACACCCGGATCGTCGTGGTCTTCATGTAGACAGTCAGTCTACAGTCGCTCGTGCGCGTGCGCTAGACGTCCCATTCGGCCTGGTCGAAATAGCGCAAGGCGCGCCTGGTCGGCCTGATTCGCGTCGCCAGCGCGCCGAGCTCCTCCTCCGAGATCTCCCCCAGCGCGTGCTTCACGCCGAGGTACGGCAGGTTCAGGTCCTCCTGGTAGACGATCGTCGAGATGCGCGGGTTGATCTCGATCACGCACTCCCCGACCAGCTGGATGTTGAAGAAGTGGTCGAGCCGAAGCTCGGCGACGATCTTCGCCGCGGTCGCCATCAGCCCGTCGTCGTCGAGCGTCTCGAAGTACATGGCGAGCCCGGCCCGCATCGCCTCGCGGGTCTTCGGATGCCCGAGTGCGATCCGGCCCTCGACGGCGATGCCGTCGATCGTCCGCTCCTTGCCGGTCGCCAGCTCCATGACGAGCAGCTCGGTCGGGTCGTCGCCGAGCAGGTCGAGCAGGTCCTCGAGCCGGAGCGCCTCGGCGACGCCGGGTCGGTTCGTGAGCAGCTGCTCGTGGCGGTCCGCCGAAGCGGAGAGCACGCGGAACCCGCGCGACCCCGAGGAGAAGACCGGCTTCATGCAGACGTCGACCTCCGGGTAGCCGAGCTCGCCGACGGCGGCGGCAACCGCCTCGGCGCCCGAGACGCGCCGCCACGCCGGCCCTCGGACGCCGATGCGGTCGAGCAGCGCGTAGCTCTCGGCCTTGTCGTTCGAGCGATGAATCGCGTCCGGCGAGGCGACGAGGACCGCGATCCCCTCGAACCGGTCCTTCGCCTCGGCCAGGCCGAGCAGGTCGAAGGAGGACTGCGGCAGGACCGCGTCGACGCCCTCGTCGCGGCAGATGTGGAGCATCGCGTCCGCGAACCCGGGGTCCGACCCTGCCGGCACGCGGTGGAACGCGTCGGCGAGGTGGCGGCCGATCGCCAGCCCGCCCATGTCCGTCCCGACGATCCGCAGCTCCCGCTCGCCGTTCGCGCGGAGGGCTCGCATCAGCGCTGCCGTCCCGGGCGCACCGCACGCGGAGACGAGGACCGTGATCGGGTTCAAAGCCATCGCTCGAGCTCCTCGCGGTGCTCTTCCATCCATTCGGCGTTGGCGAGCATCAGGCG
>JBKPMR010000076.1:0-7477 GCA_046732255.1 Actinomycetota bacterium
GCGTCGATCACCGTCTCGACGCGCTCGCGGATCACAATCGCTTCCACCTTCGTCATGAGATGACCTCGCTTCGTCGTTCGAGGACAACGACGTCTCTCCAGACGCCGTCCAGCTTTCCGAGCCGCTCTTGCGTCCCCACCACGCGGAATCCGCACTTCTCGTGGACCGCGAGGCTGGCCTCGTTCTCCGGGAAGACGCCGGTCTGGATCGTCCAGATCCCGGCGTGCTCCGTGCTCTCGATCAGCCGCTCGAGCAGCACGCGGCCGATTCCCTTCCCTTGCCACTCGTCGTCGACGTAGACGCTGTGCTCGACGACTCCGCGGTAGCAGGGTCGCGACGACACCGGATGCGCCGCGACCCAGCCCACCACCCGCCCCTGCTCGACGGCCACGTAGCGCTGGCCGTCGAGCTGCGAGCGGTCCCATGCTTCCCACGAGGGGGCCTCGGTCTCGAAGGTCGCATTCCGGCCGGCGATGCCCTGCTCGAAGATCTCACGCACTGCCGGCCAGTCCTCCTTCCTGAGCTCCCTGATTTCCAATTACGCGTCGAAGTAGAGGGCGAACTCGGCCGGGTGCGGCCGCAGGGCGACCATGTCGACCTCGTTCTCCCGCTTCCAATCGATCCAGGTGCGGATCAGCTCCTCCGAGAAGACGCCGCCGCGAATGAGGAACTCGTGGTCGGCCTCGAGCGCGTCGAGCGCCTCGGACAGTGATCCGGGGACCTGCGCGATCGGCCCATGGTTCTCCTCGAAGAGGTCGTAGTCCGCCGGCTCGCCGGGCTCCAGGCCCCGCTGGACGCCGTCGATCCCTGCCATCAGCATCGCCGCGAACGCGAGGTACGGGTTCGCAGCCGCGTCTGGGCACCGGAACTCGATCCGCTTCGCCTTCGGCGAGTCCGAGTACATCGGGATCCGGATGCAGGCCGAACGGTTCCGCTGCGAGTAGACGAGGTTGACCGGCGCCTCGTAGCCGGGCACGAGCCGCCGGTACGAGTTCGTCGTCGGTGCGCAGAAGGCGAGCAACGCCGGCGCGTGGTCGAGCAGGCCGGCCAGATACGAGCGCGCGAGCTGGGAGAGCCCCGCGTAGCCGGACTTGTCGGCCATCAGCGGCGTGCCTTCCTTCCACAGGGACTGGTGCGTGTGCATGCCCGAGCCGTTGTCGCCGAACAGCGGCTTCGGCATGAACGTCACGGTCTTGCCCGCGGCACGCGCAACGTTCTTGACCACGTACTTGTAGGTCATGACCTGATCGGCCATGCGAGTGAGGGTCTGGTAGCGGAGGTCGATCTCGCACTGACCTCCCGAGGCGACCTCGTGGTGGTGGAACTCGCACGGGATGCCGAGCCGCTCGAGAGTGAGCACCATCGCCGAGCGCAGGTCGTTGAGCGTGTCGTGCGGCGCCGGCGGGAAGTAACCCTCCTTCTCGCGGATCGTGTTCCCGAGGCCCGGCTTGCCGGAGTTCCAGTGGCCCTCGGCGGAGTCGAACGCGTAGTGCGAATGGTTGGGGCCGAGGTCGTAGCTGACCTCGTCGAAGACGAAGAACTCGCACTCCGGCCCGAAGTACGACGTGTCGGCGATGCCGGTCTCGTTCAGGTACGCCTCGGCCCGCCTGGCGACACCGCGCGGATCCCGCTCGTAACCCTCGCGCGTGACGGGGTCCGCGATCTCGCAGATCAGCGAGAGCGTCGGCGCCTCGGTGAACGGGTCGAGGATCGCGCTCGCCGGATCGGGCATGAGCAGCATGTCCGACTCCGAGATGCCCTGCCAGCCGCGGATCGACGAGCCGTCGAAGCCGAGGCCGTCGTCGAAGGCCGACTCGTCGAACGCGCTCAGCGGGAGCGTCATGTGCTGCCAGCGCCCGAGTAGGTCGCAGAACTTCAAGTCGACGAGCTGCGCCTGCGTCTGCCCGGCCCACTCGATCGCCTCCCGTGCGGCGGGAGCCTCCTTCGCGCCGTTCCCGATGTAGTGCTTCGTCTCCAGCTCGGACATGCCGCTCCTTCCTGTTTGGACCAACAAAAAAAGGCCCGGGACTCCCGAAAGTCCCGAGGCCTCATTGCCTCGGCGCCCGCCTTCCGCGGCGAGCACCTGGTTCCACTGTAGGGCGATCGCCGGACGGACGCAAGCCTTGTGCCGGGCCGATCCGGTCGGTACTCTGACTGCCGCGATGCTGCGCCTCGGTTGATTCCGGTTCCCGCGCGCATCGGCTGAAGATTCCGCCGATGCGCTAGTTCCGTGTCCCCTCGAGCCGAGTCTGGAGCAGCACGTGCCCGCAGTCGAAGTCCAAAACTTGCGCAAGGAGTTCCGCCGCAGCGACGGGCGGCGCTCCGGCCTGCGCCGCCGCCGCGAGCGGGTCGAGGCGCTGCGCGGCGTCAGCTTCGAGATGGCGCGCGGTGAGTGCGTCGCCATCCTCGGCCAGAACGGGTCGGGCAAGTCGACGCTCGTCCGCCTGCTCTCGACGCTGCTCCTGCACGACGGCGGTAGTGCGACGATCTTCGGTCACGACATCTCGGACACGCGGGCCGTCCGCCGGCTCGTCAACCGCGTGTCCGTGGAAGCCTCGTTCTTCAAGAAGATGTCGTCGACCGAAAACCTGTCCTATGCGGCCAGGTTCTATGGGCTCACGTCCGGCACGACACGCGACCGGATCCCCGAGATCCTCGAGCGCGTCGGCTTCCCGGCCGCGCGCCGGAACGAGGCGATGGAGGACCTCTCGCGCGGAATGCAGCAGAAGGTCGCCCTTGCGCGCGCGCTCCTGACGCAGCCGATCCTGCTCCTGCTCGACGAGCCCACGACCGGTCTCGACCCGCGCTCGAAGCTCGAGGTGCAGGACTTCATTCGCGAGATCCGCCAGACGCACGACGCCACGATCCTGCTCTGCACGCACGACCTCGACGAGGCCGAGGCACTCGCGGACCGGGTCGGCATCCTCGATGACGGCAACCTGCTCTGCCTCGAGCCGGTCGACGAGCTCAAGCGCCGCTACGGCGCGGCCACGCTCGAGGAGGCGTTCTTTGCCGCCACCGGCCGCTCGTTCGAGGACGAGAAGCGCGAGGAGGAGGACGACTGATGCCCGAAGGCGCAGCAGCAACCCTTCGTCACGAGCTGATCGGCCTCGCCGGCGTCTTCGAGCGCAACGTCTACCTCGTCAAGCGCTACATCTGGTGGGACGTCGCATTCTTCGTCTGGACGGTCGCGAACACGCTGACGATCGTCTTCATCGCCAAGGGCATCGAGGCCGGCGGTGGCGACATCGACGTCGACAAGGTGACAACGATCCTGCTCGTCGGCGCCGTCGTCTGGGCCTACCTCGGGATCATCTTCGAGATCCTCACGGAGACGGTCGCGTGGGAGCGCTGGGAAGGCACGATCGAGTACACGTTCATGGCGCCGCTGTCACGGCCGATCCACCTGTTCGGGATGGGCGCGTTCGCGATCGTCTACGGCGTCGTCCGCGCCATCCTGCTGTTCGGCGTCGTCGCGCTCTTCTTCGACCTCGACCTCTCGAATGCGAACTTCCCAGCCGCACTGATCGTGCTCGTCGTCGCCTCGATCCCGTTCATCGGGATCGGGATGATGACCGCGGTCCTGCCGCTGATCTCGCCCGAGAAGGGGACCCAGCTCGGCTTCATCGCCCAGGGCATCCTGCTCGTCGTCTCGGGCGTCTACTACCCGGTCAGCGTTCTGCCCGACTGGATGCAGGCGCTCGCCAAGATCTCGCCCGCGACCTACGCGCTCGACGGCATGCGCGACGCGATCGTGAACGGAGACGGGATCTCGGCGATGTGGGACGAGATCTGGCCGCTCGTGATCATCGGGTTCGTCTCCATCCCGCTCGGGCTCGAGGTCTTCCGCCGCGGCGAGCGCTACGCGAAGCGGCACGGCAAGCTGAAGCGGTCGGGATGATCGAGGTCCGCGCAGCAGAGAGCGACGCGGACCTCGAGGCGTTCATCCGCATCCGCCGAACGCTGTTGCCGAACGAGTCAGGCGGGACGGTCGAGCTCATCCGGGCCGATCTGGCGACGAATCCCGACCGCGCCTATTACGTCGCCGAGCTCGACGGCGAGGTTGTCGGAGAGGGGCTCGTCAGCCTGTCCGATTTGCGCGATCGGTACTCGGTGAAGGTCCGCGTCCTCCCGCATGCGCGTCGGCGTGGCGTCGGTACGGCGCTGCTCCGTGAACTCGTCCGTCACGCGAAAGGGGACAAGCTCTCAACGCATCTGGAAGAAGAGGCAGCCCGGCCGTTCGCCGAGCGGTTCGGCTTCCGCGAGATCGATCGCCAGGTCGAACAGGTCAAGCGCCTCGGCGACGAGCCGGTCCCGCCGGAGCTTCCGGACGGAATCGAGATCGTGTCCGTCGCCCAACGCCCATCGCTGCTGCGCGAGGCCTACCCGCTTGCGCGCCAGGGGTATGAGGACATGGCGCTCGACGGGCCGGCCCACATCTCCCTCGAGGTCTGGCTGCGCGACGAGGCGACGCTCCCGGAGGGTTCGTTCGTCGCGCTCGCCGGGGCCGAGATCGTCGGCTACTCGGGGCTCGTCCGGCACGACAACGACGGCGTCGCCGAGGACGGCTTGACGGTCGTGCGGCGTGACTACCGGCGGCGCGGGCTCGCGCGCATGCTCAAGCAGATGGAGCTCGCGTGGGCGGCGGAGAACGGCTACCGCGAGGTCGTCACCTGGACGCAGCGCGGCAACGAGGGCATGCGCAGGGTCAACGAGCAGCTCGGGTACGAGTACCGGGACGTCTCGATCACGATGCTGGCGCCGCTGCCCCTGGCGGGCCTCGAGTGAGACGCGCGGACGCGACCCGCCTCTACTACGTCCTCCAGGTCCTCCTCTTCATGCCGACGTGGGTCGTCATGGCCGTGTACCTCGTGCAGGAGCTGCACCTCTCGCCGCTCCAACTCGTCCTCATGGGCACCGCGATGGAGGCCGCGGTCTTCGTTTTCGAGGTGCCGACCGGGGTCGTCGCCGACACGTACAGCCGACGGCTGTCGCTGATCGTCGGCTATCTGGGCATGGGCGTTGCGTGGATCGCCGTCGGCATCGTGTCGGCGCCGTCGTTGATCATCGCCTTGTGGGCGGCCTGGGGCCTCTCCTACACGTTCACGAGCGGCGCCGAAGAGGCCTGGATCGCGGACGAGGTTGGTGCCGACAGGGTCGGGCGGGTGTTCCTGAAGGGCTCGCGCATCCGGTACATCGGCTCCGTCCTCGGATTGATCCTGCAAGTCGCCGTCGGCATCTACTCGCTCCGTGCAGGAGTCATCGTCGGCGGCGCGGTCACCGTCCTGGCCGGCCTTTTGTGTGTGGTGTTCATGCCCGAGACGGGCTTCCGCCGGAAGCCGCGCGAGGAGCGCGGGTCCGCGCTGTCCGAGCTCAGGTCGACGGCCGCGAACGGGGCTCGCTACGCGTGGGCGACGCCCGTGATCCTGCTCCTGGTCGGAGTCGACTTCTTCATGGGCATGTCCAGCGAGGCCTTCGATCGTCTGAAGGAAGCGCACTTTCTGCGCGACGTCGGCCTCCCCGCCGTCGGGAACCTCGATCCCGTGGTCTGGTTCGGCATCTTCTGGCTGGTCGGGATGGTGCTGGGCTTCATCGCGACCGGGTGGCTGATCAAGCGCTTCGACCGCGGTGGTCGCCGAGTCGTCACGAGCACGCTCTTCGCACTTACCGTCTTCGAGATGGTGGCGATGCTGGCATTCGCGTTCGCGGGCACGACTGGGCTCGCGATCGCCGCGCTCCTCGGTGTCTTCTTCGCCCGTGACCTCGCCGGGCCGCTCTACACGATCTGGCTGAACGAGCAGATCAAGGACTCGAGCGTGCGCGCGACCGTCTTCTCGATCTCGGGCCAGGCGAACGCGATCGGCCAGGCGGGCGGCGGGCCGGTACTGGGCGCGATCGGGAACGTCTGGGGCATCCGCGCGGCGCTCGCCGCAGGCGCCGTCGTCATCGCGCCGGCGCTGGCGCTGTACGGCCGTGCGATCGCCCACGACGGCCGCGAGCCCGAGCTACAAGAGCTGCCCGCTGAAGCGTGATCCGCCGTTTGCGAATCCTCGAGCCGCTCCGGGAGCGGGACTTCGCGCTCTTCTGGACCGGCTGGACCGTGTCGCTGATCGGCGACGGGTTCTTCATCGTCGCCATCGCGTGGCAGGTCTACGACCTCTGGAACGACCCGACGGCCCTCGCGCTCGTCGGCGCGGCCGAGATGGTGCCTGTCGTGGCGCTCGTCCTCATCGGCGGAGTGGTCACCGACCGCTTCGAACGACGGCTCGTGCTGATCGCGGCGAGCGCTCTGCGGGGGATCTGCGTGTTCCTGCTCGGGGCGCTGTCCGTCGCGGGCGTGCTCCAGCTCTGGCAGATCGTGGTCATCGTCCTCGCCTACGGAGCGGGCATGGCTTTCCAGGGGCCGGCTGCCGGCGCGATCGTGCCGGACCTCGTGCCGACCAGGCTCCTCGTGCAGGCCAACTCCCTCTCGCAGGTCGTGCGCCAACTGGCGATGGCGTTCATCGGCCCTGCGCTCGGCGGGCTCGTCGTCAGCGGCCTCGGCCCCGGCAGCGCCTTCCTGGTGGACGGGGCGACCTTCGGGGTGGCGATAGTGGCCCTGTCGATGCTCCGCCCGCGGCTGGCGGCCGCGCCGCGCGAAGAGCGCTCCTCGATGCGGCGGGACATCGTCGAGGCTCTTGGCTTCGTGCGCCGGCGCGTCTGGCTGTGGGGAACGCTCGCGTGGGCGTTCGTGGCGCTGTTTCTCGTCTTCGGGCCGTTCCAGGTGCTCCTCCCGTACGTCGTGAAGAACGACTTGGGAGGAGGAGCCGGTGATCTCGGCCTCGTCTTCGCGTGCGGTGGGATCGGCGCGCTCCTCCTGTCGGTCGGGGTAGGCCAACTCGGCCTGCCGAAGCGGCACATCACCTTCATGTACGCCGGGTTCGCGATCGCGTGCCTGCAGATTGCCGCGTACGGAATTGCGCAGACGCCGTGGCAGGCGATGGCGATCTCGTTCGTCGGCGAAGCTCTTTGGGCAGCGGGGCTCCTCGTCTGGATCACGCTGATGCAGCGCGTCGTCCCTGCGGAGCTGCTCGGGCGTGTCAAGAGTCTCGACTGGCTGATCTCGACCGGTCTCGTCCCGATCTCGTTCCTGGTCACGGGTCCGGTGGCGGCATGGCTGGGGGCGAGAACCGTTCTCGTGGGCGCCGGTCTCGCTGCGTGCGCGCTGACGGTCGCCTTCTACTTCCTGCGAGGCATGCGCGACACCGAGACCGAAGGTCATCCCGAACGCGTCGTGCTCGGCGAAGCGCCTCTCGTCGAGGTTCCCGAGCTTGCGCGAACGGAAGCGGCCGAGGTGCGCTAAGGTGAGCGCTCAATGAGGCGACGTGGCCTCGGGCGGACGCCGCCCGGGGCTTTTTGCATTCAAGGAGGCGAACGCATGGCGCAGCAGGTCGAGACAAAGAACCGGGCGACCTCGAGTGAGGAGGCTCGCAAGGAC
>JBKPMR010000077.1:0-10483 GCA_046732255.1 Actinomycetota bacterium
GATAGACCGCCTTCGCAGGTGGTCGCTGTACATTCCCGGCGACCAAATGACGAGCGACTACGCCCCGATCCCGGTCGAGGACTTCCTCGATCCCGATCACCCCACGCTCTTCCCCCGCCTCACTCCGGAGCAGATCGAGTACCTGGCGCAGATCGGCACCCAGTTGTCGTTCGCGCGCGGGGAGCTCGTCTTCGAGCACGGCCAGCGCGAGACCCCGCTGTACGTGGTCCTGAGTGGAGCCTTGGACATCATCGACCGAGCGCCGGAGGGCGACCGCTACTTCACCCAATGCCGAGAGGGAACCTTCGCCGCCGACATCTCCATGTTCACGGGCGAGCCGACGCTCGCCGCGGGGTTCGCGGCCGAGCCGACCTCGCTGCTCGCGCTCCCGCCGGAGGACGTTCGCAGGGTGGTTGCAACCGCCGCCGAGCTCGGCGACCTCCTCCTGCGGACGATGATCACCCGCCGGGAGTGGCTGCAGGGTCGCGGATTGGGTCAGCAGAAGCTGATCGGCTCACGATGGTCGGGCGAGGCGTTCACGGTGCGGGAGCTGCTGGAGCGCAACCTCGTTCCCTTCACCTGGCACGACCTCGCCATCGACGAGGAGAGCCGCGTCTTGCTCGACGGGCTCGGCATCGGCGAGGCCGAATGCCCGGTCCTGGTCCGCTCCGACGACGTCATCCGACAGGCCACGGTCACCTCCGTCGCCGACGAGCTCGGCCTCCGGGCGAAGGTTGACGGCCAGACGTTCGACGTGGTGGTGCTCGGCGGTGGTCCGGCCGGCTTGGCCACGGCGGTCTACGCCTCCTCCGAGGGCCTCAGCACGCTGGTGGTCGAGCGCTTCGCCCCGGGCGGACAGGCGGGCACGAGCGCTCGAATCGAGAACTACCTCGGCTTCCCCACCGGGCTTACCGGCTCCGACCTGGCACGCCGCGCGACGCTCCAGGCGCGCAAGTTCGGCGCCGTGATCTCCAGCGTCCACGAGGCCACTCGCGTGTCAGAGCCCGCGGACGAAGGACTGCGCGAGGTCGCGCTCGCTGACGGTCAGCGCGTGCGGGGCCGGTCCGTGGTCCTGGCAACCGGTGCGGACTATCGCCGACTCCCCGCGGAGAATGCGGATCGATTCGAGGGGCGGGGTCTGTATTACGCAGCGACACACGTCGAGGCGCAGCAATGCTCCATGGAGGACGTCGTCGTGGTCGGCGGGGCAAACTCGGCCGGCCAGGCGGTCGTCAAGCTCGCGGACCACGCGCGCGAGGTCCACGTCGTCGCCCGGCGCGCGCTCGAGGCGGCGATGTCGCGTTACCTCGTCGATCAGATCGAGGCCAAGTCGAACGTGAGGGTCTGGACCGGGTGCGAGATCCGAGCGCTGGAGGGTGACGAGAAGCTCGAAGCGGTCGTGATCTCGGGTGCCGGACCGGATCGCCGCGTCCAGACCTCGGCCGTGTTCGCGATGATCGGCGCCTCACCGAGGTCGGAGGGACTGGTCGATTACGTCGGCCAGGACGACAAGGGCTTCGTGGTCACGGGCGAGGAGGCGCTCCGCCACCCGGAGTTCTCGAGCCACTGGGATGGGGCTGACCGAGGCCCGCTGATGCTCGAGTGCACGCGTCGCGGCGTCTTTGCCATCGGTGACGTCCGCAGTGGCTCGACCAAGCGTGTTGCGGCGGCGGTGGGCGACGGCGCGCTGGTGGTCCGCTCCCTGCACGCCGCGCGCGATCCGCGGCAGAGCTAGCCCGGGCGCGACGACGACAAGAAGACTGCCTCGCTCAGCCGAGTTCTTGGGCGAGCCCGATGAGAAGTCCTTCGGGCCCCCGGATGTAGCAGAGCCGATACACGTCTTCGTACTGGACCACTTCGCCGACCAGCTGCGCGCCGAGCCGGCGGAGCCTGGCGAGCGTATCGTCGATGTCCTCCACGGCGAACATGATGCGTAGGTAGCCGAGAGCGTTCACCGGGGCGTTCCGGTGATCGGCGACCGGAGGCGGCGCGAGAAAGCGCGAGAGCTCCAGCCGGCCGTGGCCGTCCGGCGTGCGCATCATGGCGATCTCGACGCGCTGGTCGCCCAGTCCGGTGACGCGCCCTGCCCACTCTCCTTCGATCGTGGCTCGCCCTTCGAGCTCGAGGCCGAGCTCGCGAAAGAACGCGATTGTCGCCGGTAGGTCGTCGACGACAATCCCCACATTGTCCATCCGTCGAAGCGGCATGTGCCCACTCTATACGGTAGTCTGTTCTGGCAACAGGCTGCCGGAGCTAACGATTCAGAAAAGGCCGCGCGACCAAACTGGACCAGCCAGGGGCCTTGCTGGATGGCAGAAGATCCACAACGCGTCGCAGAATGACTTGACCTCGTTTTGGGGCGTCACTCGAGCGATGACCGCCGAGTACGCCCGCTCATCTTCATCGCGCTTCCGTTGTCATCCTGACAATGACGGAATGGTCCTAACTGGCCATCTTTCAACCGCCTCAGGCGCTTCGGTTGGTCATTGACGTCTATCTGATCAGCGAATCGCTGGTTCGGGCCCGCCTTTAGACTCCAGTGATTCTGGCGCACGGCTAGGCCACCCGGCGAGATGATGGATCAGCCCACTGCTGAGGACGCGTTGAGAGAGCTTCGGCCGTTGGTCGGTGAGTGGGAACTGACGGCGACCCCGCCCGACGGCGCGCCGTGGCCAGGCGGCCACGGCAGGGCGACCTTTGAGTGGCACGACTCGGGAGCCCACCTGGTTGTCCGCGCGACGGTCGATGCGTCCGAGGCGCCCGACAGCGTCTCGATCATCGGCTGTGACGCGGCCAACGGCACCTACTACCAGCTCTACTCCGACGAGCGAGGCGTCTGCCGCGTCTACCGGATGAGCATCGGCAATGGCGAGTGGAAGCTCTGGCGGGAGGGGGAGTCGTTCGCGCAGCGCTTCACCGGCCGGTTCGACGACGACGGCAGGACGATCGTCGGCCGCTGGGAGACCGCTGAGGACGGCACGCACTACACGCCGGACTTCGACCTCACCTACACCCGCGTCGAGTAGCCGCGCCGAGCACGATTCCACCGCTGCTCGCCCCCTTCACGAAGAAACCCGCCGTCAGCAGCGGGTTCCTGAGGTGGTCCTAACCGGGCATCTTTGGTCGTCGAGTGGCATGTCGGCGGAACCCGGGAGGCCCAGAGAGCGCCGGCGTTATGCCTTAGACGGTGCGGGTCGCCACGGCTCGTGCTCGTGCGCGAGCCAGACAAGCTCGGGGTCGAGCGCGCAGCTCGAGCTCGCCGTCGACCGGCACGTACCGTACGCCGGGCGCCTCGACCCACTCGCGAATGGTGTAGTCGTCCTCGCTGCGCGCGTCGTCGAGCTCGCGACGCTGGACATAGATCGGCCTGCCGGCGAAGAGGTGGTTGCCGCCGCAGTGGTCGAAATGACCTCCTTTACCGGTTACTGGCTGACGCGCAGCCAGGCCGCACTGCCTTGGATCCACTCACCGTCTTGGCGACGGACGGCGCCTTACCGGACTGACGAACTGCGATGGTCAAGACGTCCCGCTCGGCCGATGCCGCCGGTTCGGCCCGACGGCCGCACCGCGCCTACGCGCGCGGCGTGTACTCGACGCTGCCGAACGGCCAGTCGGACGCGAGCCAGTCGCTGACGGCGCGCCAGAGGGGGACGTCCAGCGCCGCGTGACTCGCTCGTACCCAGGAGAGCGCACGGGCATCGTCATTGCTGTCGGACAGCGGGTAGATGTAGACGCAGCCGATCACGTCGCGGCTCGCCGGATCGAGCACCGTGTACGTGAACCCGGTCCGGTTGCGGAAATCGTCGGCATGGCGCTGCAGGTCCGCCCGGTTCTCGTCCAGCGTCATCTCGTGCGGCCAGCGACTGTCGTCCCACCCGGGCGTCGCAGAGATGTGGTCCATCGACGACGTCCAAGCGTCGTAGTCCTGCTCGTTGTGTTCCGGCCCGAGCGGCTCGAGCACGAACTGCGGCGTCTCGAGCCGGCGAGGCACGTCGAAGTCGCGGGGGACGAACTCATCCACGCGACCGATCGTAGCCCCCGCCCGGCCCGCTCATGCAGTGTCGCGGCCGCCACGGCCGCGATCCGTTCGGGGGCACGCACGATCTGTCTTAGTCACGTGGCGCGAGAAGGCGCTTCTCGCGAGCCAGGTGCGCCGGCCAGTCGAGGCGATTCATCCCCGAGAAGCGAAGGTAGGCGGCGAGCGCGTCGCGCATTGCCTCGACCAAGCCGTCGACGCGCCGTGCGGCCCAGCTGGCTCGAGGGGGAGGACGCTTGCCTCGTCGCTTCGCTCCTCGGCGATTTGGGCTTCCCCGCGCGGTAAGCGATGCAGTGTGGGTGCTGCCTACTCCACCGGCGCGTTGAGTCCGGCGTGAAGGAGTGCAAGCGCCGCCCATCGGAGGGCGGCAAGAGCTTCGTCGTCGTCGAGTTGGCAGACGTCTTTCATGATCACGATTGAATCGATGCCGACGGTGAGGGCGAGTGCCGCTCGCAGCCGCTTGCGCTCATGCTCTGTGAGGTGTTTGAGGGGTTCGAGGACTTGGTCGAGCCATCGCATCCGCCGGCGTGAGCGGATGTAAGTCTCGTCCTGGGTGGCGTCGTCGCGCCGTGCTTGCTTCCAGTTCTCGTGAAAGACCTGCAGGGCGGTGCGCTGGTGAACCTCGTCGGCGATGATGATCGGGTTGAAGGTGTCAAGAAGTTGGAGCAGGCGCTCTTCGACATCATCGGTGGCGAGGTTGTCCATGGCCTCATCGACGGCGGCGACTGCCGGGTGGAGATTGGCGATCTCCTGCAGTAGGGACTCTTGGGTGGGGAAGTAGCGGTAGGCGGTAGTGCGGGACACACGCGCCCGTTCGGCCGCCGTTGCGACGGTCGGGGCGATGTCTTCGCGGAGCAAGTCGAGGGCGGCATCGATGATCGCCGTCCGAGTTCGTTCCTTTTGGTTCGCACGAGGGTCTTGACGTGTGACATCCATTCTGTAATGGTACACGAGTCCCATATGGGACGTGAGTACTTTTATAGGATTCAAATCCCAAAACGGGAGGGAGGTCTGAATGAAGCGCAGTGAGATGGACGCAATCGTCAACGACCACTTCATGTACGAGGCGAATGACGACCTCGAGGGAGTGATGGGCACCCTTGCCGAGGGTGCCTCGCACGAGATCATCCCGGGACCCTACGGAGCCCTGACCGACCCCGGGCGAATCCGGGAGTTCTACGCGAAGCTCTACACCGAGCTGACCGGCGAGGGTGTCACGCCCGTCCGCCGACTCTATGGCGACAACTTCGTCGTCGACGAGACCATCTGGCACGGCCACATCGCCGACAAGGGATCGCTCCTGGCAGGCCGCCGCAGCGGCAAGGCAGACCTCCGCCTACTGCACGTCTTCGATCTACGCGACGGAAAGATTGTCAAGGAGCAAGCGTGGTGGGATCTCGGACTCGTTCAGCGCCAACTCGGCTGCACCGTCACCTGAGCAACCAAGAAAGGAACAGGCAATGAGCACCTCCATAGCCATCCCCGCAACAATCGAGATCAAACGGAACCGACTGCTCGCACTCGTCACCGCGGTCGCCGTACTAGCGGCGGCGATCACCGGGACCATCGTCCACTTCGCGTTCGACTCCAATGCTTCGACCGCGGTATCGAGCGCCCAGCCAGCCGTCCCCAATGCCGTCTCTTCCGCGACCGTCGACGCCGGCAGGGTGCCGTCTCTTATGTCGCTCTCGCCTGCCCGCCTTGCGGCAGGAGCACTCGGGACCGGCTACGCCCTCCCGACCGCGCAAGAAGGGCAGACGCTTGCATCCGTGCTCGCTTCGATGAGCCCTCAGACCAGGCGCTACACGAAGGCAGTTACGTCCCTGACCTTCGCCCAACTCGCGGCCGGAGCCGCTGGGCACCCGTAGTCGATTCCACACCACGCACGCGAAAGGGCTCCTCTATCTCTGCTGGCGAGGAGCCCTTCGTCGCGCAGCGGTTCAGGGATATTTTCGAACACTCGGGCAGGTCAGTGAGCGCTCGCTTGGCTGGTTTGAGTGCTGTCCGCCCTCCTCAGCAGCGATCGGAATAGCACGATGTCCCGGTTTGCAGGGACATTCGTTGTGCCTGTGACATCAAGCGAATGGAGCTAACCGGACAGCTTTCAAACCGGGAGTTCCGGGTCCTCCTCCAGTCTCTCACGGCTCGACCGTCGTGGAACGGGCCTATGCGACTGCAGGAGCTGCGCGCTCACGCGAGGGCACACTGGCTCGGTAAAGGCCACTCGTCACCTGCTCCCGTCGCCCTCCTCACGAGGTTCCAAGACGGCCCGCGCTGGATCACTGAGGTCAGTACCGTGCGTCGAACAGGATGCGAGCGGCCGGGATCACCGCACTTGGCGAGCCTGTCGAGATCCTCGAGGTGGACGAGCTGGATCCGCCTGCCGCCGACGAGGTCCTGATCGACGTCGCAGCCGCCGGCATCGGCAACTGGGACGAGCTTGTCAGGATCGGCAGCTGGCGGATCGGCGGCCCGGCTCCGATGGCACTCGGGACGGAGGCGGCCGGGACAGTCGCAGCCGTCGGCTCCCGCGTGGCCGAGGTGCGCGAAGGCGACGAAGTGATGACGCATCCGCTGCCGCTCCGGCGTCACGGAACGTGGGCGGGGAAGGTGCTCGCGCCGGCGGCGGCCGTCGCGCCCCGGCCGCCGGCTGCGTACTGGGAAGCCAGTGGAGCGTTTCCAATTCCGGCGCTCACCGCGGCTCAGGCACTTGACGAGGCTCTCGGGATCGAGAGCGGCGGCTGGCTCGTCGTCAACGGAGCCGGCGGAGTCACGGGGGGTCTGCTCGTTCAGCTCGCCGCAGCTCGGGGCGCGCGCGTGATCGCAAGCGCGAGTGCGAAAAAGGCCGAGCGCATCCGCGGCTACGGGGCGTCGGAGGTGCTCGACTACCACGGCGACTGGCCTGCGCTTGTTCGCGAGATCACCGGCGGCGGTGCCCCCAGGGCCGTCAACGCTGCCCGCGGACAAGCGGCCACCACGTTGAAGGCCGTTGCTGACGGCGGCCGCCTCGCCACGATCACTGGCGACCCGCCGCGCGAGGAACGAGGCGTCGCCGTATCGGACGTCTACATCCGCCCCGACGGTCGGCAGCTGTCGGCCCTCGCGGAGCTACTGGCCTGCGGCACCCTTAGCGTGCCGATCGCGTCCGTTCGTCCGCTCGAACAGGCGGCACAAGCGCTGCGCGAGGTAGTCGGGGGAGCGGACGGCGCGATCGTCCTGTCGCTTCGAACCTAGTAGTAGGCCCAAACGGTTCTGTTGATTCCTTAGGCATCGGCCCTCCGTGGTTTGGGCGACCTAACTAGCTCCTACGTAGGACCGCACCTCGCAACCGTCCGAGCTACGCCTCCGATAGACGAGACGTAAACACCGAGAAGCATCCGATCGACTGGCTGTCTTCACGCGGCCGCTTGCACCGCGGCTGGAGATGGTTGGAAGAGCCGACTCTCGGTGAGTTGTGGCGCCTGTATGTGTGATCGATCATGTGGCCGTGGCGACACAGCCCTCGGGGACGGTCACACTCCTGTTCAGCGACATCGAGGGGTCGACGAGACTGCTGGAGCGGCTCGGGACGGAGACCTACGCCGAGGTGCTGGAGCAGCACCGCCTGCTTCTGCGCGGAGTCTTCGCTCGGCATGACGGCTACGAGGTCGACACAGAAGGGGATGCGTTCTTCGTGACTTTTGCCCGTGCGGGGGATGCGGTCGCGGCGGCAGGGGAGGTGCAGCAGGCTATCGCCGCTGCCGCCTGGCGGGCAAAGGGTGTCGAGCTGCGGGTGCGGATGGGGTTGCACACGGGCGAGCCGCTGCTTGTGGGCGCCGATTACGTCGGCCTTGATGTGCATCGGGCCGCGCGGATCATGGCTGCGGGCCACGGAGGACAGGTCCTGCTGTCGCAGGCGACACGAGTGCTGGTCGACGGACGCGATCTCCGTGATCTCGGCAATCACCGGCTGAAGGACTTCGACGAGCCCGTGCGGCTGTTCCAAATCGGGGCTGACGAGTTCCCGCCGCTGAAGACGCTCAACAACACAAACCTGCCGGTGGCAGCGTCATCGTTCGTCGGTCGTGAGCGGGAGCTCGCCGAGGTCACCTCGCTCCTGCGCAACGGCGGCGGTCGCCTGGCCACTCTGACCGGCCCTGGGGGTTCCGGGAAGACGCGCCTTGCGCTCGAGGCTGCCGGCGAGGTGGTCGGCGACTACCCGGACGGCGTCTTCTGGATCGGCCTTGCCAGCATTCGCGATCCGGGGCTCGTGGTCGGGACGATCGCGCGGACGCTCGGGGCGAGCAGGGGTCTTGCCGAGCACATCGGCGACCGCACCCTGCTTCTGCTCCTTGACAACTTCGAGCAGGTGATCGACGCGGCCGTCGAGCTGTCCGGGCTGATGGGCGTGTGCCGCAATATGCGCTTGCTGGTGACGAGCCGCGAGCTGCTACGGCTGCAGGGCGAGGTCGAGTATCAGGTGCCGCCCCTTGCGCAGGAGGAAGCCGAGGATCTCTTCTGCTCCCGGTCGCGGCTCCCTCGTGACGACGAGATCGCGGATCTCTGTCGGCGTCTCGACGATCTGCCGCTCGCGGTCGAGCTGGCAGCTGCTCGCACCGCAGTTCTCTCGCCGACGCAGATCCGTGAGCGCCTCTCGCAGCGGCTCGACCTTTTCAAGGGCGGCCGCGACGCCGATCCTCGCCAGCAGACCCTACGGGCGACGATCGAGTGGTCCTACGAGCTCCTCAGCGAACCTGAGCGTCAGCTGTTCGCCCGCTTGTCGGGGTTCGCGGGCGGCTGCACCTTCGAGGCCGCCGAAGAGATCGCGGCAGCCGACGTCGACGCACTGCAGTCGCTCGTCAACAAGAGCCTCGTCCGGAGGACAGGCGAACGCTTCTGGATGCTGGAGACGATCGGCGAGCTTGCCCGTGAACGCCTAGAAGTCTCAGGCGAGGCCGACGAGATCGATCGCCAGCACGCCGAGTACTTTCTGGTCCTGGCGGAGCGCGCCGAACCAGCCCTGAAGGGCGCCGACCAGCCAACCTGGCTGCAATGGCTCGAAGACGAGCACGACAACCTCCGCCGAAGCCTCGACTGGTTCTTCGACCACGGCGAGAACGAGCTCGCGACCAGACTTGCCGGCGCTCTGTGGCTGTTTTGGTACATGCACGGCCACGTCAGCGAGGCTCGACGCTGGCTCCGCCGAGCGATCGACTCGGGGCCGGACAAGCCGTCGGAGGCACGCTCGAAAGCACTCGACGGCGCCGGCTACCTCGCCAATGAACAAGGAGATCGCGACGAGGCGATCAGCCTGCTCGAGGCAAGCCTCTCCGGCGCGAAGAAGGTTGGAGCCACCTCAGCAGCGGCGATCGCCGCCGCTCACATCTGTGGTGTCCTGACCTACAGCGATCCACGCGCGGCACTGGCCGCGGGCGAGGAGGCGGTCGCCCTCGCCCGCGAGGCGGGAGACGACTATGTGCTTGCGGTCGCGCTGAACAACCTCGGTGCGCCGACGGAATCGCTCGGCGAGAACGAGCGGGCGACCGCGTACTTGGAGGAAAGCCTGGCACTGCGTCGCCGGATCGGCGATGTGTCGCGAATCGCGCTATCGCTCTGCAACGTCGCAGGAATGGCGCTCCTGGAGGGCGACAACGCTCGGGCGGCAGCCCTGTGGGCGGAGGCGCTCGAGATCGCCACCGCGATCGGCGACAAGCGGCATGTCTCCTTCGCAAACGACGGCCTCGCGTCGGTCGCCTACCGCGAGCGGCGTTGGGAGGAAGCGGAGGCGCACGCGCGCGAAAGTCTGCGCCTCGGGCGCGAACTCGGCATGAAGACCTTAATGGTGTTAGAGATCTGGTGCCTCGCCGGCACCGCCGCCGCGAGAGGAGACTCGACGCGGGCAGCTCGGCTCGCCGCCGTGGAGGAGCGTCATCAGTCGCTCCTCGGACCCGAAGAGGTCGCCGCCGGAGAACTCCACCGGGCGGACATCGAGGGCGCAAAGGCCGCCTGCGATCCAGAGACCTGGGAGCGAGCCTGGGCCGCAGGACAGGCGATGAGCCTCGACGAGGCGGCAACGTACGCGCTGTCCTCCGCCTGACCGCCTCGACTAAACCGGAACCAGAACGGCGAAGTTCGCCTGCGCGAGCGTCCTCTCTCTCGAAGGCTTCGACGACCTGGGGTAAACGCTGTTCGCTCGTGGGGTAACGGACAGAGTTGGCCTTGAGCGAGACTACTTCGTGCGCGGGATCACGCGATTTCGCAGAACCCTCCTAGGGGAAGGAGAGCGGTGTGCTAGCGGTACGACTGCACGATGACGGCTTGAAGGTTGAGGAGATCGAGACGCCGTCGCCGCATCCGGGCGAGGTGCTGGTGCGGGTGCGTGCGGCAGCGATTACACGCGACGAGCTGGAGTGGCCGGTCGATCGCCTACCGGCGATTCCGTCTCACGAGCTTTCGGGCGTTGTCGTC
>JBKPMR010000078.1:0-11486 GCA_046732255.1 Actinomycetota bacterium
ACCCTGAATCGCCCTCGGCGACGTCTCCCGCGGCCAGTATCGTAAGCCGCGGATGTGTTGCCTTCACCCGCGTCGCCGCTGCTCGCACGAGACGAGTGTAGGCAGCGGGATCCGGGCCCGATCTCCACGAGTCGCTGAGCCACGGCTCGTTCCAGAGCTCCATCGCCGTCAAGGGTGACGGGCGGAGACGAGGGTGCAGGCGCCAGAAGATTCCGCCTGCCGCGTAACGGTCGGCAACAGCCCTCGCGAAGGTGGCGTAATCAGCGGGACGGGTCGGCGGGTAGGCGGCAGCATCCTCGTGGCCCGATGCCCAACCTGGTGCGTAACTCGGCAATGCGAGCACGTGGAGTCCCAGGAGTGACGCATTGCGCATCAGCGCGTCTGTTCGGGCCCACGAATACCGTCCCCGTTCAGGCTCGATTGCGCTCCAGCTGAAGTCTTCCCGGATCCAGGTGATGCCGCCGTCGCGAGCCTGTCGGAGGTAACGGTAGGCCTCGTCGGGAGAAAGCCACACTGTGCTCGTAGCAAAGCCGATTTGCGCGCCCAGCGTCGCGTTCTCACGAGGCAAGGCGGTTTCGGCTGGGCTCACACCGAAGGTGATGGCCAAGGCCAGGACAAGGACCGTTGGTTTCAACCAGCCGATGGTGGGCGATGGTACTAGAGACGTGTAAACCTGGAAAAACGGGCTGGCGGTGCAAGTGGACCGTCAGCTTTAATGCTGAGGCACTGCCCGAGTTCGGCGGGTCTTGAAAGACCGACGGATTCGAGCTATATCAAACAGTGGGAGAGCAAGTGAGAGGCGTATCCGGACCGGTTTGCGTGCGGCTCGCGCAGTCAATCGTGGCTGCCGATAGATGAGTGTGAGCACATGTCCGTGAAATCCGACACCGGTCTCGTCCCGCCGGCCGTCCACACCATCGCCGGCCCCTCGGTCGCGTCCCTCGAGGACCGCGAGCGTCGCGCGAAGTGGGACGACGGATTTTGGGGCCACGTCCGTCTCGGGGCCGATCTCGCGCTCCTCGTTCTGGCTGCGGTGATCGCCGACGTGTGGTCGCGGCACGACACGACGTTCGCCGACCGGTTTCTCTGGCCGGCGGTGTTCGCCGTCATCGTGCTCTGCATGTCGTACGCGCGCGGAACCTACCGGCGCCGTCTGAAGCTGGACAGCCTCGACGATCTCGTCTCGACCGGCTGGGTTCTCGCAGTGGCGACGACCATGGTCGTCACGGCGCGCGTCCTCTTCGACGCCAGCCCGGAGAACGCCGCGAGCGAGACCGTGCGCCTCGGCCTCATCGCCGCCGCGCTCGTTGCCGGTGGGCGTGTGGCCGTGAACCTCCTCCAGGTCCAGACCCGGCGGCACGGCAAGGCGCTCGTCCCGACCCTGATCGTCGGCGCCGGGCACATCGGCCGCACGACGGCCAAGCGCCTGCTCGAGCAGCCCGAGCTCGGCCTCGAGCCCGTCGGCTTCCTCGACAAGGAGCCGCGCGAGGCGAAGAAGGGCTCCCGGAAGCTGCCGGTCCTGGGTGCGAGCTGGGATCTCGATCGCATCGCGTCCGAGTACGGCATCGGCCAGGTGATCGTCACGTTCTCCACGGCCCCGAGCGACGTCCTCCTGCGGCTCGTCAACCGCTGCGAGGAGCTCGGCATCGCGGTCGCGCTCGTCCCGCGCCTGTTCGAGAAGACGACGCGGCATCTCACCGTCGAGCACCTCGGCGGCTTGCCGCTGATCACGTCGCGGCGGAGCGACCCTCGAGGTTGGCAGTTCGCGGTCAAGTACGCGCTCGACCGGCTGGTCGCCTTCGTGTTGATCGTCCTCCTGCTGCCGATCCTCGCGCTCTGCGCGCTCGCAGTGCTGCTGACGATGGGCAAGCCGATCCTGTTCCGCCAGCCTCGCGTCGGGCTCGACGGCCACCAGTTCGACATGCTCAAGTTCCGCTCGATGACCGGCTCGCCGTCGCACAGCGGGGAGGCCGATGCGGACTGGTTCGCGCGCCAGCTCGACGATGATTCCGAGGAAGAGGCGGAGCGCGAGGCCTCGTCCGACCAGCGGATCACGCTCCTCGGCAGGTTTCTGCGGGCGACGTGGATCGACGAGCTGCCCCAGCTCTTCAACGTCCTGAAGGGCGACATGTCGGTCGTCGGCCCCCGGCCGGAGCGCACGTCGTACGTCCACCACTTCGAGCAGCGGATCTACCGCTACGGCGACCGCCATCGGGTGAAGGCGGGGATCACGGGGTGGGCGCAGGTACACGGCCTCCGGGGCAAGACGTCGCTCGCCGACCGCGTCGAGTGGGACAACTACTACATCGAGAACGCCTCGCTCTGGCTCGACCTCAAGATCCTCGGCATGACGATCCGGTCGGCCTTCCGCCCCTCAGCGCATCGGGATTACTGAGTCAGTGATCGCAGCGTGACCGGGCAAAGCCCGGCCACGCGCTCGCGCTCCGCGGCATTTCTGGTCGCAGCGTGACCGGGCAGAGCCCGGCCACGCGCTCGCGCTCCGCGCGGGAAAGCCGGCCGCGACGGGTTTGTCGTCGCGCGGCCGGTGCCCTGCCGCAGGCGGCGAGCCGCGTGGGCAGAACTGCCAAGGCCAGAAGGAATCTGGATGAGGCCCGGCTCTTGACGGCTACACGGGTGCCGCAAGATCCGCGCGGGCGAAGGCGATCACGTCCGCCAGGATCTCGTCCAGCGTTCGCTCCGGCACCCACCCGATCGCGGCCCCGATCTTCTCGATCGCCGGGACACGGTGAAGCATGTCGTCGATGCCGAGCCCGTACACCTGCTCGTACGGGACGTAGACGAGCTCCGATCCGGACTCCGTCAGCTCGAGGACGCGCTTTGCGAGCTCGAGGATCGAGATCCAGTTCCGTGAGCCGACGTTGAAGATCTCGCCCGAGGTGGCCGGCTCGTCCATCAGCCCGTGCAGTGCGCGAATCGTGTCCTGGACGTGGCAGAACGTGCGGGTCTGGCTCCCGTCGCCGTGGATCTCGAGCGGCACGCCGGTGACCGCGGCCTGCGCGAAGCGGGCGACGACCATCCCGTACTGGCCGCTCTGGCGGGGGCCGACCGTGTTGAAGAGGCGGGCGATGACGAAGTCGAGGCCGCGCTCCTGCCTGTAGGCGAGCGCGAGGTACTCGTCCATCGCTTTCGAGTCGGCGTACAGCCAGCGCTTCTGGGTGGTCGGGCCGTACACACGCCGAGCGTCTTCGTGCAGCGGCTCCTCGGTGCGGTGGTCGCCGTAGACCTCCGAGGTCGAGGCGACGAGGACGCGTTTGCCGAACCGCGCGCAGTGGTCCAGGACGATCTCGGATCCCTCGAGGTTCGTGACGATCGTGTGCACCGGCTGCTCGACGATCAGGCGCGGGCCCACCGCTGCCGCGAGGTGGTAGACGACGTCGCACTTGTTCACGAGCTCGTTCACGACGGCCGGCTTCAGCACCGAGTCGACGACGAGGTGGAACTGCGCGTTGGCGTGCAGGTGCTCGACGTTGCGCATCGACCCCGTGGAGAGGTCGTCCAGCGCGTAGACATCCCAGCCGTCGTCAAGCAGCCGCTCGCACAGGTGCGAGCCGATGAAGCCGGCGCCGCCTGTGACGAGAGCCCGTCCCTTCACGGGGAGCAAGCCTAGCGCAGGCTCCCACGCGAGACGGCGGGGGCTCCTCGGAGGACCCCCGCCGCCGGGACCGTCATTCCCATTCCGCGTCGAGCTACACACACGGCGCATGGGTGATCGCCGCCGCGACCGCGTGCACCTCTCCCTTGACGGCGTCCAGCCGTGTCAGTAATTTCAATCAAGTCCGTAGAGAAAGTCAATAGATAAGGGGTGAGAATGAGACGAATTGCTCTTGCTTTCGGCGCAGTGCTCGGAGCGCTGACGATCACGGCGATCGCCGGTGCCTCGAGCAAGGACGGCAGCCTTTCGGTGGTCGCCTACTCGACTCCCAAGACGGTGTACGGGAAGATCATCCAGGCCTGGCAGCAAACCGCCGACGGCAAGGGCGTCTCGTTCACGCAGTCGTACGCCGCCTCGACCGACCAGGCACGAGCAGTCGCGGCCGGCCTGAGGGCCGACCTCGTGTTCCTCTCGACCGGCGACGACGTGAACATCCTCGTCGACGCGGGACTGGTCGACAAGAACTGGGAGAAGCAGTCGTACCACGGGATCGAGGCGGACACGGTGGTCGTGTTCGCGGTGCGCAACGGGAACCCGAAGCACATCAAGAGCTGGGGCGACCTCGTCAAGCCGGGAGTGCAGGTGATCACGCCGAATCCGTTCAGCTCCGGCTCGGCGAAGTGGAACATCCTTGCGGCCTACGGAGCCCAGCGAAGGCTGGGCAAGACCGACAAGCAGGCTCAGGCGTTCGTCAAGCAGCTGTTCCAGCACGTCGTCTCCCAGGACACGTCGGGTCGAAACGCGACCAACACCTTCCTGTCCGGGAAGGGCGACGTCCTCCTGACCTACGAGAGCGAGGCCCTCACGTCGCGCGCCGCCGGGACCGACATCCAGTACGTCATCCCGCGGCAGACGATGCTGATCGAGCTTCCGATCGCGGTCCTCAAGAACAGCTCGAACAAGGACCTGGCGAACAAGTTCGTCCGCTTCACGAAGGGTGAGGCCGCCCAGGATCTCTTCGGCCAGTACGGCTGGCGCCCGGTCAACCCCACCGTCGCCAAGAAGTACGCCTCGAAGTATCCGGCGAGGCCCGGCATCTTCCGGATCGACGACAAGATGTTCGGCGGCTGGCGCACGGTCGACAAGAAGTGGTTCAGCGCGAACGGAATCATGGTCGGGATCGAGCGCGGCATCGGAGGACCGACCTCTGGCTAGTGCGGCGCCGACGGCGGCGGCGGCACCCCGCGGCCTGAGCTGGCAGAGGGAGAGGGCGGGCACCGCCCTCTCCCTCGGTTTCGTCACGGCCTACCTCACCCTGATCGTCGTCCTGCCGCTCGCCGCGGTCGTCGCCGCGTCGGGCGACGACGGCTGGTCGGGTTTCTGGGCGGCCGTCTCCAACCCGGAGGCCGTCGCGGCGCTCAAGCTCAGCGTGCTCGTCGCGATCCTCGCCGCACTCGTGAACGCGGTCTTCGGGACGATCACCGCCTGGGTGCTGGTGCGCGACCGGTTCGCCGGCAGCTCGATCGTGAACAGCGTGATCGACCTGCCGTTCGCGCTGCCGACGATCGTCGCCGGCCTGGTGCTGCTGGCGCTCTACAGCCCGAACTCGCCGATCGGCGTCCACCTCGCGTTCACCCGCTGGGCGATCTTCGTGGCGCTCCTGTTCGTGACGCTGCCGTTCGTCGTCCGGACGGTGCAGCCGGTGCTGATCGAGCTCGACACCGAGATGGAGGAGGCGGCGCGCTCGCTGGGGGCATCGGAGCTCACGGTCTTTCGCCGAGTCGTCCTGCCGAACATCATGCCGGGCATCCTCTCGGGGATCGCGCTCGCCTTCGCCCGCGCCGTCGGCGAGATCGGCTCGGTCGTCCTGATCTCCGGCAACAACCCGTTCCACACCGAGGTTGCCTCCGTCTACGTGCTCAACCAGGTGCATTCCGGCGACCGGGCCGCGGCCGCGGCCGTCGCCGTCGTCCTCCTGCTGATCTCCTTTGTGATCCTGCTGCTCGTCGGTGGGATCCGCCGGCTCGCGACCAGGCACGAGCGTCGCTCGCCGAAGGCTCGCTCCCGCGGGGGAAACCATGTTCCCCCCGCGGGCCCCCTTCTTTCAGAGGCCGATTCATCGGGGAACCTCCCGGTTCCGCTGGGACCCCTCCCCACTCATGGCCCAAAGGACGGCCCATGAGTCTGCCTAGGCTCGGGCTCCGCTGCGTCGCGCTCGGCTACCTGGCGATCGTGCTGCTCGGGCCGCTGGCGATGATCTTCTACAAGACCTTCGAGCACGGATTCGCCCCGTTCTGGGACGCGGTGACCGCGCACGAGAGCATCGTCGCGTTCAAGAACACGCTCCTGATCACTGCGATCGCCGTTCCGCTGAACACGATCTTCGGTGTCGTCTGCGGTCTGGCGATCGTTCGCCGCCGATTCCCCGGCAAGGGGCTCGTAAACGCCTTCATCGACCTGCCGCTGGCCGTGTCACCGGTGGTCGTAGGCGTTTCGCTGTTCATCCTGTACGGGCGCGGCGGCTGGTTCTACGGGGTCTTCGAGGACCACGGGATCCAGATTCTGTTTGCGATGCCCGCGATGGTGATCGCGACCATGTTCGTCTCGCTGCCGTTCGTCGCCCGCGAGGTGATCCCGACCCTGCGCGAGATCGGCGAGGAGCAGGAGCAGGCCGCGCACACGCTCGGCGCGTCGGGCTGGCAGACGTTCTGGCGGATCACGCTCCCGTCGATCCGCTGGGCAGTGATCTACGGCGTCGTGCTGACGACCGCCCGCTGCCTGGGCGAGTACGGAGCAGTCGCAGTCGTCCACGGCTACAAGACCACCGCCACCCTCCAGGTCCAGGACTACTACGAGAACTTCAACCAGACGGGCGCGTACGCGGTCTCGCTGATGCTCGCCGTGGTTGCCGTCCTCGTGCTGGTCAGCATGATCATCATCCGTCCACGAGAGGCCCATACCTGATGTCAATTTCGATCCAGAACATCTCCAAGCGCTTCGGCGACTTCGTCGCCCTCGACGACGTCTCGCTCGAGGTGCCGACCGGTTCGCTGGTCGCGCTACTCGGCCCGAGCGGGAGCGGCAAGTCGACGTTGCTGCGGATCGTCGCCGGGCTGGAGCAGCCCGACACCGGCGCCGTCCACATCGCCGACGAGGACGTCACGGCAACCTCCCCGCAGGACCGGGGGATCGGCTTCGTCTTTCAGCACTACGCCGCGTTCAAGCACATGACCGTGTTCGAGAACGTCGCCTTCGGCCTGAGGGTCCGCCATCGGCCGAAAGGCGAGATCCGCGACCGCGTCCACGACCTCCTCGACCTGGTCCAGCTCGAGGGAATGGCGAAGCGCTATCCGGCGCAGCTCTCGGGCGGCCAGCGCCAGCGCATGGGTCTGGCGCGCGCCCTCGCGGTCGAGCCCAAGGTGCTCCTCCTCGACGAGCCCTTCGGCGCGCTCGACGCACGGGTGCGGAAGGAGCTGCGCGTCTGGCTGCGACGCCTGCACGACGAGACGCACACGACGACCGTGATCGTCACGCACGACCAGGAGGAGGCGATGGAGGTCGCCGAGACGGTCGCAGTGATGAACCGCGGCCAGATCGAGCAGATCGCCGACCCGGTCGAGCTCTACGAGCGACCGGCGAACGAGTTCGTGATGGAGTTCGTGGGCAGCGTCAACCGCCTCGGCGACACCTTCGTCCGACCGCACGACCTCGAGGTCACCCTGGAGCCGAACGGAACGACGAGGGAGGCGATGATCGTCCGCGTCGTGCAGCTCGGCTTCGAGGCGCGCCTCGAGCTGGTCGGCGACGACGGCGAGCAGCTTGCCGCGCAGTTGACCCGCGACCAGGTCGAAGCGCTGGAGCTCGCTCCCGGCCAGATCGTGTACGTCAGGCCTACGCGGCAGACGACGTTCAGCCAGGAGGCACAAGAGGGCGCCGGATCGCCTACCCGGTGACCCCCTTGTCCGCTGTTAGGACTCTGTAATTGCACGGGTCGAGAGCGGCTCGTTGGGCACTGCCGTCCGTTAGGGAGAGGCGGGGCGCCGCGCTCCGCTCAGGGGTGCGGCGCCCACGCTTCCGGGTCGGCGACCAGGTCCTTGACGACCGCGGGCAGCTCGCCCCGGGCGACGTCGGCGAGCGTGACCATCTCCAGCACCGAGCGCAGGCTTGCCCGCACCGCGATCCAGACGTCGCGAAGCGGCTCCGCCGCACCCTGGTAGGTGACTGAGTCGGGCCGCACGCCGCGAACGTTTGCGAGCGGCCCCTCGACCGCTCGAATCACCTCGGCCAGCGTGATCTCGTCGGCGGGGCGGGCGAGCCAGTAGCCGCCCTCGGCGCCGCGCTGGCTCCGCACCAGACCGGCCTGACGGAGGTCACCGAGGATGTTCTCGAGGAACTTGAGCGGAACGTCCTGCGCCTGCGAGATTCGCTCGCCCTTGACGTGGCCCTCGCCTTCTGAGGCGGCGAGTTGGATGCACGCGCGCAGGGCGTAGTCGGCTTTGGCGGAGACGCGCACGCTGCGCATTCTGACTCGAACGTCGAGAGCCGATCGTCCCGAGCCGCCCTCCGGGGCAGGCGGGGCCCTCCGGTACAATGCCCCTCAGAGTGTTCGAGCGTTTCACGGAGAGGGCCCGCCAGGTTGTCGTTCTTGCCCAGGACGAAGCCCGCGCGCTGAAGCACAACTACATCGGGACCGAGCACATCCTGCTCGGCCTCCTCCGCGAGGAGGAGGGTCTCGCTGCGCGCGTGCTCGAGTCGCTCGACATCACCGTCGAAGAGGTGCGGGCGCAGGTGGCCCGGATCGTCGGGCAGGGCGACGAGGTGACGACCGGTCAGATCCCGTTCACCCCGCGCGCGAAGAAGGTGCTGGAGCTTGCGCTGCGCGAGGCGCTCAGCCTCGGCCACAACTACATCGGCACCGAGCACATCCTGCTCGGCCTCGTCCGCGAGAACGAGGGCGTCGCCGCCCGCATCCTGCTCGACTTCGACGCCGACGCCGAGAAGATCCGCAACGAGATCATCCGAATGCTCTCCGGCCCCGGACGCCGGCAGCAAGGCGGCTCGGCCGGCACCGCCGAGAAGTCGAAGAGCTCGAAGCTCCTCGATCAGTTCGGCCGGAACTTCACCAAGCAGGCCGCCGAGGGCAAGCTCGACCCCGTCGTCGGCCGGCAGACCGAGATCGAGCGGATCATGCAGATCCTCTCGCGCCGGCAGAAGAACAACCCGGTGCTGATCGGCGAGCCCGGCGTCGGCAAGACCGCGATCGTCGAGGGCCTCGCCCAGCGCATCTCGGGGAATCAGGTGCCCGAGCTGCTGAAGGGCAAGCAGATCTACTCGCTCGACCTGGCTGCTCTCGTCGCCGGCTCGAAGTACCGCGGCGAGTTCGAAGAGCGCCTGAAGAAGGTCATGAAGGAGATCCAGCAGCGGGGCGACATCATCCTGTTCATCGACGAGCTCCACAACCTCGTCGGTGCCGGTGCGGCCGAGGGCGCGATCGACGCCGCCTCGATCCTCAAGCCGGCGCTCGCCCGCGGCGAGCTCCAGACGATCGGCGCGACCACGCTCGACGAGTACCGCAAGTACCTCGAGCGCGACGCTGCACTGGAGCGCCGCTTCCAGCAGGTGCGGGTGGACGAGCCGTCGGTCGACGACACCGTCCAGATCCTGCGCGGCCTGCGCGACCGGTACGAGGCGCACCACCGCTGCAAGATCACCGACGAGGCTCTGCACGCCGCCGCGACGCTCGCCGACCGCTACATCCAGGATCGGCACCTGCCCGACAAGGCGATCGACCTCGTCGACGAGGCCGCCTCCCGCATGCGGATCAAGACCATGACTGCTCCGCCGCGCTACCGCCAGCTCGAGGAGGAGATCGAGAAGGTGCGCAAGGACAAGGAGGAGGCGATCGAGAACCAGGAGTTCGAGAAGGCCGCCTCACTCCGCGACAAGGAGCGGAAGCTCTCCCAGAAGAAACGGGAGCTCGAGGAGTCCTGGCGCGACGAGGAGAGCGAGCAGCAGCCGGAGATCGGCGAGGAGGAGATTGCCGACATCGTCTCGATGTGGACGGGCATCCCGGTCTTCAAGCTGACCGAGGCGGAGACGCAGAAGCTGATCCGCATGGAGGACGAGCTGCACAAGCGCGTGATCGGCCAGCACGAGGCGATCGTCGCCGTGTCGAAGTCGATCCGCCGAGCGCGCGCCGGAATCAAGGACCCGAAGCGTCCCACCGGCTCGTTCATCTTCCTGGGCCCGTCCGGCGTGGGGAAGACCGAGCTTGCGCGCACACTCGCCGAGTTCCTGTTCGGCGACGAGGACGCGCTGATCCAGGTCGACATGTCCGAGTACATGGAGAAGCACTCGGTCTCCCGGCTCGTCGGCTCTCCGCCCGGCTACATCGGCTACGACGAGGGCGGCCAGCTGACCGAGGCGGTGCGCCGGAAGCCGTACTCGGTCGTCCTGCTCGACGAGATCGAGAAGGCGCACCCGGACGTGTTCAACATCCTGCTCCAGATCCTGGAGGACGGGAAGCTGACCGACGCCCAGGGGCGCAAGGTCGACTTCCGGAACACGATCGTGATCATGACCTCGAACATCGGCGCGGCGTCGATCTCGAAGAACCAGACGCTCGGCTTCTCGATCGGCGACGAGAGCGGCCTGTCCTACGAGGACATGAAGGACCGCGTGATGGGAGAGCTGAAGAAGGTCTTCCGCCCCGAGCTGCTGAACCGCATCGACGAGGTGATCGTCTTCCACAAGCTGTCCAAGGAAGAGATCAAGACGATCGTCGACCTGCTCCTCAAGCGGCTGCGCGAGCAGATGGCGCTCCACGAGGCGTCGATCGAGCTCACCGACGACGCCAAGGAGATGCTCGTCGAGAAGGGCTACGACCCGGCGATGGGCGCGCGCCCGCTGCGCCGTGCGATCCAGCGGCACATCGAAGACCCGCTCGCGGACTTCGTCCTCGGTGCAGAGCTGACCCCGGGCTCGACGATCATGATCGGCCGCAAGGGCGACGAGGAGGTCGACATCACGATCATCCCCGGCGAGCCCGAGCCCGAGAAGGTTCCGGTGGCCGCAGGCGAGGGCGCACCGTCCGCCGACGACACCGCCGGCGACGGGTCCGACAGTCCCGCCGGCGACTAGCCTCGCGCGCCGGCCGAGACCGTGCGTTACCTCTTCTGACCCGCGGGTACTCCCGACTCCTCACCACGACGAGAGGAGTCCGGAATGGCAGAGCTGACGGTGCTGGAGAGCAAGCTGGGCGAGGTGATGGGGCTGGCGATGGCGGCTCAGGGCGCTACCGAGAAAGTCGCCAAGCTCGTCGAGGAGGAAGGCGACGACGAGCTGCTGCAGACGCTCCAGCAGATGCGCCGGGAGGCGGAGGAGACGGAGCAGCGCTGCCTCGAGCGGGCGGACGAGTTCGACGGCAAGAAGACCGCGATTCTCGAGAAGGCGCGCGAGGTCAAGCAGGAGGCGACCCAGATGATGCGCACCTACCTCGGCACCGATGCCGATGCGCTCGACGGCTTCGAGTTCCTGACGATGGCCGAGGCCGGTGAGGCAGGGCACTGGTCGATCGTGGAGGTGCTCGCCCAGCGTGCGCGGGACGCACGGACGTCGACCCTCGCCGCCTGGGCGAAACCGATCCAGGAGCGTCACTTTCACGACGTCAAGGAAGGCTCGCTGAAACTCGCCGGCAGCGAAGATCCGAACGCGGTCGAGTAGAGGCGGCGGTGCTCTAGATGGCTGACCGGAAAAGATCGTCTGCTCCGGTGCGGGAGCTGGTCCCTCTGGGGCGTGCGCCGAGCCCGGCACCGCTACTGAACAAGTAACGGTGACGGGCTCGGCGCGCGAAGCGGACGCGCCGGTGGAGCGG
>JBKPMR010000079.1:0-9959 GCA_046732255.1 Actinomycetota bacterium
GCGTCCGCACGAGGCGCGTAGAGCCGATCATCCCGGCCGGCACGAACAACGATCTCGAGCCTAATTGGTCACCCGACGGTGCGAAGCTCGTCTTCATCCGCACGTTTGCCTATCCGGACTACCGCATCTACACGGTTAATCGGGATGGGAGCGGCGAGCAAGAGATTCTCAGCGGCGGCACACCTGCCGAAATACCTGCCTGGTCGCCTGATGGGACGCAGATTGCCTACGACGATCGGGGAACCCTTTGGGTCGTGAATGCCGACGGCTCGAATCCGCACATGATCTTCAGCGGCTACTCATTAGGGTTTAGCTGGGAACCGATACCGCTTCGCTAGCATCCCGCCGCCGATCGGCTGTCAACGCCGGTGTGCTGCGCGAATGCCTAGCAGGCCTTTTTGGGGCGGTCCGTTGTCGCCCTCGTGTGGTCTCGGAGTGGTCTCGCCACCCGACTCAGAGGGAAAAGCCCTGCTAGGCGGACACCCGGCGGTTTCCGGCGCGCAACAGGATCATCGCGGCCAAGCCGAAGAAGATCATTCGTGCCGGCCGGACAGCAGAGCATTCGGGACGGTAGTCGTGATCGAGGGCGCGCCGATGGAGGTCGACGGTGCGCCATTTGCTCTGACTGCCAGAGTCGGTTGATCGGCGTCGACCCGGCGCCTGAGACGGCGAGGAGGCCGCCCGCGATATCGGTGCCCGCGCCGTCAACGTGAACGGATATCGAGGGACGAGGCGAAATCCGCGGTCGACTCGACGGAGCTCCCGTCCTGCCGGCGCAGAGATGCAGGCGCATTCGAGAGGGCTGCGGGCTAAGCGCCCTTCCCGATCCGGATCCGATCTCTGCTTCGCCCGGAAGCCCGGTACTTCACCGAGCGAACGGTTGCCGGCACCTAGCCGGCTCGCGACAGCTCGGCTATTGCCGGCGAGGTCCTCACTCCTTGCACCCCGACACCGACCACATACGCCGGAGGAACGAAGCTTTCGTGTTCCTGCTCGCTGACGCGCTCGAGCTGAGCGTACCCGGCTTCACGGAACCAGTCGCTGACTTCATCGTCTGAATGCCGATGCGCATACCGTGGCGTGAATCGATCCCTCGCGGCGTGGATCGCTTCTCGTGGCCCGTACCGTACGAAGCCGGGCTTCCGTCGGTCACGAAAGAGGTTCTGCCGAGCGAGGTAGAAAGGAACGATGGGCGCGAGCACAACGGTCTGAAGTCGTTCCGGCAACCTCCAGACAATCGGTCGAAGCAGACTTTCAGTCCTCATCAGCACCCGCCGTTCGAGCGAGAGCTTCTGGGCCTTGTGGCTGTACACCCAGATGTATAACCGGCCTCCGATCTTCGGGAGCCTGGAGATGCATTCGAAGGCCGCCCTCGTCGAGAACGTGTGATGGAGAACGCCGTGGCTATACGCGAGGTCGAACGTGCTCTCACGGTATGGGAGGCGAAACACCGAAGCCTGAACGACGTGCAGGAACGGGTTTCTGCCGAAATGCTTGTAGGCAGGATCCACGGCATAGCTGAGGTCGACGCCGACCAGCTCGCACTGTTCCTCGCGAGCCATGTAATCGGCCAGGGCGCCGACACCGATGCCTACCTCCAGCACGACCTTGTCTCGGATTGGATGTTGCTCGAGGCCGAGGAGGGATTTCATCGTCTTGTACACGACCTCGGAAGTTGTGTTCCAGTAGGTCCCTTCGTCCCAGTCGTAATTGACCCATTCGCTGGAGAACGTCCGCAAGACGTCTTCTTCACCCGTCGCGGGCGCCTCATCCGGCAGCGTGAATCCCGCCAACTCCTTCGCAACGCGATCAGCGTTGGTCGCGAGGAACTGCTGCGCGACACCCGTCGGGAACACGAGCATGCGCGGCACGCCCTCGTAGATCGGATAGAAGATTCGCCTCTCCCGATTCACCAATGCCCCCGTGGCGATCTCGGTTGAAAAGAGGTTCGCATCGAGGCCGAGCCGCTTGATTCGCGCAGTCGCTTCCCGCGAGAGGCTCACGCGGGACGACTCCCACTCGACGAGCTCCAGCGGAGTCTGGTCCAGTGGGCATACGAGAAAATCAAGCAGCCGCAGCTTCATCGTCTGTCTCCGTCGGACGGTAGCGGGGGAGGATCGGAATGTCTAGATCGCTCGGTCTGCGGCGCTCACATGCTCCCCGAGTACCTCGATGACTGATCGCTGAGCGGCCTTCGCTCGAATCGCTCGACAGCCGCCGACCCGACCGCTGCGATTGCCCTCGGAATTCGGATCGGCGGCCTGCTCCCGTATGGACTGACGAGCCGGCCGGGGCAGGAACCCGGGTTGTCAAGGCGGCGGCCGACGCCGCGGCATCGTCGCGAGCTCGCCTTTCGTCTGACCCGACTCTCCGGAATCGCCAGGACGATCCCGGAAGCTCCTGCGGTCGGACCGACGTCCTGGGCGCCGCAGCCCGCGAACGGTTTGCATTCGTTACCTCAGATCGGTTGCTGCGACCGCGCCGGACTCGCGATCGAGGTCTTCCTCGAGATCCCGGATATCGATGTTGAGCCACGGCGCTGAAGGCTCAGGAATGCTCGCGTAGTCAGAGACCGAGAAGGCCACACCGCCATCCAAACTTTCGTCCGCCGGCTGGAACCCAGCTTCCTCGAGGATGGCGCGCATGCCGGCATTTCGCTCTGAAGGCCTGTACAGGATGTTGACGTGCTCAGCGCCCGTCCGCTGCGCCCACTTCAGGAAGAGATTGAGGGTCTTGACCTCAACCTTGCGGCCCATCGCCCGGCAGCTGAACGCCAGCACTTCAATGTTCCAGGCTCGCCTGTCCTGTTCAGCGATCAGCACCCCGACGGTTCCGAAGTCTCCGAAATTGTCCTTCAGCTCGACGACGCCGAGAAAATGGCGATCGCCGTTCAAGCGGTCCACGACGTCGGCGCGATCGAGCCGCAGGGCCGTGGCGTTGAGCTGATTCGTCCGCGCGATGACCTCCGCCACGCGATCGATATCGAGCTCAGTGGCGCTGCGGACGCACATGCGCATGTTCGTCCTCATCAAGAATTCCTCATAGGACTCGGTCGTAGCGCCCTGTACTTCCTTCCGTCGTTCCTCCGCCTGCTGCCACTCCTGACGCTGGAGGCCCTGAGTGGCACCGACGGCCGGCTCGAACTCGATCGACGTGAGGTTGCTGACGCACTCGGTCGGGTCGAACGTTCGGATGCCGGGACACAAGTCCTCGACCGCCTGGCGCTCGAACGGCGAGTCGTCGATGAACGCGATGTTTTCGAGTCCCAAGTTCAGCCGCGTCGCGATTTCGCGGACGAGGTAGGGCTTGGGCTCCCAGCTGACTTGCCAGATCACGACGGAGTCCACGAACTTCTTCGGCAGGATGCGCTGGATCTCGTCGAGGGAGCCCGGATCGTTCTTGCTACAGACGCACAGCAGGATGCCACGCGAAGCCCAGGCGAGCCCAGCATTGATCCTGAATTCGTTCACGCTGAGCCCAGCCACTCCGTCTTCGACCAGGGTCCCATCCCAGAGCGTGTTGTCGAGGTCGAAGATGACCGCCTTGATCTTTCTCGTTTGCGGCCGGTTGATCGTTGCCTGTATCAGTAGCTCTTCAGCGAGCGCTCGGCTGCCCTCGCGAGTGAGGTGATCGTTCAAGCCGTCGGCGTCGACAAAACCCAGCACGTCGTGGTAACGGTGCTCTTCGAACGCAATCGTCGGCTCGAGCACGAAGACGTCGCCGAACTCCGACGCAATCTCACGGTTCTGCAGCTCGAACCGCAGCAGCAACTCACGCAAGGTCATCGCCCCCTGGCGGGCCGATTCGAGCCGTCCTCTCCAGGGGCGGTATTTCAACGAGTACCCGTACAAGAACACCGGGACTTGAGTCTTCTCGCGAAGCATGGTCAAGGCGCGACGAAGCTGGGCACCCATCTCCCCGAGGATCATTTCCGCCCTATCCGGCTGCTCCGGCTCGACTATCTGCACCGCTTGGACGGCAGTCACCATGATCTGGTACTGGCTAAACACGACGTAGTCAAACGATCGTGAATGAAGTGGCGACCCCGAATTCGAAAGCTCGCCGAACGGATCTTGTGCCGTGGCGAGCTCGAAGGAATGGCTGCACCGCATTCCAATCGATTCCAACTCGTCTTTCAGATACGTGAGTTCACAGCCGCCGACGAGATACGCCGTCGCACCGGATGCCCACGCGAATCTCTCGGACGCCTCTTGCCGTCGAGAGTCGTTCTCCCTCCGACCCAGGTGCTCGTTGAGAACTCCGATGACCATGTTCCGGTAGGCCGTGTCGGTGGCGAACCGGAACAGATACCGAGCGAGCTGTTTAATCGACCGCAACAGGGAGCCTCCCCGTCAGTGTGCCCTGAGAAAGCGTGAACCGGGCGCCGTCGTGCCGCTGGGACGGCCCACGGTCGTGCCGACGATGATCGGAGCCGGCCCGCTCATCAGAGAGCTCCGTTTTCCATCCGGTTTCGGTCCGCCTGACGCGTGTACGAACAAACAGGTCCAAGCAGTGGCGCAGCTCCGCAAAGCTCATCGTGATCAGCTCGGACGAGCGTTGCCGATCGCTGATGTAGTCCAGCGCTGTCTCAAATGCGGGATCGACTGTCACTCGGCCGTTCACTCGCTGAAAGACGTTGCGTCGCGCACGATCGAACTCACAGGTCATGTAGCAATGTCCGACCAGAAGCCCACCCTTGTGGATCAGCCTGTCGACCATGGGAGGCGCCAACTGCAACGCGAGGTGATTGAGAAGCACGGTGTCGAATATCCAGGGGGACTGCAACGACTGCTGAAAGACCGCCCCGTCTCGACCGTAGATTCCGAACGGGGCTCTTCGCACCCGCCGCGCAATGCGGTACCACCGGGATCCTTGCCTCCAGGCGGCCATTCGCCAGGGCCTGCGGCGAATGGGGATATCGTTGGCGTCGCCAACGATATTTCTGAATGCGTGAAGCACGAACCAGAGGGCTTCACGGCTCGAAGTTTCTTTCCACCTGTGGTTCCTACTCATGAGGTCGGTGACGACGTCGGGCCCAGCTCGCTCGGCTAGCACCGACATGCTCTTCCCGAATGGGTTGTCCCAGACGTCAAAATAGGACCAGTAGTTTTGGACACCGTTTGCTTCGAGCAACGCTTCAAGGCTCGTCCCACCCGGGAGGCGGCCGCCGCGTGAGAAGAGATAATCGCCGATCCCGTGGTCGATCCATGTCGCCACGTCAAACTGACGAAGGAGCTCCAACCGGCGCTTGCACTCCGATAACGATGGAGCGTCCCGCTTGGGAGTGAAACCATGAAGCGCAATCTCACTGCCATACTCGAATAGTCGCTCGATGCTCCGGTGGTAGTCCGCGTTGTCGAGCCCGGTTTCTTCCCACGGCAACGACGACGGAAGGTCTGCGGAAGGGAACACGCTCTTGGTGATGCGTATTCCACGACGGATCAGTCGATCTGTGAGTATCCGCGCCTTCGCCGGGGAATCAAAATCAGCATGGTCGGTCAGGCAGATCACAGCACGGGCGCCGTCTGGATACGGCTCTATCCAGGGACACTCCTCCAGATGGCTCAATGGAGCCTGGACGAGTTCGAGGACCATCTTGGCGCGCCTCGCCGCCCAAGGCACAGCGGGCCAAACGCTGAGACCACACCTCGAGCGGTCCAGCAGCGGGGCCACGATAAGGACGGAGCCGTTCTGCCTGACCAAGCGGAAACGGCCGAAGCGAGGGAACTCCCAGCGATCCAGTTGGCCATCGCGCGCCGTCACGATGAACCTGCCCGCCGGCCACGAGGGGATTGCCGACGAAGCCAACGGCGCTAGCTGTCCGTCGTCGTCAAGAAACCAGGTGTGATCCGATTCGATGACGACGTTTGCGATGACGCTCCGGAGGAGCACCTCCTCGGCAGCGACTTCGGCTGAATACGTGATGTTGAACGCGTCTCGTTCGGTCGCGCGCAGATTTGCGGTCTCTACGGACTCGCCGAACTCACGCCCCTCCCGGACGATCCGCAGTGTGACGTTGATGCCGCGTTCGACTGGTTGCTTCATGGGAACCTTACGAGGTAGGGCCACAGTAGGTCCAAGTACCAGTCGAGATCGCGCCGCCGGGATGGAATCGTAGCCGATGACAACTGATAGGCGGGAATAAGCGTGGCCATGCTCGAGGATCCCCACGCGCATCCGGTCAGCTCCAACTAGAAGCCATTCGCGGGCCACCGGCAACCCCTACCCGTCACCGATCAGCGAGAGTCTCTCCGGCCGTCGGGCGCCGCCTACGCCGAGGGATCCTTCGCACGCTGGTGAGAAGCCAACGTATCTCACTGCGCCGCGGAACGAGGTCCCGGGCCTCAGCACCGAGCCTCCGGACGAAGAACAAGCACATGAGCGCTCCTGCCGTCGTGTACGCGATCGCCGAGGCAGCCGCGGCGCCGATGCCCGCATAGGGTGGGATGAGGACGATATCCAGCACCAGTGTGCAGACGAAACCTGCAGCCAAGGCAACGCTGGAGAGGACGGGCTTACCCCGCGCAACGAGCGCGTTCCCGAAGATGGTCAGCGCGAGCATCCCAAGCGCGCCGATCACGAGCACACGCAACTCGACAATCGAGCCGCGGAACTGCTCACCGAAGAGCGTCACACACAGGATCGGAGCTGCGAGAACCATGCCCACCATAAGGACCACGGTGGCGACCATCCCGACGCGGAAGGCGATCGCCGCTTGGCGCACTGCATCCCTGTGCGCCGAGCGAACGAGGTAGGGGCGCTGGACGAACTTGACCGCCGTCGGCAGGTACGAAAGAGCTTCGGCCCACGCCACCGCGACGCTGTAGAGGCCGAGCTCGCGCGCCCCCGAGATCGCCCCAAGGAGCCATTGATCCAGACGCCAGTTGCCCAGGAGCATCACGCGCCCGGCATGGGTCTTGAGCCCAAACCTGAGCTCGCGCGCCATCAGGCCGACATCTGGGCGTCCGAACCCGACCGTGCGACGGGCGACGTACCAGACGAGGATCAACGTGCCGACAGCCTGGCCTGCGAGCCATGTCGCAACAGCCGTTCCCACGGTGAGCAGCCCGAGAAGGGCAAGAAGCCCGTTGACGCCGACGTTGGCGACCGGCGTCACGAGCCAGGCGATGTTCGTGACCGCGAACGCGTAATCGGCGCGGACTAGCCAGCGCAGGAAGAGATTTAGGAGCAGCACCGGGATGAACGCAAGCGTCAACCAGCGCAGCGCGCTCGTGGAGGGCCCTGCCACCCGGGGAAACGCCGCGATCAGGCCTTGAACGACGCAGACTGCAAGCACCCCGAGAAGAACCGCGAGAACGATGGAGTTCGTGGCAAGAGCTCGACGGAGGGGAGGCTCAGAGGCGGCGAAATTGGCGTTCGACTCCTCGACGCCCGCACTGACGAGCATCGACGTGAAGCCCGCCATTGCGGCCAGGAAGACGACATCTCCGCGCCCCACTGGACCAAGCACCCGCGAGACGATGAGAACGTTTGCGAGCGACAGAACGGAAGCGATGAGGTTCGTGCCGTACGTGATCACGGTCGCCGAGGCGGCCGAGCGCGGCTGCGTTGTCACACGCTCTGAACCTTCGATCCGCTCGTTGCCTGCGGCGAGCGTCGACCCCGGAGATAACCGTACGCGAGACTGAGCGGCGACGTTAGGAGTGTGACGACCGTCCGATCGGTCGGTCTCATCTTCGTGCGCCACTCGTCGTCGAGCCGAAGCTGGATCTGCCCACGGCCGAGGCGGTGCGGATTTCCCGACATCATGTGATTTTCAGCGATGTCGATCGACTCATCGGCGAAAATCGAAAGCTCGGATGGCGATGCCTTCGAGCCGAGAAACTCGGCGATCCGCGCGATCTCTGTCGTCGGCGAGGCAACCAGCGACTCGTAGTAGATCCGAATCCTAGGTACAGAGGAAGACCACTTGACGTGGTACGGCAGATTTGCGAGAACCCATTCCTTGGCAGCTTTGGTAGACGAATATCGCTCCATGTACGTCGGACTAGCTGTCGCCTCGGGCCGTAGCATCTGCTTGGAGCCCGAGTAAGCTACTCCTCGACTGTCTCGCACGAGATGAAGAATGTGTGCACGTATGCCCGGTGCTTTGTCCAGGAAAAACCCGAGCGGTGTACCATGCGAATTATCGACGACGATGCTGCGACCAGAAACGCGCGTGACGGCTCGATAGACACTCGTCACATAGCCTGAGTACTCGGTCAAATTCTCGACGTACGCCGACCGTCGTCCCCCGATCAGCCGCAGCATGTGGCGATATCGCGTAGTTGCATGTTGCAACCGGAGAATCTCATCCGCATCGACGTTCTCCCAGCCGCCGAACGCCTGCTCTCCCACACTGGCCCAGAAAGGGCATTCCCGAAAATGCGAGCCGCAGCCGCAGACGTAGTTTTTCTGCAGCCCGCGCTCCCAGAGGTTGGTCAAGCCGCCAACGGGAACGAAACCCGGCAGTCTCCCGAGGAGCAGCGCGAGGACTGTGCTTCCTGACCGCCCAGAGCCGCCGATGAAGAGGACATCGACAGCTTGCGGCTCGGCCCCGCTACGCGGTTCAGAACTGCTGCTCACGGATCTGTCGGGACGGGTACGTGGCTGAGCCAATCCACGTGTGAGGGAACGATGGCCGCATGAACGAATAGTGCCTGTCAGGGCAGCAGTGTCAACCTCGGCCCGTCGAGGCGACCTCGGGACAGGCAAACATGATGATAAGCCCATGGTGGCCGCCTATCGACCGCTGTAGCGCCGGAACGAATCGCGCCGCGTTTGAGTATTGATTGCCCGTCGCTTGCCGATGATGATGAGTGATTCCCGCCTTCCGCATGCGTATCGCTGTCTTCACCTACCAGTTTCCCCTGGTAAAACGTTTCTCGCACGTGACTTGTGCGCTTTGCCAGACGCTGGTTTCGATGTGAACGTCTTTCCCTTTATGCGCTAGACCCGGAACTCTGGCGTTACCTACCCGAAGAGCGATGTAAGCACGGTTCCGAGACACAATGCGCGGCACGTCTCACGACTGAAGAACATCTCCTCTCTCCGCCGTGGCCATCCGCACATTTGGACTCTTCGTGCGAGACACGAGGGCGATCGCTGCATCGGCGGTCCGGTTCAGCTTCGCCCGCTCGTAAAGACTGCGTACGTGTTTCGGAAAGCGTCGGCGTGGAGCGCATTGTTTGGAAGCCGATTCGATCACGTCTTTGCGCGCTGGGGCAATGCGACGCACAAGCGATCGGGCGCGTCGACGCTGAAGTCGCGGCCGACCACGTCGGGGGCGAGCCGATGCTCCTTTCCTCTGGTCGTCGAGCCTTTGCGGTCTTGGCGTGGATCGAGACCAGCCCAGCCTGCCGCATCAGCCGGGCGACACGCTTCTCGCCGATCGCCATGCCGCGGCCGAGCTTGAGCTCCTTGAAGATCCGTGGCGAGCCGTAGGTCTGCTCGCTCTCCTCGAAGATCTGCCGGATCTGCTCGGTGAGCAGCCAGTCGGCGAGCGCCGAGATTCTGCGTCCCAATTGCCCCTGCCACCGGCCGGGCAGTCAGACGCGTTTCCAGATGATCCCGAACACGCCGCGGTCGTCCTGGCGCCCGAGATCCGGTTCGAGCGGCTCGGCGTGGCACACGAGGAAGTCGCCTTCGTCTGCATGCCTCTCCCGAAAATCGTGAAATCCACAGTTCAAGTCGACGTCGTCGACGATCAACACGCCGCCCGCGCGGAGCGACTCCCAGGCGTGGTTGAGCTCGAAGAGGACGTTGCGCCGGCTGTGCCTGCTGTCGTGAACGAAGAGATCGATCGTCGTCAATCGCGCCAGTAGCCGGGGGAGTCGCCGCCTACTCGAACCCCGGACGTACCTCCACCGCGGCCGCAGGCCCTCTCGCACCGCAACGCCGATCTGATCATGGAGCTCCGGAGACCGTGGTGGTGGAAGATCGATGCTCCAAAGCCGCCC
>JBKPMR010000080.1:0-12229 GCA_046732255.1 Actinomycetota bacterium
ATCACGTCGAGGTTCGCGAGGCCCACTGCGCAGGCGGTGGCATGGCCGGCGTAGGTGTAGCCGTGCCGGAACATGTGCTGCGTGCCGGCCGTCCAGAACGGCTCGGCGACTCGGTGTGAGGCGATCACGCCGCCGAGCGGCACGTAGCCGGAGGTGATCCCCTTCGCGACCGTGATCAGGTCCGGATCGAGACGGAACCGTCCGGTGGCGAACCACTCGCCCGTGCGGCCGAACCCGGTGATCACCTCGTCGAGGACGAGCAGCACCTCGCGCTCGCGGCAGATCTCCTGGACGCGCTCGAGGTAGCCCTCCGGCGGGATCAGCACGCCGCCGGCGCCGATGATCGGCTCGGCGAAGAAGGCTGCGACCCGCTCGCCGCCGACGCGGTCGATCGAATCTGCGAGCGCCTCGGCGTCATCCCACGGCACCTGCTCGACCTCCGGGACGAGCCGGCCGTAGACGTCGGTCAGGGCCGCCATCCCGCCGAGCGACGTGCCGTATGCGTTGGAGCCGTGGTAGGCGAACTGCCGGGAGACGACGACGTGCTTGTCCGGTTTGCCGACGGCGGCCCAGTAGGCGCGGGCGAGCTTGGCCGCGGTGTCGATCGACTCGCCGCCGCCGGACGTGAAGAACACCTTCGCCCCCTCGAGCGGGACGATCGAGGCCACCCGTGCCGCCAGCTCCTCGCTGCGCGGCGACGTGAAGCCGTCGTAGGTCTTGAACGACGCGAGCTCCCGCATCTGGTCTGCGGCGGCCGCCGCCAGCTCCTCGCGTCCGTAGCCGACGTTGCAGTACCAGAGCGCACCCGAGACGTCGATCAGAGCCTTGCCCGCCTCGTCCCAGACCGTCGATGCCTCCCCGCGCACGATCGTGACCCCGCGGTCGCGGAACGCGCCCATGTTCGTCATCGGGTTCCAGAAGGAGCGCTCCGGCATCTAGGCGATGCTACTCACCGATGCCGGCCGATGCGTTCGCACTCGCTTTCGGCGCCGCGGTGCTGCACGCGCTCTGGAACGTCATGCTCGCGCGGACGCGAGACCCGCAGGCGGCGACGGCGGCGGCGTTCTGCATGGCGGTCGCGATCCTCGCGCCGGTGGCGGCTGCTCGCTGGCGCGTCGAGGCCGGGGCGTGGAAGTACGTCGCGGCGAGCGCCGCGTTCGAGCTCGCGTACGTCCTGCTCCTGAGCGCGGCGTACGCCCGCGCGCCGCTGTCGGTCTTCTACCCGATCGCCCGCGGGCTGGCGCCGGTGCTCGTCCTGATCGTCGCCGTCGTCGCGCTCGGTGCCGCGACCTCCTGGGAGCAGGTGCTCGGGGTCTGCGCGGTCGGCGCGGGGATCCTGCTCGTGCGGGGCCGGCGGCCGGACCGGGCGGCGACCGTGTTCGGGCTGGCGATCGCCGGCACCATCGCCGCGTACACGCTGGTCGACAACACCGGCGTCACCCTCGCCGATCCGCTCGCCTACCTCGCGGCGGTGATGGTCGGGCCCGCGCTCGTGACCGCCGCGGTGGTCGCGGTCCGGCAAGGCCGGCCGGCGCTGCGCGCGGGCTTCCGGCTGGAGACCCTTCTGATCGCGCCGCTGATGCTCGCGCCCTACGCACTGGCGCTCTACGCGCTGCGTCTGGCCGCGGCTGCCCCGGTGGCGGCGGTTCGGGAGACGAGCGTGCTGTTCGTCACCGTGCTCGCGGCGGTGATGCTCAAAGAGCGCGTCTCGACCTGGCGCGCGGCGGGCGCGACAGTCGTCGTCGCCGGGGTGATTCTCCTTGTCGTCTAGACAACTAGACACTTGTCTAGTACCCTGGACGTCTATGACACTAGACGAACAGATCCTGGCCGAGGCAAAGGAGGCGCGGCAGCGCCTCGTCGACCTCGAGAGCCAGACAGCGCACGTACGCGTGGACTACCAGCACGCGATCAAGAAGCTCCACGCCGCCGGGGGCTCGCTGCGCGAGATCGCCGAGGCGCTCGAGCTCTCGCACCAGCGGGTGCACCAGATCGTGGAAGGTCCTGCCGGGCCTCCCGGCGGCCCGCCGTTCGGGTCGGCAGGGCCCGGACGGCGCTGGAAGCGCGGCCATCGCCGGGGCAATCGTCGCCACTTCGTTGCCCGCTTCGACGACGGTGCCCGCGAGGTGATGGTCGATGCGCAGAAGGAGGCCGACTCGCTCAGGCACAACTACATCGGCACCGAGCACCTGATGCTCGCGATCGCCAAGCGTGGGATCGAGGGCGTCTCCTACGACGCTGCGCGAGCACAGGTCGTCGAGCGGATCGGCGAAGGCGAGGAGCCGTGGGTCGAAGGACTTCCGCGTCCGTTCACTCCGAGGGCGAAGCGTGTTCTCGAGGCAGCCCTGAACGACGCAGTCGACGCAGGCCGGGAGCAGTTCGGCCTCGACGACATCCTGCTTGCGCTCGTCTCGGACTCACGGGGCGTGGGCGGCGAGGTCCTCCGCGACCTCGGCGTCACACCCGAGAAGCTGCGCGGGCAGCCCGCGCAGTAGCCGAGTCTGCCGCGCCGCCGCCGCCGTTCACCTGGACGAGCAAGGCGGCGGCGCGGGCCGCCGTCTCCGCCAGGAGAACGCCGACACGGGCGTCGCCGCGCGCGGCGCTCTCGGTCGCCTCTGCCGCCTCGGCGGCGAGCTCGACCGTGTCGGCGGCGAGCTCTGCCATCTGCAGCGGCAGCTCGATCGTTTGGGCTCGGGCCTCGTCCGATCGGGTGGCGATGAACTGCCGGTAGGCGTCGGCGTCGGCGTCGCCGAGCGGCGCTACCGCGTCCGCGAGCTGCTCGGCGCGGGCAGCCAGGTCGTCGCGGCCGGCGACCCTCGCGGTCAGCAGTGCGAGCCCGGCGGCCAGCTCGAGTGTTCGGACGATCGCGGGCCCGGCGGCGAGCGGCTCAGAACAACCCAATGGTGCGGCCGTTCTCGTCGATGTCGACGTTGAACGCGGCCGGCGACGCCGAGAGCCCGGGCATCGTCTGCATGTCGCCGCAGAGTGCGACGAGCCAGCCGGCACCCGTGTACGCCCGCACCGCTCGAACCGGAACGGTGAACCCGGTCGGCGCGCCGGCGAGGGTCGGATCGTGCGAGAGCGAGAGGTGGGTCTTCGCCATGCAGATCGGCACCGTGTCGAGGCCCTGCTCGGTGAAGCGCCTCACGTCGTTCTCCGCGGCGGGCAAGAGATAGATGCCGTCCGCTCCGTACACGCGCTTCGCGATCGCCTCGATCTTGGCAGTGATCGGTGCGTCCAGCGGATAGACGGGCTCGAAGGCGTTCGGCTGCGCGGCCGCGTCGACCACCGCCTCGGCGAGCTCCCGGGCGCCCTCGCCGCCGTCCACGAATGCGTTGTTGACGGCGGCGGCGTGCGCGCCGAGCTCGAGCGCGAGCCGTCGCACCGTCGCGATCTCGTCGTCCGTGTCGGTCGGGAAGCGGTTGACCGCGACGACCGCCTTGAGGCCGAACTCCTTGACGATTCCGATGTGGCGGGCAAGGTTCGCGGCGCCGTGCTCGACGGCGGCAACGCCGCCGTCCGGATCCTCAGCGTGGTGCTTCAGCGCTCGCACGGTCGCGACGAGGACGATCGCGCTCGGCGAGATGTTCCCAACCCGGCAGACGATGTCGAGGAACTTCTCCATGCCCATGTCGGCGCCGAAGCCCGACTCGGTGACGACGTAGTCGCCGAGCTTGAGGCCGACCAGATCGGCGACGAGCGACGAGTTCCCGTGCGCGATGTTCGCGAAGGGCCCGCAGTGGATGAACGCCGGCTGGCCCTCGAGCGTCTGGACGAGGTTGGGCTTGATCGCGTCCTTGAGCAGGACGGTCATCGCGCCGGCGGCGCGGAGCTGCTCGGCCGTGACCGGCTCTCCGTCCCAGGTGTACGCCACGGTGATCGCGCCCAGCCGCCGGCGCAGGTCGAAGAGATCGCGGGCGACCGCGGTGATCGCCATCACCTCGGACGCGGCGGTGATGTCGAAGCCGGTCTCCCGGACGTAACCGTTCGCGCGGCCGCCGAGGCCGAGCACGACCTGCCGCAGCGCGCGGTCGTTCATGTCGACGCAGCGCCGCCAGCTGACGGTGAGCGGGTCGATCCCGAGCTCGTTGCCGTGCAGGATGTGCGCCTCGAGCATCGCGGAGAGCAGGTTGTTGGCGGCGCCGATCGCGTGGATGTCGCCCGTGAAGTGCAGGTTCAGGTCCTCCATCGGCACGACCTGCGCGTAGCCGCCGCCGGCCGCGCCGCCCTTGATCCCGAAGACCGGGCCGAGCGACGCTTCGCGGAGGCAGAGGACCGGGCTCTTCCCGATCTTGCCGAGCCCCTGGGTGAGGCTGACCGACGTGGTGGTCTTGCCCTCGCCCGCCTTGGTCGGCGTGATCGCCGTGACGCCGATCAGCTTCGCGTCGGGCTGGTCGCGGAGCCGGTCGAGCACGGAGAGGTCGACCTTCGCCTTGTACCGGCCGTAGAGCTCGACCTCGTCGTCGTCCAGGCCGATCTCCTCGGCGAGCTCGGCGATCGGACGCAGCGTTGCCTGCTGCGCGATCTCGAGGCTCGAGGGCATCTGCGTCGTCGCCATGGCGGACGAAGCCTATCCTCGGAAAGATTGCGTGATGGAAGGCATCAGCGTCGGGATCGATGTCGGCGGCACCTTCACCGACCTGGTCGCGATCGTCGACGGAGCGCTGGTGACGGCGAAGGTCCCGTCGGTGGCCGGCGACGAGGCACACGGCGTCTCCGCTGCGCTCGGTGCAGCCGGGATCGAAGCGGGCGCCGTCGGCGTGCTCGCGCACGGAACGACGGTGGCCACCAACGCCCTGCTCGAACGCCGTGGCGCCCGGACGGCGCTGGTGACCACCGAGGGCTTCCGCGACGTGCTCGAGATCGGCCGCCAGAACCGCGCCTCGCTCTACGACCTCACCGCCCACCGGTCGTCGCCGCTCGCTCCGCGCGAGCTGCGCTTCACCGTGCGCGAGCGGATGGGGCCGAATGGCGTGCTCGTCCCGCTCGACGAGCACTCGCTGCGGGAGACGGTGACGCGGCTGGCGGAGGCGAGCGTCGAGGCGGTCGCGGTCTGCCTGCTCTTCTCGTTCCTGTACCCGGAGCACGAGCGGCTCGTCGGTGAGGCGATCCGGGCGGGCGTGCCGGACGCGCGGGTCACGCTCTCCTCCGATCTTTTGCCCGAGTTCCGCGAGTACGAGCGCACGTCGACCACCGTCGCGAACGCGTACCTCGCGCCGGCGCTCTCTGTCTACCTGGCGAAGCTCGAGCCGAGACCGCTGGTGATGCAGTCGTCCGGAGGGGTCGTCGACGTCGAAACGGCCGTCGCGCGCCCGGCGTCGTGCGTCCTGTCGGGGCCTGCCGCCGGCGTGGTCGGCGCTGCCTTCGTGGCCGCGGCCGGAGGCTTCGAGGACGTGATCAGCTTCGACATGGGCGGGACGAGCACCGACGTCGCCGCAGTCCTGGGCGGCGAGGCGCAGGTGACCGCGGAGTCGGTAGTCGCCGGCGTCCCGATCCGCTTCCCGATGGTGGACGTGCACACGATCGGCGCAGGCGGCGGGTCGATCGCCTGGCTCGACGACGGCGGTGCGCTCCGCGTCGGGCCGCGCTCGGCGGGCGCTCGGCCGGGGCCTGCCTGCTACGGCCGCGGGGGCGAGGAGCCGACCGTGACCGATGCCAACCTCGTCCTGGGCTACCTGGCGGACGGCGCCGTCCTCGGCGGTGAAGTCGTCCTCGACCGCGCCCTGGCCGAAGCGGCGTTGGCGCGTCTCCCTGTGGACGAATCTCTTCACGAACGTTTCAACCCCGGTCTCAGAGACCGGGGCGGAAACGCTGCATCCATCCCAACCGCTGCTGGACCTGTTGACGAATCGGCGCAAGAACGTTCCACCCTCGGTCTCAGAGACCGGGACGAGGCCGAATGGGCCCTCGCCGCCGCTCTCGGAGTCGTTCAGGTGGTCGAAGCGGACATGGCCCGCGCGCTGCGGGTGGTCACGGTCGAGCGCGGCATCGACCCGCGCGGGCTGGCGCTCGTCGCCTTCGGCGGCGCCGGGCCGCTGCATGCATGTGTGCTCGCGGAGGAGCTCGGGATCGAGCGCGTTCTCGTCCCACTCGCCTCGGGCGTCCTGAGCGCGCTCGGTCTCGCCGCTGCGGACCTGCGCCGCGACTACGTCGCCCCCGCAGCCGTCGGCTTCGAGGAGCTCGAGGCTCGCGCCGCCGATGACCTCCCGGGCGCCGACCTGCGGCGGCTCGTCGACGCGCGCTACCGCGGTCAGGCGCACGAGCTCACGATCGACGCAGACGGCTGGGAAACCGGCTTCCCTGGGGCCCACGAGCAGCGCTACGGGTTCCGGCTCGATGCCGACGTCGAGCTCGTCGCGCGGCGGCTCGTCGCGACGCTCCCGCGGCCACGCCCGGAGCTCAGAGGCGGCGCAGCCCCGGGGGCCGTCGCGACACGCCGTGCCTACCTGGACGGCGACTGGCTCGACCTGCCGGTCCACGGCGCCGGCTCCGCAGCCGCCGGCCCGGCGATCGTCGAGCTGCCGGGCGCGACCTGCCTCGTCCGGCCCGGTTGGGGCGGCGAGCCGGACGCCGCCGGCACCCTCGTCCTGGAGCGAACGTGGACGCCGTGACCCTGTCCGTGATGAGCGCCGCCCTCTCCGGGATCGCCGAGGAGATGGGCACCGCGCTCGTTCGCAGCGCGTCGTCCTCGAACATCAAGGAGCGGCGCGACTGCTCGGCGGCGCTGTTCGACGCGCACGGGCGCATGGTCGCGCAGGCGGAGCACATCCCCGTCCACCTCGGCGCGATGCCGGAATCGGTCGCCGCCGTGATCGAATGCGACCCTCGCGCCGGCGACGTGTTCGTGCTGAACGACCCGTTCGCCGGCGGCTCGCACCTGCCCGACATCACGCTCGTCTCGTCGCTCGACGTCGACCGCGAGATCGTCGCCTACGCCTGCACGCGGGCCCATCACTCGGACGTGGGCGGGATCGTGCCCGGCTCGATGCCGGCCGGATCGACCTCGATCTGGCAGGAGGGTTTGATCATCCCGCCGGTTCGGCTCGACGAGTCGATCCTGAGCGTGATTCTCGGCAACGTCCGGACACCCGAGATCCGGCGCGCCGATCTCCAGGCGCAGGGAGCTGCCAACCGGCTCGGCGGCGAGCGTCTGCGCAAGCTCGTCGAGCGCCGGGGACGTGACACGGTGCTCGCCGCGTTCGACGAGGTGATCGCCTACGCCGAGCGGCGGGGCCGCGAGGCGATCGGCCGCCTGCCGGACGGCCGCTACGAGGCGGAGGGCGAGGTCGAGGGTGACGGGGTCACCGACGCGGACCTGCCGATCCGGGTTGCGGTGACGGTCGCCGGCGACGCGATCGAGATCGACTTCGAGGGCACCGCGCCGGCGGCCGCGGGCAACGTGAACGCGCCGTTCGCCGTCACCCGTGCCGCCTGCACCTTCGCCGTCAAGGTCGCGCTGGGCGCCGACGTCCCGGTCAACGCCGGCCTCTACGCCACCGTCGCGATCCGCGCACCGGAGGGATGCCTCGTCGACGCCCGCGCGCCGTCGGCAGTCGTCGCCGGGAACGTCGAGACGAGCCAGCGAATCGCCGACACCGTTCTCCTCGCGCTCGCCCAGGCCGCCGAGGTACCGGCCCAGGGTCAAGGGACGATGAACAACGTCGTGATCGGCACGCCTACGTGGACCTACTACGAGACGCTCGGCGGCGGCCAGGGCGCGTCCGGCCGGGGCGACGGCCCCTCCGGCGTCCACGTCGGGATGTCGAACACGCTCAACACGCCGATCGAGGCGCTCGAGCTCGAGCTGCCGCTCCGGGTCGAGCGCTACGAGCTGCTCGACGGCTCCGGCGGCGGGGGCCGGCACCGGGGAGGCGACGGCCTCGTCCGCTCGTTGCGCGTGCTGGAGCCGGCGACGCTGTCCCTCCTCACCGACCGGCGTCGCCATGCGCCCCTCGGCCTCGAGGGCGGCGAGCCGGGCCGTCCCGGCCGGAACCTCCTGAACGACGAGGAGCTCCCGGCGAAAGCGACGCGCGAGCTCGCCGCCGTAGACGTCGTGACGGTCGAGACGCCGGGCGGCGGCGGGTGGGGAAGAATTGTTTAGTGCCAGTGACCCGCTGGATCGGACAGCCGCTGCCGCGCCGCGAGGACCTGCCGCTCCTGACGGGCCGCGGCCAGTTCGTCGACGACCTCCAGGTCGCGAATCCGCTCCACGTCGCCTTCGCCCGCTCCCCATGGGCGCACGCGGAGATCCGTTCCGTCGACCTGTCTGACGCCCTGGCAGCCCCGGGCGTCGCGGCCGCGATCTCCGGAGCCGAGCTGCCGGACCTGACCGACCCGTTCGCGGCCGGAATCACGCACCGGCTCGCCTACTACGCGATGGCGGTCGACCTGGCCCGCTATGCCGGCGAGCCGATCGCGGCGGTCGCGGCCGAGTCGCGGTACCTGGCCGAGGACGCGGCCGAGCTCGTGGTCGCCGACTACGAGCCGCTCGACGCGGTCGTGACCGTCGAGGACGCGCTCGACCCGACCAAGCCGGTTCTCCACGAGCAGGTCGGCTCCAACGTCGTCGTCGACCGCACCCTCCGCTACGGCGACCCCGATGGCGCCTTCGCGCGCGCCGACCTCGTCGTCACCGAGACCCTGCGGTGGGAGCGGTACAGCTCGACGCCGATCGAGACCTACGGGGTCGTCGCCGACTACGAGCCCGCGTCGGGCCTGCTGACCATGTGGGCGAACTTCATGGGGCCGATGACGCTGCTGCCGGTGCTCGCCCGCTCGCTGCGGATGCCGGAGGCGAAGCTGCGCGTGATCGTCCCGCGGGACATCGGCGGCAGCTTCGGGATCAAGTCGTCGCTCTTCCCGTACATGACCGTGGTCGGGCTGCTGGCCATGCGGGCCGGCCGTCCGGTGAAGTGGATCGAGGACCGGGCCGAGCATCTGATCGGCTCCAGCCACCAGCCCGACCGCGTCGGCACGCGCGAGCTGGCGCTGACCAGGGACGGCGAGATCATCGGCCTGCGCGCCCACGTAATCGACAACCTGGGCGCGTACGTCCGCGCCCCCGAGCCGGCGACGACCTACCGGCCGCTCGGCAACTACGTCGGCCCCTACCGGGTTCAGGACGTCGAGCTCCACCTCGTCGACGTCGTTTCGAACAAGGTGCCGACCGGTCCGAACCGCGGGTACGGCTGCCAGCAGGTCTACCTCGAGACCGAGCGGACGCTGGACGAGGCGGCACAGGAGCTCGGCCTCGACCCGGCGGAGATCCGCCGTCGCAACCTGATCCAGCCGGATGCATTCCCGTACGAGACGCCGACGGGCGGCCTGTACGACAGCGGCGACTACCCGCGCGTGCTCGAGCTCGCGCTCGAGACCGCCGGCTACGCCCAGCTCCGAGCACTGCAGGAGGAGGCGCGGGCCGAAGGGCGCCTCGTCGGAATCGGGATCGGGCTCGCGGTCGATCCGTCGATCTCGAACATGGGCTACATCACCGTCGCGCTGCCGCCGGAGGTGCGGCAGGCGCCCGGCTACAACCCGAAGTCGGGCGCGGCCGACTGGGCCCAGATCCGGGTCGACCCGCGCGGCAAGGTCGTGGTGACGATGGCGACGACGCCGCAAGGCCAGGGTCACCAGACCGCGGTCGCCCAAGTCGTCGCCGACGAGCTCGGACTCTCGCCTGACGACGTCGCCACGGTCGACGAGTTCGACAGCCACGTCTCGGTCTGGTCGGTGTCCTCCGGGAGCTACTCGAGCCGCTTCTCCGGGATCGCTGCGGGCGCTGCGCGGAAGGCGGCCGGCGTCGTGCGGCGGCAGATCCTCGAGATCGGCGCGGCGCTGCTGGAGGCGTCGGCCGGCGACCTCGAGCTGGTGGACGGGGAGGTGCGCGTCAAGGGCAGCCCCGACCGGTCGGTTTCCCTGCGCCGGATCGCCGGGGTCGCGCACTGGGATCCCCACGGGCTGCCCGAAGGGTTGTCGGCCGGCATCCAGTCCTCGGAGGTCTTCCACGTAGCCTCGTCGGCCCCGCCGACCGACGACGACCGGGTCAACTCGTCTCACGCCTACGGCTTCGTCGCCGAGATCGTCGCCGTCGAGGTCAACCCGGTCACGTGGGGCGTGACGATCCTGAAGTACGGCTCCGCCAACGACGCCGGCACGATCATCAACCCGAAGCTGGTCGAGGGGCAGACGTACGGCTCTGCCCTGCACGGCCTCGGCGGCGCCCTGCTCGAGGAGTTCCGCTGGGACGAGGACGGCCAGTTCCTGACCGGGACCTTCGCCGACTACCGCTGCCTGACCGCCGCCGAGGCTCCGCGGATCGCCACCGCGCACATCGAGACGCCGTCCCCGTTCACGCCGGTCGGTGCCAAGGGCTGCGGCGAGTCGAGCGCCGAGACGGCGCCCGCCGCGCTCGCGAATGCGGTCGCCGACGCGCTGCGGCCGCTCGGCCTGAAGCCGTCGCACCTGCCGCTCACGCCGGCCCGCCTCTGGGAGCTCGCGCAGTCGTGAAGCCGTCGCCGTTCGCCTATCACCGGCCGGCGACGCTCGACCAGGCGCTGGCGATCCTCGCGGAAAACGAGGACGCGAAGCCGCTCGCAGGCGGGCAGAGCCTCGTTCCGATGCTGAACTTCCGGCTGGCCCGGCCGAGCGCACTGGTCGACCTGAGTGCGATCGAGGAGCTGGCCGGGATCCGGGTCGAGGACGACATGCTCGTGGTCGGCGCGATGACGCGGCAATGGGATCTCGAGCATTCGCCGGACGTGTTCCCGCTGTTGCGCGACGCGCTTGCGTTCGTCGGCCATACGGCCACGCGTTGCCGGGGGACGGTCGGCGGGTCGCTCGTCCACGCCGACCCGACCGCGGAGCTGCCGGTCTGTGCCGTCGCGCTCGGGGCGGAGCTGGTGACGAGCCGGCGAACGATTCCGGCGGAAGAGTTCTTCGTCACGGTTTTCACCACCGCGCTCCAGCCCGGCGAGCTCCTGGTCGAGGTCCGGTTTCCGGCTCCGTCGGGACGGACGGCGTTCGAGGAGCACGCCCATCGCCACGGCGACTTCGCCGTCGTCTGCGTCGCCGTCGTCGGGGACCGGGTCGCGGTCGGCGGCATTGCGCCGACGCCGGTGCTCTGGGACGGGAACGGGCTCGAGCCGGTCGGCGATCTCTTCGCGCCCGCCGGCTACAAGCGGGACGTGGCGAGAGCGCTGATCGAGAAGGCGCTGACCGGATGAGAGACGAAGCTGAGCACAAAGGCGGAAGCGAAGCTGCCGGCCTTGGTGCGAGGCGATGTCGTGACGCCGAAGGCGTCATCGAGATCGGCGTCACAGTCAACGGCGCGCGCCACGAGCGGCGCGTCGAGCCTCGGCTCCTGCTGTCGGACCTCCTTCGCCACGAGCTCGCGCTCTACGGCACCCACGTCGGCTGCGAGCACGGCGTCTGCGGCGCCTGCACCGTGCTGATCGACGGACGGCCCGCACGCTCCTGCCTGACGCTCGCCGTCCAGGCGGACGGCCGTGCGGTCGAGACGGTCGAGTCGCTCGCGGACGGAGCCGTCCTGCATCCGCTCCAGCAGGCGTTCCACGAGCACTTCGGGCTCCAGTGCGGCTTCTGCACACCGGGCATCCTCATGACCGCCTCCTTCCTGCTCGAGCAGAACCCCGAGCCGACTGAAGCGGAGGTGCGCGCCGAGCTCGCCGGGCACCTGTGCCGCTGCACCGGGTACGCGTCGATTGTCGACTCGATCCTGGCTGCGGCGGACGCTCTACGCGCGCGCAGGGCCTAGCGCCGAAAAGCTCATCGTCCCGTGCGCGCAGACCGGCGTCGCCGGTTTGATCGGGGCGAGGAACGTCGCACCTCCGGGCGGGAGCGTCACCCGCATGAAGTACGCGGTCCGCTCGCAGTTGCGTCCGGCGACCGGCTCTCCGACGCCCGGCACGTCGGGTGAGAAGCGCGCCTCGGCCTTCGCCCCATAGCCCGGCCTGATGACGACCTGCGGCGCGAGCAGGCCCTGCCTGAACGCCGGCCTGACCTTCGTCGGTAAGGGCCGGCGGAGGCGATTGAGCAGTTGGATGCGTGGGAGGCCGGACACAAAGCAGGTCGGACCGGAGAGGTACCGCACGTTCAGCCGGTACACGATGTTGCCCGCACCGGCGCTGCCGGGGACGACCAGGAAGTTACCGGCGAGCTGCGAGCCGCCGCAGGGCGGGGTCGCCGCCGACGATCCGCCGCCGGCGAGTAC